>JBGCDG010000090.1:0-20560 GCA_045105195.1 Roseobacter sp. | reverse complement strand
GCAAGTCGCTCAACGAGATCAAGGAAGTTCTGTCCGGCATGGGCTTGCACCTCGGGATGGACGTAGAAGACTGGCCGCCAGACAACATCGAAGATCTGGCCAAGAAATTCGAAGACGCGTTTTAAGCGTCTTCGGAAGATGCCCGCGCGGATGCGGGGATGATATGGGCCGAAACGGCCCCAAGGAGAACCGGGTGACACGCATCACCCGGTCAGACAAAGCAAAAACGCCCGTAGAGGGCACATGATTGGAGAACTGAAATGCGTCACGCACGTGGATACCGCCGCCTGAACCGCACACATGAGCACCGCAAGGCGCTCTGGGCGAATATGGCAGGCTCGCTCATCGAGCATGAACAGATCAAGACAACGTTGCCGAAGGCAAAAGAATTGCGTCCGATCATCGAAAAGATGATCACGTTGGCGAAACGTGGCGATTTGCATGCGCGCCGTCAGGCGGCAAGCAAACTCAAGCAAGACCAGTATGTCGCGAAACTCTTTGACGTTTTGGGCCCGCGCTACAAGGATCGCCAGGGTGGATACGTCCGCGTTCTGAAAGCGGGCTTCCGTTACGGTGATATGGCGCCCATGGCGATCATCGAATTTGTGGACCGTGACCGTGACGCCAAAGGTGCTGCTGACAAAGCGCGCCTGGTCGAAGATGATGTGGCCGTCGACGAATAAGTCGATCTGCCTTTGAACCAAGAGAAGCCTCTGATCCAAACAGGACAGGGGCTTTTTTTATGCCCGCCGCATCTGTAACCTGCGGACGAGAGCATGAGTTGACCCTCAGCGGGTCCAGTCGAGGCGTCACAGAAAATGAGATCACCTGTTTCGATACAGACGTCACATCGTGTTTTGAATGGATGTGGCATACGCGCTGACGCGTGGGGCAGGGTGTAGCGACAATGCAGGATCTTTTTGGGGCAGAACCGTCCATTGAAGCGCCTCGCCCGCTCGCGGATCGGCTACGCCCTCGGAAAATCGCCGATGTCATTGGGCAGTCGCAAATCTTGGGCCCGGATTCGCCACTGACTGTGATGCTTGGTGCAAGCGCGCTTGGCTCCTTGATTTTTTGGGGGCCACCGGGTGTGGGCAAGACAACGATCGCGCGGTTGTTGGCTGATGAAACAGAGCTGCATTTTGTGCAAATCTCGGCAATCTTTACTGGCGTACCGGATCTGCGAAAGGTGTTTGACGCTGCCAAAATCCGACGACAGAACGGTAAGGGGACATTACTTTTCGTCGATGAAATCCACCGTTTTAACAAGGCGCAACAGGACGGATTTCTACCGCATATGGAAGATGGCACCATTCTGCTGGTCGGTGCCACGACCGAGAATCCGTCCTTTGAGCTGAATGCAGCTGTATTGAGCCGTGCGCAAGTGTTGGTGCTGGAGCGGTTGGATCAAGCGGACCTTGAACGACTGGCACAACGCGCGGAAGAGGCTCTTGATATGACGTTGCCGCTTGAGGACGCCGCCCGCACAGCATTGTTGGACATGGCTGACGGTGACGGTCGGGCGCTGTTGAACCTGATTGAGCAGATCGCGGCATGGCCTGTAGAGGGCAAGCTGGACACAACCGCGCTTGGCGCGCGCCTCATGCGACGCGCTGCGCAGTATGACAAAAGCGGGGATGCGCATTACAACCTGATTTCGGCTCTGCATAAATCGGTGCGCGGTTCTGACCCGGATGCAGCACTCTACTGGTTTGCACGCATGCTTGAAGGGGGTGAAGATCCGCGTTTTCTGGCGCGGCGACTTACACGGATGGCCGTAGAAGACATCGGTCTGGCAGACCCGCAGGCGCAGTCCATCTGCTTGCAAAGCTGGGAAACGTATGAACGGCTTGGGAGCCCGGAGGGGGAGTTAGCCCTAGCGCAGGCTGTGGCCTACCTTGCGCTCGCACCCAAATCGAATGCGGGATACGTGGCCTACAAAGGCGCACGCGCTGCCGCCAAAAAATCCGGATCGGCACCCCCCCCCAAACATATCCTTAACGCGCCAACCTCTATGATGAAAGATCAAGGATACGGCGATGGATACGCCTATGATCATGATGCCGAAGACGGATTTTCCGGCCAGAACTATTTTCCGGAGGGTCACCCACGCCTGTCACTCTATCAACCCGTCGAGCGTGGGTTTGAACGTGATCTGAAAAAACGACTGGATTACTTTGAACGCCTGCGGTCCAAGCGCGAAACTTGACAATGGACTTGAGACAAGGGAGAGACCGCGCATGACACAGTCTCTTGTTCTCGTCGCGGTTGGTGGAGCCATTGGCGCGTCTCTGCGCCATCTGCTGGGCGTTGGCCTTTACCGTTTCCTGGGTGGACCGACACAATTTCCTGTGGCGATCCTCAGCGCGAACGTGCTCGGCTCGTTCCTCATGGGGGTCTTCGTTGTGATGGCTGCGCAACGTGGGCTTACGCATCTCAGCCCTTTTGTAATGACCGGCTTGTTGGGCGGGTTCACAACATTTTCCGCCTTCTCGCTGGAAACTGTCACGTTGATTGAACGGGGCGCTTTGGTGCATGCGGCGTTCTATGTGGCTTTGTCAGTCGCACTTTCGGTATTTGGATTGATGGCAGGTCTTTGGATGACGCGGGTGGTACTGACATGAGCCGGGTTCAAATGGTTACGGTAGCGCCTGATGATACAGATCAGCGGTTGGATCGCTGGTTTAAGCGGCAATTCCCGCATATCAGCCAGGGGCGGTTGGAAAAATTGTGCCGCAAGGGCGAAATTCGTGTTGATGGGGGGCGGGTCAAGGCGTCCACCCGACTGACTGTGGGTCAGAATGTGCGTGTGCCACCGCTGCCAGACAGTGCTGCACCGCCGATGGCGCCAAGGTCTGAGATCTCGGACAAGGACGCGCGAATGATCCGCGATTGCGTGATTTACCGTGACGATCATGTGATCGCGTTAGACAAACCCGCTGGACTGGCCACGCAGGGCGGATCCGGACAGACACGTCACGTGGATGGTCTTGCGGAAGCATTGCGTTTTGACGCGGACGAGAAACCGCGCCTTGTGCACCGGCTCGACAAGGACACCTCGGGGGTTTTGCTGTTGGCCCGCACACGACTTGCGGCAAAGGCGTTGACCGCGTCGATGCGGCACAAGGAGACGCGCAAAATTTACTGGGCACTGGTGGCCGGTGTGCCGACACCTTACCTGGGCGAAATACGCTATGCGCTGGTCAAGGCGGCTGGACGCGGGAACAAAGGCGAGGGCGAAAAGATGATCGCGCTGCATCCGCGCGAGGTTGATGACACGCCAGGTGCAAAACGCGCGCATACTCTTTACGCCACGCTCTACCGTGTCGGATCACGGGCGGCATGGGTCGCGATGGAACCAATTACCGGGCGCACGCATCAGTTGCGTGCCCATATGGCGGAAATTGGCCACCCGATTATCGGTGACGGCAAATACGGTGGCTCCGGGCAAGAAAATATGGGTGACGGCTGGGGCGCGCAGTTGGGGGGTATCATCTCGAAAAAACTGCATCTGCATGCGCGGATGATGCGCTTTGAACATCCTGAGACGCGCAAGCCCATCACGGTCACGGCCGACCTGCCGGATCATATGGCGCAAAGCTGGGAGACTTTTGGCTGGAGCGCGGATCTTGCGGCAGAAGACCCGTTTGAGGCGCTGTAATGGCCGATGAATTACGATTGGTACTGTTTGATGTCGATGGAACGTTGGTCGACAGTCAGGGTGACATCCTGGGCGCAATGACCCGGTCTTTTGCGAAAGAAGGGCTCGAACCACCAACGCGGAAAGCAACGCTGAGCATTGTAGGCTTGTCGTTGCCGGTGGCAATGGCGCGACTTTTGCCGGACGGTGCGCCTGACGTTTTGGAGCGGCTGGTGGAGGGATACAAGTCCGCCTACGTCGCAATGCGCGCCGAAGTAGGCGCTGCGCAGTCCAGCCCGCTTTATCCTGGCGCGCGGGCGATACTGGAAAAACTGCACGCGATACCAGATGTTCTGTTAGGGGTGGCGACAGGGAAATCACGTCGGGGACTCGACAAGCTCATCGAGGCACACGAGCTTGATGCATTCTTTGTGACGCAGCAAGTCGCAGACTTCCACCCCTCCAAACCGCATCCGTCGATGATCCTGCAAGCGATGCAGGATACCGGTGTGCGTGCGGCGCAAACGGTGATGATCGGAGATACCAGCTACGATATGGAAATGGCGGAATCGGCCGGGGTCGCGGGCATTGGCGTCTCGTGGGGGTACCATCCAGTATCTGCCTTGACGTGCGCAAAACACGTATTGGACGATTTTTGGCAACTTCCGGGCGTGCTGTCAGATCATTGGGGACTGCGCAATGAGTGAATGGAAGGCAAAACGGTTCTGGAAAGAAGTCTCTTTCTGCCAAGAGGATGATGGGTTCGCGGTTGCGCTGGATGCGCGTCGGGTAAAAACGCCAGCGAAACGACCTTTGGTGGTTCCAACAGAGGCTTTTGCGCAGGCAATTGCGGACGAATGGGATGCGCAGGAAGAAAAAGTTGATCCATTATCCATGCCGTTCACCCGCAGCGCCAATGCAGCGATCGACAAAGTTGCACAGCAACACACCGAAGTGGCAGAGATGCTTGCGGCATATGGTGACAGTGATCTTTTGTGTTACCGGGCCGAACATCCGAAGGTGCTGGTGACGCGTCAAGCAGAGCAATGGGATCCAGTGCTGGACTGGGCAGAGACCACTTTGGGCGCGCGGCTAAACGCCCGATCCGGGGTGATGCATGTGCCTCAGGAGCCTGACGCTTTGGCGGTGCTTTCGCACCAAGTGCATGAAATGTCTGCATTTCAGCTTGCTGGTTTTCACGACCTCGTAAGCTTGTCTGGCTCACTGATTCTCGGGCTTGCGGCGACCCATGATCTGAAATCACCCAAAGCACTTTGGGACATTTCCCGTTTAGACGAGATCTGGCAAGCGGAAGAATGGGGCCAGGATGACGATGCTGAGGCGGCCGCAAAAATTAAAGAGCGTGCTTTTTTCCATGCAAAGCAGGTGTTTGATCTGTCTGGTGGCTAAATATTATGCGCCTGCGCCCGGTTGACGTTAGGGCAGCTTGTGGCCCGTCGTTTTTGCCAAAGCGACCCTTGACCTCAACGCCTTATTCCTAACAGTATATGCCCCATTCGGAGCGCATTTGGCGCTTCGCCCAAGGTGCCGGTAAAACAGGCCGGTCGGACCGCTTAAAAAAATGGCGGAAAATCAGGAAGAGGTAAAAAAATGAAAAAATCAGTACTTTTCGGTGCGCTGACGATCACTGGCCTTTCGGCCGGTGCGGCTGCTGCCGGTACTCTGGACGACGTGAAGGCGCGCGGTACACTGAACTGCGGTGTCACAACGGGTCTGGTTGGTTTCGCAGCGCCTGACGCCAACGGCGAGTGGAAGGGCTTCGATGTGGCCGTGTGCCGCGCTGTTGCTGCTGCGGTTCTCGGTGACCCTTCTGCTGTGGAATTCGTTCCAACAACGGGCAAGACACGCTTTACTGCGCTCGCTTCAGGCGAGATTGACCTGCTTGCGCGTAACACAACATGGACGTTCTCTCGTGATGTCGACCTGAAATTCACGTTCATCGGCGTCAACTACTACGATGGTCAAGGATTCTTGGTACCAAAAGCTCTTGGTGTTACGTCGGCCAAAGAACTGGATGGCGCAACTGTGTGCGTTCAAACCGGTACAACAACAGAGCTGAACCTGGCGGATTTCTTCCGTGCGAATAACATCAGCTATGATCCCGTGCCAATCGAAACGAACGCGGAAGGTCAGCAGCAGTATCTTGCAGGTGCTTGCGACACGTACACAACCGACGCGTCCGGTCTTGCTGCGACACGTGCGACTTTTGAAAACCCCGGTGAGCATACACTGCTGCCCGAAATTATCTCCAAAGAGCCACTGGGCCCTCTGGTCCGTCACGGTGACGACGAATGGGGTGATGTGATCCGTTGGACTCTGAACGCGCTGATTACAGCCGAAGAGCTGGGAGTTACATCTGCGAACGTCACAGAAATGGCGACAAGCTCGGGTAACCCCGAAGTCAAGCGTCTGCTCGGTTCCGAGGGCACTTTGGGCGAAATGATGGGTCTTGATGCCGATTGGGCATTGAAAGCAATCGCGTCGGAAGGCAACTACGGCGAGATCTTTGCCAAGAACATCGGTGAAGAGACACCAATCGCGCTGGCGCGCGGGCTGAACGCTCAGTGGACAAACGGCGGTCTGATCTACTCGCCACCGTTCCGGTAAAGAGACACATAGAAGGGCGCAGGTTAATCTCTGCGCCCTTTCTACATTGCACGACCAAAATTAAATTCCGGCAACCAGAGGCACATAAAGCGCCCGCAAAAAAACCGCTGGATCTACGGGGAACACTATCATGACCACAATGACGGACCCGCCGCAGGAGTCGTTTCGGCTCTCCATGCTGATAAACGATACGCGCTACAGGTCACTGACATTCCAAGCGATCGCGCTGCTGACGCTCATCGTGGCCATTGCCTATTTGGTAAACAACGTTTTGGTCAATTTGGCAGCACAAGGCCTGAACATCTCGTACGGATTTCTGGCTGACCCGGCTGGCTATGACATCGACCAGCGGTTGATCGAATATGACAACCAGCAAACCCATGCGCGTGCTGCGATGGTTGGTGTTCTCAACACACTCCTTGTTGCCTTTCTTGCCTGCGTGATGGCGACGATTTTCGGAGTAATCGCCGGTGTGCTGCGCTTGTCCAGCAACTGGTTGGTCAGCAAACTGATGTCCGTTTACGTCGAGATTTTTCGCAACATCCCGGTCCTGATCTGGATCATCATCATTTACACAGTCATGACGGCAGTGTTGCCGCCACCCAACGCATTCCGGGGCGACACACCGAGCAGCACGATGGTCTTGGACCTCTTTGCGTTCACCAACCGCGGCATTTACTTGCCAGCACCGGTGTGGGGCCCAGGCTCCATGGTTGTTGTGGCCACGTTCATCGCATCCATCGTTGGTGTCTTTGCATACCGCCGGTATGCGACCAAACTGCTTTACGCGACGGGAAAGTTGTTGCCGACTGGCTGGCCAAGCCTTGCGATCCTGCTGGTACCAACGATCCTGGTGTTCTTCGTCATGGGGCAGCCGATTGGTTTGGATGTTCCTGCATTGCAAGGGTTCAACTTCAGAGGTGGTATCAAAGTCGGTGCACCGCTCATCGCGCTTTGGTTTGCACTGTCGATCTACACAGGCGCCTTCATTGCAGAAAATGTGCGCGCCGGCATTCAGGCTGTGTCCAAAGGACAAACCGAAGCCGCTTCTGCGCTAGGTTTGCGGCCGGGGCGGGTCATGAACCTTGTTGTGCTTCCGCAAGCTTTGCGCGTCATCATTCCACCGCTTATTTCGCAGTACCTGAACATCACCAAGAACTCGTCGCTCGCTATTGCCGTGGGCTATATGGACATCACCGGAACGTTGGGAGGCATTACCCTGAACCAGACAGGCCGGGCAATCGAATGTGTCCTGTTGCTGATGCTGTTCTATCTCACCATCTCGCTCTCCATTTCGACCGTGATGAACATCTACAATAAATCCGTAGCTTTGCAGGAGCGTTGAACCATGTCTGACACTCAACAACACTCCGTATCCTATGTGCGGACCGAAACGCTTCCAGAGCGTGAGCCTCCCTATGCGGCTTCTGGGCCCGTCAAGTGGATACGGGAGAACCTGTTTGCAACGATCCCAAACAGTATTCTCAGTATCATCGCGCTCTATTTCATCTATCTGATCTTGTCGGGCGTTTTGCCGTGGCTTTTGAACGGGGTTTGGACCACATCGAGTCTGAGTGAATGCCGCGAAATACTGGACGGCGCGACGGGGGCCTGCTTCTCGGTTCTGACTGAGCGCTGGAACCAGCTGATATTTGGTTTTAAATATCCGTCGGACCTCTACTGGCGTCCTGCTCTTGCATTCGTGTGTCTGTTCGTCGCTGTGGCACCGGTCCTCTTCTTTGATCTGCCCCGCAAGCTGCTGATCTTCACGGGGCTTTACCCGTTCATTGCGTACTATCTGATCTGGGGGGGCACGATATTTGTGCCAATACTGGCATTGATCGGCGTCGTTGCGGGGGCGGTGGTCTACCAGCGTTTGGTTGCGCGCAGCTTTGCAGCTGGTTTCTTCGGAGGCATTGTCGCAGCAGTCATCGTCTGGAAACTGGGTGGCTTGCTGATCAGTGACGCAGCCAATGCCAACGCGGCGCTGGAAGCTGTGCCAAGCCGGGATCTTGGCGGCTTCATGTTGAACATGATGCTGGGCGTCACCTGCGTGTCTTTGTCCGTCCCGCTGGGGATCGCACTGGCGCTGGGGCGTCAGTCCAGCATGCCTTTGATCAAGTGGATTTGCGTCGTCTTCATCGAATTTATCCGCGGTGTGCCTCTGATAACCTTGCTTTTTGTGGCTTCTGTGATGCTCGCGTATTTCTTTCCGCCAGACTCGCAGGTCGACTTGTTCCTGCGTGTGGTGATCATGATTACCATGTTTTCTGCGGCCTATATTGCAGAGGTGATCCGCGGTGGGCTCGCAGCGTTGCCAAAGGGACAATACGAAGGTGCAGATAGTCTTGGCCTGGATTACGCGCAGGCCACACGGCTGATCATCCTGCCGCAGGCGCTCAAGATCTCCATTCCCGGCATTGTTAATATTGCCGTCGGGCTCTTCAAGGATACCACGCTTGTATCGGTGATCTCGATGTTTGACGTCCTGGGTATGATCCGGGGGCCGATCCTCGCCTCGCAAGAATGGAATGGCGTCTACTGGGAACTTTTGGGTTTCGCGTCATTGCTGTTCTTCGTCACGTGCTATGGCATCTCGCAATATTCTCAATGGCTCGAACGTCGCCTCGCGACCGACCACCGTTAACGCATTCCTGCGCTGCAAAGCGACTGGGACACATTTAGGAAAGGCCTGACAATGGCTGAAGCAACTCAAATGAAGATCTCGGACGAGATCGCGATCACAATTGCCAAGATGAACAAGTGGTATGGGACATTTCACGTCCTGCGCGACATTGATCTAACGGTGAACCGGGGCGAACGCATCGTCATCTGCGGCCCGTCGGGGTCGGGAAAATCGACGCTTATCCGCTGTATCAACGCGTTGGAAGAGCATCAGCAAGGCTCCATCGAGGTGGATGGTACGCTTTTGTCGTCGGATCTGAAGAACATCGACAAGATCCGCTCGGAAGTGGGAATGTGCTTTCAGCACTTCAACCTTTTCCCGCATTTGACCATTCTGGAGAACTGCACGCTTGCGCCGATCTGGGTGCGCAAAACACCCAAGAAAGAAGCCGAAGAAACGGCGATGCATTTCTTGGAAAAGGTGAAGATTCCGGATCAGGCGGGCAAGTACCCCGGTCAACTCTCCGGGGGGCAACAGCAACGTGTGGCGATCGCGCGCAGCTTGTGTATGCGCCCACGGATCATGCTGTTTGATGAACCGACCTCTGCGCTCGATCCGGAAATGATCAAGGAAGTTCTCGATACGATGATCGAGCTTGCCGAAGAAGGTATGACCATGCTGTGCGTGACCCACGAGATGGGTTTTGCCCGTCAGGTTGCGAACCGGGTTATCTTCATGGATGCGGGTCAGATTGTTGAACAAAACGAGCCTGAAGCATTCTTTAACAACCCGCAAAGCCCGCGGACACAACTGTTCCTGAGCCAGATCCTTGGCCACTGAACAGAGTGCGTGAAACAGGAAAATGCCGTCCCATGAGGGGCGGCCTTTTTCGTTTATCCGGGGATCAATTCGCGCGGGATGATGAAATCAGCGCATGCCCCCTGACGCCAGTCAACAGCTTGCCAGTCGGTTGCGTCAAAGTCGCAGATCAGCGTGGCACCTGTAGGGTAGTCCGAAAACCGAAGATGCTGTGAAGGTGCCGTGACAATCAGGCGTGCCATTTCGCAAATGCCTGGATTGTGGCCGACCATCAGAACGCAGGGCGACGTTGCGCCGTTTAGTATGTCCAGCATGACTTGTGGGCCTGCATGATAAAGCGCTGCAATGAATTGTGCATCCGTTTGCGGAGCCAGGCCCAATCCAAGCACTGTTTCTCTGGTTCTTATGGACGAGGAGCTCAGAACTTGGTTGGGAACATAGTCCTTGCTCCGTAACCAGTTTCCCAACGCCTGTGCTGAAATCTGACCGCGCTTGTTCAGGGGGCGATCATGATCTGACAGTCTAGCTTGCCCCCAATCAGACTTTGCGTGACGCATCAGGATCAGTCTGAGCATGGGATCATCCTTTAAAGACACGCATGTGATAGGCCGATTGCGCGTCGAGACGCGCATAACGCTGTGACACAGGACAGGCCCGCCTTGCCGCACATCCGCGCGACATGCATTCAGCGCCTGCCAGGTCATTGAGGTGTGTTTTGTACTTTGGGACATCGTAACTGACCGTGTCAATCGCCCCGACAGGGCAACAGTTCAGGCAAGGTTGCGTTTCGCAGGTGTCGCAGGGTCTGGAAGGCGAGGGGGGGAGGGCGATGTGCCTGCTGAGTGCCAGAGCGCCCCTAAAGGAAACAAAAAGTCCGGCTTTATCGTGGACTAAAAGCTGGATCGGTGAGGCATGGATGCGACCAGTTCGTGTAGCCCAGGAGTAAAACGGTAAAAAAGGTGCGCCGCCGAATGGGAACAATGCCTTGGCACCGAGTTCCTTTGCCCATGCTTCGATCACACGTGCGGACCAACGATCCATCGGGTCGGCGCTCCCATCTTGCCATTCAGGTTCCATTGTAAACGCAGGCCAGAAATCGGGTTCATTCGGTCCTAACAGGAGCAGTGTTTTCGAACCTGCAGGTGCGGCATCTTTAGGTAGAGGGTGAAATCCGCCCAGTATTGTCAACTGGCGTGCGCGTGCTTGCGCCTCAAGGTCGTCAAACGTCATTTGCGCGAGAACGGCAGCGCCAGCGACCATCCTAGCCTACTGGGGCGCTCATCCTGCCATTGGAGGCCAACCTGCATACCTTCGTGCCCGTCGGAAGGTTGGGCAATATATGTCCCAAAAATACGATCCCAAATTGAAAGCGAGAAACCGTAGTTGCTGTCGTGTTCGTGCCGGTGCACCGAATGGTGAACCCGGTGCATATCTGGCGTGACGAGTACGCGTCTCAAAGCGTGGTCAAGCCATTTTGGTAGCGCAAGGTTGGCGTGGTTGAACATCGCAGTGCCATTAAGCAGGATTTCAAAGAGCACCACAGCGCCGGCAGCTGGGCCCAATACATATATCAAGGCGATCTTCAGTAACATGGACAAGGCAATTTCGACCGGGTGAAATCGGATTGCCGTCGTCACATCCATGTCCCGGTCCGCGTGATGCACGCGGTGCAGGCGCCAGAGCAGTGGCACCTTATGTGTCACCAGATGCTGAAACCAGATTGCGAAGTCGAGAATGAGCACGACTGCGCACAGTTCGAGCCACATCGGTAAGTCCAGAACATTGAACAACCCCCAGCCTTGCGCCTGAGCATCCATCGCAGCACCAACCGCCAAAAGCGGCAATGCAAAGGCCATGAGCCGTAGGGTAAGCGTGTTCAGAACGGTAACGCTCCAATTGGTGAACCAGCGTGCGCGGCGTGATTGATTGCGCACGCGACGGGGCGCGCGGCTTTCCAGCACGGCAAGCACCGCAAAAAGACTTAGGAAAATCGCAAGACGGATGAGCGTTTCGTGCTGCATCGCCTTAGTCTAAAGCCCATAGGGCGCAGAGCAAGTGCCGCGCGTTAACTGGCACGAATGATCGAACCTGCGCCGTGTTCGGTAAATAGTTCCAATAGGCATGCATTTGGCGCACGACCGTCCAGAATGACCACCGCGCGCACCCCGCCCGCCAAAGCTTCCATCGCGGTTTCGGTTTTGGGGATCATGCCTCCGGCAATCGTGCCCTCTACCGTTAACGCGCGGATTTGTGGGGTGTTCAAGTCAGTCAAAACCTTCCCATCGGCGTCCTTGACGCCTGCGACATCCGTTAAAAGGAGCAGCCTGTCCGCTTTGAGCGCTGCTGCGATGGCACCAGCGGCGGTATCCCCGTTGATGTTGAATGTCTCGCCCTGATCGCCCGCACCCAAGGGCGCGATCACTGGAATGTATTCGTTGGTCGTCAGGTCGCGCAGTACCTTCGTGTTCACGTCCCTGGGGGTGCCGACAAACCCCAATGCTGGATCGGTTTGCGTGCAGGTGATGAGCCCCGCATCCTTGCCCGAAATACCAACAGCACGCCCACCCTGACCGTTGATCGCCTGGACGATACGTTTGTTGACGAGCCCGCTGAGAACCATTTCAACAACGTCGATCGTAGCCGCATCCGTAACACGTTTTCCCTGTACAAATTGAGACGAAATCTGCAGTTTTTCCAACATCGCATTGATCATCGGCCCGCCGCCGTGCACAACCACCGGGTTTACCCCGACCTGCCGCATGAGAACGACGTCGCGGGCGAATTCATCCATGGCTTCGTCGCTGCCCATGGCGTGCCCGCCGAGCTTGATGACCACAGTTGCGTCGGCGTAGCGCTGCAAATAGGGCAGCGCCTTGTTCAGCGTTTTCGCTGTAGAAATCCAGTCTCGGTTCATATCTTGGGTCTTCATTCTAGAGCCACGGGCCATGGGATCATAGCTTGTGCTACACCCGTAGGCACCATTATTCCAGCGTTGTAATGATGGTACGGAGGGTCGGAATACCCCAGCCTTTCTCGCTGGATGTCACAACGAGCTCTGGATACGCTGCAGGGTGATTGGACAACGCCTTTCGGACCCCATCAAGCACGGCTGGTCGGTCTTTCTCTTTGACCTTGTCCGCCTTTGTCAACACGACCTGAAAGGTAACAGCAGCACTGTCGAGCAAGGACATGATGTCTTCGTCGACTGCCTTGACCCCGTGCCGGGCATCGATGAGCACAAAAGCGCGCCGTAACGTCTGGCGTCCCGCAAGATACTGTTTGAGCAAGCGTTGCCATTTTTCGACAATTGGAAGCGGGGCGTTGGCATACCCATAACCGGGTAAATCTACGAGGAAATGGGAATCGGCGGCGGCGAAGTAATTGATTTCTTGCGTGCGCCCGGGCGTGTTAGATGCACGTGCAAGCCCGTTTCTCCCGGTTAGTGCGTTGATCAGAGACGATTTTCCAACGTTTGAGCGACCTGCAAAACAGACCTCCATGCGATCTGCTGGTGGGAGACCCGACATAGCGACCACGCCTTTGACGAAATTGATTTCACCGGCAAAAAGGAGGCGGCCACGTTCCAAGGTCTGTGGATCCGGCTCTTCCGCGACTGGAAAAGCAAGCTGCACTAGAGCACCTCCACCGTGTCACCAACGCGCAAACTGCCACCCTCTTTGACAAACGCGCGTATGGAAAAATCCTGATGACCCCAATGCTGCAGGGCAGCGAGAATATCAGCGTCACGCGAGCCGGTTTCAGGATTGGTTGTTGTGGCCAAACATCTGTCCGTACGTTCGCGCAGTGTCAATACACACTCGCCAATGCGGATATCTTTGCCCATCCAATCAAATTCGACCCACGGTGTGTCTGAGTTAAACCAGATGTTTCCCCGCCAGCGATGGATTGAGAGATCGTGAGCGATGTGTTTTTCGACTGCGCGGTGTGAGGCGTAGTTGCACAGGGTTACCGACGGAAAATCGCTGTCTGTAAAGCCTCTTCCTGCCAGTTTCACGATGCGCTGCGGCAGGGCTCGATCCTGTGGCACCAACGCTCTTACCCAATTGATAAAGGGGGCAGAGTCGGCGTCTGGATCAAATGTCAGATCGCTCTTGTCCGGATGAGACAGGGTCAAAAGGCCGCTCGCCTCGTCAAGTTGACAGGTGATTGCCATCAAAGCAGGCGCTTTGGAAACACGGCTAAAATTAACGCAGGGCGCCCAAGCAGAACCATCTATAGCGGACGCGTCATGCGCAACGGCCCATAGTCTGTCAAACGGCATGGATTGGCCCGCGGTCAATGTGGTTTGACTGATCGCTTCGCGCCCATGACTTTTGATTGGATGCCGTATAAGGTCGGCAATGCGCATCATTCCGTGTCCGTTTTGGATTTTTTACGAAAGCCGCCGGCAATGTTACCGAACACGTCCGGTTTATACCCTTGGCTGCGCATGATCATATACTGCTGGATAAAGGTGATCGTGTTGTTTGCGATCCAGTAGACCACCAAGCCACTGGCGAATCCGCCGAGCATGAACATAAAAACCCAAGGCATCCAGGCGAAGATCATCTGTTGCGTCGGATCCGTGGGCGCCGGATTGAGTTTTTGCTGCAGCCACATCGAAATGCCCAGCAAAAGTGGCAGGATCCCGATGAAGATAAGGGCCAGTATCGATCCTTGCTCAGGGCCGGCGATGGGCAAAAGCCCGTACAGATTCATAATCGAAGTTGGGTCTGGAGCGCTTAGGTCCTGAAATGGGCCAAAGAAAGGCGCATGCCGCAATTCGATTGTGACAAAGATCACCTTGTAGAGTGAAAAGAAAATTGGGATCTGGAGAAGAATGGGCAAACACCCTGCAGCTGGGTTGACCTTCTCTTTCTTGTAGAGCTCCATCATGCCTTGCTGCATCTTCTGGCGATCGTCGCCTGCGTCCGCCTTTAGCTTTTCCATCTGTGGCTGAAGCTCTTTCATCTTCGCCATTGAAACATAGGACTTATAGGCAAGTGGAAGCAGCAAAGCCTTGATGATCAGCGTTAGCCCGATAATCGCCCAGCCCATGTTGCCAATAAATGCGTTGAGGTAGTGTAGCAGAAAGAAAATCGGCTTTGTCAGGAAGAAAAACCAACCCCAGTCAATACTATCGATGAAACGGTCGACGCCTTGGGACTGATAGTTTCGGATCGTTTCCCATTCCTTAGCGCCAACAAATAGTTGGGTCGTTGCCGTAATGCTTGTGCCTGGTGATACGACTTGTGCAGGCAAAACGGTTTCGGCTTGGTAGATGTCGCGACGCTCATCGTATTTCGCCACGGATTTGAATGCGCTTCCCGATGCCGGGATCAGCGCTGACATCCAGAAATGATCGGTGAAGCCAACCCAGCCGTTCTCAGTCACTTGGGTTACTTCTGCCCGAGCGCCTTCTCGATCAGAGTAGGCGAAGTCCGGCATGTCACTCCAATCCGTTTCGGTGAGTTCTCCATCCGACATGGCGACAACGCCCTCGTGCAGAATAAAAAAGTTCTTCAGATCGGCTGGTTCACCGTGTCGAGCAAGAACACCGTAGGGTGCCATTGTCGCAGCCTCGGCACCGGTGTTCGCAACTGATTGCGAAATTGTGAACATGTAGTCCCGGTCGATTTCGATCACGCGCGTGAAGGTTAGACCCGCGCCATTGTCCCATGTGAGCGAGACTGGCGCATCAACGTCTAGGGCATTACTTCCGACTTGGGTCCATTCCGTGTTTGGTCCGGGAACTGCGGTGGGATCGACACCTGCGCCTGCTGCCCATCCATAAAGTGCGTAGTAGGGGTCAGCGCTGCCAACAGGCGCGAGAACGGTAACGATTTCGGCGTCGTCGTCTTGGGTGACACGGTAATCTTTGAGCGACAAATCATCGATACGCCCGCCGAGCAGCGAAACAGAACCGCTGAGCCTATCGGTTGCGATTTCGACGCGCGGGGCTTGCTCTAGCGCATTTCGTGCCGTTTCGTCGGTTGTTGATACTGCGGCTGGGGCATCCGTCGTCACGGACGGAAGAATCCCAGTCGCCGCGTCTGGCGTCAGTTCGCTGACCGTTTCCGAGGTCAAAGGCGCGTCTGGTTCTGGTGGTGGAAACAGAACAAACCACACCAAAATCACAATGAAACTGAGCGCCGTTGCAAGAATAAGGTTCTTGTTTTGATCGTCCATTGAGACAGCCACCTGATCTGTTCATTATCAGCGTGGTTCAACAGAGTAAGGCCGCAAAGGTCAAGCGGATTCGAGATTTTCCGCATGAACTGCTACGACCTGCCACATTGAATGTGGCGGTCTTGTTTTAAACAGGCGCAAATGGCTACTAAGTTGGTATTCCGGCAGATTAAGCGGACTTGTTTCCAATGATCTTGGGTGTGGCTTGAAGCTTGGCATTGTGCCGCGTGATCCAGTCAAGAGTTTGATCAAACGGCATCGGTTTGCCGATCCCAAAGCCTTGTACATGGTTGCATCCAAGTTGTGCTAGCAATGCGTGTTCGCCAACAGTTTCCACACCCTCAGCTAGTGTTTCAACTTCAAGACGTTCTGCCATTGTCAAGATGGCGCTGATCATACGCTGCTGTTCTGGATCTCGGTCCGCCTTGATGACGAATGAACGGTCAATTTTGATCCTATTGACGGCGAAGCGGCGAATGGAAGCAATCGATGCATGCCCCGTTCCAAAATCATCCAAGTCGATTCGACAGCCCAATTCATTTAGTCCGTTGATGTTTCGAGTAATCGTGTCGTCTGGTGCGTTCGCGACGACAGTTTCAAGAACCTCAACGGCCAGGCGCTGTGGATCCAGATCAAAACGATCCAGTTCCCACTTCACTTTATCGATCAGCTTTGGATTGCTGAGTTCTGGTCCGGCGAAGTTCACGCCAATTTGAGGGACTTCAAATCCGGCGTTGTCCCAAGCCTTCAAGGCTGTAAGAGAATGGTACATCATGATCTCCGCCAAACGCTCCAGCATCCCTACTTGCTCGATGGCGGGCAAAAATGCACTGGGAGGCACCATGCCACGGTTTGGATGATTCCATCGCGCCAGGGCTTCGAAGCCGGTCACAAGTCCTGTGTCAGTGGAAATCTGCGGCTGGAACCATGGCTGGATTTGTCCCTTTTCGAGGGCATTGACCACTTCCTCGCGCAACTCTGCCCGTGTCTCGGACTTTTTGCGCATTTCATCGGAATAGGCGCGGATTGATCCAGGACCGTAATTTTGTGCTTCACGCAGGGCGTAGCTTGCGGCCTTCATCCATGCTTTGCTGTCCCGCGTAATGATCTTTGTGTGTTGGCAAAATCCAACGCTACCGGTCAGATAGACAGTCATACCGTCTACAGCGATTGGTTCTTCCAACATCGCCTGGACCCGGCCTGACAATTGAATACAGGTCTCCAGATCAAGATGTTGAACGGGCGACAAGCATACACTGAACGAAAATTCATCGGTTTGGCACACAGCGTCGTTCTCCCTGAAAACAGAAAGAACCCGGTTGCCACTTACATCGGCAATGTGGTCCGCTGCAGACTGACCATAGCGATCCACAAGAAGATTTTGATCATCGACTTCGACATGAAAATAGGCTGATCTGAGGCCGGTTTCACGGGCATCACGAAAATATTCCTGCACAAGGGCGGTAAACCCATCGCGTTTCATTTTGCCTGTGACCGCGCTGCGCGCGATTGCGGTGGCGGAAGTTGAGCGAAACGCGCCAGTGATGATGTACAGGATTGGGAATGCTACTGCGCCGGCTACCAGCCCAATTTCTCCACCAAACCAGTAAAGCGAAAGGCTTGCTGCGGGAAGAAACGCCAGGCATATCGGACTGGTCAATGTCGCGACGAGCCGCATGCGCAAAGCGTGTATCGCACCCATCAATCGATTGATCATTTGTCTTCCTCACACTGAAATCGTTCATCAACTGCAATGCGGAGATTAGCCAGTCGTTGTGATATCCCGGTTAATGCAGCAGAAGATTTTTGCTCACTTTGAGTTAAAATTCGACCTATTTCAGGCTTAGACTCTCGAAGTCGAATAGTTTTGGGTCGAGCAAATGCGAAGCGCGTGCGTTCATCAGGGCGCGGAACATAACCTGGCGCCTCCCTGGGCTATTCTTTTCCCACCCGTCCAAAATGGACTTTACTTGCTGGCGCTGCAACCCGTCCTGACTGGCACACAGATCGCAAGGAATATTTGGATAGCCCATGGCTTACGCGAATTTTGCACAATCCGCCTCATTCACATATGCAAGCGGACGATAGAGAAAAAGATCGCCCTCTTCGTTGACGAGTTTCGGTGGCATCGTTGCAAGACGGCCGCCGTGAAACAGGTTCATGAAAAACGTCTCAAGTTGTGCATAGTAAAGATCCAAATATGCATGAGGTGGAATATTAAGTTTCTGAACATAAACAATATTTTCCTCCAGGAGAAATGCAACTTCGGGTTTGTGATTGATAGAACTGAAACCTTAACTGGAAGCTGCCACATAGAATTTAAAATAAACTTGTTTACGCTGCTATCGATGCGCCTATTACTGAAATTAGAAGCATTAGGGATCAGCCATTGTGCCTAGCACGAAAATGGCAACGCCAGTATTCAAGGCCATCTAACAGCAAGGCAATTAGTGATTTCGAGTTCCATTTTGGATTCTAAAATTCAGCTGCTAGGGGCGACATAGACTTGGCCAGAAGCGCGTAGACCTCAAATATCGCAGCGTTTCTGGCCAAGGCGTGAGATGCTGCCCTGCTTCTGGGGTCGGCGAATTCTGTTGAAAAATTCTTCCTTGATCGGGTGCCTACTCGCTGATTCAATCGCCCTATTGATTGAGAGAATTGGTGATGATGGGACCGAAGCCATAAGCACAGGCGGCAATGTTTTATGAATTCTTGCTGGAAGATCATGTGCCGCAAGATCACCTGCTGCGCTCAATTGACCGATTTATCGATCTAAGTAATATCCGGCAATATCTGGCGGAGTTCTATCGCTACACTGGCCGACCATCGATTGATCTTGAGTTGTTTATCCGCATGCTGTTGGTTGGCTATTGTTCTGGCATCTGCTCGCTCACGCTCTGTTGAGATCGCCACTTTCTGCGCAAGCAACACTTTGTTTTTCCTGAGAAACAGCGGGAAGCGGAAGTTCGCTGCAGGTGCCCGGTCCATACGCGATTAACTGCATCTGGACACCATAGATGCATTTTTAGAGCATGAGTGCCTCTGGCACAGGCGTGCAAATGTTGCTGAAGCCTCTGGCCTATTTTCTGAGAACTATCCAAGATAGACAACAGTGCTATTGGCGACATTGTTCTTTCGCGCATGCACCTGCCTGTCTTGAGGTTCGTCGCTGACGAAAGCGTGCGGTAGACTGTTCGCACTGGCCTAGTTGTTCACGGTAAGCCGGTAATTGGCAGCAGAGTCTGTCCCTTCGTCAAGCAATGGTCTGATCCGAGCGCTGATAGCACCGCGTCCAAAACCGGCTCCAATTTCGTCGAACGAGAAATTTAGCCGAACTACATCTTCAAACCGCACGTCATTGAGAACAGCAGCTCGGTGCTCGAGGTCTTTGCGAGCTAGGTCCACTACTGTCTCAGCAATCAAGACACCGGTCTCCTATTTATTGGGCGAAAAGTACTATGCACTCGGCGGAACAACGGTACGATATGTCAAAACTTTAATGTCTTCGGTGACTGTCCGTAATTCGGGCTGCGACCGCAGCATTTTGACCGCCTGGTGAACGGCAGCGGGGAGCCCAGACTTCCACGCAAAGCGTTGCGATTTCGCCGAAGAGCCTTGGCTTAAGGAGCAATACGGCGAAGCCTTTGTCGCCTACCGCGCAAAGGTAAGGAAATTCATCTAAAGTTAGCTCGGGACTGTTGACGTTTACCTGATATGAATGATTGTAGCGGCGATCGAGATAGATGCTTCGAAGCTAGGGTCTGTTTTGCACGAGCGCATATATATCACTCTGTTTTCAAAAGTAATTTTCGATCAGGTGCCGCCATTTGTATGTGGTTTTGTCGAACTCTGCCGAGAACTTCCGGTTGGATTTCGGCGGGATGACCGGAGTGATGTCGCGATCCAGCAGGTCACTTCGCAGCCAATCCGCATCAAAGGCCCTGTCTGCCGGCAGGTGTCCGGCAGCCAGATTTCGGATCAATGTATTGGTCTTGCGCAGATCATGGGCTTGACCGGGCATCAAGCAAAAATCGACGCGGTTGCCGAGCGCGTCCGTCAGCGCCGGTATTTTCGTTTTTATACCCCCGCGAGAGCGCCTGATGGCCTGGCAAAGCGTCCCCCTTTTGCGCCTTGGCCGGAGCGGTGACCCTTGACGATGGTACCATCGATAATAGCGTATTCGAGGTCGGCGTCCGAGGCTAATACTTTGAACATATGACAGAAAATATCTGCCTCAACCCACGCGCGGAACCGCTTGAACACAGAGTTCCACTTGCCGAATTCGTTCGGCAACTCGCGCCATTGTGCCCCAGTGCGAACGATCCAAAGGACAGCTTCCACAAACAGGCGAGGATCGCGCCCAGTTTGCCGCGGGTCAGTGGCTTTTCCAAGACAATACGGTTCGATGATTGTCCAATGCGCATCAGTAAAGACTCTTCGGGTCAAGGTCGCTCTCCCCTGTTTCCAACCTTGAATCAGAGGTTAAGTGATTTGGATATCCTGAACGTCAATAACGCCTAGGTTCAGGACTCATAACCAATAGATGACGGTTGCGGCGAGAGCGATTTCGGACAGGAAGACCTCGGGACAGCGGTCATAGCGGGTTGCGACGCGCCTCCAGTCTTTGAGCCTGCCGAACATGATCTCGATGCGGTTGC
>JBGCDG010000089.1:0-16570 GCA_045105195.1 Roseobacter sp. | reverse complement strand
TGGTACCGAAGCGTCCATCACACTGGCAAAAATGGTGCTGGACCGTGCGCCAGATCATATGTCGAAGGTGTATTTCGGCCTATCTGGTTCGGATGCGAACGAGACCAACATCAAGCTGATCTGGTACTACAATAATATCCTGGGCCGCCCGGAAAAGAAGAAGATCATCTCGCGCTGGCGCGGATATCATGGTTCTGGTCTGATGACCGGCTCGTTGACGGGGCTGGAGCTTTTTCACAAGAAATTCGATCTGCCGCTGGGTCAGGTCATCCATACTGAAGCCCCGTACTATTTCCGTCGCAAAGACTTTAATCAAAGCAAAGATGCATTTGTCGCACATTGCGCGACGGCTTTGGAGGCGTTGATCGAACGCGAGGGTGCAGACACGATTGCGGCCATGATTGGTGAACCGGCTTTGGGAACCGGGGGGCTGGTACCACCGCCCGACGGCTACTGGGAAGCCATTCAAGCCGTCCTGCACAAACACGACATTCTGTTGATCGCAGACGAGGTAGTGACAGGCTTTGGCCGTCTTGGCAGTATGTTCGGGTCGGATCACTACGCCATCAAGCCTGATTTCATTACCATCGCCAAAGGCCTTACGTCGGCCTATGCGCCCTTGTCCGGGTCCATTGTGTCAGACAAAGTCTGGGCGGTGCTGGAGCGGGGAACAGATGAAAATGGACCCATCGGGCACGGCTGGACCTATTCGGCGCATCCCGTGTGCGCCGCCGCGGGTGTCGCCAATCTAAAGCTGATTGATGAGCTGAACCTTGTGGGCAATGCAGGCCGGGTAGGGGATCACTTTCGCCAGGCGCTGCAAGAGGCCGTTGGGGACCACCTCCATGTGGGCGAGGTGCGCGGCGAAGGGTTGATGTGTGCGGTCGAATGCGTTCGGGATCGCGATGACCGGGTCTTTTTCGAGGCTGAGGAAAAGGTTGGACCACGTATCGCGGCGGCATTGTTGGACGAAGGCGTCATCGCACGCGCGATGCCACAGGGTGACATCATTGGCTTTGCCCCGCCTTTCTGCCTGACACCTGAACAGGGCTTTGAGATCGCCGCGAAGCTGAAGAAAGCCATGTCGCGTATTTTTGAAACGTAGATCACGGACAGTGCCGTGAGGGGCACGGGAGCCCTACGGCAGGTTTTTCCGCATGGATGCGCTGCTGGGTCAAGCCATGGTGAAAGCACTGCAGGGTCGTCACGATGGGCGGGCTTGCGCAATTGCCGCTGCGCTGGACTGTCTGGAGACCGTGGAACTAGGTTAGTGCGGGGCGTTTATCGGGGTCAAACGTCTGGATCTTGACCCCGTGATGTCATGTTGCGTGAGATGCGCCGGTTAGACCGGCATATTGTCAAACATATCGTCCAAGGCTTCATCTTTGAGTGTGTTGTTGATCCGTCGGACATTCCGGGGCACCGCAATGCCCTGCATTGTCAAAGCCGTAATGACGTGGTCAATCTGGGGCTGCAGGCGCATGCGTTCGTCGTGACCCGCGCGCTGTGCTTTTTCGACGAGCGCAGTTGCTTGTAGTTCGAGGTCGGTCATTAATCTCTCTCCCTGAAGGTGGAACGGGTGTTCCACGCGCTATTGGGCTCGGTACTTCCGTTCTTGATGTGACGGCTGAGCTATTCGAGCGAGTCTCAAAATAACACAAAAAAGCAAACTATTCACGCAATAGTTGTTTCATTTTCGGATGAACTAGAAATTTAAGGTTAAAAAATGCGCATGCGAATGGTTTTTCGGCACCTGCACAGGGGAAGACCGGCGCGTGCAGTGCGATGACATACAAGCGCCGGAAATATGCGTATCAGAAGAGTTAGTTAGCCCAACTGACGCTTGTCAGATCGACAGCTTGTGTAGGTGCATCCGCCCAAAGTCCCTGTAAGCCAGCCTTTGCCACTGACACCTGTGCGAGTTGGAACAGGTAGCCGTTCACGTAGTCATCCGCGATCATGCGCTGCGCCTGTTTCAGCAATTGCGCCCGCACGTCTGGATCAGTGGTGCCATTAAGCGTCGCCATGACAGCCTGCAAATTCGGGTTGTCATATTGGAAGTAATACTCCGGATTGGCGTAGATACCGATGTCCATCGGCTCTGTGTGACTGACGATGGTCAGCCCAAAGTCCTTGCCGCGGAAAACTGATTCCAGCCATTGCGCCCATTCGACGTTGATGATTTGGGCGCGAATGCCGACCTGTGCCAGCTGTGCCGCGATAATTTCTCCGCCCCGGCGTGCATAAGAGGGGGGCGGCAGATGCAATGTTGTTTCGAATCCATCAGGTATCCCTGCTTCGGCGAGCAAAGCGCGCGCTTTTTCCGGATCATAATTCGACTGGTCTGTCAGATCGACATAAGCCGGGTTATGCGGGGCAAAATGTGTGCCAATCGGCGTGCCGTATCCAAACATTGCTCCATCGACGATGGCCGCGCGGTCGATCGCATGAGCAACGGCCTGACGCACCAGTTTGTTGTCAAAGGGTGGCATCTTGTTGTTGGTGGACAGGATCGTTTCACCCTCGGTTGACCCCTCGAGCACCTGAAATCGCGGGTCGGCTTCGAACTGAGGCAGGTTCTCGGGCGCGGGAAAGGCGTAGAAATAATCCACGTCCTCGGCCATCACAGCGGCAAAAGCAGCAGTTGGGTCCGAAATGAATTTGAAAGTTGCGGTTTCCAGTGCTGCGGGCGTGCCCCAATAGTCTGGGTTGCGGGCCAGTTCAATTCGGTCAGATTGCATCCATTCCACGAACTTGAACGCGCCAGTGCCAATGGGTTGTTGCTTGATCCCGTCAATGCTTTCGGGCGCCACGATGACCGCGTCGCCCCATGCAAGATTGAAGAGCATGTTGCCATTGGGTTCTGCGAGGGTCAGACGAACGGTGTTTGGATCCAGTACTTCGACAGCGGTGATGCCGCTATAAAGCGCTTTTTGTGCATTCACACTGTCCTCAGAAAGAATCCGGTCGAGGGAGAATTTTACATCCTCGGCGTCCATCGTCGTGCCGTCATGGAAGGTCACGCCCTGATGCAGGCTGAAGGTGTAGGTCATCCCATCGTCGGAAATCTCCCAACTTTCCGCGAGGCCCGGAATGATGCTGCCATCTGCGGCAAAGCGGGTCAGACCTTCAAAGACATTCGCATAGAGCACGGAATCGATGGCCCCGGCAGCAGCCGACGTTGGGTCAAGGTGCGGGGGTTCGAGTTGCATGGCCACGGTGATGTCGGTCTGCGCCATAGCGCCAACAGCACTCAGGGCAAAGGCAGTGGCGAGAAGGCTCGATTTCAGCATCGGCATGGGGGCTCCTTAAAATTGGCTGGGCAGAGTGTCCTCAGAAACGGACCATCATTCAATAGGCTGTCCCGGCGCTGGTGCGGATTTCTGCCCGCAAGCTTGAAAAACCTTGTGTCCCTTGAGGGTTTATTCCCGCATTGCGAGCGCTTTCGGTCGGTCAGCTCTGATCGGTCAACAGGCTGACGAGTGCGGCGGCCATGACCTGAGCGCTGTGGATCATATCATCGACGCCTACATATTCGTCGGGCTTGTGGGCCAGTTCCAGAATACCCGGTCCATAGGCGATGCAGTTCTTCAGCTTGCCTATCCGGTCAATGTGCTTTTGATCATAGGTCCCGGGTGAGGCGACGTATTCCGGCGGTTTGCCGATGACTTGTTCAATCGCATCAGCCACGGTGCGCACAATCGGTGCATCGCGATCTGTCATGGAGGGCAGGACGGCGTTGATTTCCGTCAGCGTGTAGTCAAAATCGGGCCGGGTGGCTTTGAGTGTTTCCAGCAGATCCGTGATTTCGGCGCGCACTTGTTCCAGCGGTTCCTCCATCAAAAACCGCCGATCGATCACGATCCGGCAACTGTCGGGCACGCAATGGGCGGGCAGGCCGTCATAATCTGCGTTCTGCTCTGCCTGACCGCCGTGGATCGCGTTGATGTTCATCGTCGATTGCCGCGCGCCATCGGGCACAACGGGCATATCCGTGCGACGCGTGGCCATCGCCGGAAAGAGCTGATCTTCGAAGGTCGAGAGCACCGCCCCCATGTGTCGCACCGCGCAATCGCCCAAGAATGGCATGGAGCCGTGTGCGATTTCGCCATGCGTTTCAATTTCGGCCCACCAGCCACCCCGATGGCCCAGACAGATCCGGTCTTTGTTCAGAGGTTCGGGGATGATGACATGCTGCACCCGCTTGGGGTCGAAAAACCCATGCTCCGCCAGATAGGCCACGCCGCCATATCCGCCGGATTCCTCATCCGCCGTGCCCGAGATTTCGATGGTGCCCGCGTAGTCGGGATAGGTGTCTACAAAGGCCTCAACTGCGAGGATTGAAGCGGCCAGGCCGCCTTTCATGTCGCAGGCCCCGCGGCCATAGATCTTGCCATCCAAAAGGGTGCCGCCAAAGGGATCATGGGTCCAACCCTTACCCACTTCCACCACATCGATATGGCTGTTGAAATGTACACATTCGCCAGGGTAGCGGCCCTCGCGCCGGGCCACGACGTTCCAGCGCGGGTATCGCGCGCTGTCACCGGGCGTACCCTGCGCGCGGACCATTTCGATTGCAAAGTCACGGGGTTTCAGGCGCGTGGCGATCAGATCGCAGATTGTTCTGTATTCTTCACCCGGCGGGTTAAGCGTCGGAACGCGGATGAACGCTTGTGTCAGGGCGATGAGGTCGTCCCGACGACGGGCAATATTGTCAAAAAGGGAGTCCTGCATGACGCTACTTTCAAGCCTTGGGCATGGATTGGCAAGCCGCTGTCTTAGCAGTCAGGCTGGGGCTGCGATTTCCTTCATGGCTGCGAGCAAAGCTGCGACTTCTTCGAGCGTATTGTAATGGCAAAAAGAAACGCGCACGGCGCTTTCAAGACCAAGAGGGGTCAGGATATTGCCCGAGTAGTGATCGGCTTTGCGAATATGGGTGCGGATGCCTTGCGCGTTGAGGCGACGCACGATCTCGGCTGCTGGTACTTGGTCGAGTGCAAAACAGACCAGACCTTCGCGGGCTGGATTATCCGCGCCGCCGAGGATGGTTACACCGGGCAGTTCCGCAAGACCGGGCAGGTTGCCTGTACCGTGGAGCGCTGCATCCGTGAGGGTCCTTTCATGTGCATGGATCGCAGCACCTGCGGCTTTGATGCGCGCGCGGGCTGGTACGTCATCGTTGTGCCGGGCGCCGAGCCAGTCGAAGTACTGCACCACATCGCTAAACGTCGCATAAGCCCCCGTGTCACGCGTGCCCATTTCCCAATGCGCGCGGGGGCCATCGATGAGCTGTTCGATCGGCAAGGCGGTCATGCGATCCGACACCCAGGCCACACCGTAGCCGTGGCGCGAAAACACTTTGTAGGGCGACACCACATAGCCGTCGATGTCATAGGCGGCAATGTCGATTTGCCCGTGGCTGGCGTGTTGAATCCCGTCCACGATAATGAAAGCACTGGGCGCGACGGCGCGGATCGCGGCACTGATGCCCGCCACGTCATTGGCGATGCCCGTCACCGGGGATGTATGCAGGATGGTCGCCACAGTCACATCGGAGGTCATCAGAGCGGCATAGGCATCGGGGCGCACCGCACCGGTTGCCGGGTCATGCGGTACAGAAATATAGGGTTTGCCTGATTTTTCCGCCCAATGGGTCGCTGCTGATCGTGACGCGGGGTGCTCGACTGTTGAGCCGATGATGCTGCCCGCAGGTGTGCCCATTGCCGCCGTGCGTATCAGACGGAACGTCAGTTCAGTGCCGCTTTCGCCCACAAAAAACTGCCCGCCCTCGGGATTGAAGAACGCGGCCATATCTTCTTTGGCCTGGCTGATGATCTCACCCAGCGCGTGGGCAGCGGGGTTGTCACGGCCTTGATTGTCCGGGAGGGCCGCAAATTTGGCTGATGTCTCGACGGCGGAGTGCAGGGTCAACGCACCGCCAGCATTTTCAAAGAAGATACGCGGGCCCTGGAAGGGGCAGCTGTCCACATGGGCAAAACGGTCACGAATGTCCTGCATCACTTCGGGCGCGAAACTCGGCATGCTACCTTCCTTACGGGCTGGTTTGCCAAGGGATGCGCGGGATCAACGCTGCGGTCAAGCACCTGAGGCTGAAAATTGAAGATAAAACAGTAGCATCGGGCGATGTTTCAATGGCACAACTGAAGGTGTTATCTTGTCTCTTACGCTCAACCCTAACATCTCGGAGCACCCCATGACTGTTGAACCGACATTCGCAATTCGACGCGGCGCCCTGTTTGCAGCGTTTCGAAAGATCGGTGAGAACAACTTGAGCCTAATTGCGGCCGGCGTTGCGTTTTATTCGATGCTGTCGATTTTTCCCGCCCTCGCGGCAATGATCGCGCTGCTCAGTTTGGTGGCGGACCCTGAAGTGGTTGTGATCCAGCTTGAGGAAATGCGCGAACTTATGCCGGATGACGTCTACGAGATCCTGAACGCGCAGATCGTCGGGTTGGTCAATACAAGCTCCGATACATTGGGCTGGACTGGGATCGTCTCGATCATGGTGGCGCTCTGGTCAGCGCGGGCTGGTGTTGGCGCAATGATTCACGGTCTGAATGCAGTCTTTGACCGCGAAGGGCGGGCGACATTGAGGCACTATCTGCGTGCATTGATGCTGACTTTTACACTGGTGGGGGTGGGTGTCGTGGCGCTGCTGATGGTCGTTATTGCGCCAGTGGTGCTATCCTTTTTTGCGCTTGGGGCATTCTCGACAGTAGTGATTGACCTGCTGCGATGGACCATCGCCATCGCGGTGATTTTCATCGGGATTGGCCTGCTTTATCGTTATGGACCAAATCGACGACCCAAGAAGACGCGGATACTGACGGTTGGATCGGTTTTCGCCGCTGTATCTTGGGCCGGGCTATCGATTGCCTTTTCCTATTACGTCGCAAATTTCGGCAATTATAACGAAGTCTATGGCTCCATCGGTGCGGTGATCGCGATGTTGATGTGGCTCTGGATCAGCAGCTTTCTGGTACTGCTCGGTGCCTCACTGAACGCTGAAACCGAAGCGCGTATGACAGCTCTTGCCGTCGCTACCGAGCATCCCGAAGAGAACGCGCCGGCATCTTTGGAAACTGATGCGCTGGCATCTGAGAAAACTCTTCTGACGCCAGAAAACTGAAAAATTCTTGGAACGGTTTTGGATCTTGGTCGTTTACTCCCTGAAGCAATAAAGGAGAAACAACATGACCAGCGCATTGAACGTGATCCCCTCGAACGACGACATCAATACAGGTGTGTCGGACACGGAGGCCATGGCGCAGGGCATTGAGCACATGCTTGCAGACACCTATCGCCTCATCTTCAAGACCCATGCGGTGCATTGGAATGTGGAGGGCCCGATGTTCTTCGCGGTGCATAACCTGACCGAGCAACAGTACACCGAATTGTTTGACGCGGCCGACGACATCGCCGAGCGCATTCGGGCGCTGGGTCATCTGGCGCCTGCGTCCCTATCCTCTATCGTGGCCAATTCCGTTGTGCAGGATGATGACACGCCAAGTTCGGCGGGCGAGATGTGCGAGGACCTTGCCGCAGATCATGAACGGGTGGCGCGTCGGTTACACGCGCTCATCAAGATTGCAGGCGACAACGGCGATCCGGTGACTGAAGACATGGCAACAGCCCGCGCGGCGTTTCATGAAAAAGCCGCGTGGATGCTGCGGGCGATCTCCAAGAGCTAAAGCTGCACTCGGCCAAATGGTTTGGTAACGAGTGGCCCCGCGTGTGTTGCACGCGGGGATTTTTTGTCAGGCTTTGAGTGTTTCGGTCGAGGAAAAAAACATTGCCTGACTGACTGCCGAAACGACCTGGTCTTCTGCGTATGGTTTGGAAATGAGGAAAGCAGGTTCATGTTTATCGCCTGTCAGCAGCCTTTCCGGGAACGCCGTGATGAAAATGACTGGGCGTTCGCCAAGATCGGAAAGCAAATCATTCACGGCGTCAATCCCAGAGGAATTGTCCGCAAGCTGGATGTCCGCCAAGATCAGATCGGGTGCGTCGGCCTTGCCTAATTTCACAGCTTCGGCGCGGGTGCGGGCGACGCCTGTGACCCGGTGGCCCATTTCAGAGATGATCGCTTCGAGATCCATCGCAATCACCGCTTCATCTTCGATGATCATAACAGAACCGGAAACAGCGTCTGCCATTTCTCGGCGCGCGATAGACACGAGCTCTTCTGCTTCGCCTTGTTCGATGTCGATGATCGCGGCGATGCGATCAAAGGTAAAGCCTTCCAATGTATGCAATAACAGTGCTTCGCGACTGTTATCCGTCAAACGCGCCATATGCTTTTGCGCTCGGGCTTTCATACCGCTTTCGCCCTCGTCCACAGGAGCGCCTGCGCTGGACCAAATGCGGTACAACACGCGGAAAAGCCCGGTCTTAACGTCAACACCGTCCAAAACGGATGCATCGGTCAAGATTGTTTCGAGCGTGGCAGCTGCAAAGCTGTCGCCGCTGGTCTGACTACCGGTCATGGCGCGTGCAAATCGCCGCAAATAGGGCAAATGCGTTGCAAGTTCGCCACTCTTACTCTGTGTTTCGATACCATTTGACATAATCTCGTCCTTTTATTCACCGCGGCGGGAACCATATAGTGATCTGTGACGTTTACTTGCAATCGATATGCGAAGTTTCAACCGTTTTAGGAATGTTTAGTTTTCATGACCCAGTCTGGAGCGCAGCGTAAACGAGATAACGTAATCGACGAGAGCCTCAAGCGCGTTTTTGCCGAGGCGCTCGACGAAGGTGTGCCTGAGCGTTTTCGCATGCTGCTGGATGAACTCAAGAAACAGGAGCAGGATGAAGGTCACCGTAGATGAGTGACCATGATGCTCGGGAGGCGCTCGTGGAGCATCTTCCGGCCATGCGTGCCTTTGCGATCAGCCTGACACGGAACGGCGCGGCCGCCGATGATATGGTGCAGGATGCTATCGTAAAAGCTTGGACAAATTTCGACAAATTCGAAACAGGCACCAACTTGCGTGCCTGGCTGTTTACCATTCTGCGCAACACGTTTTATTCGTCTCAACGCAGAGGGCGGCGCGAAGTGCCTGATGTGGATGGCCTTCATGTTGAAGGTCTCGCCGAAAAGCCAGCGCATGATGGGCGTTTGCAAATGACTGATTTCAGGGCGGCGTTCGTGCAGCTGACTGATGAACATCGCGAGGCGCTTTTGCTTGTTGGCGCGTCGGGTTTTTCTTATAAAGAGGCGTCAGACATGTGCGGCGTCGCGGTCGGCACGATGAAGAGTCGGACGGGACGCGCCCGCAAAAAGTTGGCTGAGCTGATGGAGCTTGAAGAGGACGACGCTTTGGAAATGACCGATGACGCTACATTGTCGGTACTGACCGCCGCCAAGGTAGCTTCTTGCTGACATGACGGGTGGGTTTCTGGACGGCAACGTTTTCCGTAGCCTCGCCTTTCGAATGCTGGTGTTTCTGACACTTGCGCTCCTGCCGTTCGGATTGATCGCGGTATTTCAGACGCGTGAAATTGTGCGCCAGGCGGATTCCCGATCAGAATTATCTTTGCTTGCTTTGACCGATCAAGCCGCCAGCGCAGAGCGCTCGATCTTTCAGGAAGCCTTCGGCGCGGCAGAAGTGCTGAGCGCCCTGACGCAGCTTTACAGTAACGATACGGTTGCGTGCTCTTCTTTCTTGGAGGCCTATCGCCGAGCTGTTGGGCGGTATTCGTTCATCGGTCACTTGCCGCCTGATGGGCAAATGCGATGTTCGTCCTCGGGCCGACCTTATGATTTTAGCGACTTTCCAGGTTTCGCCGAAGAAGTGGCAGAACCCAAACGGCAGATCACGCGCGCGGAGACAGGGATCATTAGTGACGAACCTGTCATGGTGCTGTCCCAACCTTTTGCAACGCAGGATGGTTTCGCTGGATTTATTGCGGTGTCAGTACCCATGCGGACGATCGCCTCGGAGATGGCGCGTTTCACTGACCGGCGCCGTTCAGAACTTGTTACTTTCAATGCAAATGGTGCGATTGTCCGATCAAGTCGCCCGATTGACGAGATCGAACTAAGTTTACCGTCAAACCGAGATTTGAAGTCTTTAGTCGGTTCGCAATCACTGGTCTTTGAAAGTGAGAACCGCGCGGGCGCGCAAAGGGTCTATGCCGTCGTACCGGTTGTGCCTGATGTGGCTTATGCGATGAGCATTTGGCATCCGGACGAGATGCAGACCAACCTGCAAGAATCCGTTGGGTTCGGCCTATGGTTACCCGTCATTATGTGGTTGGCCAGTCTGGTCGTTGCGTTTTGGTCTTTGAACCTTTTGGCGGTGCGGCACATTAAAAAACTCGGGCGGCAAATGCGCCATTTTGCCTACACACGTCGGGTTCCTCGGACGACTTTGGGCAGCAGTGTGCCGCATGAGCTGGTGGAAATGGAGAAAGCATTTGTCCGCATGGCAGATTCCATTGTGCGTGATGAAGCTGCACTAGAAGACAGTCTGCGCGACAAGAATATCCTGCTGAAAGAGGTGCACCACAGGGTCAAAAACAATCTCCAATTGATTTCGTCTATGATGAACATGCAGATTCGTCGTGCGCAAAGCGAGGATGCCCGGCAGGTGTTGAAACGTCTGCAAGACCGTATTCTCAGCCTCGCGACTGTGCATAAGAATCTCTACCAGAATGACGTATTGGATCGTGTGGACGCAGGCAAATTGATCGAAGAAATCATTGGCCAGCTTCTGTCGATGGGCCTGTCTCAAAGTCGCGGTGTTGAGGTGTCACAACATTTTGACCCCTTTGAGATGGACGCGGACGATGCAGCGCCTCTGACGCTTTTGGCCTCCGAAGCGGTCACGAACGCCTTGAAATACCTTGGATCTGCGCCAGAGGGGGGGCCGTCCCGACTGGATGTTTCGCTGCGGGAGAATGATTCCGGCACAGCATGTTTTCGTATCACCAACACCACATCTGGCGCGCATGGAAGTGAAGGAACCGGGTTGGGGACGCAATTGATCCAAGCTTTCGCGCGCCAGTTAAATGGCGATTTGGATGTCGGATTTGAAGGGGGCGTACATTGGCTATCGCTGACGTTCCCGATCCGCCAAAGCACTAAAATTGCTTACGATTTCTGAACCTTTTCACTGGTAAGCTTGCCAAAGGACTTACAGTGACGAGGTAGAACACGATGTCTGTTGAACTTTTTGCAATTGCCTCAAGTGGTTTATCGCTCGTCGCACTGGTTTTGATGATTTTTGCGCGCGTTTCCGTTGGCCTGGCCAAGAGTGAGAGAGGCGTGGATGCCCACGTCTAGAGCGCCCCGGTCGCGACCCGCGCGGTTGTCACAGAACCAAGTGAGACAACACCGATACATCTCGTTGGTGGGCTGAATTTGTAAAGTTAAACCGGCCCAGATTTAAGTTTCAGGTGGTGAAAAGCTTTCTGCGTTCGCACGGTGCCATCTATTGCGATACTCGACCAAAGCGTGGGTGTCTTTTTGTTTGCTGAGCAAAAACCCTTCGGGAAGATAGGCATAGACTTCAGAGGCTTCCGCCATCTTCTTATCGCTCAGCCTAAGCATCATGTGCTGCGGCATGAACTGCCCGGGATGCGTTAAACCCGCAGCGCCCGTCATCTCTCCCAACGCTTTCAATGTGTTGAGGTGATAGCGTGCGACGCGATCCGCTTTTGAAGGCACATCTACGGCACGGGACCGCAATGCGTCTTGTGTCGCCACACCGACGGGGCATTCATTTGTGTGGCAGGCCTGTGCTTGAATGCACCCAACCGCGAACATGAAGCCGCGCGCTGAATTGCACCAATCTGCTCCGATGGCGAGGGCACGTGCGAGATCAAATGCAGAAACGATCTTGCCCGCAGCCCCAATTTTGACCTGATCGCGCAAGCCTGCACCGCGCAGGGTGTTGTGCACAAAGGTCAATCCTTCGATCATCGGCATGCCCACGTGGTTGGCAAATTCCACGGGAGCCGCTCCGGTGCCGCCCTCGGTACCATCGACTACGATGAAATCTGGGACCACGCCGGTTTCAAGCATCGCCTTGACCATGCACATAAATTCTCGTCTGTGCCCGATGCAGAGCTTGAAACCCACAGGTTTACCCCCCGACAGGTCCCGCAATTGTGCGATGAATGCCATGAGTTCCTTGGGTGTCGAAAAGGCGGAATGCGCAGCCGGAGATACGCAATCGATGCCCATCTTGATGCCGCGCGCTTCGGCGATTTCAGGCGTGATCTTGGAGGCGGGTAGCATCCCACCATGCCCTGGTTTTGCGCCCTGGCTGAGCTTAATTTCGATCATCTTGATCTGATCGATCCGCGCGGTTTCCTTGAACTTTTCCGGATCAAAGGAGCCATCATCCTTGCGGCAACCAAAATATCCTGATGCCACTTGAAAGATAAGATCACCGCCTCCTGACCTGTGATACTTGCTGACGGAACCTTCGCCGGTGTCATGTGCAAAGCCACCGATTTTGGCACCGCTGTTTAGCGCGTGGATTGCGTTGCCAGACAGGGATCCAAAGCTCATTGCCGAGATGTTGTAGAGCGAGGCATCATAGGGTTGCTTGCAGTTAGGCCCACCGATGGTGACGCGAAAATCGGTGTCTTTAATATGGATCGGGCAGACCGAGTGGGTGACCCAGGAATAGCCTGCATCATAGGCCCGCATTCTGGATCCAAAGGGGCGTTTGTCTTCGGCACCCTTGGCGCGTTGGTAGACCAAGGATCGGGCGTCGCGCGAGAAGGGTTCCTCATCTTGGTCGGATTCAATCAAATATTGCCGAATTTCTGGCCGTATACCCTCAAAGAGAAAACGCATATGTCCCAGCACGGGGTAGTTGCGCAGGATCGCATGTTGGGCCTGCCGCACGTCGTGCACGCCCAGCAGAGTCAGCGCGCCAAACAATGCAGTTGGGATCAGCATCCAACCGCTCCATGCAAGAGCGGCAATCGCACAGATGAGGGTCATCAACCCGACCCCAGCAAAGGTCGCGTACCGCATCATGGAGTCAATCTGGTGCATACTGGGGATCCTTATCAATCGCCTAACCGCGCATTTCGCGTGATCGTGTGGCAAGCCGGCGGTATGTGCAAGAGACTGTCGTTTCACAAAGCGTTGACCGGGCGCGCCCGCCCGCACAATTGAAGGTACGCTCAGAGGATCGGTCCGCTTTTAGCGCAACGCCCGGCGCGCGATTTCTTCGGCCAGATCAAGGATCAATTGCCCCCGGGCAGTGGCGATGGCTGACGGCCCGGTTTCTGGATCAAAGGCGACCGACAGGTCAAAGAGTCCCGAGCGTTCGCGCCCATTTTCAGCAACTGCGACGAAGAATTGGCCCGTCGCACGATAAATGCCATCTGTACCTGCAATCAGGTTTTCAAAACGCAGATCAAGGCGCGCGTCAGGCAACGCTTCGAAGGGCCAAGGGTTGGACGCAACGCGCGCACCTGAGATCTGGGCGAGATGCCGGCTCAGCTCAAGTGCAATCGCGCGGGCAGGCGTGTCCCCCCACAATTGGGTTCCGTCACTTTCAAGCCGACCATCACCGGCGCGCAAAACGATCTCATCATCTGCCGCATAGGCGGGAAGAGAGATATCCCGGATTTCGACAGCACGAAACGCGATGCGTTGGTTCTGTGTGGCCTGGGGGGGTGTGACGAGGTATCGATCAGAAACCGAGCTGCAGGCGACCAAAGCCACAAGTGCCGGGAGAAAAAAATAGAGTGGTTTCATTATCTTCCTCTAATGAGTGCGCTTGGGTTGCGTTCCAAGAGGCGCGCCAGGGCTGAAATCGCGCGTGATGCTTCGGAGATGTCACGTAGGGCGGCCTGGGCATCTCTGCTGATCACCTCGCCCTTGTTGTAGCCTGCGATTGTCGCGCTGGCTTCATCGAACACTTGTGAAATGCGTGCGACCAAAGTGGGTAAATCACGCGTGGAGAGTGCGACCGCATCTGCCGCTTCGCGTGCGGAGAGGAGCGTCGCATTGACGTTGGTAACAGCACCGCCATCCCGCAAGTCAGCCAGAGTGCGGTTCAGCTCGTTCAATGCGCCCGCTAATGACGCGGGTAGTTCCTGCATTGCAGGGGCGCTTATGACTGTGTCGGCGGAAGCCAAAATTTGAGTGACCTGAGCGGTGAGATCTTCGAGGGGCAGGATCTGGGCGGTCGCGGCAACTTCGACAAGCTGGTCGATCAGCGAGGGCAGTCCGCTGACTGCGCCGCCCACACCGCTCGCTGCCTCAGCGGCGGCATCGATGGCAACCAAAACACGCGCGACGGCTTGTTCTTCTTCGATTTGCGCCAGGATCGCGTCGAGCCGCCCGATGGCAGTGTTGATAGTGACTGGAATATCCTGAACACTTTGCGAGGTGACGACGCCGCGAATGTCGGCCAGCAAGCCCTGCAGATCCTGCGGGGCAGCACGTAGCGCATCGCTGTTCACCAGATTTTCTGCCCCTTCGAGAAACTGGATCGCGCTGAGCAGAAGTTCTTCGATGGGCAGGCCGTTGATCCGTGAAAATACGCCTTCGACGGTCGCTGCTGTATCGGTAACCTGGCTTGCAGAGGTCGGCAGTGTGGGGATTTCGCCGTCTTGCATGATGATCTGCGCTGTAGGGGCGTCTTCGATGCTCACGAGTTCGACTTTTAGCCCGCCGGTCAGCAAATTGCCCGAAGCCAGCCGAGCACGCAGACCTTCGCCCACGCGTTCATCGAGATAGAGCAGCGCGTCTTCAGCGCTAATCTCACCGGGCAGGCCTAAGCGTGTTGGTTGCAGACCGAGCACGACATTGAGCCGGACTTTGCTGTCTCCGTATAGGTCAGGGTTCACGATACCGGAAAGGTGCTCCACCGTGCCAACCCGAAGGCCGTTCAATTCGACCGGCGCATCCAACGCCAGCCCGGATATGTTTTCGTCAAAGACCACGCGCAATTCCAGTGTTTCGACCTCGGAAGCATTGAAAACACTGTTGCGGGCGTCGGTTTCGGAGGCAAAGACCTCGAACACGGTGCCATCCGAAACGGGCGCACCACCAGAGACGAAAGTATCAAAAGTAATCCCGCCCGCGAGCAATGTCGCGAGCGATGAAAAGTCGATCTGCGCGCCGTTGGTGCCAATGGAAACACTGAATCCCGAGGTGTCCCAGAACCGTGTGGCGGGTGTGACAAGGCTGCCATAAGGTTCGTGAATGATGGCTTCGGCAATGGCGAAATTCCCGGCCTGCGAAATGCGTGCTGGTCCGACCCGTCCGATTTCAATGCCACGATAGAGGATCGGGGTGTCGGCACTTAATGTGCCACCGGGTATTGAGCGTAGTGCAATCTGAAGGCCCTGTTCGCCTGATCGATAGAGTGGCGGCGTATCCAAGCCTTTGAATTTGTTCGATTGTGGGCCTGTTACACTGTCCCACGAGCCTTCGATGAATACGCCACTGATCACCGTATCAAGTCCGGTGACACCGCTGGCTGACAGCTCTGGTCGCACCACCCAGAAGGATGCGGCACTATCCACGTAGTCGGCCACGTCGTTGTCCAGCCGCACATGGGCGATCACGCTGCGCAGCCCTTCGCCGAACTCCAGTTTCTCTACCAATCCGACTTTGACATGTCGGAAGCGTACTTCTGTTTCGCCCGGTGCGATGCCGGACGCGTCTTCAAACTCAATAGTGATGAGTGGGCCGCGATCCTGGTACGTCTGCCACGTCACATAAAACGTGGCGATCAGCGCTAAAAACGGAATGATCCACACGACCGAGAGGCCGCGCAGAAATGGCTCGCGCTGGTCCTCGATCTCCATTTCGGACGCATCATGCATCTTTTTGTCTTTCGTCCTGCGCCGTGTCCCAGATGAGCCGGCTGTCAAAGGCCTGTGCCGAGAGCATCGTGGAAATGACCGAAAACGCGAAAAATACGCTGGCCAATCCCGGGTAAATGGACACCACTAACTTGAGTTGCACCAGCGACGACAGGATCGCAACCACAAAGATATCGATCATGGACCAGCGCCCTATGTATTCAACCACTTCATACAAAAGCTGCCGGCGGGGATTGGACACTGCTGACGGGCGTTTGACAGAGATGGCCAAAAAAGCGATGGCCAGAAATTTTCCAATCGGAATGGCCACGCTGGCAAAGAGGATGATCAAGGCGATCCCGATGGCCCCGTGATGCACCAGTTCAACCGCGCCGCCGATGATAGTGTCTTCCTGCACAAAGAACAGCGTGCGCGTCTGCAGCATCGGATACATGTTTGCAGGGATGTAACACATCAGCCCGACCAGCCAGAACGCCCAGACCCGTTGCAGGCTTTTGGTGTCACGCGACTGCAAATGGCTGCCACAGCGTCCGCACACAGATGTGTTCACGGGCCAGACTGCCGTGCATCTGCGACAGCCCACGACATCAAGGTCACGTGCAGTGCGGATGGTACTCATCTGTCTAACGCGTTCCACACCGACCACCTGCACAACAACCTGTCCTGTGCCACGATCAGCACAACAAGCACAGCAAACATCCAAAAAGCAGGGCCAAAGACCACGTCCGCCACATCTGCT
>JBGCDG010000088.1:0-7471 GCA_045105195.1 Roseobacter sp. | reverse complement strand
TACGCCGCGGAAGTCGCGGATACGTGGCATGGCGATTGTGATCAGACGGTCGAGAAATTCATACATGCGGTCGCCCCGCAGTGTGACCTTCGCACCCATCGGCATATCTTCCCGTACCCGGAAGCCCGCGATGGACTTCTTGGCAACTGTGGTCAGTGCCTTTTGGCCAGCGATCAGCGTCAAATCGGCCTGAGCAGATTTGGCTTTCTTGCTGTCACGTACGGCAGCAGCGCCGCAGCCGATGTTCAGAACGACTTTTTCCAGACGCGGGATCTGCATGTCGTTCTTGTAGCCGAACTCTTCTCTCATGGCAGCGCGAATTGTGTCCGCATAAGCCGCCTTCAGACGAGGTGTGTAGTTTGCTGAATCAAGCATCGATCACGTCCCCTGTCGTTTTGGCAAAGCGCACTTTCTTGTCGCCTTCCATCTTGAATCCAACGCGTGTGGCCTTGCCGTTGGCATCGACATAAGCGAGGTTACTCAGATCGACCGGCATCGCTTTGGGGATGCGTCCGCCCTGGGTGGTTTGGGACTGGCGCGTTGCGCGGATCGCAATGTTGATACCATCCACAACAGCCTTACCAGATTTCGGGTCGACAGACGTGATACTGCCTGTCTTGCCCTTGTCCTTGCCAGCCAAAACGATGACCTTGTCACCTTTTTTCAGTTTAGCAGCCATGATTACAGCACCTCCGGAGCGAGCGAGATGATCTTCATGAAGTTCTTCGCACGCAACTCACGCACAACCGGGCCAAAGATACGTGTACCTATCGGCTCGTTGTTGTTGTTGAGTATGACGGCCGCATTGCGATCGAAGCGGATCGCTGTACCGTCTTCGCGGCGCACTTCCTTGGCGGTGCGAACGACGACGGCCTTGCGGACGTCACCCTTTTTCACACGACCGCGGGGGATGGCTTCCTTCACCGACACGACAATAATGTCGCCGACGGATGCGTATTTGCGCTTGGAACCACCCAGAACCTTGATGCACTGAACACGGCGCGCGCCGCTGTTGTCAGCAACATCCAGGTTGGTCTGCATCTGGATCATTTGGTTTCTCCCGACCTTTGGGGGGCGATGCGTGCCTGATCCCCAGGGTTTCGATTAAGAAGGGTGTGCTCTAGGCCTCTGCAGCTTCGAGAACTTCCCAACGTTTGGTCTTAGATTTCGGTGCACATTCAATGATGCGAACGCTATCGCCCACTTTGAATGTGTTCTTCTCATCGTGAGCCCGATACTTCTTGGACTTACGGATGGTCTTTTTCAGAACCGGGTGCGTGAAGCGACGTTCGACGGATACGGTTACTGTTTGTGCGTTCGCATCGGAGGTCACGACGCCGGACAGAATACGCTTTGGCATGAGTGCTCTCCTTATTCAGATGCAGCAGCGGAGGCTGCTTTTTGGTTCAAGACTGTCTTAACGCGTGCAGCATTACGACGTGCAATGCGCAGCTGTGCTGCGTTTTCCAACTGGCCTGTTGCCTGTTGAAAGCGCAGGTTGAACTGCTCTTTTTTCAGATTTGCCAGCTCTTCACGCAGCTGGTCGGGCGTCTTGTCATGCAATTCCTTGGCGTTCATCGCCTTTTTCCTTTCAACATCACGAGTGGGCCGCCAAAAAGCGTCACCCTGATTCCCGTGGAGTCCATGATGAGTGCGCCGTATAGAACCGTTATACGCTTATGGCAACCCCATTGTTCAGGCTGAACTGCGCCCAAAAAATACAGCGGTTCTACCGGGTGCCTCTTATGGGGGCTGCGATAACTCCTCCCAACTCAATGGAGGTCCCATTTAAGTATTTTGACAAACAGATACTAGCGCAATGCGCGAACAGCTGAACAAGCTGCTGGCGATACATCACACCATAGCTTGGCGGCGCTCGGACAACAGCACCACGTCTTGCCAAGAGTAACAGGCTGGCGTTGTCATAAATTCTACCAACTGGATTTGCGGGATACCGAAGCTGTCGTCGCGGCAAAAATAGCGCGCATCAAAAGTGCTGTGCAGCAGGTCGTCTTCGTCGTAATGCGACCAGACCACGCGTGCCCAATAGTTGTTTTTTCGCGAAAGGCTTTGCCCAACTACTTTATGCCGCACATTGCGCACCCCAATTGAATAGTTGAGCTTGCACTGATGCTTCAGGACCGTGAGGAGTTTCGCGCGGTCGTTCAATACGATCACATTGTCTCCGATGTACACGGCACTCGGAAGCACAAAATGGTCAGCAACACTGTCGAATTCAGACATTTGGAAGGCGTGCTCTAGCTTCGAAAAAAATGTAGTTAAATCCATCTGTGGCATCTTTTCGTCTCATATCATCATAGGTTTTCATCAGGCACGACAGGCGTCAGAAACTGTCGGCTCGCCTTGTTGAAGGACAACAAGATGCACCCGGATTTAAGGGGAAATTTCTTCAGAAATGGTCAGAATCCGACTCTTTACGCGAGTAAAGGGACCGCCCTAGGTTGTGACGTAGCGGAACAAACAACAACCGCGTGCGCCGTCACAGTCGCAGTTCACGTTCCGAGCCACTCCTGCGGCATATTTCTAAGGTGAGAAATGCAGTAGATTCGGCTTGATCATATCTGAAACGAGGCACTCGGCGCATTGCCTCGACCTCTTTTATGCAGGCTGAGACCGACGCGATAGTGCCTCTGCGGTTACCGCGCGGACCGGACCCTCATCTTCATGATAGCGCCGGCCTGGGCATGTGCAACGGCGCGGTCAAGAACGGTCGCGCCACCGCTACACCGCCAAAAATTGTGAAACATGTGGATGCATCGCATATCCTGTGCAACCATTGCGGCATTTAAATTGGCTTTTTTATGCTCGAACTTGTGCAGCAATTTGCGAACGCTTGGCTAACCTGGTGGATGGCCGGTCTGCTTTTGTCCTTTCGGATGATCGTACCTGCGCAAAGTTTTTTGTCCGAACGCAGTGCCAGATGGTTGTCCAACCAGCTAACCAACGCCAACGGCATCAATGCTCGTAGACGCTTCAATCTGAGCTTCAAACGCTATGTGGACCGAACACTCCATGCGCGCCAAGTGCGCGTGGGCCGTCTACGATTTTGGACATTGCGGTACCGTAAGACTGCCGTTTTTTCCTTGGTGACGTTCCTGTTGATTTATACGGGCGTTCTTTTGACACTAGACTTCGACCAGATTTACCGCGGTGTCATCGCTTTACGCGAGAGTTTTAGTGATCCGGGCAGTACGAACTACGACCCCAAAATTGCGGGCTTCGCGGAACTGGTAGCTGATCTGGATCTAGGTTTACTCGTAGGTGCGATGATGCTGTTTAACGGCATTTTCCTGGCGCTCTTTAACACTATTACAGACTACGTATCCTTTCTTGAAACCCGCAATGTACTCGCGCGTTTGGGGCGTGGACCATTGCGCGACATTTTTTGGGTCATCGTGGACTTCACACTGACCACGACGATCTGTGTTCTTGGGTTTACGTTTTTCTGGGTCTTCACAAGCTACGCTGGGACGATCCTGTCAGGTCGAAGCCTGTCATTCGTAGAGATTAGCTACGAAGGACTGGTTTTGGGCGTCTTCGCTCTTTATCGCGCCGTTGAAACCCTTGGCGAAGCACGCCCCGCGATGGATCTCACCGATCCAGCTGTGGTGTCCATGGCGTATTCAACCTATGCCACCTCGATCTGGATATGGGTATTTTTCATCTCCACGCTTCTTCTGCGCAGCATCGTCTTGTTTCGCCCCCTCCTTCGGCTGGCACGCTTCCTGATCGATGTTGAGGATCACCCGTTTCGTGCCGCCTGGCTGGTGTTTGCTGTATTTTGGACGCTCGGTCTGACGGCCTATGCCAATCTTGTTTGACGGTCCGACCACTTTGCCGCTCGCCTCGATCAATAAGCTTCGCTAATAAAGGCGCATGTCAGAGATTGAATCGCTTTTTGTCACACGCCTCTATCGCGCCAAACTGGCCGAACTAGGCAAGCCCGTCGAGGGCGCGGAATTAGAAGCGTCTTGTTGGTCCATTGCCCAAGACGATGAAGCCGGACAAACGTGGTGCGATGAGAACGGCTTTCCTGGGTACACCAGCTATGCCTCACTGACCGACCTGCCCTACCGGTTTCCAATCTTTGACGATCTGGTAAAAGCCCTGAACAAGCACGTCAGGGCATTCTGTAAAGATCTCGAATTTGATCTGGGTGACCGCAAGTTAAAGCTTGAAGACATCTGGATCAACATCTTGCCTCAGGGCGGCATTCACACCTCTCATATCCACCCGCACTCTGTTGTAAGTGGTACCACGTATGTCGCCGTCCCGGATGGAGCCAGCGCTATCAAGTTTGAAGATCCCCGCCATGCGATGATGATGGCAACCCCACCACGGACGAAAAATGCACGCCGCGACATGCGCAACTTTGTGTATGCTGCGCCAGAACCCGGCGATGTGCTTCTTTGGGAAAGCTGGCTGCGCCACGAAGTGCCCATGAACATGGCAGAGGAAGATCGGATCAGTGTCAGCTTCAACTACAGCTGGGGCTGACGTCCGATCTGCGTCCAAACTTTCTGTGGCATTGAAGGGTATACTTGGCGCACGGTTTATCTGCAGGTATCAGCAACTTTCAGCTATATACAAAAAATCAACCAAAACGTGATTTACTTACGCTCAATATCGCAAGGGTTGATCACACGGCATGGATTGCAGGCCACTGCATCAAGTTATTCTATTTAAACGGGATTTTCTATCCAATTCGCCAGGACATCTGTCTAAGAGTACTTGGTGTACAGATTTTTTACGCATACCATCAAATGTGAATTACCAAACTAGAAAACCTGAATGAACCAAGCTTTCAAGACTGCGCATGAAGTGTCCGAGTACTTACTTGAAAAGACCGGGCGTGCCATTCTTCGGAATGAAGTAGAAGCAATCCTGCCCTATTTTTTGGTTCCAGCAGAGATTCAAACTTTTGACGGGCGGCGGATTCTGCGTACGCGCGCCGACATCTGCAGGCTCTTTGATGCCGTCAGTGCCCATTACCATGCCATCGGCGTCACTGACATGGCACGCCATTGTGTCGAAGCGTCGTTCACTGATCCGAAAACGGTTGTCGCAATGCATGAGACCCGGTTGATTACCGGTAGCTTGATCAAACGAGACCCATTTCCAACACTGTCCGTCCTGAAACTCGACGGGCAGCAATGGAAGATCGCTAGTTGCAGCTATGCGATAAAAGATCAGGAAGAGCATAATTCAGCGCTCATGAGCGCCGGAGCCGCATTCCCGTCTGAGTAAAGCAACAGCACAAAAGAAAATAGTCCCCCACCACGTGGCCCTATTTTCAAATAGGCACGAGATAGGCTCGTACACGCGCGGCTAGGACAGCTGAAACAAAAATACCCCGCCGATTGCTCAGCGGGGTAAAATTTCAAACGTTGGCACAAGCGGAACGCACCGCTCTGTGCCAGCCGTGTTACCAGTCCTCGCGGACTACAACACGTGTCTTGATCGGCAACTTCATCGCCGCAAGACGCAGAGCCTCGCGCGCAACATCGTCGTTCACGCCATCAATTTCGAACATGACGCGGCCTGGCTTAACTTTCGCTGCCCAGCGGTCGACAGAGCCTTTACCTTTACCCATCCGAACTTCGATCGGCTTGGCTGTAACCGGCACATCCGGAAAGATACGGATCCAGACACGGCCTTGACGCTTCATGTGACGCGTCATGGCACGGCGTGCCGCTTCGATCTGACGTGCAGTGACCCGCTCTGGCTCAAGCGCTTTAAGACCGTAGGTGCCGAAGTTCAGGTCAGACCCACCCTTCGCCAAACCCTTGATTGAGCCCTTGAACTGCTTGCGGAATTTAGTGCGCTTTGGTTGAAGCATTTTTCATTCTCCCTTAGCGACGACCGCCTGCACCGCGAGGTGCTGGGCCGTCTTGGAGTTCCTGTGCTTTACGGTCACGAGCAGCAGGGTCATGCTCCATGATTTCACCTTTGAAGATCCACGTCTTGATCCCGATGATACCATAGGCTGTTGTTGCTTCTACATGAGCGTAATCGATGTCCGCGCGCAGCGTGTGCAGGGGCACACGACCTTCACGATACCATTCAGTCCGCGCAATCTCGGCGCCACCCAAACGGCCCGCAACATTCACACGAATGCCCAAGGCACCCATGCGCATGGCGTTTTGAACCGCACGTTTCATCGCGCGGCGGAAAGACACACGACGCTCAAGCTGTTGCGCAATGCTCTCCCCAACGAGGGCTGCATCAAGCTCAGGTTTGCGTACTTCAACGATGTTGAGATGCAGCTCGCTGTCAGTCATCTTGGCGATTTTCTGGCGCAGACCTTCAATGTCCGCCCCTTTCTTGCCGATGATGACACCAGGACGTGCTGTGTGGATCGTCACGCGGCACTTCTTGTGCGGACGCTCGATGATCACACGCGCCACGCCGGCCTGATGACACTCTTTCTTGATAAACTCACGGATTGCGAGGTCTTCCAACAGAAGGTCCCCGTAATCTTTCGTATCGGCGTACCAGCGGCTATCCCAGGTGCGATTCACCTGAAGGCGCATGCCAATCGGATTGACTTTATTACCCATTAGGCTTGCTCCTCTACCTGACGCACTTTGATCGTGATTTCCGCAAACGGCTTGATGATTTTGCCAAAACGGCCACGTGCCCGCGGACGTCCGCGTTTCATGGTCAGGTTTTTACCAACATAGGCCTCTGCGACGATCAGCTCGTCCACGTCGAGGTTGTGGTTGTTTTCTGCGTTCGCAATGGCGGACTGAAGGCATTTCTTCACGTCACCCGCGATGCGCTTTTTCGAAAATGTCAGGTCGGTGAGGGCCTGATCAACTTTCTTGCCACGGATCAGGCCCGCAACAAGGTTCAGCTTTTGTGGGCTGGTACGAAGCATGCGCAGCTTTGCCATCGCTTCGTTGTCTGCCACGCGGCGTGGATTTTTATCCTTGCTCATTTGCGTTTCGCCTTCTTGTCAGCCGCGTGACCGTAATAGGTCCGCGTCGGCGAATACTCACCGAATTTCTGACCAATCATATCTTCGGTCACATTGACCGGGATATGTTTGTGGCCGTTGTAAACGCCAAACGTCAGGCCCACGAACTGGGGCAGGATTGTCGAGCGGCGCGACCAAATTTTGATCACTTCGTTGCGACCGCTTTCGCGGGACGCTTCGGCCTTTTTCAACACATAGCTGTCGACAAAAGGACCTTTCCATACTGAACGAGACATGAATTAACGCCCCTTCTTCTTGGCGTGACGCGAGCGGATGATCAGCTGGCTGGACGCTTTTTTCTTGTTCCGGGTTTTTGCACCCTTTGTCGGCTTGCCCCATGGCGTCACCGGGTGACGACCACCAGAGGTCCGGCCTTCACCACCACCATGCGGGTGATCGATCGGGTTCATCACGACACCACGCACACTCGGACGAATGCCCTTGTGGCGCATGCGGCCCGCTTTACCGTAG
>JBGCDG010000087.1:0-29121 GCA_045105195.1 Roseobacter sp. | reverse complement strand
ATCGCCTCGCCCGCTCCAATGGGAACAGTCACTTACGTGATTGAAAGTATAACTTCAAAACCACATTTTCTAGCTTAGAATCGCACACGTAGTCTTTTGGCTAGTTCTGCGACTCGCTCGTTGACTCTTATGGTGGGTGGGCGAGGTGCTCGAAGCAGAGCTTCGGCTGGTATGATCTACTCCTGATCTACGCCCGCTAGCTATCAACGCTGCTATCGCGGCACAAACTCGTTAGCCGTCATTTGAACAAAACGCAGCGGACTTCCGTATTGAGCCCACACCGTGGTTTGTTTTTTTGTGCTGCGCGCGCACAGCGTGGAAAATGCTGCGTTATCGAAAAATTCGGTGATGTCGAGCGGCGGTAAAGTCAGCCATTCGTGCAGATTGCAGCAAGGATTGAAGGTAGAATCCACAGACTGCGGACAAAGCACCATTGCGCTAGGTCTTTGCGAGAGTCGGCTTTCCCGAATTGTTGTCTTGAGGCATTGTTCCTATCGCAGCATCTTGAAAAGAAATACGTCTCATCATTCGCTCCTTTGAACACCAGCAGCCTAAACAAGCAGAGCACCTCTAAGCTGCTGGATGGACCCCGCCCAAATCAAGAACCATCACAAATCTCTTTGCTTAGCTGTTCGTATCTCTGCCACCGCAACTTGATCGTCTCGCCCAAGCAGCGTTGCATTATTAATAAGGCTAACTCATACTATTTTTTCTATATGACTCAGGTCTTTTTAACATTTCAATTGGACCCGGAACGCCGGGAATTGCGCGATCGTAATACGTTGGTTGCGTTTCCTCCGAGATCTTTTGATGTTCTGTGTTATTTGATCGATCACCGAGACCGCATGGTGACGAAATCCGAACTTCTGGATCAATTCTGGTCGTCACAAGTGTCTGAAGCAGCTCTACAAAAGGCAATAAGCCTGATGCGAAAGGCCGTGCGCTGTGACGGGAAATCAGTTGTCCGCACATATCACGGTTTGGGCTTCCGATTTATTCCTGATGTGCTGATCCAGTCTCAAGACGGGTATCCTTCGTTAATGGGAACCACTCGGTCTATACAAGAAAGACGTTTGGTCGGTGTCCTTTGTTTGCAGTTCGAGACTGACGCCGACCTCAATGACTCAGTAGTAGAAAAGTTTCTAGAGCGCGCCGGCAAATGTGTGGAAACACATCAAGGCGAAGCTTTGCGCATAACACTGGAAGGGTTCACGGCGTCGTTTGGTCTCTCTTCGCACTATGAAGATGCGGCACGGCGGGCGGTACATTGCGCCGCCGCCCTGGCCGCATTAGCACAAGAGTACCGCGATATTGCTGTAAAAATCGGAATTGAGCATGGCCCTGTCGAACTGACTGAGGGAATGCAAGGCGCTGATTGGCGCATGCCAAGTGAGATCGAACGCGGTGCGGTCGAAGCCGTGAGTTTGGCTCAAGCAAGTGAGATCATTCTAACTGAAGCGGCGCGATCCCAACTGCGCGATGAGGTAACTTGTACCACTGTGAATGGGGGCTTCAAACTCACTACAACTATCGAACTGCAGTCGGGCGTACCGGGCCGTCCTCAAAAAAATGCGACGGAGTTTGTTGGACGAAGGGCCGAAATGGCCTTTCTTGATGAAAATCTGGCGACACTTAGCCAAGGTACAGGGCAAGGCGTTGTTTTGTCGGGACCCGCAGGTATTGGAAAAACGCGATTGCTGAACGAATTTCTATCTGCGTTGGACACTCGCCGGTTACGCCAAGTGAAGGTCCAATGCTTGCCTGGGCTCAGCAACTCTCCCCTCGCTCCAATCCGCGAGCTTTGCCACCTGCTCTTTGCCCAGGCGCCAGAAGATGTTGTCCAAAGTGATGTGGATGTTGCGCTCCATTCGGAATTCTTGGGCAAAACGCCGAACGGTAACCAGATCCTTGCTTCATTGTCAGAACATGAACTCAAGCATAAAAGCTATGATTTGATCAATCGGATGCTGAGCGCCATCTGTCTGGAAACACCTTTGGTTCTGGCATTTGAAGATATCCACTGGATTGATGCAACATCTCGCGACTGCCTAGATTCAATCATCCAACACGCCGATGCAGTACGGCTGTTAGTTGTGATGACGACTCGCCCCATTTATGATCCGCCCCCTTCTGAAGTCATCATTCAGCTCTCTCCTTTGGGCCATCGGGATGGACTAAAACTGCTGCACGACATCAACAAAGAGACTAGGATAAATGAGGAATTGGCGGATAACCTGGTGCATCGCGCCGCGGGAAACCCGTTCTTCATTGAAGAGCTGGCCCTTGCTTTGCCGAGCGGTGGAACCCGGTCTCGTGAACTGCCAGAAACCGTACAGGCTGTAATCTCTGTGCGTATTGGGGCGCTTGACCCTGCAATGCGCGCCTTTCTCTACGTTCTTGCGGTAATCGGCCCTGCGGCACGTATTGAGTTAGTTTCTCATTTACTGGGCCAAAATCGCGATCAGGTAGACGCAACGGCAGTGCTGCTGCGATCGATGGGTTTTATTCAAATTGACCCAGAGACCTATAGTTTTCGCCATATGCTGATTGCTGACACAGCTTACGCAATGCTCGCATTCAAAGAACGCCAAAAGTTGCATGGTGAAATTGCGATCTACCTAGAAAGCGATATCGTCAAGTGGACACCAAGGCCCGAAACATTGGCCTGGCACAAGCAAGAGGCGGGAGATGCGGATACTGCGACAACCTATTGGTTAAAAGCGTGCCGTGATGCCATGCAGCGTTTCGCCCATCGCGAAGGTATTGCTTTTGCCGAAAGCGGACTAAAATTATCTAACAGCAAGGAGATTGACGCGCCAAAACGCGAAATTGATCTGCAATTGTATCTCGCCTCAGCAATGGGAGCGATTTATGGCTATGGGGCTGAGAATGTTGGCGAAGCTTATGACCGGGCGCGCTGCTTGAATAAAAAAGTGCGCGATTCAAGAGCCAATATTAGGGTGCTTGTGGGTCTATGGATAAATGCTTGGGTTGGGGGGCGTTTGTCAACGTCACTCGACTATGCCCAAGATCTACTGGATGTGTCCAAGGCTATCGAGGATCCCTCGTTGAGCCTGCAAGCGCACGCCAGTGTTGGGCAGGTTTTAATGCACAATGGGCGTTTAACCGAGGCACTAGGGCAGTTGACATCTGGATTGAATGTCATCTCTGAAATACCGTCAAAGACTCCAACGACGCAGACGGCTTGTGTTGCTTGTGCATCTTTCGCGAGCTGGTCGAATTGCTTCATGGGAAAAGTATCAGAAGCCAAACGCACATTGGATATCTCGAGCGAGCTTGCTCATGATCGTGAAAACCCACTTGCCCTGGCAGTTCATTTTGGGCTTTGCAGCCAACCCTTTATGCTCATGGGGCAAATTGAGGCATGTCTTGATTACGCTGATCGCGGAGTTGCAATCAGCCGTAAGCATGATTTTGCGTTCTGGCTCGGTACCGCGCTTGTGACGCGAGGTTGGTCATTGGGGCAGATGGGCAAGATGGACATTGCATTTAAGGCCTTTGACGAGGGTCTATCGGTTTTTGAAGGGACAGGCGCAGGTGTTCAGCTTGCCCAATGGTACGGTCTAAAGGCCGAAACTTTACTCGCCGCAGGCCTTTTCAATGAAGGGGTAAAGGCGGCGGAGCATGCGCTGAAATGTGCGGAGAGTACTGGGGACGTCCACTCTGTACCGCGCACGCATGTTGTGGCGGGTCGGCTTTGGGCCGAGCTGAACATTCCTGCAAAAGCCATGTATCATGAACAGATGGCGACGAAGAAAGCCGCTGAATTTGGCATGGTCAAAAGTTCTATCACACTTCTGATCTAGGGGATCCTGCCGCTGGCGGTCAGCATTTCGTCAGAACTTCGTCAGGATTCCTTTTTGCACCTCTGCTACGGTCAAAGTGCGGGCGCATGTGTTTTCATGGGCACGGGGTCAATATTGACCAAACCCAATTCGGAAAACAACGATTTGGGTGATCAGATTGAAAATGGAGTCATACCCCTTTTTGCCGACATGGAGTTTCCAATGTATTTTACTTTTTCCCTACGGCCTTTGCTGCGGCGGTTTTAGCCTGCAGTGTCCATGCAGCGCGCATAGCAGCTTTCTCCGAGCTTAAGCTGACCCACAGTTTTATCATTGGCAATGGAAATTCGCCTACGGGCATCGAAATCGGCTTTGGCCCATCCCCCCTGACGATTGTCTGACGCAAGGCCTGCGAAAGGTCTCAGACGCTTTAATAATTCAGTGATCACAGAGAGTTTAGCCATGAAACACACAGCCTTCGTTTTGTCCGTCACCGCCGCGCTAACGACCACCACAGTCTACGCAGCCACTCTTAACGCCGAAAGCCAGCTTAGCCTGTCTCACAGCTGGCTCATCAATAGTGGCAATGTCCCTGCTGGGATTGTGGTCAACAACTTGTCGAACACTTTGGTGATTGAAAGCGATGCGACCACATCTGTGGATGATCCCACTGCGGTTGAAACATCTTCGAACAACTTTGTTGTTGGGAATCCGTTTAGCGACCCGATCGTGCCCATCGATAGCGAGCGACTTAACATTACTACCATTGATGGCAGCACGCCCGCCGCCGCAGCATCTTATAGATACACCATCGAAATGGAGGATGATCCTGACGAAGACGAATTCGACATCACGCGGCGTGACATCGCGCAGTTTGGGTCCGCGCGCGTACGTCTTGAAGACAATCCTGTAGAGGGATCAGCAAGTTCTTCGCATCTTGGAGGCCGGGACTTTCGCTTTGATAACGTGACCAACGAGAGAATATCATTCAACCTCGCGGGCGCGTTTTCAGCAGAATTGTCCTCAGTCATTGAGGGCGCGAACGGCTTTGCACGCACATCCGGCGGCTTTGGTATACTGTTCGATGTCGGCGCGGGTTCAAGCGTGAACTATTTCTCGATCGCACCCTATCTGACCTCTTTCACAGATGATGATCCCGGTGCGACTGTTTTGGAGCTACTTTTGACCAACGAAGGCGGAATATCCGGCATCAATTTTGGCGCGTCTACAACGGCATTTGGTGATGGCGGATCTACCGAAGCGCTATTCTCAGGAGAAAGCCGATATATATTCGGTATCTCGATTGACCCCGGAGCATCGCTTTTGATGCAGACCAGTTTTCGGCAAAGCAACAGCGTAATGGTAGAGCCAGCGACCGATCTTGCACCAGTACCTTTGCCAGCAAGCCTTCCATTGATGATCGCAGGATTGGCAGGGTTCGCGGTACTGCGCCGTAGACGCAACTTGAACTAGGGCGATATGCCAAAACCAGATTTTTGATCGACAAATTTCTGCGCTGGAGCTTTCATGCCCCAGCGCGCCAAAAGTTGTTGCATTACGAGGTCGACGACTACTCATACCCAATTCGTATTTTAGACCGAATTCGACCCCGCATTTTTGTGGAGATATGGCCCGCAACAGCGAACGCCCGTTTCAGAACTTTTGGCGCGCGCCTCGTGTGTCTTAGGTTCAGGACTCATAACCAATAGATGACGGTTGCGGCGAGAGCGATTTCGGACAGGAAGACCTCGGGACAGCGGTCATAGCGGGTTGCGACGCGCCTCCAGTCTTTGAGCCTGCCGAACATGATCTCGATGCGGTTGCGCCGCTTGTATCTGCGTTTGTCATATCGGACCGCTCTGGCGCGCGACTTTCGACCGGGAATGCATGGTCGTATGCCGTTGTCATGTAGGGCTTCGCGGAACCAATCAGCGTCGTAACCACGGCCCCCAAGCAACCACTCAACGCTTGGCAAACTGCTCAGCAGTGCCCTCGCTCCGATATAGTCCTGACCTGCCCAGCAGTGACAAAGAAGCTGATGGGCCGCCCTTGGCTGTCACAGACCGCATGAAGCTTTGTGTTCATACCACCTTTGGTCCGGCCAATCAGACGTCCACGCCCCCCTTTTTAACGCCCATGCTGGTCGCAGTGCGGTGAGCTTTGAGATACGTGGCATCAATCATGACTGTCTTCTCTTCGCTGTGCTCGGCAGCAAGACCCATCATGATCTGAGCAAAAACACCTTTTTCACTCCACCGTTTCCAGCGGTTGTAAAGGGTCTTGTGTGGTCCATATTCCTTGGGGGCATCTCGCCACCGTAAGCCATTGCGATCGGTGAAGATAATGCCGCTCAAGACGCGTCTATCATCAACGCGTGGCTTACCATGTGACTTCGGAAAGTAAGGGGCCAGACGCGCCATCTGCGCGTCATCCAGCCAATATAGTCGCTCATATCACCACTCGATTTTCGACTGGTGAATCATGCCGCGCAAAGGAAATCAATGGGTCCTGACCCTGAGAAACAAATGAGTGCTTTGGGTTTTGACCTGCTCATAGTGATATTTTCCCGTAGGTCGAGAACATTTAGAAACCAAGGCCTAGAAACATCACGGCCAAAGGTACGGGCGACACAGCAATTATGACCGTCACAAAGGTGGAAAGCGGGGTGAAAATCCCACTCAGCCCCGCGAGGATCATGATACCGCCCCCACCGCCGATGATGGAATTGCCCGGCGTATTCACGGCGACAGCCATCGCGACATAGCGGTATCGCACAGCCAGGTGAGCAACGCGTGCTGACTGACCTTCCAATAGCATCGCGACACGCTCGTTCTTCGATAAAGAGGCCGCTCGGGCTACCAGATCAGCCGCGCGCCGCAGCCTCATGACCCGCAATAGCCGCTCAAGCGCAGTGATGGGCAGAAAGCGTCCGATCGTGAAGGCCAGCATCATCGCCGCAACGGTACAAACATAGATCAGGGGCACAATAGCCGCCCCAAACCCGGCAAGCAGCGCGATCCCGATCTCCGCGCCCGGCACGAAGGGCATCGCAAGAAACCCGACATAGGCCACTGCACCAATCATTATCGCTTTGTGAACCTGCTGTTCGTTGTCGGGCCTGATCTGAAGGTCCAGCGCCTCCCGTATCACGTGCACGCTCCATGTGGCTAGGATGATCAACGCGATCAAAATGCCAATTCTGAGGATCAGGCCGGGCAATGTCAGGCCCTGTGGCGTCATATTCGTTGCCTCAGCCGCTCACTGCCTCGAACGGAGTTGCTGTGCCAGAGGCCTTCACGGGAATCTGGTTGGTCCAGTACCAACGCCTGGTCGTCCATGTCACCTCAACCGCCACCTCGTCCCCCTGAACAGTTCCATACCAAACCACGGTATGTGGAGCATCTGGGCAGATTGCTGTAGCCGTGAAATGGATCACGCCGTCCACGTCTTTGGTTTTGTAGTCCGACCAGCCGAAATTGCAGTACTCCTCGCAATCGGCCGACTGGAACGTGCCATCGCGAAAGCGGATATCATCCTCCAGTTCAGCGCCACTGGTCAGGTCTTTTCCAAATATGTTGAACGCCATTCCATCTAGCGCGCCTGTCGCAGCCCAGTCACCTTCGGGAACGGCAAGATCAGGAATATCTTCATTCATCACCGACAGCGTTGCAGCCCCCGTGCCCAGAGTAGCGACGGCGATTGCGGCGATTTGTAGAACCTGAATCATTGAGTGCTCCGTAACATTTCTTGGTTGTACCGTTGACCCAAATGCAATGGCAGTGTGGAGACATTCAACCAATCAATGATACGAACGGGAAGTGTCACGTGTCAACGCCTGCCATAAGAACTCGAAATGTTGCACCAATTTTGTAGCTGCCATCTGCTTGTCGGAACGGCGCAAGAGCGGCGGCGTGGGCGGCATCCAAAGCATCCTGCCCAGATACTTCTGCTGCTTTCGCCGCAACGCCGGATGACCCAAGGCCTTTTTGTGCCGTCTTCAGGTCCGGATAGTTCCACGGAGCCTGAACGTCGAATACCTCAATCGAGGTAAGTCCTGCGGACGTTGCCAGATCTTCGAGCTTGCCCGGCTCCGATAGGGCAAAGGGCCCACCCGCTCCAGGAGGCGGGGGTGGCAGTAAGGGTTTGAGCGCGGCAACAAGTGCTGCCGCTTCCATGCCCGCAGGCTCCCCCCATGTCATGACAAACACGCGGCCACCAAGTTTAGACACCCGCCGCGCTTGCTGCAAAGCCACTATGGGATCAGCGGCATATTGGAAGGAATTGAAGCCTGTAACGATGTCAAAACTGTTGTCTTCGAATGGTAAGTCCTCAAGATCGCCTTGGGCAAATGAGACACCAGGCAGACGGTTGCACGCAATGTCCAAAAGTGCGCCAGAGGCGTCAAATCCCGATACCTCCGCACCAAGCTGAGCAGCGAGATCGAGGGCCATCCCTGCGCCACATCCGGCATCAAGCAAACGTGTTCCCGCGCCCACTTCGCCTTTCTCGAAAACTGCATGATAGGCCGGTGCGCATTGCGGCTCCTGTATGGTCGCCCAATCCGTAGCGCACAGGCCCCAGATGCGTCCATTCGCTTCGCCTGTTCTTTTTGATTTCACCGTATTGGCCATCATGTTTGATCCTATTTGAACGTCGGCAGCCCGGCTCTTGGCGTAGCGGTCGCCGATTCAGGATGTTATGCGCGAAGGCAGGCTGGCTTCGCTATACAGCAATGTAAAAAGTTATAAATTCACGGCTTGACGCAAAGCATCCGCGGCACCGGGGTGTGCCCGTCCTGCTGCTACCTGGAAAAAGGTATTCGCGCGCGCCTGATAATCTGCATTGGAACTGAGCCAACGCCCCGCCAGCCGTGCTTCGGTGAGCTTCGGTGCGCTTTGCGCAACCTGCTGAAAAAGCGCCTCTGCTCTGTCAATCCTGCCCGCACCAACATGGGCGATAGACCCCAAGATGAGGGGGGTTGCACTATCTGCAGCCTGGGAAAGGGCCGTTTCGGCAGCCGTCACTGCGGCGTCGTAATTGCATGCCGCAAATTGGGCAAAACCCAAAGCACAGAGCATTGATCCGCGCGCAGGATCGCGCGGGCTCCGGCGCAGTCCAGCTTCGGTCAAAGCCACGCCCGTCGCCACATTGCCGTTGACCGCCTCGTAGAAACCAAGCCAGCTTGACGTCAACGCACAGTTCGGATTGAGTTCATGGGCTTCGCGCAGTTCTGTCAGACCCGTCCGGGTGTCTCCCTTCATGAAATACAATTGTGCGCGCAACCTGCGTGCGTGGTGGTCCAGCGGAACAATGGAAATCGCATGGGTCGCTGCTGCGATCCCTTCGCCAATCGTCGCTGAGGTTGAGGCGGTCGTGCCATGATAAACGGTCCACCACGCGACCCAAGCCAGTGTGCGGTAAGCAAGGCCTGATCGCGGGTCAAGAGACAGGGCTTGTCGGGCGAGCGCAGCCGCCCGGTCACGTGGCCCGCTGTCATAGCTCATTTCTTCTGAAGAAATTGCGGTCCAACCCTGGCGCGCCAGTCCATGGGCCGTCAAATCGGCCGGTGCCACGATGCGGGTTCGGTCCGCCTCGGCGCGTTCGATCTGTGGAGAAAGGCACGAAACAATGGCGCGCGCAACAGCCGCTTGGGTTTCAAAATGCGCATCTATTGTGCGGGTGAAGTTTTCTGCCCAGACATGTCCACCGCTGTTCGCATCAATCAATTGAGCCGCCACGCGAACCTGCAAGGGTGTTGCCCGCACACTGCCTTGCACCACGTAGCGCACGCCAAGTTCGCGCGTGATACGCCGCAGGTCGCGCGGCGTGTCGCGAAAGACGGTGGCTGAGTTTCGGGCGACGACAAATAGGTCTTTGAAACGCGAGAGTTCGGTTGTGATGTCTTCTGCGAACCCGTCAGCCATCCACGCCAGTTTCGGGTCACCACCCAAGTTTGCAAAGGGCAGTACTACGACAGAGGGGCCGTCGGGCAGCACCAACGGTGGGACATCTGTCGCAATATCAAGCGCGAAACGAAGTCCGCGTCTGGGGACGGTAACAATGGCTTCTGTTCCAAGAACTTGCCGGAGCTTTGCAACTTGTACATTCAGGTTATTGTCGCCCACCACGGTGTCGGGCCAAACAGCGTCAAGGATATCCGCCCGGCTTACAATCCGGTCACAGTGCGAAATCAACACCTCCAACACATCAAAGGCACGTGCCCCGACTGGCAAAACATCTGGGCCGCGACGCACCTGCCGGGTTCCCCGGTCAAGAGCGAAATCAGAAAAAAAAATGACGTCCTTACTCATTATGTACAATGCTCCATGGGTAATGTTTACACTGCAAAACTCGGATATTCATTACAAAATTGCTTGCTCGCCAGAGTCATCAAGATAGATCGTCTTCAAACTTGGATACGAATGTGTTTCCAAACCTCGCCAAACGGCAGCGTCCGCTCTGTAGTAAATGAATGCTAGCAACGACGCGATCTGCGCGCCTCATCGAAGGTCTCGTTTGGATGATCGATTTCCATGCTGCAATTCAGTGTTTAGAGTAAGACACCTGCAGTAATTTAGGTGCTGCGAGCGCACTCAGCGAGCACAACCCATTCACATTTGTGAAAGCTCAGAGCACAGGCAGTCCAGAAGTGCAAACTTCGGCTCCTCAATATTGCCTGCTCTCGCAGTTGGCTCAATATGCCCTGCGCTTGCCGAAGCGAACAGGAACTCATCCTCACGGACTTCATGTGTGGATGACTCCTGCATAGCAGGACATTTTTGATCTGATTTGTGCATTTGTCACAAGCAGTCATGTGTTCCCGCTGCCCGGCAGTTGATTGCAAAGCAATCAATGAGAGGGGCCTGTTTGCGCGGTCCTCCCTCTCGTGCATGTAAACATGCACTGCCGGGCAGTGGATGGGCTCCGCAAACCAAGGTCCTATCAGCTATGCGGGCTATGTCGCCCGCGCCATTCGACGGGGTGTCTTGGTTTTGGCGGCAGACTTATGCACCATCATCTCGCGGGTCTTGCGAACGCGTTGTTCTTTTCTCCTCAGGCCCGTTTTGGGTTGTAAGGAGCGTTGCGGGTCAGCACGGCCCAAACGATCCGGGCGGTCTTGTTGGCCATAGCAACTGTGGCGGCGCGAGCAGGTTTGCGTTCCAGCAACGATGTCAGCCATTTGCTTGCGCGTTCTGGGTAGGATCGGGGCTGTCGGACAAGAGACGTCATGCCGACGACGAGCAATGATCGTAGGTATTGATCGCCCATTCATTGCCCGGCAGAGTATTGCGCAGCAATGTCCCGAGAGGGTTGGTGATCCGTCCAAGTTTCTCTTTGCCGCCACTGGACTTATTCGCAGGCGGCATACCCAGCCAAGCTGCAAACTCACGGCCATTTCGGAACTGCTGTCCGTCAGCAATGCTGGCGATGATCGCGGACGCGGTCACAGCCCCGACGCCTGGGATGGTACGCAACAACCGCACCCGTGCGTCTTCCTTGGCGACTTGCTTCACGCGGTTTTCGTACCAACGGATCCGAGCATACAATGCCATCAGGTGCTCGGAGAAGTTATGGATCACCTCGTTCGCGACATCAGGCAGATCCAAAACTGCGCCAGTCAGTATGTTCCCAGCAAAATCGATGACATGAGCGAGACCTCTGGCAATGTAGACGCCAAACTCTGCAACCATGCCGCGCAAGCCGTTGATCAGCTGCGCATTGTCGGACAAGGAGATCCCGTGCGCGACGTAGCGACAGGAGTGCCTGCTGTTCAACTGTCTTGATCGCGACAAAGCGCATTGTCGGACGCGTCACCGCTTCACAAATAGCCGCTGCATCGATGGCATCTGACTTGCCGCGGCTGACGTATGGTTTGATATACATCGGTGGAATTAGTCGGACTTCATGACCCAAGGCTGTCAGCTCCCGCACCCAGTGGCGCGCACTACTGCAGGCCTCCATACCGATCAAGCAGGGTTCGATCTTAGAGAAAAACGGCAATAACTGCGCGCGTCTCAAAGGCCGGCTGAAGGCGGCCTCTTTGTCTTCTGTTATTCCGTGAACCTGAACAACGTTCTTGGCCAACCTCTCATTGGTTGCTTCGAAATCAATTGCCGGTCAGTGGATCAAGGCCGATTGTGGTAACTTGCATGGGGTGGCTAATCTCATAAGCAGATATCGACATCTGCAGTATGGCGCATAACGACACCGGTTGAAGCAGGAGCCATCCACCCCATCAGCTTTGCGGGCTAGCTGCTCCTTACACCGACGATCATAATGCCAAGCGCGACAACGTGGACCAGCATCTGCGCCTTACTCAAAGCCAAGCAGCCCCCTCTCGGTGGGCGTCTGGTCTGTTTTCATGGAACCGAAACTCCGGACGTTAGACCGCGCCCTCCGTCCGATTGTATAGCGCAACAAAATTTGTCCAGCCGCCACCGTTTCCAATCCATCCGGGCGTGTCCCTAACAAGGGTATAGAGGTTCTTGGTCACCGCCCTCCGCGTCCGCCCGCCTTTGGCCAGCCGGGCGGTGGCGATATCGCGAAGATTTACCAACGTCGTGTCCGCTGCATTTCGCGCGGCCAGTTCTACTCGCATATGGCCCACACCAGTGGGTACCTTGCCCCGCCCCATCGCTTTTTTTGCCCAATCAGGATTCTCAATCAGAAGCATGAGCTTCAAGAGCGCCAGCCTCGAGTTCGTATATTGCGCGCGCATCGCTTTGAATTCCCGGTCGAGCGCCTGCAACAGCACATGGTTTTGTTGTTGAGCGCCGGGGTTGGCAGGTAGGGCATTAAATTGGACTTGAAAACGTCGAAGCTGCCCGTGGATCGTGGGCAAGTCACCCAGAGCCGCAAATGCAGCTCTCAAGGCGTCGTAGACTTTGTGATAGTTGCGTTGATCCTCGGCGCGGCCCACCGTTGAATCGAGGCGTCGGTCCACAGCTGAATTCCATGCGTCCATGATGCGGTCCCCAGCCCCATCAATATCGTTGCTAGGCCCGAAACTGGCTTTGGATTTCGTATCCCTGTCCTCGAGTGGAATGGCTTGCTCACCAGGAATGCTGAGCGCGGGTGTGAGCCCCTCCCGTTGATTATCCAATGAGAGCTCATTGCCGCTTTTGAGATGGTTCTCGCCTCCGTCCTGGTTGCTTGTCAGGAGGGATAACCAAACGCTTGGAATTGCTCCTTCCCCAAAAACTTCTCCGTGCTCTACTTTTCCTTTCGACTTGCCTTTTTTGTCGTAAAACTCTTGACCCTCATAACTCTGCAGACCCAACATTGCGATGAGATCGAATTGGCCCGGATGGCACTTTGAGAAAAGGGCTTGGATTAGGTTGTACCAGTTTTGTGCATTGGGTCCGGTGTGCGCGCTTGGCCGAACAGCTGGCGGCAAAGCTTCCATAGCCTTCCTAAGGTCCGTTTTGGGCAAGTAAGGTACAAGGTTTTTCGACACCCCTGATCGGCGTACCAACATTCCGCCTGTATCAGTTTCCTTGACATAGTACCGCGTGCTGGAGACCTCGAGCTGGTCGGCCAAAAGAAGTTGGGCAACCAACGTCATCCAGCCGCGCAAAGACGCCTTGTGCCCGGGATCCATCGCACCGACAAAGGCTGCCACATCAGCGCTATTGAGCGCCATATCAACCCGTGCCACCGAATGGCGCAGAAGGCCTGCTTTGGCTGTGTCGGGAGCTTGATTATCCAGATCCGCTGCGGCCTCTTCGAACAGGGCCGGTATCTCGCTTGGCAAAACCCCAACAGTAGACTGATAATACACGGACGGCTCCAGCTCGTTGATCATGGTATTCAGCAAATCTGTCCCGGCGGGGTCGCCCTCCAACAGTGTCCTGAGCGCGGCCACAGGAATGCCCGTCATTTCGTTTTGAATAGGAGCGCCAAGCGCATTGGTGTGGCCAAGTTGTGCGCGCCGCGCGGACTCGCTCGCGTGATTCTGTACCGCATCGGCAATCGTCGCCGTCTTTGCTTGCGCTTCGGGATCCCGCTCTTCCAAAGGTACGGTGCGGTACTCGGGAATAGACACAGAGATCTTTTTCCCGGTGCGCCCAAGATGATGCTTTTTGATGTGCTTACCCAGTGCTTTATGCGGGCGGCTCGTCGAACTATGATCGGCAGAGATGTCGTACTGACCGGCAACCTTTCCGTAAGAGACGCCGTACTTATTTCCGCCAAAAAGGAAATCCACCACTTGCTTTCGGGCAGATGGATCGAGTTGCCGAGCCGTATCGCTCTTGAAAGTTTTGTCATCGGTGGCGACGCTGGAAGATCCGTAGAACGGAATGCGCAATTCAACCTCGAACCCCGCGAGGCGCTGGACAACTGGTTTCTGCTGGACCGGTGACGGCGTGAGTTTGGGCGGTTCCGATCCAGGCACCCTCTGACTGGTTCCGGCTGACAACGCCCTTTGCCCCATCCGATCGGCTTCCGCCTCGAGCCCGGGATCATCATTGAGCGCCACGCCCTTAGCCTGCCGTGTCTGCGCCACACGCCCTTGCGCTTGTTGAACCACATGCCACGCTTCATGCGGCAGATGCCGTTCCTGACCGGAGGCTAAATGGATGTCACGCCCTTGCGCATAGGCCAAAGCGCCCATTCGGGTCGGTTCCGAGGAGTCGCGATGGACGCGCACGTCGCCCATCTCCATCCCCGAGAGGTTTTCGACACCGCTGCGTAAGTCCTCTGGCAAGCCGCCCACAGGCGCATTGGGCGTCGATGCAGTTTCAGCATTAGATCGCTGAGCGGTTTGGCTTCTATCCTGAGAGGCAGCCGGTTGGGTGATCGGATTTGACGCCGAAGTCTTGGCTTCGAGGCGCTGGACAGGAGCGCTTTTGTCCGCCACCTGTTGCAACGACTGAAGGCGCGCGACGACCGAGCTAGAAGCGGCCAGCTGATGGGTCTGCACCAGCGGCATGAAAGGGGCCGCCGCGTGCGGTACGTGTTGAGATACAGCCGAATTAAGAGGCCCATGGGTCTCTACGGAGGACAGGTTACTATCTGTCGCAACACGGGAAGAATTCCGGTGTTGCGAAGTTTGATGCGCTTCAGCAGAACGTTTGCCAGCGCATTGCCTAGTCGTTCGCACCATATCACATCACCTCCAATCGAAATTAGCAACGCTCCAAAATGCTAGGGTTGTACCAATGTGTCAGTGTGTTTGGATGACCACGTCCGTAGAACCATACAGCCTCACCACAGACCAAATAGTACCGCTTTAAGAAGGACTGCATAGATGTCGCTATGCGACCAGCAAAAGTCTGCTACATGGGCCACTGGTTTGCACAAAAAATCATCTTCCGCTTTGTCACAGTATCCGAATTTATCAGATTCTAGGAATCCGGCGGATTGTTGACGCTTCTGAACCCTAAACGCGATACATACACTGGTCGAAGCGTCGGTTTTAATGCTGCTTTGGCAGCCTCTTTTTCGGATCGGCTGTGGTGGCAAGCACTGAACAATCTGCGTAAAGTCGGAGCTCGCAGACGGCGTGATGACGCGGCGCAAAGACCGTTCTCGAACGCTATAGAACGATCCGTTCCCTGCGTTTCATACTGAAGCGAACACTCTGGTTCTTAACATCAAAAGTTTGATCGTGTGGCGACCAATGGTACATGAGATGATTGAGGTTGCGATGCGGGCACTGATGTCAGACGCCGAGGGAAAACCAGACGACGTACCATCGCAGATGTATCTGATTTGTGGCTACGGTAGACAATAAGCCGACGAAAATCATAGGCTGCTGGGTGTCCACTCCGTCCCGCGGATTGTGGGTTCGTGGACGAACTGATTTTGCAGCCACGGCGCAAGTCTGCAGTGACAGTCTGCGCCACAGTATTCGAGCGCCTGGTCGAGTGACTGGTTTGGACCGTGTATGACGGGGTGCTAGAGACATTGGCGGCAGATGCTGCGCAACGTCCAAGGGCTCCGTCGAGCCCAGGGTGCGAAATGCTGCAGCGTGCACGAATGACAGGAGCCTTTGAAGTATGCCATTCGAATTTTGAAGTCTCTCTAGCCGTGAGTAAGACTGGGCTGGACATCTAACGCCTTTGCGGGGTGTTTGAAACGCACTCTCGGAGCCGGTGCCTTGGGAACATGTTACCGAACCAAAGGTCTGGTCAAAAGGTGGTGTATCTCGCTAGAGTCTTGTTATGGGTACTCTTCCGGTAGCATGGCTGGTCAGTGTTTTGATGGCGTTTGCGGCTTACGTTCTTGCGTGGAACACCAAGTTACCTGGTCGCTCCCGACTGTTTTTAAGTGCGTTCTTCATGTGCCTGGCATTGGTTACGATCTTTCTGGGAATGCGAGTGTATTTTGACTGGCTTTGGCCTGCGCGGGCACAGCCCTTCGTGGCAATACTGGCAGCTCCTTCGGCCTACCTTGGATTTGCGGCTTTGACGCAAGAAACGGCCGAAGGGTGGGAAAGAATCTTACTGCGTAACGGCATGGTTGTTGTGATCGCAGTGTTGTGGCTGGCCGCACCATTGCCCGTTTCAGCCGACGTATCCATTCTCACCCTCAACTGTATCTATTTGGTTCGCCTCGCACGTATGCTCGGTCGTGATCCTGATGACTTCGTTTCATTGCCGCCGCATTCAATCGGCCTGCTACGCGGGGCATTATACACCACGATTGCCCTGATCGGGTTGATGATTGCAGCGGATGGATTGGTTTTTGCGATCAGTCTAATGGCGCCTGATCCCCAACTCTTTACGCTGCTGACTGGCGTCTCAGGTGTCTTCGCCGGGTTTGTTCTTGTTGTCGCGTTGGTGGGGGTCCCGCTGTTTTTGCGGGCCTCACAGCAAGACTTGCCCAGCGATGTCAGACCATCTGATGCAGACCATGCGTTGATGCAAGCTCTTGACGCGATCATGAAAGACAAGGAGTTGTTTCGCGACAGCAACCTCACATTGGCACGTCTTGCTAAACGCCTATCGGTTCCTGCCCGTGATCTATCCGGCGCGATCAACCGCGTTACAGCTGAAAACTTTTCTCGTTACATAAACCGCCATCGGGTCGGATACGCGAAACGCGCGTTGCTCGAAACCGACCTTCCTGTGACGGAAGTCATGCTAGAAGCTGGCTTTCTGTCGAAATCAAGTTTCAACACTGAGTTTCGCCGCGTGACCAACCTGACACCGTCAAAGTTCAGGGCAACGGATGCAGGCAGATAACGCCTGCATCCCGATGATTAGAGAGGCTGACATGGCAAACGATCAGCCCGCGCGCCAAAGATATCCTCTAAAATGTTACGACCCGGGTTGATGACGAAACCAACGCTTTCGTCGAGCCCAGATTGAAGAACGATATCCGCATCCGAATGCCATGTATTGCTGATGTTGTAGTCATCGCTGACAATATCACGACCTCGCGCCAATGCTCTGGCGACCTCCCAGCCTTTCAAGAAGAAGTGGATTGATTCAGCCAAGTGGCCCGCTATGGCATCACCTCCGAAGTCTCCGGCTACGAACCTGACCGGAAGCGTTAGACACACGCCGGGTTCGTCGGTGCGCAGCACGGCGCGGCCACTTCCGGCGATGCCACGAAGTTGCAAAAGCATAGCTTCCCGAGGCTGAGCGACCAGCACAATTCCAAAAGCCCCAGCAGGAATGTTGTGTCCGGCGCTGGTCGCAATGGCCTGTCGCGTCGCAATAGCGTCGGTGTTTCGCAGCGTATCGGCATGCGCACAATGTGCGCCGATTACCCAGACCAGAAGCCCTGCCAAACGCAAGTGAGAAAAAGAGAATTTAGGCATCGTTTCGTCCTTTGATGAGATTAGACACGCCGCAAATGCAACGGTGCATTCATCAAAGCTGGTTTCGCGACCAGCTGAGCCCGAAGACATGTTTCAGAACGTGCCGGATTACGATTTGAAACCTATTGACGGTAGTCCAACGTCAGTTCTTTCGCACGTTACCGTTACAGGAGCAAAGAAATGCAAGCGACTGAGAGAGCGTAATAACCCGCTGCGAGAGAGACCCGAGGGTTCCGGTCAGACCTAAACCTCTCATGTTAAATGGAACAGCATGGCTGCTACGACGGTGATTTCTTTACCTGTATGGATGGCGCCTGACACAAGGACCAGCATGTCGCGGGATCGGGGCGAAATCCAATGCTATACCGTTAAAACGCCCGACCCGCGAATGCCGCAAGCCGACGAGTCCGACCATTCGTGCAGGCGCAACGAAATGGTGCTCTGTTTCGCAAACTGCGTTTTCGCCCCTTGATCGATTTTGCGATTGCAGCGGAGGTCCAGAATGATGGGCCCCACCGCATTATGGCAAACCGTAGGTGACTGGACGGTATCGGCCGAGAGAGCTGCAATCCATATGCGTTTCGACATTGGTGGGTCTCGCATCATCAATCGCAGTCGAATGCCTTGATGCCTTCGAGGACAGAATATGCGATTTCTTTTCTCTTTGAGAGATATCCCGTGTCTGGCATGTCCAAGTTCAGGGCGAACACGTAAGTCTCGTTGGCGCATTCAAGCCAACCAACGAACCAACCAATATCCATACCGCTCTCGCTGTATCGCCAGCCTGTTTTGGAGCGCATCACCCAATTTTCATCTGCATCACTTATCATGATGTCCCTTGCCACCGCATATGTACCCGTGGACAACGGAAGCTGTTCGCGGGCAAGTCTCGACAAGAACACGACTTGCTCGGTTGCAGATATCTGAAGCGTATCGTTCAGCCAGTACGTTGTGAGTTGGTCTATCGAGCCGACGTTCATGTTCCCGTAACCGAAGTTGGTCAGCGCTCCGGACATCGTGTCTTGACCGGCTGTCCGGGCAATTTCCTGATAAACCCACACCACTGATTTCTGAAACGCCGTTTCTAATGTGTGGTCCTGGTTCCACTCCCGGACGTTTCTGGGAACGCCATCCCAAGCAAACACCGTCTCTGGCGTCGCCAATCCGCGGTCCAGTGCGATCAATGTGTGCGGAATTTTCGAGGTCGACGCGGGGGAGAAGCGCTGCAGTGCTCGTTCAGCATTGCTTGTCCAGATCTGTCCGTCAGAGTGCCGCTCAACTATGACAGCCACTCTCTCGACTTGGCCGCCTGATGCCTCCACGAAGTGCCCGACATCAATCGTATCAGCTGATGTCCACGATCCAATGCCAATAACGATCAGGGCAGCAAGGAACAGAGTTCCAACTACCTTCGAGGGTGCCGGCAGCCTCATCGGTTTGGGAACGACGAAGACCACCGTTCTTCACTGACCCGGTTGATTGGTTTCTGTCGCAGCAACCATTCGCCTTTTACGCTCCTTAGCAAATCCACCCTTTTCGCAAGTTTCGCACTCGCAGCCAAAGTCCGCAATGCAGGCTACGACCGCAGCATCGTAAATACATGTCAAAAGTCGGGAATGGGCCGGAAGGTGACTTGGGGGCATGTTTGGGGGCATTGGCAAACTCGAAAAACATACTTTCTTTATTTATCAGATACTTGGTCCATATTTTTGGCGCTGCCCCCGCACGATGTAAACCTTTATAAATCAGGTTTCTAAGCGTAGTGATACGGCTAAAAAGTTTCCCAATTTGACTTGGGGTAGCATTTTGAAGCCGTTTGAAGTGATATCAACCCAGAACCGATAGGCGCTCGGGCAGTTACAACATGCTCGCCGTTTCTAACCCGTACACGGTGGTGGAACAATTCTGCTGATGTGTGAATCGAAGTACTGGCGGATCATTTTCACAACAAACTTGCTTCAGACGAAACATGCATCGTCCTGTATCCGGTCATCTTTTGCTTGGTCTGCTCAGTCAACAACGACTGCGGCACACAAAACATCTGGCTGGCATGTTGAAAGATGAACGGCATGATGTATCGCATCCACCTCCATGGTTTATCCTGACACTTTACGATGGTTCTTGCGTTTTAAGAACTGAACTAACGCGGGAAAGACGCACCGCACACGCAAACGTTTGGCCGGTTTTACGCACAACCCGTCTGTTAGTCTTTGGGTCCATCGTAGATTTACCCCAACCCGCGCACTGTGCGGATAATTTCGGGTCTGGCAGGATTGGCTTCAATTTTCTTGCGCAAACGTGAAATACGCAAATCAATTGAACGGTCAAACGGGTCCATCCCGCGATCGTCTGTTTCGTCTAGGATGCTATCTCGCGTCAGGATGCGTCCAGCATTGCGAAGAAACAGCCGCAGCAGTGTAAACTCCATGGCAGTAATTGGTATTTCAGTACCGGATTTGTCAAAGAGGCGTGCGCCTTCCAAATCCAGTGAACAATGCCCAAACCGGATGGTTTCCACAGGGGTTTCCTGGGACTGAAGAGAAGGTCGGTGATCAATAGCCGTCCCCGGTTGGTTGTGGCGGCGCAAGACGGCCTTGATCCGCGCCTCAAGCTCACGCAGATCGACCGGTTTGCCTAAATAGTCGTCTGCTCCGAGTTCCAGCCCGACGACCCGATCAATCGTGCCAGATGCAGCTGTCAGCATAATCACGGGGGTGTTGTGCGACATACGCAACGCCCGCAACGCAGTCAAACCGTCCTCACCGGGCATGCGAATATCTAACAGGATCAGGTCAGGCGTGTGATCACTAAGCAATGCGCGCAAGGCGACCGGGTTCTCCGCTTGCAGGACTTTAAAATCACGGTCAATGAGATATTCGGCGATCATTTCACGCAAGTGATCTTCATCATCGCAGATCAATACTTGTATCTGTTTCACGTTGAGCCCCCTGATATGCGGCTTCTAACCTCGGCCAACAAATCTGCCGGTAGAATTGGTTTTTCCAGGCAATTGCGGCCGGTCTCTTTCAGGAAGGATGAAATGTCGGGGTTCAATGTGTCGCCCGTCAGGAACACAACGCGTTCAGCGAGATCGGGGCGCATGTCGCGCAGCGCGACAAAGAACTCCGTTCCATCCATATCCGGCATGCGTATGTCGGATAAAATACAACTGTAATCCCGCGCTTTACACAAACCAAGCGCATCTGAACCCGCACCGGCAGTGTCTACCTGATATCCCCCGTCCTCAAGAATTTCGGTGAGGACCTCTACAACGCTTGGGTCGTCATCCAACACCAGGATTGCCGCATCGGTAGAAATGTCCGGTCTGATCTGGCTCGATACCGTTTGATTTTGTCCGACATGCGAGGTCACAGGCAGGCGGATCCGGAACAACGCCCCCCCATTTGCAGGTGTTTCGAGGGTAAGTGTCCCCTTGTGCGCCGAGACAACCCGGTGGCTGAACGCCAACCCAAAACCGGTCCCGCTTCCGACTTCTTTGGTGGTAAAAAACGGATCAAAGATTTTTTGACGGATATCTTTGGGAACACCCGGTCCGTTGTCTTCAATATCGATCGCGACATGTCGCCCATCGTGTTCGGGGTGGGCGTAAATGCAAATTTTGGCATACGGTCCTTGTTGGTGCACCGCGTGCCTCGCATTCAAAATGAGGTTCGAAAAGACCTGTGTGACGTGATCGGGGTCGGCGATGACGGATGGCAAGGCCGGATCTATATCAAGCGTGATACGGCCTCCGTTGATCTCGATGCTGCCGCTTGATACGGCCACAGCGGAACGCAGAAGATCGCCAACATCGCACACTTGCGGTTCAGCCGGTTTCTCGCGGGCAAGCGCCAGAAACATTTTCACGATCCGCACACATCGATCCGCCGCAAGCGCAATACGGTCTATTTTCTCAACAAAGGGTTTATCCGACACCTGATCTCGCAGCATCATAGCATAGCCGACAACAACAGAGAGCGGGTTGCTCAATTCATGGGCCACGCCTGCCAGCAACTCCCCTAAAGCGGAGAGTTTTTCGTTTTGCAACGCATGGCGTCTTTGCGTTTCCAGCTCGTCTTGCATGGTCAAAAAGTCGGTGATGTCGCGCGTGGATGAGACGATCATCTTTTCGCCTCTGTATTCGATCACCCGCGCAGACGTGAGCCCGTCCATGATCGACCCATCTCCGCGACGAAACCGAACGCGGTAGTCATTGAGTTCGCCGGTTGGCAGTAGAGCTTCGAGGTACGTTTTTCGGTGCTGTGGATCCAGGAAGAACGACAGTGTGCTTTTGATGTCTCCAAACCTTTGGCGTGACGCATCTGTCGCATAGACGACCTCACCTGTTTCCACCTTTGAGACAAGAAACGTCGTTGGGCTTGCATCCACGATTGTGGTGACGAGTTCATGTGCTTCCCGCACCTCTCGATCCGCGCGTATGGCTTCTGTCAGATCTTGAACAGAGACCAGATATCCACCCATTTCTGTAGGTTCAGTAGAAAACTCAAACGTACGCCCGTTCTCCCAGGTGACACGCCGTTGGGTTTGATAGTTGCGTGCGGCTTTCTCAAAGGAGTGGATCACATCCTGATCGGATTTACCCGAAGGAATGGAAATGGTCCCGGCATCAATAAGTGCCTGTATTATATCGCTTAGCTCGGTCGTATCATCGGTTTCAGGCATGCCGGCCCAGATCATGCCTTTCGCCGCGCGGTTCATCATCAAAAGGGTCAGCTCTGCATCGAAATGCAAAATTCCAATTTCCAACGCTTCTACGGCGTCCCGCAGGAGAGCCCGCGCGCGCTCTTCCGCATCATATTGCGGACTAAAGTCAACGGCCGTTGCCATGACCCCACCTGGCGCAATACCAAATGTCGATAGCTGGACATGTCGTTTGTCTTTGAGGTTGAGGATAAAACGCATCGGTTTGGCATGGATCGCCGTGATCGTTTCATGCACAAAATCATCAATTGATGTGTTCTTGGGAACGGTTAACACTCCGTCGTCAGCCAAGCGTCGAAAGTGATCCGTAATGGTGTCTCCAATTTTTGTCGGCGACACCAGATCGTCCCACGCAGGATTGGAAAGCTGGACAAACAACGCCGCGTCCCAAAGCACCAAACCCATATCTGCGGAACCAAAACCGTCGCTGAGTAATTCAATTGCGCGACGCTCTCCCAATCGATCGCGTCGCGTATCGCGGAATGACATCATGATACGCCCACCGTCGGTCGGCACTGAATTGATCTGTATGACGCGGCCATCTTTGAGAGCGAATTCAGCATCTTGCACAAAGCTGAAGCAGTCAATCATCATGTTCAACGCCGCATGATCAGGATCCATTTGATCAAGTCCGAACACTCGGTTCCCGTCAATAATCCGACGGACAACTGTAATAGCTTGTTCTCCGGGCTGCGGTTCCTGCCCTTTGTCAAAGAACATCTCATTGTAACGTGTGTTCGCAAATACAAAGGTACCAAGCTCATCCAATACTGCGATGCCATCCGGGTGTGATTGCAGACAGTCTTCCAACATCTGATTTCTGGTGACGTTGAGATCTGTTGTGCTCATGAGGCCCTCTGTACGACCCGCAAAGGTGCTGCGAATGGTTGCAACTATGGTGTTAGTTACGCGTCGAGCTTCTCAGGAATGTGTCTAAAGGCAATAGTTTTGTATCAAATGTATCTGTTGACCCAGCTGGAGCAGGGCTTTCAACCATAGACTGGACTATGGTGCCAAGTGCTATTGGGCTTTTGCTATGAGGCAGATACAACTTATCGGTCTCTGCGACAAAGCACAGACACATGACACTGTCAGAGCGAATGAATTGAAGCACCAAGAAATGGTAATGATTGCGCAATGAGACTAAAACAATCCATAGGAACAGACCTGTTGCACCGACATGATGCGTGGTTCGTGGGCTTTGACTTTTACGACCCATCGCATAATTTGGAAGCAGAACAGGGAAATGCGCAGATGGTGTCTACCGGGGTGACGTGGCGTGCAAGTCCAAGCCTCTTGCATTGCAAGCTAAAATGCTGACACAGACAGATATCTCTCGCCTGAGACAAAGCGCTCTGATCATGCGCGAAAGCAAAGAAGCGTCCGCTGCTACTTTCTACGCTAAATTATTCGATAGAGCCCCGGAATTGCGTGAGATGTTCCCGGACCAAATGGTGGACCAGGAACGCAAATTTGCTGCGGCGTTGGTCGTGGTGGTGAGCTCTATCGTGAATTTGGGCACGCTGCGGCCTGTGGTCGAAGCGTTGGCGCGACGGCATGTGAGTTACGGCGTCACTGTAGATCATTTCCAGACCGTGGAAGCCGCGTTGTTAGCAACCCTTGAGGAGCAAGGTGCAACTAAAGAAGAACTCGCCCTTTGGCGCAAGATCTACCGTTTTTTGGCGGATCACATGATCGCCACGGCCTACCCCGGATAAGTGGTCTAACCGCAATCAGAGAGGTCATGTAGGCGCCGGCCCCCTGCGCGCCCAACACGGCATTGATGCGAGATTCGAACCCGTAGCCTTGCCGCGAAGAAACCCATCCATACGTACGCACCAAGTGTCCGAAGTAAGCGCAGTAGGTTGACAAAACTCTGCCATTCGCCCGCGAAGGCGTTCCGGGACCCGGAGTTGGTAGCGCCGACACGCGCAGGTCTGGTCATGTCGTCAACCTAAGTGCCCTTCCGCGCATAATCCGCCCCTAAAGCCAGCAGTTTGCAGTGGGGCCTCCTGAACCTTCGTCATTTGAAATGGTCGTCTCCCCCACTGAAGTGCGCCAACACAAGCGGAATGGTTTTATGTCTGACAAATCCCAGTGTCACTTGAGACAATTTGTCAGATGATCAGACAACAGGCGGATACATCCAACATTTACCACACGACGAGCGGCGAAACTGCCGCCATTTTTTATTGTTAAGGAGCATTGATATGCCTGTTGTATTAGGTCGTTCGATCCGTGGAGATTCAAACAACAACACATTACTGGCGACCGAAGAGGTTGCAGACAGCCTGTTCGAAGACCTCAAAGTCTGGGTTGGAGGCGACCCCGTTTACTACGCATGGAACCGCGCGGTTTATGGCAAGAATGGAAATGACCTGATCATCCGGGATCAACCAGGGGACTATACCGAGTCTGCCTATCTGAATTTTAATTACCAAGGCGATTGGACCGAATACCACCTTAATGGAAACGTGCTGGTTTCAGGAGGTGAAGGGAATGACACAGTCAGCTATGCCACCGCGTCTTATGCCATGGACATTGATCTTCGACCTGTACAGCAACAGACTGCTCTTGAGCCGAATTATTGGAATGGCTTGGCAGACGTTTCAGGAATGGCGAAAATCAAAGGTGAAGCGTCTGATATTTTTGGCCATGACTATCTGTATTCGTTCGAGAATGCGGTTGGCAGCCAATACAACGACACCATGAATGGCAATAACAATGCCAATACGTTGGAGGGCGGTGACGGCAATGACGTCATAAATGGCCGTGGTGGGAAAGACTTCCTTATGGGGGGTGACGGGCACGACAAAATCCGCGGCGGCGACCGTGGCGATGTTATCTCCGGTGGTGAGGGGAACGACGATCTCTATGGCGATCGCGGCAATGACGGCATCACCGGTGGCGATGGTCATGACAAGATCAGGGGCGGTGATGGCAACGATATCATCGCGGGCGGTCTGGGCAATGACATGATGTGGGGCGGCGATGACAACGACTGGATCTGGGGCGGCGGTGGTAGCGACAAAGCATATGGCCAAGGCGGGAATGACACGATTTACCTGCAAGGTTCCGGCGGCTGGGCTTACGGAGGCGAAGGTTTGGACATGCTTCATGGCGGCGACGGGAATGACCTTCTCCACACCGGGAATTTTTACGATGCAAAGGGCGAGGAGGCCTATGGTGGGGGCGGAAATGACCGTATCACCGTCGGAATTGGTGATGACACTCATGGTGGCGCAGGCACAGACCAACTCATCGTGAAAACGACTGCCAGAATGGTTTGGGACTTCAGAATCCATGAATATGAGAATGGAGACGGGCGCACAGGTTGGGAACATGGCAACACCGGCACAGACATCGGCCACTTTTCCGGCTTTGAAAGCTACAAAACCGGTGCGGGAAATGAACAAATTTTGCTGCGCGCGGGCGGCAATGACAAGGTTAATTCAGGTGCCGGGGACGATCTTGTTCTTACCTTTGGTGGGAATGATAAAGTGCTTGCCCGATCTGGTAACGACACTGTTGAGACCGGTGATGGCAATGACCGCGTCTTTGGGGGTGGTGGTAATGACCGCGTGGACGGGGGGGATGACGACGATTATCTCAACGGCGGCTCTGGCAATGATACATTGATTGGCGGGCGCGGCGACGACGAAATGATCGGCGGCAGCGGCGCGGACGGCTTTGTCTGGAAGGACGGGGATCACGGGCTGGATACCATCAAGGACTTTCAGATCGGCACCGACTACATCGGCATACAGGACTATCTGCAGGACGCTGTTCCGATGGGCGGCAGCTATGTCGGCAAGGTTTTTGGCCTTGAAACATGGGACGGCAGCGCAACCGTTCTGACAGCCAAGACGAACAACGGATGGAAGTCCTTTGCCCGGCTCGAAGGGCTGGAAGTAGAAGAGGTTTGGTCTGCGATCCAGGACGGCAGCTTGTTTGGTACCGGAGGAGGCCCTGGTGGCCCGGGCAGCTACGTCCCACTTTCGGACCTGAACACGTCGTTCGAACGAGGGGATCCATTCCTCGAGCTGAATGCCATGCAGGCCTTCGAAGTAGACGCGTTTAGCTTCGTTTGAACAAAAAATTGGCCTAGAACCCCTTTTGCTTGAGCTGGCTCTAGGCCTTGCTTGATACCCATTGCACAACGCCTAAGCTTCAGCTACGGCCATGAATTCAAGTGCGGGTTGATCCGCATACAGCTCGCAACTTATGGGCCGCAATTTCTCGATTAATGTCTAAGGTCCGGATAGTTTTTGGGTTTTCGATGCGGGCCCGCGCACGGCTTATCCAATTGAAGCGAATGTGGCCCGTGCTAAGACCCATGACTGGGAGCAAATCGAGTGGTCTGGTCATGCGCCATTTGGAGAGCTCCACACCCATTCCGCCTTTGACGCTGCGACAACGGGAACGCTTGTCCGTCTTTCTTGTGGAGTAATCCACATGAATGCCTGTTTAGAATGCGGCGATGCGAGTCTATGCGCATGAGGTGGCGTGAATTCACGCCAATCTGCCGACACCACGCGCGTTCAATGAGGTCGCATACTTGGCTGCGTTGTCCTGACTGGTGCCTCTAATTTCATGAGCGGCAGAAACAAGACCGCGCCCAACAGGGGTTCTTGGCCCTGCAGCCGCGCGGCTTTTCAGCCTTGCGATATCTGAAGTCCCCAGGCTGCTAAGCCTTGCTTCGGTTGCACCTCTTGGTGACAGGTACACTTTGCTGAATAAATACCATTTCTACTTGGTCGCAACAGTTCTGCTCGGTCCCTTAGAGCTTGGTTCATCGCCTCCAAGCCGTTCTCCGTGTCATCACCAATCAAAGCAATGAATGGGTATGAAAAGAGACAACATGGGGATGACACAATTGAAACACTTTTTCCAAGCCTTGGACATACACGGGATAACCGAGCAGGCCATAAAGTACCTCATTCCAATGACATTAATGAGGTCAAAAATGTACAAGATTTTTAAAAAACCGCAGCTCCCATTCAACACCTGCAAGAAACAATTCCTTATGATTGCCAAATTCGCAGTTGCTTGCTGCGTGTCGCTGCCAGCAGTTGCGGAGTCGATCCGATTGGAGAAAACCGAGCAAGCTGCCTCCCTCCATCAAGCTGGTGTTGATATGGTGGTTTACTACATCGACATGAAAGAATACTTCGACGTCGTAGCTACGTTCAACGATGGGACCAAACCATACCTCCCGGCCCAGCTTCGGATGAGCATGAATGAGGGTGACGGAGTAACCTTCACGGTCCCGGGCCGTCCCGATGTTGCTTTTCTATTTGCGCGATCAGGCAATGTCATCGAAGTCCACCATCGAAATACAGAGCAGCCGGCCGTTGTGGCGTCTCACTAGCCATCATAGCCATGGGTGAAGCGGATCGGGTTGACGAGATATTTGAGCAAACGGGCACAGCGATGCCAAAAGTGCGCATGAAGCGGACCCACGGAAAGCTGGAACACTAGTCAAGAATATTGACGGCGGCAATATCTGGAACTTGTGATTACCACATCTGATCCTCGCTGCAGTTCGCAGAAATGTCCGCTCCTTTCGCTGCACAGCGGCACCAAATTCCTTTCGCTCGTGGCATTTCTTACGCTGCGCGCGCTGGCAGCACGGAATGAGAGTGGCGGGGTTGGGCTCTCAGCCGCCATGCGGCGCTGCGGCAAGACTAGTCAATGCGCGGAAGACTTCTCTGCGAGACAAAACGGTAGTTAAGATTGATAGGCTTCGATGAACTGTGCTTGCTCGAATGCCTGAGTTGCGCATAGCTAGTGTTCCACACAGCTTCCCAGGGGGATAAATGGCAACCGTCAAGGTCACACTCACTAAAATCGTTGACGACACCTTTCCGGTTTGGGGCGCATTCGAGTTCACTGACCAGTCGGGAAAAGTCATTGTAATTCATGAAAAATTGCCAGTTGTAGGAATTGAGGTGGATGGGCTTAGACTACCCTTGGATGTGGAACTGGAATGCGATGTGATCTCTGCTTCGAATGCAAGCGTGCTGATAGACACTACCAAGCCCCATGCCATCGAGGATATCCGAGGCCAAACCCAATTTCAGGTCAGTGCCTCGCTTGTTCGCAACTAAGAAGGAATGGGCTCAAAGCAACAATCGGAGCGGAGGTTACACATCATCCGAGCGATTTGGTAGTTTGCAGATGAAGCTGCCATCCACTTATTCAGTCGGTCCAAAATCAGCGCCTCCACCCAATTTTCCGGGCCCAATAGTGCCACCGTTTTGAAGCCGCGCTGCTTCTGCAGTCGATGACGATGGTGAGTGCGGCTTATGTGTTTGATTGCTTGTGCGTTTTGGAGGGCGGTTCGCTTTCTTGCGAGTATCAACATATATCGCACCCACGCTTATGCAGATGAATGCAAGAAAACCCAGAAGAGCAAACGTTTCCATTCTTGGATCGTACTAGAATGAGTATGCTATGCCAACCTGTGTGCGCTTTGGGCTCTGAACAGACCTTGACGTCCCGGCCTTCATTTAGCCTGCTGGTTCGGCCAGAATATCATCCGCAGCAATCGCCCCGAAACAAAGCGCACGGTTTCTGACGGGACTGGACCGCTTTTGCTCAACGAGAGCGTCGGTTGCCGACCATTTGATCACTAAGTTGTCCAACGCCCGTTTCACGCGGGTCAATAGGGAAATGTTGGCGATGGACTAGTCATGGTCCAAGGCGTTTGCCATATTCGCAGTCGGCCCATGCTTACGTTCGACTTCGGGATTTTCCCCTAACAACCAAAACGGTCAATGCTCGATGTGGTGAACTTTAGGGTGGGCAGTAAGGTGGATG
>JBGCDG010000086.1:0-6339 GCA_045105195.1 Roseobacter sp. | reverse complement strand
TTCACCGTCTTCGTATTTTACGAGAGCGATGAACGCAGTCCGGTTAGGGTCATATTCGATGCGCTCGACCGTAGCCGCCACATCCATTTTGTTCCGCTTGAAGTCAACGATCCGGTAGAGGCGCTTGGCCCCGCCGCCTTTACGGCGCATCGTGATCCGTCCGGTGTTGTTCCGTCCGCCATGCTTGGTCAAGCCTTCTGTGAGGGCTTTGACCGGGCGGCCTTTCCAGAGCTCCGAACGGTCGATCAGTACCAGCCCACGCTGGCCCGGCGTCGTCGGTTTATACGACTTGAGTGCCATGTTGTCTGTCTTCCGTTTTGCTATAAAGCAGGTTTCCCCGCCTATGGTATGAAGGCCCCCGTAGGTGCCCAAGTTCAGTGTCCTTTTCGCCGGGATGGCCCGACCGAGAACAACAACGAAGCCCCGGACGAATCCGGGGCCTTGCCGATGCGCCCGTTTAAGGGAGACCGCAGTGTAGGTCAAGCAATGTACAGGAAAAAGTCGTTCACAAGCATGGGTCAATCCTCTAATTTTCATCCCGCACAATCACTGCGGCACAAAAGCGTTGCCCACATGCGGAAACAAATACCTCGGACGCAACACAGGACCCCCACGAAGTGCCCAAAGGGATTGCACATCGGCCAAGCCTGAGCACGCAGGTGCGCCATCTCTGTAAATGGATCGCTTAACGCTGGTCGCGACGATCTTCGCTCAGCCACGAGAAAAAGCCACGTGAGGTTTGTTTGCTGGTATCGTCCTCAACTGGACGACCCGCGACCCAAACTTCAATGCGGGCGTTGTTTGACACATTTTGGGAGAAGTCTCGCGCCTCAACACCCATCTCTTGCGCTACTTCCATCGCAACCTCGGCTGTCTGTGGGCTGTAATATCGCAGATGCGTCGTCGACACGCGAAAACTCTCACGCCCAACTTCGGCAACTTCGACTCCGGAGGCCTCAATTTGAGAAATGTAACGACGCAGTTGGGCATCCGTCAAACCATCGGGCGCGTGCATGAAGAACTGCGCTTGCTGCGGCGCTTCGGCAACCGCAAGTGCGATTTGTTCCGCCATCGCATCCACAGCCGGGATCGTCCGCAACTCCACCGCGTCCTCATGTTCGATATCACCGCGCATATAGCTCACACTGGAGAATGTGGGCAGGCTGACGGTCGCAACCGGTTCCAGAATTAGCGTCAGATCTTCACCGAGCAGAAGGGGCGCCTCAGGCATGTTCATGTCCAGCATGTCATAGGACACGAGTATGGCGTCAAACTCCGACTCTGGTGTCGCCTCGGCAAAATAGCTGGCCTCACTTTTTGGCGCATCAAGATCAAGCTCAACCACCTCGGGCTGCAGCTCTAAAGGCGCAACGTCTGCATGCGCGACTTGATCCCCTCCCGCCCCGTTCGACGCCGGTATACCCACGCCCAACAGCACACCAACCCCAAGCACAACGCCCAAGCCAAAGCCCGCAGCCCCAGCAAATACGAGAACGGCACGCACAGCGTTTGCCCCGGTTAGTTTCACCCAAGGGGTTTCAGGATCGGTCGTATGCACTGGTTTGTTCTGGCGCAGCTTGTTGTGCCGCGTCGATCCAAACATAACCGTCTTGTCGACCTTTTGCGGATGGGCGTTGCGCACCATTTCCCGCGCCGACAGAACCTCAGCCCGCTTGGCGCGCGCCTCACTAATCTTCTTGTCAAAGTCAGCACCATATGACGAGGTTTTGGACACCTCATTCGGTGTCAGTTGTTCCGACTGATTGCTGTTTACGTCATCTGACATGTCTTCGATCCCCCCGAAGGAACGCGGTTTCATATGTGACTGGCAACAGATCTCCGCAGAGAGGCACAAAACACGGTCTTTTCCGTCCGCATGAAACTAGCATGCTCGTTCCGCAAAGTGGTGACCCGATTACTACACCAATAACGAATTATTAACTTTTCACACAAGAAATCACCTGTTTACAGGCTACAGCTTGCGTTTCGCGTGAGGTTTTACCGTCAAGAGTGTGAAAACACCCGGATTGCGGGCAGAATCACTTAATCATTGCAGACCGCACTACACCTGTGCGCGGTAGTTGCAAAATGAAAGGGAACTTGTACGCAATTTCGGCGCCGCGAAGGATCGGAGCAGACAGTTCGCTCAGTTGCGGCCGGGCGCTGAAGCTATACTAGATCAGGCTTTTCGACGTACACCAGAAGCAAGCATTCCCAGTCCAACGACCCACAGAGACGCCCGCTCAGGAAGCTGTCTTGGATGTACTTCCAAAGGTTCTTAGAGCACCTCAAACTTGAAGATCGCAACTGCACAAGCATGCTCAAAATTTGGCTAAAAGCGGTTTTCCTTCGGACGAAAATTGAACGAACGCACTGGCAAACTTTGGTGCCTCTGTCAAAACCACCTGTACGAAGATCATTTCGTTGAACAGCATGTTGTCGCACCCCTAATTGTGTTCAAACCCAGGTGTTGCTCCCGAGATATCAGATCCGTTGACCTTTTTCTGCGTGCGGAAAATGACAGCGGATATGTTGCTCTCAGTACCCTGCTCGTTGTCGCGCCAGAACCAAGCGAGATTTCAAAGGAGACTGGGCTGATTTCGATTACGCCTGATGCAGCAAAAACACCTGCATTCCAAACTTGTTGATACCGCGCTGCTCTTTCAAAAACCGGCGACGAGAATGTGCCCCGTTTTGATCTTGTGGAATTCCAACAGTACATGGCCCTGCATTGACTTGCATGCACAACCAAAAGTCCGCTTTTGAAATTCAGAATGACTTTAAAGTCGTCGCACCATACTGATTTGGCAATTTCATGGTGAGCTGAAACTAGACCGCAGCACATTCAATGCACATTGACCCAAAAAGCTGTTTCAAAAAAAATGTATATCTTGAGTCGAAAAAACCCCAGCCACTTTGGTAGCTGGGGTTCCATCTTGTGCTGATCGTAAAGTTCAGAGACCAGTAGACACGTCGATCGTATTGCCCTCTTCGAGCGTCACATAGGCTTTCTTTACGTCTTTACGCTTGCCGAGTTGCCCTCGGAAACGTTTGACCTTGCCCTTGGTGATCGTCGTGTTGACGGCCTTCACCTTGACACCAAAGAGCGCTTCAACAGCCTCTTTAATCTGCGGTTTGTTGCTGCCCATCGCCACTTCAAAAACAACAGCTCCAAATTCGGACGTCATGGTTGCTTTCTCTGTGATGATCGGTTTGCGGATCACATCGTAATGTTCTGCCTTGGCATTCATTTCAAGCGAGCCTCCAGTGCTTCGACACCCGCCTTCGTGATAACCAAAGTATCACGCTTGAGGATATCATATACGTTTGCGCCCATTGTCGGCAGGATATCCAGACCTTCAATATTACGCGCGGCTTGAGCGAAGTTCTCATTCACCGAAGTCCCGTCGATGACCAAAGCGCGCTTCCAACCCAGGTTTGCCACCTGTTTGGCCAAAGCGGCGGTTTTGCCCTCGCTCGTCGCTTCGTCAATGATGACGACTTCGCCAGCTTTCATCTTTGCAGACAAAGCGTGACGCAGACCCAGCTTGCGAAACTTCTTGGTCAGTTCGTGACCATGACTGCGCACTTTAGGCCCTTTGTAGACACCACCACCACGGAAGATCGGTGCAGAACGTGCACCATGGCGCGCGCCACCGGTACCCTTCTGGCGATAGATCTTCTTCGTCGAATAGCTGACTTCGGAGCGTGTCTTGACCTTATGCGTTCCGGCTTGCGCATTGTTACGCTGCCAGCGCACAACACGGTGCAGGATATCCGCACGCGGCTCCAGACCAAAAAGCGCCTCATCCAGATCTACGGATCCGGCTTTGCCGCCGTCGAGTTTGATGACATCGAGTTTCATGCGTCACCTTCTTTCTTGTCTTCATCTGCGGCGGGCGCGTCATCAGACTTTTCTGCAGCGATTTCAGCTTCCGCCGCCTTCAGTGCTTCGGCTTCCGTTGCGGCTTGCTCTTCGGCAAGACGCTTGGCTTCCGCTTCGGCTTCGGCAGCAGCCGCTGCAGCTGCTTCTTCAGCCGCTTTTGCAGCCGCTTCTGCAGCAGATTTCAGAGCCGCAGGCAGGATAGCGTTCTCAGGGAACGGCTTTTTGACCGCGTCTTTGACTGTAACCCATCCGCCTTTGGAACCTGGTACAGCGCCCTTGACCATGATTAGTCCACGATCGGCGTCTGTACGGACAACCTGCAGGTTCTGCGTTGTGACACGCGCAGCACCCATGTGGCCCGCCATCTTTTTACCTTTGAAGACTTTACCCGGATCCTGACACTGGCCAGTGGAACCATGCGACCGGTGCGAGATCGAAACACCGTGCGTCGCACGCAAACCGCCAAAGTTGTGGCGCTTCATCGCACCAGCGAAACCTTTACCGATGGACGTGCCTGCAACATCGACGAACTGACCTTCGAAATAATGGTTCGCAGTGATTTCTTCACCTACACCAATGAGGTTTTCTTCGTCCACACGGAACTCAGCAACCTTACGCTTTGGTTCGACTTTTGCCGCTGCAAAGTGACCGCGCATGGCCTGTGACGTCCGCTTGGCTTTCGCCGTACCGGCACCAAGTTGAACAGCCGAATAGCCATCCTTATCGGCAGTCCGCTGGGCCACAACCTGAAGTTTATCGAGTTGAAGAACGGTCACAGGTATCTGCTTACCGTCTTCCATGAACAGCCGGGTCATCCCGACTTTTTTTGCAATAACGCCTGAGCGCAACATAACAATTACCCTCCTGAGCTATTAGGCTTGCAGCTTGATCTCGACGTCCACGCCAGCCGCAAGGTCGAGCTTCATCAGCGCGTCAACGGTCTGTGGGGTCGGATCTACGATATCCAGCAAACGCTTGTGCGTGCGGATCTCAAACTGGTCACGAGATTTCTTGTCAACGTGAGGACCACGCAGAACGGTGAATTTTTCAATCTTGTTCGGCAGCGGGATAGGGCCGCGAACAGAAGCGCCAGTGCGTTTGGCTGTGTTGACGATTTCTTGTGTAGAAGCATCCAGCACGCGATAATCGAACGCCTTCAGGCGAATACGGATGTTTTGGCTTTGTACAGCCATAGTCATCACCCTTTATCTTAGGGTCTAGATCGGAGAGGAGGACCAGCGCGCATCGCAAACCCTCGTCGCGTCTTTTAAGAACCGAGAAGGGCGCGCCAAAACGCACCCTTCACAGAACTACGCCGCGTGTAGGGGGAGTCGCCGTAAAAGGCAATGGCCAATTCGCACAAATCGCAGGTTTTGATTCGACCCTTTACATGGGGATAAGCCTCCTGCTCCGCGTTAAATTCAAAAAGATCTAGCGTAGCGCAGGAAAAGCGCATTCCGGCCCGGGTTTACGTCTTCAAGACCCGCATTAGACAGGTGGTCGACAGCCAGTGAAAGACGCGATTTTTCAGAAAGGCGGTAACCCACGCCAAGCAAAGTACGAAACTGGAAATCACCACCAAGGTCCAGACCATCGCTGCCCGCGTCATAGTAACCGGCGGCGAGGCTTGTCTCCACGAACCACTTCGGCGCGACGTCCCACATCAGGGACAGCCCGGCGCCTAAGAAGAAGTCTTCATCATCGTCGTATTCCAGGACCCCCATGGCCGCGACGGTGCCCCAACTGTAGGATCGGATCGCATCCGTGTGGTATTCGAGTTGAAAGGCGGTAGCTTCCGATGCGCTGGATGTATCCAGGTTGTCCTGGCCCAAGCCGAACACAACGTCACCGGCCAGAGTCGCATTGGCCAATATCATCAAGATAAGGCTGAAAAGCAGTTGAGGCACTCTTCGGAGGGGGCCGTTTCGCACCACCGTCTGACCATTTTTGTGAAGTCGGTCAGTACATTGCATAAGCGAGGCGAGTTGAGCTGCGGGTACCGCGTGCAGCCGGGCGCGAAAGTGTGTTGGGTGTGTCATAGCCTGTATCAATACGTTTTTTACATGCGATGTGGTCGAATGACGCTCATCACACACGATAATTCAAGAATTCATGCGTAAACTCGATGTTTATTGCGCGGTGCCGGGGGTTTGTTTTGTGATGTTGCCGAAATAACCACACAAAAACTATGTAGCGCTTCCCGGATCATGCCCATTCGCCGTGTCCGTGACGTGGAGGTAATGCTTCACCAAAAACAATACGTGCTCACTGCCAAGCCGCAGCGATTATTGCTGCGGCCTTATTTGTGTCTAGGTCTGCGGTGAGGTGCGGCTTTGCCAGCGGTGGGGTGCGGGATGTGCGCCCTTAGAACGTCAAAAGGGCCGCTCGATGCAGGAGCGGCCCTTGACGTTTCTGTGATCTGACACGCCCGAAGGCTGCGGCAGTTTACTCGG
>JBGCDG010000085.1:0-18437 GCA_045105195.1 Roseobacter sp. | reverse complement strand
CGGTTTTCGAACTTTGCCCATGGGGACACCATGGCTTTTGGCGCGATGGTGACGGTGCTCTTTACATGGCTCTTTCAAAGCTGGGGGCTCTCCCTTGGTCCACTGCCCACCGCCCTGCTCGCCCTGCCCTTTGGAATGCTCGCTTGCATGGGCCTTCTCTTGGCCACGGATCGGGTTGTCTATCGCTTTTACCGCGAACAAAAAGCCAAACCGGTGATCCTTGTGATCGTCAGCCTCGGTGTCACCTTCATCATGAACGGCATCGTGCGCTTTATCATCGGGCCGGAAGATCAGCGGTTTTCCGATGGCGAACGCTTCATCATCTCGGCACGCGCGTTCAAAGAGATGACCGGCCTGCGCGAGGGGCTGGCCATCAAGACAACACAGGGCTTGACCCTGGTTACGGCCATCGTCGTGGTCATCGTGCTCTTTTGGTTTTTGAACCGCACGCGAACTGGCAAGAGCATGCGCGCCTATTCCGATAATGAGGATCTGGCCTTGTTGTCGGGCATCAATCCTGAACGTGTAGTGATGATCACCTGGCTGATCGTCGCCGGGCTTGCCACCATTGCCGGGGTGCTCTATGGACTGGACAAGTCCTTCAAACCGTTCACTTATTTCCAACTTCTGCTACCTGTCTTTGCCAGCGCAATCGTGGGGGGCTTGGGCAATCCCATCGGGGCGATCGCGGGTGGGTTTATCATCGCCTTTTCCGAAGTCACCGTCACCTACGCCTGGAAGAAAGTGCTGGTGTACCTGATGCCCGAGGCGCTGGAGCCAAGCGGTTTGGTGCAGCTGTTATCAACAGATTATAAGCTGGCGGTGAGCTTTTTGATCCTGCTGATTGTGCTGCTGTTCAAACCGACCGGGCTGTTCAAGGGGAAATCCGTATGAACCCTGTGCTCAAGAATACGCTGCTCTTCGCCATCGTCGGCGCCATGATCCTCTATACCGGGTTTACGCAAAGCTGGAACACCGCGCTTGTGATCGTGAACATGGGGTTCATCTCTGCCATCATGGCCCTGGGAGTAAATCTGCAGTGGGGGTTTGCGGGGCTTTTTAATGTGGGAATCATGGGGTTTGTCGCCCTCGGGGGCCTTGCAGCCGTTCTGATGGGCGCTCCCCCGACGCCTGGCGGTTGGAGCGCGGGCGGTTGGAACATTGTCACTGCGCTCGTTTTTGCGATCGCAACCATTGCCGCCGTGGTACTTGTGCGGGCGCGTATGGTGCCGGGACCAGCCCGCGCGATTGTGGTTCTGGCAATGCTCATCGCGGGTTTCTTCATCTATCGCGCGCTGTTTGACCCCGCCGTTGACGCGATCGAAGCGATTAATCCAGCTCTTGCCGGCAATTTGGGTGGGTTTGGCATTGACCGCGGTCTGTGGGTCACGTTGGCCTGGCCTGTGGGTGGGCTTTTTGCAGCAGCTGCCGCTTGGATTATCGGTAAGACCGCGCTTGGGCTAAGGTCGGATTACCTCGCCATTGCCACGCTTGGAATCGCCGAGATCATCATCGCGATCCTCAAAAACGAGGACTGGCTGGCGCGCGGCGTCAAGAACGTGATCGGCCTGCCGCGCCCCACTCCCTATGAAATTGACCTCCAACGCGATCCAGCCTTCGTTGCGCGCGTGGCAGAGTTCGGGATCGATCCGATCACGGCATCAACACTCTATGTGAAATTGGCGTATGCCGGTTTGTTTTCAGTGGTTTTGATCGTGTTGCTGATCCTTGCGCAGCGTGCGCTGAACAGCCCATGGGGGCGCATGATGCGTGCCATTCGCGACAATGAAGTTGCTGCCGAAGCGATGGGCAAGGATGTCACCGCCCGTCATTTGCAGATCTTTGTCCTTGGGTCTGCAATTTGCGGCATTGCGGGTGCGATGATGACAACGCTCGATGGTCAGCTGACACCGGGGACCTACCAGCCATTGCGCTTTACCTTTTTGGTCTGGGTGATGGTAATCGTCGGCGGCTCCGGGAACAATTTCGGCGCAGTTCTAGGCGGTTTCCTGATTTGGTTCCTCTGGGTTCAGGTAGAGCCGATCGGGCTTTGGCTCATGCATTTGGTTACAGCGGGTATGGCAGATGGCGCGCCGCTGAAAACACATCTGATCGAATCCGCAGCACACATGCGGCTCTTTACCATGGGGCTGGTGCTGCTCTTGGTGCTGCGTTTCAGTCCGCGCGGATTGATCCCGGAAAAATAGCCGGCCTCAGCGCCCTTTAAACAGGCCCCCCAGAATACCACGAACAAGACGGCGCCCGGTGGTTCCGCTTAGCTCTTTCATAACGGCCTTTGACAAAGCCTGACCCAGGCTTTGCGGTTGCCGGTTTGCACTGCGCGCAGAAGACCGCGACACGCGCTGTCCACTGTATCTCCGCGCCGCACTAAACTCGCGCGCTTGTGCGGAGGCTTCCTCGGCCGCGTCCTCTGCGATTGCGGCCTCTTCAGCCGCCTTGTCCGAACGCTCCTTCAAAAGTTCAAACGCAGATTTTCGATCCACCGGTGTATCGTAGCGCGCCGCCAAGTCAGATTGCGCCATGATCACGGCCCGCGCTTGCGTGGAAATCGGTCCCAAATGCGAAGACGGCGGGCGGATCAGCGTCCGCTCCACAATGCCCGGTATGCCCTTTTTCTGCAGCATGGAAGTGACCGCTTCGCCAACACCAACTTCGCGAATGGCCGTTTCCGTATCAAAGGTCGGATTTTCACGGTAGGTCTCTGCTGCCAGACGTAATTCCTTTCGGTCCTTCGCGGTAAAAGCGCGCAGCGCATGCTGGATGCGGTTGCCCAATTGTCCCAGAATATCTTCTGGTACATCCGCCGGATTTTGCGTGATGAAGTAAACACCAACCCCCTTGGAGCGGATTAGACGCGCGACTTGCTCCACTTTGTTCACCAGTGCTTTGGGCGCATCATCAAAGAGCAAATGCGCCTCATCAAAAAAGAAGACAAGCTTGGGTTTATCCGGATCACCCACCTCTGGCAGCTCCTCGAACAGCTCTGACAAAAGCCATAGCAAAAAGGTGGCATAAAGCCCCGGCGCGTTCATTAATTTGTCGGCGGCCAGAATGTTAATCTGACCGTACCCAGATGCATCACAGCGCATCAAATCCTGCAACGCCAGCGCGGGCTCTCCAAACAACCCAGCACCACCCTGATTTTCCAACACAAGCAGACGGCGCTGTATCGCTCCGATTGAACTGCTAGAAACGTTCCCGTAGCGCAGCGATAGCGCTTTGGCGTTTTCACCGATCCAGACCAGCAACGCTTGTAAATCCTTAAGATCAAGCAGAGGCAGCCCTTCCTCATCCGCGAGACGAAAGGCGATGTTCAAAATGCCTTCCTGCGCCTCGCTAAGCTCCAACAATCGGGAAAGCAGAAGCGGTCCCATCTCAGAGACAGTGGTGCGTACGGGATGTCCTTGTTCGGCGAAAACATCCCAAAACGTGACAGGAAAAGCTTCATACGCGAAGTCCTCAAAGCCAATCTTTTCTGCCCGTTCCGTAAATGCAGAATGGAGTTTATGTGCCGCACTGCCTGCATGTGCCAGACCTGAAAGATCTCCCTTGACGTCAGACAGAAATACCGGGACGCCAGCCTTTGCAAATCCCTCTGCAAGTATTTGCAAAGTTACTGTCTTGCCTGTCCCGGTCGCACCTGCAATTAAACCATGCCGGTTTGCATAGCCCAGCTGCATGTGTTGCTGCACGCCGTATTCGGCGCCGCTGCCGCCAATAAAGATATCCGATGTCATACCGTTCCGCCTTGTCACTGATCTTATTGCGAGGCCGAGCATACGATTTTAACTTTTGAGAGCCATAGTGAAAACAGCCGATGTCGGTTTTAGTCCTTCCGCGTCGGCTATCCTCCCTGTCAGACTGGCCGTGCCACATTGTGGTGCGGCCCTTTTTTCTGATTGATTTCCGTCAGATAAATATTTTCTTTTTCCTGTTGACGAGTCCCGGTGCGTTTCGTAACGTCCCGCCAATAAGTCGGCCAGTCCGACGGGGAGAACCAAAAATACGAAAAGGGGATGTGGGAACACGTTCCCTTTTTTAATTTTTTCCGCTCCAAAATATCACGCGTTTTTTGAATAAATTGGACGCTTGAGGCCTGACAGTCCTGCGCGGCCATGCTAGAGAATGACCCCGACAGAGGACTGGAGTTCATATGCCTAAACTGACCGGATATATGGCGCGGATCAGCGCCGCAGCAATCATTTCCACTTTCTGCGGGACGCTGGCCATGGCGCAGGACGCCTCGACAGACGAGAGCGCGCAGACAGATACGCAAAACGGGCTTGCCCTGGGCGAACCGGTGGATGAAACAAGACAGCCTGGCGACACCTATGTGCGGGAAACGATTGGCGACTGGGCGATACGCTGTGTGGTCGTTCCCGATGCGGACGACAGATGCCAGTTGTATCAGTTGTTAGCGGATGAAAACCAGCAACCGATTGCCGAATTCACGGTCATTAAATTGCGTGAAGGCGGCCAAGCCGAGGCCGCAGCCACCATCATCGTCCCGCTTGAAACCAGCTTGCAAAATCAACTTTTGATCCGTGTGGATGAAGAGACCGGCAAACGCTATCCTTTCGCTTTCTGCAATTCCGTTGGGTGTTTCGCCCGTATCGGACTGGTTGAGGACGACGTCGATCTGTACCGGCGCGGATCGCAAGCGATGCTGACAATTGTGCCGATCGCCGCACCCGATGCGGAGGTCTCCGTCCGGGTATCACTCAGCGGATTCACAGCCGCTTTCGAACAGCTCGAGCCTGCGGGTTAATCATCACGGCAACTGGTTGGGTAAGGCAAAAAAGAGTCTCAGGCTTTTCGTACATCCAAATGGATCTGCCGCACTATGCGCTATGTCGGCGCATCCGGAAACTCCCGAAGGCGTGCGTGGCATCAGATTGCGCTTAAGGCCAGTACAGCGTTCATCCCGCCAAACGCAAATGCGTTGGATAGGGCAATCTTGACCTCTGCTTCGCGGGCTGTATTCGGCACGACGTCCAAGGCGCATTCCGGATCGGGCACTTCATAACCGATGGTCGGCGCGATCACCCCATCGCGAACAGCCATAATACACGCCAGCAATTCCACGGCACCCGTGCCACCGATCAAATGACCATGCATGGATTTCGTGGAGGAAATCATAAGCTTGTCCGCATGCGGGCCGAACACATCGGCAACGGCGGCACATTCGGTTTTGTCATTTGCAGCCGTCCCCGTTCCATGCGCGTTAATATAGCCCACGTCATCGCGATTGATCCGCGCATCCGCGAGCGCGCCCGACATGGCGCGCGCCGCGCCACTCTTTGAGGGCATCACGATGTCACCTGCATCAGAGGACATGGCAAATCCAGCAACTTCACAGAGGATTTCCGCACCGCGCGCGCGGGCATGGTCGTATTCTTCAAACACAAAGACCCCTGCCCCTTCGCCTTGCACCATGCCGTTGCGGTTGGCTGAGAAGGGGCGGCATGCATCGCGCGACATGACCCGCAGTCCCTCCCAAGCTTTAACGCCGCCAAAGCAGAGCATCGATTCCGAGCCGCCGGTCACCATCGCCGGCGCAAGGCCAGAGCGCACCATTGTAAACGCCTGCGCCATCGCGTGGTTTGAGGAAGCGCAAGCGGTCGACACCGTGAATGACGGCCCCTTCAGGTTATGCTCAATACTGACGTGGGAGGCAGCCGCGTTGTTCATCAGTTTCGGTACGACAAAAGGGTGCACGCGGTTCTTGCCGTCTTCATAGACGGAGCGGTAGTTGTCGTCCCACGTACTGACCCCGCCGCCCGCCGTACCAAGCACAACGCCAGATTTCGCAGATAGCGCGCCCGAAAACTGCAGGCCCGATTGGTCGATCGCTTCCTTGGCCGCCGCAAGAGTGAATTGTGTGAAACGGTCATAGAGCGTCATCTGCTGGCGGTTGTAGCGCCCTTCCGCTTCAAAGCCGCGCACCTGCCCCCCAATCTGGATCGACAGCCGTTCGACGTCTCGTAAATCCAGAGGGCCGATCCCACAAACGCCTGAACGCATCGCGGCCATTGTGCTTGGCACATCATGGCCCAGTGCGTTGATTGTCCCGGCACCGGTAATGACCACACGCTTCATCGCCGCTCAGCCCTGCTCACGGCGCAACCGATCGATACCTTCAGCAATCGAGGCGACTGTAGAAATGTCGAAATCACTTTCGTTAGGCGTATTCGCATTAAAAGGCACTGAGATATCAAAGGCTTCTTCAATGGCGAAGATACTTTCGACCAGTCCCATGCTGTCAATCCCAAGCTCTTCGAGGGTGCTGTGTGCGGACACATCAGACGTTTCAAGTACGGCTTGCTCTGCGATGATGGCTTTTACTTGCTCCAGCGTTGTCATCTGCACCCCTCTTTCGCGCGCCGCGCGCGCTGCAGCATTTAGTCTTTGTCGCTGGGTTTGAAAACAGCTTTTTGAAGAGCGGCGACATCTGATAGCAGCTTTGGCAAACGCCGGATCGCTTTGAAGATTTCAATTTGCCGGTCCATTTTGGTGGCTGGATATCCAAGCACAACACGCCCCGCCGGGATAGATGACAAAACCTTTGTACCACCGCCCGTTATAACGCGGTCGCCGATGAAGATATTGTCGCTGACGCCCGTCATTCCACCCAATACCACGTTGTTCCCGACCCGAGTTGATCCCGCCACCCCGGAATGACCGCAGATCAAGCAATCATTTCCAATCACCACATTATGCCCGATGTGGACAAAGTTATCCATCTTGCACCCGTTGCCGACCACCGTGTCGCGGATCGTGCCATTGTCGATGTTCACGCAAGCGCCAAGATCGATGTCGTCGCCCAATGTTACCGCGCCGAGCGAATGAATCCGAGTCCAGCCCTGCGCTTGCGTGTCCTGAGTGTCGCCCAGCGTTTCGCGAACAGCTTCGATACCGGATTTCTCTTCGGTCACGAAAGAGAACCCATCTCCACCGATCCGAACGCCCGGCTGCGCCTTGAAATCAGCGCCAATTGTGACCCTTGCGCCAATGCTCACTTGTTCGCGTAGCATCGCACGCGGACCAAGGCGGGCGTTCCAACCGATGTAGCATTGCGGTCCGATGATACTATCCGCATCAATCTTTGCCCCCGCAGCGATCACTGTCAGAGGACCAATGCTCACGTTCTCGCCAATCTCGGCGGACGGATCGATTATAGCGCTTGGGTGAATGCCTTGGGCAAACCCTTGGCCAAGATCCATCACCTGCGTCAAGCCAGCCATTGCGTAGCGTGGACGCGCGGGAATGATCGCAGCCTTCAAACCGTACTGTGTGTAATCCGCGCCGTCCCACAAAACAGCCGCGCGGGCCTGACCTTCACTGAGCTTTTCTGCGTAGTCTTTGTCCGTCGCCATGGCGAGGTCAGCGGGCCCGGCAGATTGTGGTTCTGCCACGCCAGAAATCTTGAGGTCACGATCGCCGATGCAGGTCGCGCCAATGCTCTGCGCAATGTCCGCAATTGTGAAATGCCGTGTCATGCGTCGCCCCTTACTGCTGTGGGGCGAGGATTACCCCTGAACCGCCCGCAGCGCCACCCCTGCTTGTGACAGCGCGTCCCAAATCCGACCATCGCGTCCGTAGACGTCACGACGGTAGTGTATGCGTCCCTTGTCGTCGGCAAAGGCAGTTCGATACATCAGGTGCACCGGGACCGGTTTTTCCAGGTTGATCTGAGATTCTTTGCCTGTCGCAAGTCTAGACTGGAACAAACGCTCTGGATCATTGCTTTGCACGGCAAGCAATGCATAGGCGAAATCAAATGGATCCGCCAACCGGATGCAGCCGTGACTATAGGCACGCGCCTCACGCGAAAACAGATTTTTTGCAGGCGTATCATGTAGATATATGTTGTGCTTATTGGGGAACATGAACTTTACCAGACCCAGTGCATTGCTGCGACTTGGGGGTTGGCGCATCGCGTAAGGGAATGTACTGGCGGTGTATTTGGTAAAATCGACTTCGGCGCGGTCGATTTGCTGGCCGCTCCGATCTGTGATGAGCAGATGATTTACCGCAAACGGATCTTGTTGCAATTCAGGAAGGTATTCCCCGATGGCGATAGATCTGGGTACGAACCAACTGGGGTTGATCACCATGAATTCCATGACATCCGAAAACTCAGGCGATTGGCGTTTTCTATCACGCGCGCCGACAACAGAACGTGTTTCAAACGTGACTCTGCCGTTATCGATAATTTTGGCGGTGAAATCGGTTAGGTTCACCTTGATGTGCCTGCGACCGCGTTCTTTATTGATCCAGCGTTCGCGCTCCATCGCGACGATCACAGACTGGAGCCGACCCTGCACCGACACGTTCACTTCGGCGAGCGTCCCCTTACCGATGACCCCATCTTGCGCCAGTCCGTGATCCGCTTGGAACCGGAGCACAGAAACGCGCATCGCGTCATCATAGGTCGTTCCGGCAGAGCGCTTCATGTAGCCCATACGCACCAAGCGGTCGCGCAATGCCACAACAGCTGCGCCACTGTCCCCAGGCTCTAGCTTGCCTGCGTTTACGGTAGGGCCCCATCCCCCTTGGGCCAGCAGACGTTCCAGTTGCATCTTTTTCTTCATCAAGGCGTTGTATTCATTCGTTTTTGGCGGCAATGCCTTGAAAAACCCTTTAGGTGAAGATTTGGCAAGATTGACCAAATAGGATTGCCGGGAACGGTAAGGCACGTCGCGCACAATCAGCTTGTCGACCCGAGACGGGACAAGCGCGCCGGTCTGAATATCACGGGCGTATTGCAGAAACACCTGACTCATCTGGACTTCGAGCAATCCGCGATCCCGCGGGCTTCTGGCTGATTTTATCTGCGTTTCCAGTGCGTCAACGTCATAGCGATCTGACGGAAGACCATGAGCGTCTGCGTCGTTGAGTGCTTTGATCAAGGCTACGCGACGTGCACGGTCTCGGTTGCCCCTTCCGGTCCAAAGGGGTGCGAAACCCGCCTCAGAATAGAAGGCTGATATATCCCGATCTCGTGACGCAGCTTCGGCGACAGCCTGTTTAAACGCAGTTTCCTGCGCTGATGCCAAATCGGGCAATAACATGAACGCAAAAAGAGCGACGTACAAAAAACGGAAAGGGCCCGCGCGACGCGCAGCAGCAAAGGAAATCATTGTTGGTCCTCGTAAAAAAGTAGCAGCTGTCGTATTTTGAAACGCGTCTCCGGAAAGTGTCCAATAACATTTCCTGTTTTACGAAATGAAAGCACAAATTGATGCAACCACGCATCGCCCACGCCGCGCCTTGCACGCATAGGTGTATGATGCGCGATAAATTGCCTAAAAATGTACACATTTTATCGGTTTGATTTTCAGTACTTGGTTAACAATTCGGCTTATGCAATACAAATCACGCATCTGGGGAAGCGATGAAACGCCTGTGTAACATCATAGGCACGGCAGGACTAAAAACGGACAGGTTATGAGCAACGACGCAACAACGGGTCTTACCCGCCGCGCTCTTTTGAGCGCATTTGCCGCCTCGGCCATCACGGCAGCACCAACGTTTTCACACGCAGCAGGCTTCTTGAGAGGTGGCGGCGATGTCCGACAAATCCGGATGTATTCCGGTCGGACGGGTGAACGTATTGACACAATCTATTGGGTCGAAGGCAAGTACGTCGCCGAAGCCGTAAATGAAATCAACTACTTCATGCGCGACTGGCGGACTGATACAGTTAAAGCAATCGATCTGCGCACGATCGACATCATGGCAGCGGCGCATCGGATGCTGGATGCAGACGAGCCTTACATGTTACTTTCCGGATACCGCAGCCCGCAAACTAACGCGATGCTTAGATCTCGCAGCCGCAGCGTTGCAAAGAACTCGCTTCACGTGAAGGGGCAAGCTGCAGATCTCCGTCTCGCGACACGATCTGTCGGTCAAATGGCCCGTGCGGCAGCGGCGTGCAAAGGCGGCGGTGTTGGTAAATACAGCCGATCAAACTTTGTGCATATGGATTGCGGCATCGTGCGCACCTGGGGCCGCTAAGCATGCACGCAAGCTGACGATAATTCAGTCAATACGCGAAAACTGGCGGGGATGTTGCTTATTCGCAGCCCGTCAACTGCATACTGTCTCAAAACACAGCTGGTTCGCATATCTTGGGCGTGTGAAAACGAAGTTATTGATCGTTTGCTCGCTTAGTCCAACCTCGAAAAGTGGCGTGAAATCAGCGGTTGTTTCAACGATGATAATCTGATCGTCCTGTGGCATGACTGGCAACCTGTTCGTCCAATCCGCAACATCCGCGCTTTGCAAGACAACCATTTCGCCACGGACGCGCGACCAAACCACATCATACTGCTCATTTAACAGATCGTATTTTGCGACGGTCACGCGGATCCCGGATCCATTCGGCGTCCGCGACAGGTTTTCGAAAAGACTGTGCAACCCATCAATAAACGCTGCGTCCAGCGGTGTCGCCTGACGGGAAATCAGGTCTGAGATGGTGTAGACAGCCTTTTGTTGCGTCGTGTACTGCCGAAAACTGTCGAAGATTGTAAACATTGCGAGATATGCCCAGATCAACAAGGGTATCATGATCACCGCTTCGATTGCGATGCTTCCTTCTTCCGACTTCATGAAAAATCGTTTCTTCATGCCCCGTCCTCTTCGCCACTTCCGGCCTCAAAAATCGTACCCGAACTGGTGGTGCCTTCGCCCGGTTCCTGCACAAAAGCTGAGCTCGCCGTCATAAATGATTGCCCTGCATTGTCGCCGTTTTGAGCGAAATAGAAACCAAGGCCCGTCGTTGGAAAGATCGGATCAAACTTGACGCAGGCGCGCACCAACATAAGATCGTGCTCCTCGCCCGTCGTGTAATTTGGGTCTGCTTGGCTTGCCGTTGGCAAAGAACGATCAACACAATCTAACGTCGTATCCAACGCTGCGAATGCTCGAGGGTCCACGGCTTCCATCTCAATTTTCACACTGTTCAAACAGTCGGGAATGAAATTGGAATTTTCACAAATGGAGAGTTTCATGTCGTCATGCGAGGGAATGTTAGACGTGTTCAACCGCACCTCGCGCATCGCGAGATCGAGGCCACGGTCCAGCCACATCTGGCGCATCGAATAGATGCCCAGTTCGACGGCCGTCATGAAGATGGTGAAGATGAGCGGGACCATGATTACGAATTCAATCGTCGCATTGCCATCCTCCCGTTTCAGAAAGAGGCGCAGGTCAAATTTGGAAGTACGGTTCATTGTGTCAACCTCAGCTGGTTGATCTGACGCGCGATCGCTTTGAATGCGGTAGAGATTTCAACGCCTCGCACATCATAAAAGAATCCAGGTGCCGTTGCGCAGTTGCGCATCTCGTTTTGCACGTTGGTTGGCGCCTCAAAGGCAATTGTGTAGATTTGAATGCCATTTGCCTTAGCCAGATCGCACTGAGCATAGAACTGCGCCAAGGTCGTCGATCGATTGTGAACCGTCGTTCTCTCGGACGTCCGGCTTTGCAATCGGTCAGTTGCATTGTCTGGGTCGATCAGGACTTCAGGACGAAACTGAGCTGTAATACCACCATCCGTCATCAAAACGATAACCTTACGCGTCCGTTCGTCGTCAAAGGCTGCAGGGCGGTCGGTAAAACTGTCTGGAACAAGGCCATTGTCGTTCAACGTACGGAAAGTTGAATTCGAGGTGGGGTTGAGCAAAGCCACACCATACTTCATCGCGATATTTGTACCCGTACCGTCATTCAGGCGGAAATTCTCGATGTACGTATGCATCGACGTTAGATTGTTCTGCGCGTAACTGATCGCCATATTGTCATAAGGGCACCAGCCCCAATCGGTCCCTGCACGTGTGTTGCCCCAGTTGGAAAAATAGGGCGTCTGATTAAACCCGCCGGCCGGCAGATTCATATCGGTATACTCCGAAGCAGGCAGTTCCAGACAATGCATAAAACTGTTGTATGGGATTTCGAACTCGTTGCCGTCTTCATCCGTGGTCGTGAACCCATAAACAACAACGTCACCATCTGCATTTTCATAGTGCGACGAAAAATCGATACCGCCTGCAAGTCCATAGACTACCGGCCCTGGGTTAACATGCCCGCCGTAAGGCACGATGTTAATGGAGGTTGTCAGACCAGCATTTCCGTCCAGAACGGCCGTCACAAAGTCCTTCGCAGCCACTTTCATATTTGCAATCTTTGATCCGTGCATTGAGGCAGACGTGTCGAGAACCATCGAGATTTCTGTGTTTTCGATGCTCTCTTCTGCGATCCCAAGAGCGAAAACAGGCAAACTACTGACGCCAGTCATTCGCATGTAGGGGGAAGGTGTCGTCGTCGCTGCGTAGGCTTCGACCATGCGGTAATTGGTCGTTGGAAGATCGTCACCAGGTGTGATTTCTACGGTATCAAGGAAATCAGTCATGCCCGCTTTCAGGAAATAGTCGTCCACAACCTCATCCGCGGGCAAGGGTTGTTCAATGTCAGACGCAGCAAGAATGGCCCGATCCAAAGTGTTCTGCACCCGGGTGCGCATCAATTCGTTTTGCATCAGGTCAACTGCAATACCGCAAATCATCAGCATCATTAGAATGAGGAAACACGAAAAGACGGTAACACTGCCCTCTTCGCTGCGCCGGAACGCGCGCAGGTAAGCTCTTCGGAGACACCGATTTTGATCTGTGCTCAGGTGATCTGCGGACATGAAACAAAGCCTTTCTCAAACTGACATCGGCGCCTTTCGGCACACGAGCGGCATCGGCTTAAGCGCGGAATGTGGCAAATATGGGAACGAATTACGGCGTCCCGTAGGTGAACAGCCGGCAAGCCCAAGTGATTTAAAGAAAAATTGCGCAAAATGGCGGATCAGCCAATTACAGTAGGACCTGCCATGTTCTCACGCCGTGTTCCGCCCTGCCCCGTGCGACAAATCATTTGGTTATGGTTCCACGGCGCGCATTCCCGCCAGCAATTTCACCAAAGTATGTGCATAAGAAATTGTTAAGACTTCGATCATAGGCGTTAACTGGGGGCGTGCTTTTTACGAAGCGATGCCGTGAGGATGACTTTGGTCTATGGAAGACAGTTTTATCGGGCGTTCAGGTGTAACGCCGGAAGCCGAAGATCGTGCGCTTTTCAAAACTTATGGCGGACCCATTGAGGTCGAGATGACGCCAGGCTTTCAAAGGCCCAACAAATTTCTGTTTCTTGCAAAAGCTTTCTTCGAGAAAGATACCGAAATCGTCGCAGTGTTTTCCGGCAGACGTGCGGCTGAAACCAAAGCCCTTAGCCAAGCGCTTAGTGCACTGGAAACGGCGGCGAACCAACATGCTATCTCGAAACGTGCCGCACCGCCAAAAGTGGACGCCATCCGACTGCCTGTCCAAATCAAAGGATCATGGCAGTATCATGTGTACAGCGATGATGACGGTGAAGATATCAGGGTGTTTCAGCTTGTTGTCGCACGATGGGGTTTCAAGGACTCCCGCGGTCAGTTGCACCAATTTGGCGAAGCACCGGCCTTTGATACGACTGCACGACGCCGCAACACCTCTTACATCTTGCAAAAACGCGAGATTGATGCCGTCCCACGCGTGACAACTCACGGTGGGGCGAATTTATAGGAGAGTAAGGAGTCCCTCATGGACGAAGGCTCACTCGAAATCTGAAGTCTAGAGGCTGTAACTTGATCGAACACGCTGCTTAACCGCACGTGCGTTATGATAGAAACTCAGTTAAAACTGAAAGATCCTAAAGAGCGATCGTTCCACATCATAGTTTGGTTTTCATGAGCCTCAACGCTGAGTTCTATTGTGAAAAGGCACCTGCAACGCGCGCCAGCGCATCGGCGTGGCGTGTATAGCATCACCGGTTCGTGCAGCGCGTTTAGTGAATAGGTTTTCCATCGCCGCCTGAAGGGGCGGCTTTTACCAAAGCGTGCACCATTTGCGGACTACTTTGCAGATGATCAACGTGATGGCGCCGAAATTGTTTCGATTTCTAGCTGCAAGAAGCTATATCTGTCTAATGAAAGTGCCACTTTCAGACCGTAGTGACACATTTTTCAACAAAGGCAGGCTGCATGAATTTTCTGTCCACAGTACTACTGGCTTTGGCTGTCTTGAGCGTCAGTGTCGTTTATGCCCGTGCAGCACCTCAGGTAGATACGCCAACATATGTGGTTGAGCAACAACAGGAAGACTTTGAAGTGCGCCAGTATCCTGAGCTGATCTTGGCACAGGTCTCAAAAACGGGGCGACGACAGCAAGCCGTACGGACAGGGTTCTCACCTCTCGCACGGTATATATTTGCCAAAGATCGGCCTGGTGACAAGATCGCTATGACAGCGCCGGTCGTTCAAGAACCAGAAGGTGGCGGTTGGATCATCTCTTTTATTATGCCTGAAGGACGTTCCCTGAACGAACTGCCGCAGCCAGAAGGCAACATTCAACTCGTGACGCAACCACCGAGGCGCATTGCGGCTGTTCGGTTTTCTGGCCGTTGGACGGACAAACGTTTTGCACAGGCCACGCAACGGCTGCAAGGATGGATCGACGCACAAGGACTACAAGCGATCGGGCCTCCCGAGTATGCCTACTACAACGACCCCTTCACGCTACCGGGACGTCGGCGGAACGAGATTCTGATAGAAATCTCCCCATAACTCTAGGCGGCTTAAAGTAAGTTGCGCGTATTCGATGTAAACTGCCGGACGCAACAAGAGAGGCAACGACGCGGAGCCATCTGGGCGGAATTGGTTCTTTTCAAGCGATCGAAAAAAAATCAAAAAACCAGTGAACCAAATGACAAACGGATGGCACATACTCTCAAAGACATTTCAAAGTTAGGAAAAGTGATGAAACACATTTACTTTGGCGTTCTGGCACTTGTGATGAGTCTGCAGCATCCCGCATTCGCGGCTGGCGGTGGCGGGGATTCAACGTCTCCTCCCAAGCAAACGCAAACCACCCAGGATTGTTTTGCCGAGCGGCAATGGGACCCCGAAATTCAGCGCTACGTACGATATGCTGAAAAGGTAAACGGAGTTTGGGATCCAAAATTGCGCCGGTGTATTCGACCTGACAAAGCGGGTTACTTGCAATCCAACTTACTAGAAGATGCCGTGCGCGAATTGGCCTATGCTGGCCGTCTGGCCGAAGCCCAATTGGTTTTGGCGCAGATGGACGCATCAAGTGATTTCGTCCTGACCTATTGGGGTTTCACGCATCGGAAACAAGGTGATCAATTGTTAGCAGACCGTTTCTACTCAGCTGCGTTGAGCAAGAACCCCGACAACCTTCTGACACGCTCTTACATGGGGCAGGGATTGGTTGTTCAGGGGGATTTCATCGGGGCGCGTGATCAATTACTGGAAATCCGAGCGCGCGGTGGCGAAGGAACTTGGGCAGAATTTGCCTTACTGGGCGCAATTGAAACAGGAACCGGCTACGATTACTGATGAAGACCACAGGATTTTCTGACGCCTGGCGCGCCTGATCGATGGTTGGGCGCGCACACCTTATAACCCATTATTACAGGCATTTTTTAGAAAAACGCGCGTGGATCGAAGAGAGAACCCCATCTTCGACACTTGCCGCCATTGGTGCGTTTCTATGTTTCATAGCCTCTTGGTGCAGGTGCAGAGAAGCATGCAAAGTCTAGCAGCTGGCAAAATCTACTGCTGGAAAATTGTTCCATCAGACTTGTCTATACTGACGCTGGTTGGAAAGAACACTCTACTTCTGTGAATTTTTAGGTGGTCGATGCATGTCTGCATTCCGTCTGGAAAACCCAGAGCGGAACCAAGCCTAAATGCTCATAGCGACGTTATCGCTTCCTTTATTGATACTTGCTTTCAAAGTTTGAAAACAGCTGATGTGAAGTTTGCAAAGCGCTTGCACACTCAGAGCAAACATGACGGGAATTTAGAGTTTTCTCCAAACGCAGGAGACTCAAACTGAACTTTAGCTGGCTTAAAACTTTAGAATCGCAGTTCAGAAACTTGAGGTGTCGGCAGAAGGGCTTCGGTAATTCTGGCGCAGAAATTCTTGAAAGTTCGCTGCACCGGTCGTGTACATTTTTTGTCATCGATCGAAAATCAGGTCTCCAGCATCAATTTACGAGAAAATTATCCGCCTGGAACCAGACAGAGTGCTTGCGCAGTTTTAATATGATTCTCCCTTCTCCAGCTTCTTTTTCGAAGTTATCGCGGAACTGTTGTTTTCGCTCGTTCCTCACGTGGAAACCTCAGCTTTCATGCCGTTTCCACCAACTAAACAGTGAAAAAGCTGCATCCAAATTACCTTAGAAGCACATTCAAAAAACGTCGCAATGCCACCCAAACCGTTCCGCTTCAAACAGAACGTCAAGTGTGTAAATGGGCCTTTTATGCTCAGCTTGTCGGATGGCGCTGATTGAATTGACATGCCTTCAAAGAACAAACAGCGTGACCTCATTCAATCATTAACCATGCAACACAGGATTTTATTGCCATGCTCCCGACACTCTCAATCTCGTCCGCACAGGCTGTTGAACTAGACGGCACAATCACATTTACAGTTCAGCTTTCCGCTCCGTCATTTAGCGACGTAACACTTCAGTACCGCGCGGTGCAAAATGGATCTGCAGTGGTCGGCAGCAACGACTTGGATTCAAGTACCGCAGACGATGTGCGCACACTGACGATCCCCGCAGGCAGTATCAACGCAACCATTCAGTACTCTGTAAATCGCTCCACGATTGACGAGTTTGACGAAAACTTCACTGTTGAGTTGTTTGATATCGTAAACGCAGAGTTTGCAAATGGCGGTCCGATCTTGCAAACAACTGGCGTCATCCTCGATGATGATGGTGGCAGTTTTGATCGCGCGCTCTTTGTTTCTGATCCAGTATTATATGAAGGCGACGGTCCGGGTCAGCAGGCACGTTTCGAAATTCGTTTGTCCGAGCCATTCGCCGTAGCCCGCACATTTGATTTCAACACTGTGGATGGATCGGCCCGTGCTGGTAGTGACTATGTCGCAAATTCAGGCGCTGTGACGTTTCTTCCCGGTCAAACCGTCAAGTTCGTAGATGTAAATGTGTTCGGAGATCTAGACGCAGAAACACTTGAAACTTTTTCACTGGTGGTAACACCGCGCGCGCCCTTGGCTCTGGATCTTACAGATTCCACCGGCGTCGCCGAACTTGTCGACGATGACACTTCGTCCTTCTTGCCCGAGATTTCCGTTTCAGCTGCAGAAATGACCGAAGTTTCAGGGGAAATTACCTTCCGTGTACTGTTGTCCGAGCCTTCGCTGGGCACCATCACAGTGCAGTACCGCGCGGTGCAAAGTGGATCTGCAGTGGTCGGCAGCAACGATCTGGACTCAAGTACCGCAGACGATGTGCGCACGTTAACGATTGCCGCGGGCGAAACCGAAGCCACGATCCAGTACTCTGTCAACCGCTCCACGTTCGACGAGTTCGACGAAAATTTCACGTTGGAACTGTTCGATCCGACTAATGCGGTTTTGTCCGGCAACGGCCCGGTTTTGCAAGCCACTGGGGTAATCCTCGATGATGACGGTGGCAGTTTCGACCGCGCGCTTTTCGTCTCTGATCCTGTGCTTTATGAGGGGAATGGCCCTGGCCAACAGGCACGTTTCGAAGTGCGCCTGTCTGAAGCTTTCTCAACAGACATCACGCTGGATTATACGACGCGGGACGGATCAGCTCTTGCGGGAAGTGACTATGGTGCACGTTCTGGCACCCTCACCTTCCAAGCCGGACAGACCATTGCTTTTGTCGATGTGCCCGTTTTCGGAGATGTTGTGGCCGAGACACTCGAAACGTTCTCTCTGGTTGTCACCCAACAGTCCCCCCTGACATTAAACATGACAGACTCCTCGGGCATCGCAGAAATCATAGATGGAGACACCTCGACTTTCTTGCCCGAGATTTCCGTTTCAGCCGCAGAAATGACCGAAGTTTCAGGGGAAATTACCTTCCGTGTGCTTTTGTCCGAGCCTTCGCTGGGCACCATCACAGTGCAATACCGCGCGGTGCAAAATGGATCTGCAGTGGTCGGCAGCAACGATCTGGACTCAAGTACCGCAGACGATGTGCGCACGTTAACGATTGCCGCGGGCGAGACAGAAGCCACGATCCAGTACTCTGTCAACCGCTCCACGTTCGACGAGTTCGACGAAAATTTCACGTTGGAACTGTTCGATCCGACTAATGCCGTTTTGTCCGGCAACGGCCCGGTTTTGCAAGCCACTGGGGTGATCCTCGATGATGACGGTGGCAGTTTTGATCGCGCGCTTTTCGTCTCTGATCCTGTGCTTTATGAAGGAAATGGCCCTGGCCAACAGGCACGTTTCGAAGTGCGCCTGTCTGAAGCTTTTTCAACAGACATCACGCTGGATTATACGACGCGGGACGGA
>JBGCDG010000084.1:0-30959 GCA_045105195.1 Roseobacter sp. | reverse complement strand
CTGAAGGCCATCCCTGCGTCTGGTTCACAACGATAGAAAACTGACGCAACGCTTCAAGTTTTGGATCCTCGATCGCCGTATCGTTACGCAAAGCATCGATAACGTCCTGGGGAACGCCCGCCCCCTTAGAAATTGTCGTGTGCGCGGCCATACAGTAGGTGCAGCCATTCAGCCGGTTGTTGGTCATAAGGATGATCTGACGCTCTGTTTCGGACAGATCCGATTTACCGAAGATGCCTGAAATTGTCGTGTAGGCTTCCAGCAGCGCTGGCGCTTCGGCCATCGCACCCATGAGGTTCGGCACAAAACCGATCTTTTTCTGGACGGCTTCTAAAATTGGTTTGGATGCGTCAGGTGCGGTTTCAACGGTGTGGGTCACAAAATCGGTCATCTGGGTCTCCTGTCAGGATGAAACTGTTTATACCACATGGTATAAACCTGCACTTAAGAAGCTTAGATCGGTCGGTCAACACTAGTGCTGAATTTTCTTGAACGAACGGTATAAATTAATACATGTTATGCCATAAACTGGAAAAGCGAGATGCCACCAGATGCCTTGGGAAAAGTCGTTTGATATTGATGAGGCCACCGACAAGGCAATCGAAGTCTTTTGGAAAAAAGGCTTTGAGGCGACCTCTATGGCAGATTTGATTGAGGCGATGCAAATCAACAAAGGCAGCCTTTACAATGCCTTCGGGTCAAAGAAGGCGCTCTTTGATCGCGCACTTGCACGGTACGATCAAAAAAACAGAGCGGCACGGATTGCCAAATTACGTCAACAAACAGATCCAGTTGCAGCGATACGCGCACTATTTAATGCGTTAATCGACGAGGCGCGCGACGATCCAAGAAACTTGGGATGCTTCATCATCAACACCGCTCAGGATCTACCTAATCAGCCACCCGAAGTTGCTGACGCCGTCCGAACGTTCCTGACGGATATTGAAGACTTTCTGCGTGACATGATCTTGCGCGGCCAAGAAAAAGGCCAGATCGCCCCGCAGATTGATCCAAACACAACCGCGCAGGCGCTTTTATCCATGGTGGTTGGACTCAGGCTCTTGTCTCGCGGTGCTGCAGGCATTCCGGCACTGGAAAGCACTCGGGACGCTGCAATGCGCCTTCTGAGGCAGCATTGACTACAGAGAGCCGTGCGCCCAACACACAAAAAGGCCCGGAATAGGATCCGGGCCTTGGTTCATGGAAACATTGGCCTGTTCAGTTGACTGACTTTGCGTCCACAACGTCTTTTTCGATTTGCGCGGTTGAATTGATCGCGATTTGACGCGGCTTCAACGCCTCGGGAATTTCCCGTTCAAGGTTGATATGCAGCATGCCATCTTCGTGACTGGCACCTCTGACCCGCACATGGTCCGCAAGATGGAACCGCCTCTCGAACGCGCGGGTGGCAATACCACGGTGCAGATAGCTGCGGTCACCGTCCTCTTCAGCTTTACGGGCCGATACGATGAGCGCGTTTTCACGCACTTCAACAGTCAGGTCACTTTCGGAAAAACCGGCAACAGCGATGGAAATGCGATAGGCATCATCCTCCAGCTTTTCAATGTTGTAAGGTGGGTAGGAAGGTTGGGTACCTTCGGTGGTCAACACCCGATCCAGCATATCGGCAATCTGGTCAAAACCGACAGTGGCACGGTACAGGGGTGCAAAATCATATGTACGCATTCTCTGATCCTCTTCATTGAGCGATAGAATTCGGGCGCTCCGCATTTGAACTCACCCGGGGTTTCAATGTCCGCACCCTCAATGAGGCGTCCGGACAACGTCAATGTGGGGATCGTTTTGCGCGGTTCAAGACCTTCAGGGACGGATGAACTTGGCACCACCTGTTGATGTGTCAGACCCAACCGTTACGCGTTTGATCCGTGCTGCGGGTTGTTGCTTGTTGGCCCACATCCGATGTTTCAACGTGGCGACGACATCCGGCAACGTCATACCCAGTGCAACTTTTCGGCCGTTTGTACGCGCCATCCCTGAAATCACAGAAACGATTTGCCCACGCCCATTGCGATGCGTAAAAACCGGTGCGCCAGAGGATCCGAAGGTAACGTTGCAGTCCATCACCATGACGTCCTGTTGGATTGCCTGAACCTGGCAGACATCCTGACGGGAGGGCAAATGTTCACGGTTGCGCCCATAAGAGACAACGCTGACAGGCCCGGTGCTGACGGTGCGGTCATGTAGCACGAAAGGATCAAGCTCATCGGTCGTGATGGGCTCTGCAAGCCGCAACAATGCCACGTCATGGCGGATGTTCTGTTGGTTCAAAACACTCTCTGGATCGTAGCCGGGGTGCGCCTCAATCTGGCTGATTTTGCGTGCAGCGACAGCCTGGCCTTTGCGCAGCCCCGCCCGAAAAGTCAGATCTCTAGGCTGGTACAGAGCATTAGTTTCAGAGTGATAGACGCAATGCGCAGCCGTAAGGACGAGGTCGGGTGCAATCAAAGTTGCGGTGCAAAACCCACTGCGCGCCGCGTCCAAACGTCCAACAGCCTGCCAGGCCAAAGCATCATTTTGTCCAGCCATGGCGCGCAATCCTGTTGAGGACTGTTGCGCGGCCACGTCAGTCAGCCCCGCAAGCGAAAGGAGGATCGTCAAAACTATCGTGCGAACGCACATCGGTTATTCTCCCGGTCGAATAAATTTTGCGCCGGTGTCGCGATCGCGTTGGCCTGCTGTACTTTGGGAAGCTGTTGGCAGAGCTTTGCGAAACAGACTGGCGCCCTGCGCCAATTCAGCCCTCAGATCCGCAAGCGGTCTGTGCAATTCTGTCCCAAAAGAAACGTTTTCGCCGTCGACTTTTGCCTTGGCCGATACAATCGAAACGATCTGCGCCTGACCGTCCTGAAAGGTGAAAATCGGTGCTCCGGAGGATCCGAAATCCACTGGACAGGAGGTCACCAACACGCCGCCCTGGTTGGCAAGAACGTCGCAAACTTCTTGTAGTGCTGGCACTTCTGAGCGATCGCGCCCATAGCTTACGATGCCCACTTGATCACCGCGCGCGGGGCGCTTGGCCGTTTCAAAAGGGATGATCGCCGTGTTCCGGATCGGTTGATCCAGTTGGATTAGAGCCAGATCATTCCGCACGCGTTCACCAGAAACTTCGCCGCCATAGCTGTAATCGCCATGAACCACCGTGCGCCTTACACCACGGTAAGCCGAGGCGCGCCCATTGCGCCACCCGGCGAGAAACTCGATCTCTGACGCATCAACACGTTCGCCGCTATGCGCTTTAAAGAGGCAATGGGCGGCTGTCAGCACCAGATCTTGCGCAACCAAAGCACCCGTGCAAAAGCCACGCCCGGCAATATCAAGACGCCCGACAGCTTGCCAAGCGCTGGCTTCATCCCCTGTCTGCAACGCCTTGAGACCCGTATCTTGTGCACTGGCCGCATTCGCCCAAAGCATGAACAAACCCGCAAGAAAGCACCTGTTACGCACGTCACATCCCCTTTTTCCGCCAAAGAGGTATTAGACGCGAGATAGGGCAGAAATGAGGCCCGCTTTGGTTATTTTCCCCGCGCTCACAATGCCGGGGGCCACAGGGTTAGCGCAGGATCGGTACATCTGATGCGGGCGCCGCATCACCGTTCATCGCCGGTGGTTTTGGTCCACCCGTCGCCCAGTCCAAGAGTTCAACACTGTGTACAACAGGAATACCCGTACCTGACCCGATTTGCATCATGCAGCCGATGTTCCCTGCTGCAATGACATCGGGGGATTTGGCCTCAAGGGTGCGCACTTTGCGCTCTCTCAGCTGCTTGGAGATCTCTGGTTGCATCAAGTTATAGGTGCCCGCCGAACCACAACATAGATGTGGATCGCTTGGCTCAACGATGCTAAACCCAGCCCGGCGCAGCAAATCCTTGGGATAGGTTTTAATCTTTTGTCCATGCTGCAACGAACAGGCCGCGTGGTAGGCAATTTTCAGCCCCTTTTCCGCACCCTCAGGGAGGTCGAGCTTCATCAAGACCTCTGAGATGTCTTGCGCCAAATCCGCGACGCGCGCCGCATCTTCCGCCAGTGCGCCATCGTTTCGAAACATGTGGCCGTAGTCCTTGACCGTGGTACCGCAGCCGGAAGTGTTGATTACAATCGCGTCCAGCCCCGCGCCGTCGATCTCTTTTTTCCAGGCCAAAATATTCTTGGCTGCCGTCGCGTGGCTTTCATCTGCCTTGCCCATGTGGTGTGTCAGTGCGCCGCAACAACCGGCGCCCTCGGCCACCACGACTTCGCAACCAAGCCGGGTCAAAAGACGGATCGTCGCATCGTTGATATCCGTGTTCAGCGCTTTTTGCGCGCATCCCGTCATCAATGCCACGCGCATCTTGCGTTCGATCTGAGGCGCAAAGGACTGTGGATCGTCATTTGGACTGACCGGTGGGATCTGCTTTGGTGCCATTTCCAACATGGCGCGCAAACGCGCATCCGGCATTAATCCCGCAAAGGGCCTGCCCATTTTTGCCGCCAGGAGCGCAAGCCGAAACCGCATAGGATATGGCAGGATACGGGCAAGAACCCACCGCAAAGCACGATCCGAGAAAGGCCGTTGATAGCGTTCTTCGATGTACTCACGCGCGTGATCCACCAAATGCATGTAATGCACACCTGATGGGCAGGTCGTCATGCAAGCAAGGCAGGACAGGCACCGATCAATGTGTTTGACGGTCTTTGCATCCGGATCCCGGTCGTTTTCCAGCATGTCCTTAATCAGGTAAATCCGGCCTCGCGGACTATCGAGCTCATCGCCAAGCACCTGATAGGTCGGACAGGTCGCAGTGCAAAATCCGCAGTGCACACAGGTCCGCAGAATCTCGTTACTGCGTTTAAGCCCCGGGTCTTTGAGTTGATCTTCGGTAAAGGTCGTCTGCATTTACACGCACTCGCTTATGACCGGATCCATCAGGCCGGTGTTCAAGATACCTTGCGGATCGAAACGCGTACGAAGCCCAGCGCTGAGCCGCGCAACGCCTGCTGTTTCGGGGTGGAATCTGCCCAGACGCGCAAAGGTTTCGGAAGTGGCACGGACCAATGTCGCATGCCCGTCGAAGGCGCCCAACTGCGCGCGTAGATCTGTGCCCGCCGGTGTCAGCAACCAGATCATGCCGCCGCCCCAATCAAAGAAATGCTGTGCATCCCATGCTAAACTAGCCAATCGGGGCGCATCAGACGGCTTGCAGGACACACGCCACACATCACCGTCCTCTATGGTAAATTTCTCTGCAACGCGCACAGCCGCCCAAAACGCTTCTGATGGCTGCGAAGACGCCACATTCATTTCTGCCCCAGTGTCGCGCAGCAGGGTTTTCAGCTGTTCGATCCGGTAGTTCACAGATTGCTCAAATCCCTCAAGCCGTAGAGCTGTCAGCGAACTGCCGCCCTCTGCTTGAGGAATATGCGAGGCACCGGTAACCTCAAAAGGCGACCCCATAGCCGCCGCCATCGCGTTTACCGCTTGAGGTGTCTCAAGACCACGTAACATGAGCGATCCGCTCGTTTCGGGCACCGGCAGCACCTTCAAGGAGACTTCGCTCAGCACGCCTAAGGTGCCATAGGCCCCGCACATGAGCTTGACTAAGTCGTAGCCTGTCACGTTCTTCATCACGCGGCCACCATTCTTGACGACCTTGCCTGAACCGTCCACAAAACGAACCCCAAGAGCATAGTCACGCGCCGCACCGCCCTGAATGCGCCGCGGCCCACTGGCATTGGTTGCAAGTACACCACCGATTGTCGGCGTACCTGTGGTTTTCAGCAAAGATCGGTAGTCTGTTGGCTCAAACGCCAGCCGTTGCTTTTCAGCTGCCAATGCATCTTCCACGTCGGAAAGTGGCGTACCTGCCTGCACAACTATCGTCAGGGCGCCGGGCTCGTAAAGGCTGATGCCTTTCAGGTTCGCCGTCGACAGGGGCGTTCCTTCGACGTGCACGCCGCGCGTGCCCCCCCCAGCAATGGAAATTGGCGATTCTGCCGAAAGGATCGCCTCGGCCAGGGCCTCTTCGGTGTCTGGTGCCATCATGATTATGTGCTCTGTTTTGTAAAAAATGGAGTGGTACAGCCCGAACTATTCAGCCGCCAGGAACACGGCGCGACGATCTTCCGACACAGAAAGCGGAAAAACCTTGGCGGGGTTCAGCAACCATTGTGGATCAAAGACATCTTTGATGGCCATCTGCGCCTCTAGATCCTCTGGTGCATATTGGTAGGTCATCAAATCGCGTTTCTCAATGCCGACACCATGCTCCCCCGTCAGACATCCACCCGCCTCCACGCAGAGCTTGAGGATCTCGGCACCGAACGCTTCACAGCGTTCAAGGTCCCCCGGTTTGTTCGCATCAAAAAGGATCAACGGATGCATATTGCCGTCTCCTGCATGAAAGACGTTGCCCACATCAAGCCCGCATTCTTTGGACATTTCCCCGATACGGCGCAGGACGTACGGCAGGGACGACACCGGAATCGTTCCATCAAGACACATGTAATCGTTGATTTGACCGATAGCACCGAATGCGGATTTCCGGCCCAACCAGATCAATGCACTTTCTTCCGCAGATTTGCTTTCGCGCAGCGCAACCGGATCGTGGCGTTTTGCAATTTCCTTGATGAGTGAGAGCTGGTGATCAATTTCAGCCTCTGAACCTTCCACTTCGACAATCAGCAACGCTTCGCACATCGGGTAACCTGCTTGCGCGAAATTTTCACATGTTTCGATACAAAGACGGTCCATGAACTCGATCGCGACTGGCAAAACACCGGCTTTGATGATGTCGCTGACGCAAGCGCCCGCGACCTCACTGTCGTCGAACCCCATGAGCACAGGCCGCGCGCCCTCTGGCTTGGGCAGGATGCGCAACGTGGCTTCTGTCACGACACCCAGCTGACCTTCGGAACCGCAGATCAGACCTAGCAGGTCCAATCCCCCTGCGTCCATATAGGTGCCGCCAACCTCGATGACTTCGCCGTCCATCATAACCATTGTCACACCCATCAGGTTGTTCGTGGTTACGCCATATTTAAGGCAATGCGCGCCGCCGGAATTCATCGCGATATTGCCAGCGATAGCGCACGCCAGCTGGCTGGATGGATCCGGCGCATAAAAGAAACCATCTTCCTCAACGGCACCCGTGACGCTGAGATTAGTGCGTCCGGTTTCGACGCGAATGTAGCGATCGTCGTAATTTGTCTCGAGCACATCATTCATGCGTGCAACGCCCAAAATAACCGAATCGGCTGTGGGCAAAGCCCCTCCAGCAAGCGACGTGCCCGAACCGCGAGGCACCACAGGCACACCTTCCTCATGGCAAATGCGCAGCACGGCAGAGACCTCTTTAGTCGAAGCAGGTAGCACCGCGATCATCGGCGGGCATTTATAGGCCGTGAGGGCATCACATTCATAGGCGCGCGTTTCCAGCGGATCATGGATGACCGCATCCTGCGGCAAAACCGCTTGCAATCGCATCACTACGCGCTGCTTTCGGGCCAATACTGCTGGGTCTGGCTGTGGCATTTCCATAGAGCATCCTCCGTTTGGTAAATTAATATTACCAATTTAAGCCATTGGCAAGAATTATCGGACCTGCCATGCGTCTCCCCATGGAAATGATGGATCGATTTGCCTTTTTCACGGCTCTGGACTTTACCGCGCTCGCACTGCTTTTTGTGCTTTGGCTTGCCATTGGCTGGCGGATTGAGCACCCCTCCAGGCAGCATCTCTCGACTTCAGTTCTGATGACCGATTATCGTCAAGCTTGGATGCAGGAAATGGTGACCCGGCAACCTCGGGTGTTTGACGCGCAAATCCTGTCAACATTACGGCAGGGCACTGCTTTCTTTGCCTCGACGTGCATGATTGCACTGGGTGCAACACTTGCGATGATCGGGAATTCAGAGCAGGTCGCCGGTGTCGCACAAGACATCACCCAAGCCAACCAACCGGCGCTGGTTTGGGAGATCAAGCTCATGGCGGTGGCGCTACTGCTCACCAACGCCTTTTTGAAATTCGTCTGGTCCAACCGGCTTTTTGGCTATTGTGCGGTGATGATGGCTGCCGTGCCAAATGATATCGACGACCCCAAAGTCGCGCACCGTGCCAAACAGGCCGCGGACATCAATATCATCGGCGCGCGCAGCTTTAACCGCGGACTACGCTCGATTTACTTTGCGCTGGCCGCGTTTGCCTGGCTGGCGGGACCAATCGCTCTGGGCATCGCAACATTGATAACGGTCGTCGTCATATGGCGCAGAGAATTCTGGTCGAACTCTCGTAAAATCCTTCTCGACACCTAAATTAGCCGTCTGTTAATCATGATTCCATTAGGTGTCACTATGCTTAAAAAAACCGTTTGCAGTCTGTTGTTGGTGGCCAGCCCTGTTTTCGCAGAAGCCCCGCAGGTAAATCACATCGCAGCGCGCGAGACTGCCGATGGCGTCTGGCGCTTTGATGTGACGATCTCTCATCCCGATACCGGGTGGGATCACTATGCGGATGGCTGGCGGGTGCTCGACATGGACGGCAAACAGCTGGGCATAAGGGAATTGGCGCACCCACATGTTGAAGAACAGCCCTTTACGCGATCCCTCTCTGGCGTGCGTATCCCAAGCGACGCAACTCAGGTACAAATCCAGGCGCGTGACAAACCTGGGGGCTGGAATGCAGACATAACAGTCTTCGATCTTCCTTGAAAAAATTCGCTTCGACCTCTGTTACATCGTGTGTTGGGCTTCCAGAAGCGGATAAGGTTTTGGGCAGTCAGACCCGATGATAGGGTGCGCCAGAAAGGATTGAAGCCGCACGATATAGCTGCTCGCTGAGCATCACGCGTACCAGCATATGCGGCCACACCATTTTGCCAAAAGACAGAGCGAAATCCGCTTCGGCACGGAGGGTCGCATCCAATCCATCCGCGCCACCAATCAGCAGCGCCAGATCACCACGCCCCTGATCACGCCATCCCGCCAGCCTTTGGGCGAAGTCAGGTGAGCTTTCGACCCGCCCGCGTTCATCCAAAACAGCCACAAGTGCGCCAGTCGGAACGGCGCGCCGCAACAATGCAGCCTCAGCAGCCATCCCACCGCTTTTGCGATCCTCTACTTCGACAACACGCACGAAGCCCAGCCCCAAAGAGCGGCCCGTGCGTTCAAAGCGTGCCAAATAGTCGTCGATAAGTTCTTTTTCCGGCCCGGCGCGCGCGCGCCCGACCGCAATGATATGCACACGCATGTGATTTCCCGCGCGCCGTGCGCTTAGTGCGTGGTCGCGTCTGCGCCCATTGGCTGCCACATCTTTTCTAGCTGATAGAATTCGCGTACTTCCGGCCGAAACACATGCACGATGATGTCACCGGTGTCGATCAGGACCCAGTCGCCTGTATCCTTACCTTCCATCTTGGAGACACGACCGTAGGTATCCTTGACGGTCTGTGCCAGCTTTTCTGAAATCGACGCCACCTGCCGGGTAGAGCGCCCGGAGCATATCACCATGTAGTCGCCAATTTCGGTGATACCGCGCAAATCGATCTGCACAATATCCTCGGCCTTGTCGTCTTTGAGGGAATTCAGGATGGTCGCCAACAATTGTTCACTTGTGGCTGTATCAGTTGCGGCAGACACTACCGCAGCCTCTGTAAGCACAGCATCAGCTGCGTTCGCATGCGTTGACAGGACATCGTCCTCCTAGTAGCGCGCCGCCAGACCCCCGGCGCTGGGGATAGCTCCAAGTTAACAAGAGCGTCATGACTTTTCAATGACAGCATCCAACGTTACGTAACTACTGGACTCGATACGCTGCGTCACGCAGCGTGGATGGCGTCTTGCGCGACTGGCCAGGCCGCGCGCCATGCCGAATCCAGTTGCGATAGTATCTCTGTGTCGAACATCGATGCCTGATCCCAATACCGACCGTTGGGAACGAAATAGCCCGTGTTATCTTCGGCATTTAGTACCGAAGAAATGCCCGGTGCGCTGATCTTTTGATCTGCCAATCCACGCAAGTGGCGTGGCTGCGCCCGATCAAATAGCAACTCGCTTGGACCGTTTGACAGATTCACGCAGTGACACCCTTCGTTGGCAGCAATTAATCCAAGGCGCGCTGATTTGGCGCCGAGATCGCGCAGCGTGATGTCGTCGCGCAACGGGTCAGCCGCCCCGGTACCGTAGAAATGAGTCGGGCCCGATTTAGGGTAAACCATATCGCATCCAATGAAGGCCATGACCTTTGGCCGCAATGCGTGCAACGCCCAATAGCCCGCCGTAAATGCCATGGTGCCACCGCCATAGACAAAACCACCAAATGCATTCTGCGTTGGCACGAATTGGTCAGCCGTAATGAGCCGCTGATCTGGCCCAACCTTGTCGGGCCGGCGACCTTCGGGAAAATCTTCGGGGTACACCAGATCATCCCAGTCTGTGCGCACCCGCCACGCATTGTTGATCACGACGATCCGGTCAAACCACGCGCGCGGCCACTCTGCTGCATCCGGCGCGTTTGGACCGCTGCCTACGATAAGAACAATGTCTGTTGAAATGCCCATTTGCTTACTCTCGGTTGGTTTTTCCGGAAAATAGCCCCGAGGGCCTTAGCGACAAGTTAACAAACCGCTTCAAATGCAGGGCATTCACATAGTCGTGCACCTAGGCACCCCTGCAGGCGATGATACACGGGAGGTCTCGCTTGCCTCAAAACGTCGGAGCCGATAAGACGTCGAACATGTTGACCTGTGCCCAAATCAGAATCGACCTTCAGGATCGCGCCCGCTTGCGCGAACGGTTTTTTGGTGCCGCGCGAACGGTGCTCGCACGCCTATAATGTGCGGGCTGTCGCACAACATTTGAATTCTACAAAACGGGAGTGGACCAATGTCCCCCAAGACGCTTTATGACAAAATCTGGAACGCGCATGTGGCGCATGAAGCCGAGGACGGCACCAGCCTTCTTTATATCGATCGCCATCTGGTGCATGAAGTTACCTCTCCGCAGGCTTTTGAAGGTCTGCGCATGACGGGCCGTAAGGTGCGCGCGCCGGATAAGACCATTGCCGTACCAGATCACAATGTACCGACCACACCGGGCCGGGACGATCCCAAAAACATGACCGAAGACAGTGCAATTCAGGTGGCCGCGCTCGACACCAATGCCAAGGAATTCGGCATTCATTATTATCCTGTGTCTGACATTCGTCAGGGCATCGTGCATATCGTGGGTCCGGAGCAAGGCTGGACTCTACCCGGCATGACCGTGGTTTGCGGTGACAGCCATACTGCGACCCATGGCGCTTTCGGTGCTTTGGCGCATGGTATCGGCACCTCCGAGGTAGAGCATGTTCTGGCGACCCAAACCCTGATCCAGAAAAAATCCAAGAATATGAAGGTGGAAATCACCGGCAAGTTGCGTCCCGGCGTGACAGCCAAGGACATCACGCTGTCCGTGATTGGCCGCACCGGTACGGCTGGTGGCACCGGGTATGTGATCGAATACTGTGGTGAGGCCATCCGCGATCTGTCCATGGAAGGGCGCATGACCGTCTGCAACATGGCCATTGAAGGCGGCGCGCGCGCCGGGCTGATCGCACCCGATGAAAAGACATATGAATATTGCATGGGCCGTCCGCACGCGCCGAAAGGGGCGAAATGGGAAACCGCTCTGGCCTGGTGGAAAACGCTCTATTCGGACGATGACGCTCATTGGGACATGGTCATCACGATCAAAGGCGAGGAGATCGCACCGGTCGTCACCTGGGGGACCTCCCCAGAAGACGTGTTGCCGATTACAGCGAAAGTGCCCTCCCCCGACAATTTCGAAGGGGGCAAGGTCGGCGCGGCACAGCGCTCACTTGACTACATGGGCCTGACGCCCGGCACACCACTGAACGAGATCGAAATTGACACGGTGTTTATCGGTTCCTGTACCAATGGCCGCATCGAAGACCTGCGTGCCGCAGCTGATATCCTCAAAGGCAAAAAGATCAAGGATGGTCTGCGAGCAATGGTCGTCCCCGGTTCCGGTCTTGTACGCGCGCAAGCCGAAGAAGAAGGGCTGGCAGATATTTTCAAGGATGCCGGTTTCGAATGGCGGCTCGCAGGCTGCTCGATGTGCCTTGCGATGAACCCGGACCAATTGTCCGAGGGCGAGCGCTGCGTCTCCACGTCCAACCGCAATTTTGAAGGGCGTCAAGGCTTTAAGGGACGTACGCATTTGGCTTCACCTGGCATGGCAGCAGCAGCGGCGATCACCGGTAAGCTGACCGATGTGCGGGACATGATGGCCTAATCTCCGTCTCGCATTATTGCCTTACAAGACCGTCACGCACAGAGCAACAGCACAACGCTTTGCCCTGTGCGTGGTTGCTTTTGAGGCCTACAACTTTGCAAAACTACTGACACTAAGTTGCCAGCAGCAATAGGGTAGCCCAACGCCTAAAAATACGCGCCAATCTGATGCGGGAACCCAGCAATTTCAGCGCCTGTTTTGAAATGTCCGCTACTACACCTCCATTCCAAGGATCGTCTTTAGGCGTAAGTTGTTGGCAAAACTTACGCCTAAAGCGCGTGCGATTGTCAAAAAGAGCGCGAAGAGCGTGTCAAATTATTTAAAATATCAATGACGCCGCACCAGATTTTAACTATCTGTTAACTGTCGCCAGAAGGCACGTTTAAGCCCAATAGCACGCAGAAAAATTGGATAAAAAGCATCCGAAAACAAGCCAGTTTGGTTAAATCGGAAGAACACGATGGAGAATACGAAAGTGAACTTTTTTAAGGGAATAGCATTGGGGGCGGCGCTTATCTTTGCGTCATCGGTAGCGCAAGCCGCAGTCATCACCCTGGATTTTGAAGGTTTGGGAAACCAAGAAGCTGTAAATGATTTTTACAACGGCGGCACGGGCGGAAGTGGCTCCTCCGGCGGCGAAAATTTTGGTGTGTCTTTCAGCGGTAATAGTCTCTCAGTTATTGACGCCGACGCCGGTGGCACAGGCAACTTTGGCAACGAGCCGACGCCCGACACGATCCTCTTTTTCTTGTCAGGCGCGGCCGCCACACTGAATTTTGCAGCAGGTTTCGACACCGGTTTTTCGTTTTTTTACACTGCAATCAACGTACCCGGTTCGATAAGCGTATATGATAACGTCGATGCTTCGGGAAATTTGCTAGCGACGCTGGATTTGGCCGTCACGCCAAGCGAAGCAGGTGACCCGACTGGCCAGTTCAATGTGTTTGTACCGATTGGCGTAGGTTTCAGCGGCATTGCAAAATCGATCGATTTCGGCGGCGCGGTCAATCAAATCGGGTTTGACAATATTACTTTCGGATCTGAAGACCCTGGCGATACCGGTGGTCGAGTGGACGATGTCGTTCCGCTTCCTGCGACCGCATGGATGATGCTGGCTGGGATTGGCGGTCTCGCTGCTGCCAAGCGGCGCAAGAAGGCAGCATAACGCGTCTGCATCTGCCGCACCTTGTTTGAGCATGCGGCCGGCGCACCAAGGATCAAAGACACGTTCCAGCAAGCGGGTGCCAATGTTCAGGCACCCGTTTTTAGTTCTAATACATTGTTTTTTAATTGTATTTTTTACTATTCAATCAGTCGCTTTCGACACGCCTGATGACACAGTTTCGATCTACTCGACCGTTGTGAAAGTCTGTGGAATGCACTAAACCGCAACGCAGATTCCGTGGTTTTGTTACGCGTGCACATCCGCGCCTCAGGCCCGCAATAACGAGGAGACCGCAATGGATAAATTCAGCACCCTAACCGGGATCGCGGCACCGATGCCGCTGGTCAATATCGATACAGATATGATCATCCCAAAACAATTCCTGAAGACGATCAAGCGCACCGGCCTTGGGGCTAATCTGTTTGACGAAATGCGGTTCGACCGTGAGGGGAACGAAAACCCTGATTTCGTGCTGAACAAGGACGCCTACCGCACAGCCGAGGTCATCGTCGCAGGCGACAACTTCGGATGCGGCTCGAGCCGCGAGCATGCTCCCTGGGCGATCAAGGATTTTGGGATCCGCTGCGTGATTGCGCCATCATTTGCAGATATTTTCTACAATAACTGCTTTAAGAACGGCATTCTTCCGATCGCTCTGCCCCAAGAACAGATCGATGTCCTGATGAAGGATGCGGAGAAGGGATCGAACGCACGGATGACCATCGATCTGGAAACGCAAACCGTGACGACTTCAGATGGCGTTGTCATCACCTTCGAAGTCGATGCATTCAAAAAACGCTGTCTGCTTGAAGGTCTCGATGACATTGGGTTGACCATGGAAAAAGTCGGCGCGATTGACACCTTCGAAGCACAAGCCAACGTAGCGCGCCCCTGGGTCTGAATTTCACGCTCATCTCTCAATGATGTGGCATTCAAATCGGGCCCCCACCGTGCACTTACACAACGCATTTGAAGCACGCGCCGCGTGCCTCAGTGCTTTTAGCGAAGTCCTTGCCTGATCCTCACTGTGGTCAAGGAGACAGCCGATCTGATACACCCGTCACATCCGATGACCCGTAAACTCTGATCTGGACCAGCACCGCATGGGCTTTCTTTCTTTCTTTCAGAACAAGTTGCGCCCTCTCTTTGCATTACGGCACGACACGGCTGGAAAAATCACGCGCCAGCGTAAAGTTTTCGGGCGTCGTCTGCCAACGGGCATGGCCTTTTTGTGCACGCTGGCGCTGGGTGCCACACACGTGGCCGCAGATCCCATTAGGATTGCCACTTTCAACACCGAACTTCAACGCAAAGGACCGGGCATTCTGCTGCGCGATATCGTGCGCGGGGAGGATCCGCAGGTCGACGCTGTAGTTGCCGTTTTGGTTGCGGTCAAACCAGATATCGTTGTGCTGCAGGGCATCGACTATGATCTTGAAGGCAAGGCACTCGCCGCACTTCAGGACGTTTTGCGTATAGCCGGCTGTGCCTATCCATACAGCTTTACCGCCCGGCCAAATACAGGGATGGCGACAGGTCTGGACATGGATGGTGATGGCCGACGTGCGGAACCTCGGGATGCGCAAAGCTACGGTCGATTCTCAGGTCAGGGGGGGATGGCGGTTCTGTCGCGCTATCCCATTCTAACCGACGCAGTCCAGGATTTTACCAAACTGCTGTGGCGCGACTTTCCAGATGCGCTTTTGCCAAATACTGACGGTACCCCCTTCCCTTCAGCAGAGGCACAGGCCATCCAGCGTTTACCGACGACTGCGCATTGGGTCATACCGATAGACGTCCCCGATCTGGGGCGCGTGGATCTGCTGACTTTTCACGCAAGCCCTCCCGTTTTTGATGGTCCCGAAGACCGCAATGGCAAACGCAATCACGACGAGATCGTGTTTTGGCAAAAATATCTGAACGGCGATTTTGGACCTGCACCAACGGAACAATTCATCCTGCTGGGCGATTTCAACCAGGACCCCAATGCGGGCGAAGGTCTCAAGGAAGCGGTCCGAGGTGCTTTGTCAGATCCACGCCTGCAGGACTTCGAACCGCGCAGCCCGGGCAGCCTCGCCATCACCGGCGATCCTTTTGACACGGCGGATTGGGATGATCCGGTGCCCGGAAACATGCGCGTGGATTATGTCCTCCCTTCCGCAGATTGGCGCATATTGGATGGTGCGGTGCATTGGCCGACCGGCCCCGCAGGCGAGATCGCTGCAACCGCCAGTCGCCATCGTATCGTTTGGGTCGATCTCGCACGCTGAACACCCGCCAATCAGGGCTATGACCACCGCGTCCACAAGCCCGCCCGCTTGACCCCGCCTTGCCACCACGCTACGCCGCAGCGAACCAAAGACCAGTAGGAGAGCCCCGATGACAAACCCTTCCCTTTTGATCCTTCCCGGTGACGGCATCGGCCCCGAAGTCATGGAAGAAGTCAAACGCGTCATCGGATGGTTCGGCGAAAAGCGCGGGCTTGCCTTTGACGTCAGCGAAGATCTTGTGGGTGGCGCTGCATATGACGCACATGGCACGCCTTTGCATGACGATACGATGGCGAAAGCTCTTGCCGCCGATGCGGTTCTGCTCGGGGCTGTTGGCGGCCCCAAATATGATGAACTCGACTTTAGCGTAAAACCTGAACGCGGGCTGTTGCGACTGCGTAAAGAAATGGATCTCTTTTCCAATTTGCGTCCCGCTCAGTGCTTTGACGCGCTGGCAGATTTCTCGTCATTGAAAAAGGACATTGTTGCGGGCCTCGATATCGTAATCGTGCGCGAATTGACCTCTGGGGTCTACTTCGGCGAACCACGCGGTATTTTCGAGGAAGGCAACGAACGCGTCGGCATCAACACCCAGCGTTACACTGAAAGCGAAATCGACCGCGTGGCGCGTTCGGCCTTTGAACTGGCCAGGCGCCGGTTGGGCAAAGTATGTTCAATGGAAAAAGCCAACGTCATGGAAAGCGGTATTCTATGGCGGGAGATCGTACAGAAAGTGCGCGATACCGATTACCCCGACATCGAGTTGAGCCATATGTACGCAGATAATGGCGCGATGCAGCTTGTTCGTGAACCCAAACAGTTCGACGTGATCCTGACTGATAATCTTTTTGGTGACATCCTTTCAGATTGTGCTGCGATGCTGACCGGCAGCTTGGGTATGTTGCCTTCAGCAAGTCTCGGCGCGCCCACGGCCAACGGGCGCCCCAAGGCGCTGTATGAGCCCGTTCACGGCTCGGCTCCGGATATCACGGGTCAAAGCAAAGCCAATCCGATCGCTTGTATTCTAAGCTTTGCGATGGCGCTGCGGTATTCCTTCGATCAAGGCGACGAAGCTGCAAGATTGGAAGCCGCAATCGAAAAGGTGCTTGCGGATGGCGCACGGACTGCGGACCTCATGGGAAAAGAAGGTGGCACCCCAATTAGCACGACAGAAATGGGCGACGCGATTCTGACAGCACTTGATGCGAGCCTCTGACAAAGCAGCTATGCATTCTGTGCGCTTGTAGTGCCGCACACACCGGCCTAACGTGATTACAACAGCCCGCGTTTCGCGGGCTGAGTCTTTTTAAGACCGAAGGCTTCAGGTCCATGGCAGAGAAACCCTCTAATCCGAACGCGAAAGCTGCACTTTTGGCGCTTGTGGCGTTTGGAGTATTCGCCAGCCATGATGTTTTAATCAAAGTACTCGGCAGCGGGTATTCTCCAATCCAGATCGTATTTTTTAGTGTGGTATTCAGCTTTCCGTTGGCGATGCTCTATCTGCTGCGAGACACAACAGCCGGCACTTTGCTGCCCGTACACCCGTGGTGGATGTTGGCGCGTACATTTGCAGCGGTCATAACGGGATTTTGCGCGTTCTATGCTTTTTCCGTCCTGCCGCTTGCACAAGTCTATGCCATTCTCTTTGCGGCCCCACTGCTGGTCACCATTCTGTCGATCCCGATCTTGGGCGAAAAAGTGCGCCTGCTGCGTTGGATTGCCGTGATCGTAGGGCTTTGCGGCGTGATGATCGTGCTACGTCCTGGGCAGCAAGATCTGGCACTGGGACATCTGGCAGCGTTGGTTTCCGCTGTCTGCGGGTCTTTCGCGTCGATCATCGTACGCAAAATTGGTCGCGAGGAGCGCACCGTCGTCATTATGCTTTATCCAATGATGGCGAATTTCGTTGTGATGGCTGCATTGCTGCCGCTCGTCTATGAACCGATGCCGCTCGTTGATCTGGGGAAGTTAGGCTTGATCGCGATCTTGGCATGGACGGCTGGCCGTTTTTTGATCGCCGCCTACAATACCGGTGAAGCGGTCATTGTCGCACCCATGCAATATTCACAGATTATCTGGGCCACGTTTTACGGCGCGCTGTTCTTTGATGAATGGCCCGATACGGCAACGCTGGCGGGTTCCGCTGTGATCATTGCAAGTGGTTTGTTCATTGTCCTGCGCGAAAGCAAGGCGCCTGGCTCAGAGCGCCCGGTGCAGCGCACAAGGTCCCGTGCGGAAACCGGTACAAGCCCGCGGGTATCGACCCTGCTGCCGCCTGAACGAAAATGGCAGAACCCGATGAAAAAGGGCGCGCCAAAGTAGGCCAATTGTACGTGCACCCGGCGCAAGGTTCGAATCTGTGCCTGGTTATGCGCATGCGCATCTCAGCTATACTAACAACAGGTTAGATGGCTTGATTTATGCCAATTTGGTTCAGAATGGCCGCCACGATCGCTTCTGGCCGATCTTCCTGGATCAGATGCCCTGCACCCTCGACGTAGGTGCAGCACTGCTCAGAGATCAGAGCGGCCAATGCACCGCCTTGTTCAAAGGGTATCCATTTGTCTTCTAGCCCCCACAACACATGCACCGGACAGTCCAGTGGATAATACAGGTGCTCAACCTCGTCGGTATATTTCTGATCCATCTGAGCAATCTGGCGATAGAATGCAGGTTGACCAAAGGTACCAATCCAAGGCGCGCTATAAATCTCGACCGCTTCTTTTGACAAAGCAGCATGCGCTGATGTTTGCAAATAAGCCGCTAATAGAGCCCTGTGCATGTAGTCTGGCATGCCCGAGAATGCGGCCTCATGTTTGCGCACATGCTGCACAAATGGTGACCCCCAAGGCGCAAGAGCCACAGCGTCGAAGATCGTCAGCGAACCAAATCGCAACCCGTTCAGAAAGTAACCTCGTAGCGCTGTCGTGCCTCCAAAATCATGTGCAACTAGATCTGGTCTGTCCAGTTCCCACTCGCGAAACAACGCCTCTAGCAATCTGTTTTGTACGCCAAGAGAAACGTCTTGGCCCGATTCCTTTTCAGACGCGCCGTAGCCCAAAAGATCGTAAAAATAGACAGATCGGTGCGCCGTTAGATAGGGCACAATCCGGCGCCACACCTGCGATGAAAACGGCGTTCCGTGAATAAGAACCAACGGCGGCCCGGCTCCAAGCTTTCCCCACCTTACGGCGCTTCCTTCGAAGTCTAGGGTGTTCGGCAATTCAAGCATTTTCAAAATCACATTGTCATTTAGCTAATTAACTATATAAATGAACTATGGATAGATCAACACAAATTAGAGCCATGGCCAGCGAGGTCCGCATGCACATTCTGCGGTTACTAGCTGAGCCGAAAAAGCACTTTGGTCATCAATGGTCTGCCGACTCTGTCGAATTTGGGGTGTGCATGACGATGATCGCTGAGGCGCTTGGCGTGGCTCAGCCAACGGCCAGCAAGCATCTGGATATTCTCAAACAGGCGGGATTCATCACCGTTCGGAAATACCAGAAGTGGTCGTATTGCAAACGAAATGAACAGGCGATCAACGACTATCTAAATTGGCTTAAACAAGAGCTTTCGCTGCCAAACAAAACGTGATGCGGAATTGCATACAGCCACTCATCTGGGTGTCGCGTTTGGGATACTGGCCTTGTGGTCGCAATTCTCCAATCCGGCGCACATCAACCTGAAGATAGAAGAGACAGTTCGAATTGTTTGTACAAAACGTAAAATGCGTGAACGCTGTTATGCGCCCTAGTCAAACCCCATGATTTAAAAGGAACGCTTTCCGACCCGGACCATACTTTACAGCAATAAATCGACGTCATCATTCGAAAACCCAAAACCAATCATCAATCTGCGATGCGCATCGCCGCCGATAAACTGTGCGAGGACGCCATCAAAAACGGCCTTGAAATCAGGATTGGTTTTCGTGAATCCGAAACTGCCATAGGCGGGCGCTTTTTCGGCTAGGGGTACGACGATGCACGCCAAATCAGTCGAGAGCCCCTGCAAGTAACCATCATGCGCGCGAGCAACACTGGCGGAAGCGCTCACTTGACCACTTTGGACGGCAACCGCAGCCTCCCAATATGTTTCAAATACTTTGATCCGGTCTGGTTTCACGCCAAGATCTAACGCGCTTTGCATTTGTATCTGGTCTCTTACGACTGCCAAACTGAAAGCATCATTGTCCGCTAGATCACCATATCCACTGATACGATGCGCGTCCTCTGATCGCACGAGCAGACCGTCTGGCAAGGCCCAGATTGGCCGGCTGAAAAGGGCATGCTCTTGGCGCAGTTTTGTGGCAAAAAGACCAGTGGTCATTTCCCAGTAGCCCAGCGCCAGACCGGGCAGAAGTTCTGCAAACGTGGCCTCGACGAATACCGCGTCCCGGACACCGATCTGATCAAAGATGCACCGCGCAAGCTCGACATCACATCCAGTGATGTTGTCGACCTCGTCACGGTAGTTGAAAGGAGGTTCGGTAAGGTATGCGAACCTCATGTTACTCGCCTTATCCAACAGGGACGACCTGCCCGGTTATGGCCCCCTCAACGCATTTGGCGAATGCACGCCCCACCTTGGCTGATGACACGCGTTCATGTCCGGGAAAGAATCCGCCATAGCGTTCTTCGGACACCTCAAGAAGCCCAGGGCTGACGACATTGATCCGCACTCCCCGTTGTAACTCAATCGCAGCGCCCGTCGCAAACCCCGCCAAAGCCGCGTTGGCCGTAGCGGCGGCGGCCCCGGAAACGACTGGGTCACGATCCAGAACACCACTGGTCAACGTAAAGGACCCATGCGCCGTAATTCGTGCCATTCCCGCAAGAACCAAATTAACCTGCCCCATGACCTTGTTCTGCAAACCCAAATGAAAGGTCGCTTCCGTGAATTCAAACAATGGCGCAAAATGCACGTTCCCAGCGGTCGAAACGACAGCATCAAACGTACCGACAGTGTCATACATCGCCTCAATAGAACCGAGATCGCCAATATCGACGATTACATCCGCAGAGTGACGACCAGCTCGAATGACATCATGACGCTTCGATAATTCACCAAAAGCAGCCTGTCCGACATCACCGGACGCTCCAACCAGAACTATTTTCATCACATGTACTCCTCATAAATCTCAAGCTTCCTCATGAGGACTTCTTCGCACCGATCAAGAACGATGCGGCGCTCTGCAAGGCGTGCAGAATGATCCAGTAATATCGCCTTGCGCGCGGGTATTGTGCTCTCACCATGCACATAAAGGGCGGCAAACTGTTGCATGACCCTCATCGGCATCCCGGTTTCGCGTAGCCAATAAAGTAGCGTCAGCCACTCCACATTTTCACGGGAAAACCGCCGCTGCCCATCGGAACCACGCCTGACATTGGGCACGAGCCCTTTTGCTTCATAGTAGCGGATTGTATCAATATTGAGCCTAGACTCAGATGCAGCTTCAGAAATACGCACGATGGTGTCCTCCTAGTCTACGCGGAATACCAGCCTGAAGTTACTTTAGGTCAAGGTCATTTTTAGAATTTGCGTTACGATACAATGCCAGCAGCCTTGCGTGTTCCCGTCTCTGAGACAATCGCGACGTAACGGGCTGATGGCTATGGCCTTACCCAATGATGTAATCGCCATGTGAGTCGTGCCAATTTTCCAAAGTTATTTGTCGTTCCGCACAATTCCAGTTTCAGATTTGCATCCATAACGTACGCCCATTTCTGGAAATCGCGCAGATGATCAGAAGCGGCGCATGCCTCAAACTTCAGATGACAAAATTGACTTTCCAAAGATGATCCCAGCGATAATTTCGCCATACGCGTATCCGCCAGGGTATCATCATGGCAGCCTAAACTTGGACAGACGGTCTAAGGTCTGGAAGCGCCGATCAGACGCGCATTCTCTAGGGCAATTACACTTTGTGCAGCAAAGACCTGTGCCACTCTTAGAGTGTCTTGAGAAAAGGGCCGTACGGTCTGCCGATAGATCGTGAAGGCTCCAACGAATGTTTCCGCAGCCATCATCGGGATCGCAGCAAAAGACCGCGCACCACCCAGCTCGGCGGTTGCAAAACGCAGCGGGTCGTCTGAGCGGTAAAGATCTTCAGATTTCACATCCATAATGTTAATAACCTCAGCCTGCGCTAGCATGCGGCCCAAGCCGGTTTGAGCGCGCACAGCAAAGGTTCCATTGTCTTGCAACCAGTGTTCAAAGGCCAAAGGAATACCTTGCGTAAAACTGGCACAGAACCTCTCATTACCTCTGTATTCAAACAGGATACCAAACTCCGCATCACAAAGTTCCAGCGCGTATCTCAGGATCGACGGCATCACCAAATTCAAATCCCCGCGAGATGAACTGATAATCCTCAGCACTTCTGTCAGCGCCTTTTCTCGGCTGATCGCTTCCTCAAGGCTTAGAGCCAATTCTGAGATAACTGCCGGCATATCCGTGTTCGCTTGCAGGTTTGGTGCCGCACCTTCAAGACGCCTCGCAAGGTCCAGCTTCGTAGATACGGAGAGCTTTCGATAGATCGCTGCCAAATGAGTTCTCACCGTCGAAGGCGCGATGTGCAATATCTCGGCGATCTGCTGGTAACTCTGACCTGACGCATAAGCCCGCGCGATTTGCGTCTCCCGCGCACTTAGTTCCGCCTGATCCATGCAATTGCTCTTTTCCAAATTCTCGACGGTACTTTGAACAAAAGCTTGCAGCGCTACAATCCAGAAATTTCTGTGGCAAAATATGGCTCGGGAACAACCGCTTTCCGCTGCCAAGCACGTGCTTGGTCCTCAAGAGAGCCCGCGTAATAACTTTGTCAGTTTTTGCGTCGCGTTCGAAAGGGTTCTTTCATCGAATGCCGCAAAACCAAGAATGAGGCCCTTGGGCGGTTCTGGTAGGACACAATGCACGGACAGTGCTCTAAGATGCAGGCCTTCCTTTTTCGCGGCATCCGCAATCGCCTTATCTGTGAACACGTGCCTTAGCTTGGGCCGGAGCGGGGCACATATGTGCATGCCCGAAGGGTCCGGAGATACATGCAGCAAATCAGCACAGCCAGTGAGATCTGACACCAAATGGCTTTGGCGTTTTGCGTAGATCCGTCGCATCCGTCTGAGATGTATGGCAAATTCCCCGCTATCCATGAAGGTGGCCAGTGCAGGTTGCGGGATGAGGGATGCGCGCGACCCAAAACGTGCCAAGTAGGCTTTTGCCTGTGCCAGCAACCTTTCCGGCAAAACCAGATACCCGATCCGCAAGGCAGGGCTGAGGAGTTTTGAAAAACTACCGAGATATATTGATCGCTCCAGATTATCGAGACCACCAAGAGATGGCAGGGGTTGGCCTTGGTAACGAAACTCACTGTCGTAATCATCCTCAACCACAAGGGCATTTTGGTGTTTGGCCCATTCCAGCAGCGCCATTCGCCGCGAAAGCGTCATTGGAATGCCAGTAGGATAATGTCTGGAGGGAGTTACAATCGCGACCGAAGCCGGGGCGGTGATCTGCTCTGGATCAAGCCCCTGATCATCAATCCGAACCGGCAGCACATGTGCCCCGACTGCTGCGAGCACGTCGCGCATTATTGGCCACCCCGGATCCTCAATCACAGCGGTTTGCTCGGCGTCAAGCAAGCCGCGGAAGATGATCTCAAACGCCTCAGAAGCCCCTGATGTGATCACCACCTGCTCAGGACGGCAATCCAATTTGCGCCAAACCGAAAGATGTGCACTGATAGCGTGGCGGAGCGGATACCATCCAAATGGATCCGGTCGCCCAAGCAGGTCGTCGTGCGGTGTGCTCCAAGCCCGTTCAATATGCTTTGACCAAGCGCGGTGTGGAAACAACGTTTGATCTGGCACCCCAGGATGAAACGGCATCCATGCTTGAGGTGCCTCTGATGGCGCTGCGGCCCTTTGGGTAGGCTCGGTCAAATGGGGCAATTGATCGGCCACAAACGTGCCGCCACCGACTTTGGTTTTCAGATAGCCTTCGCTGATCAGTTGATCATACGCACAGACCACAGTCGTTCGCGATACAGACAGCTCCAGCGCAAGGGCTCTGGTGGCCGGCAGTCGTGTTCGTGAAAACTTCGGGCTCCCACGAAACAAGCTTCGCAAAGCACCTGTCAGCTGGGACTGGAGGCTTTCGCGCAAGGTTCGGTCCAGAGTGAGGCTAAATAGCACGAGATCTAGATTGGTCTGAATTTTTTTATCTATATTGGACATTTCTTAATATCCATTGAGATTGTAGGCGTCGTCAATGGAAGCCTATGGAAAGGGCGTTGACAGTGACGGACCCATTAGAAGTAACGGAAAAAACGCGCCTGCGCCGCCTGCATCAACGGGGCCATTTTGACCGCGCAACGATCAATGGAATATTGGATGCGCAGCCTATGTGCAGCGTCGGTTACGTGATTGACGGACAGCCCTATGTGACACCAACGTTTCAATGGCGCGAAGGCAATCGGGTCTATTGGCATGGTTCCTCGGCCAGTCGCGCATTGCGTAAATCAAAGGACGCAGAAGTGTGCTTGACCGTAGCCATTCTGGACGGTTTCGTTTTGGCGCGATCCGGTATGCATCACTCGGTCAACGCGCGCTCTGTTATGTTATTTGGCCGGGCCGAGAAAGTCGAAGACCCTTCAGAAAAGCTACAAAAACTGCGCACTTTTGTGAACGGGTTGTTCCCTGGCCGTTATGATACCCTCAGGCCTGATTACGAACAGGATCTGAAGGCAACGATGGTACTTGGCATGGACATCTCGCAAGGCAGCGCGAAAATTCGAACGGGTGAGCCGAGCGACGATGAGGAAGACTATGCTTTGCCTATTTGGGCAGGCGTCATCCCTGTGTCAACGCAGATAGGCATGCCTATTCCAGACCAACGCGTTCTCGAGGGCGTTGAGATCCCGGATCATGTGAAGAACTTTCGGCTTGATTGAACGCTCGCGTGGCTTTGGCCCGGTCAGAGGACCCATTTCAGGGTTCTGCTGGCCGCGGTGTTCGACCGCGCGGCGCGGAATATTCCCACTATAAAATCCATGAGCAAACGTCTCAAAAAAAACACCAACCCTTCAAAAGAGTGCCCGAGTTTACAGACCGAACCCTTCGTCCAGTCCAAGCATGATATTTAAGTTTTGAACGGCCGCGCCGGATGCGCCTTTCCCCAGATTGTCTAACACAGCAATCAGAACGGCGGGCCAGTTTTCCTCATCTCCATGAACTGATAGCTCAAGTCTGTTCGTGCCATTCAGTTTTTGCGGGTCCATTCTGTCACCATAATGAGAAGGATCAACCACGGAAACAAAATGGCTGTCGCTATAGTGGGCGCTCAAGGTATCTCTAATAGAAACGGTACCGTTTATGCACCCCTTCGCCAATGGGATCTGAACGAGCATCCCTTGCTCAAAATGGCCCACGGACGGCACAAAAACTGGACGCTTGTTCAAGCCGCTGTATTGCATGATTTCAGGGATGTGCTTGTGGTTCTGCGCCATACCATAAACAAAAAAACTGTCTGCCGCACCGCTTTGAAATTCTTCTATCATTCCTTTTCCCCCGCCAGAGTAGCCACTGATCGCATTGATACTGACACATGCATCCGCTTGCATAAGGCCTGCGCGCACCAGCGGATACAGCAATGCAATCGCACAGGTGGAATAGCAGCCAGGAGTGGAAACGTTTTTCGCCGACCCAATTGCAGCACGATTGCGAGGATTTAGCTCAGGGAAACCGAACGCCCAATCGTCATGAACCCGATGCGCGGTACTCGCATCGATCAAACGCGTGTCAGAGCCGCCAACCCTCTCAGCGACCTCAACGGCGGCAGCGTCGGGCAAGCATAGGATACCAACATCAGCCTGTTTCAAACAACGCAACCGCTCTTCCAAGTTCTTGCGACAAGCGGGGTCGATGGACACAAGTTCAATATCGGTTCGTTGCGCAAGGCGATCACGAATTTGCAGTCCCGTTGTGCCGACTTCTCCGTCAATAAATACTTTGTGTGCCATGTGAACTACCTACCATTCTTTGTAAGACCCGCTAGCAAGTTGATAAATTCTCCGCAAGAAACAACGGCAATTTTCGACTTACCACCTGTTGGCTTTGCTTTTATCGTGATGGGTATGGAACCGCTTACTCTGTTTCTTTTCGCACTTGCTCTCTTGATCAACGCCGGAACACCCGGCCCAAGCATCGCTGCATTGGTCTCCCGTGTGATTTCAAATGGTTGGCGGGACATTGCCCCCTTTGTGGCGGCCATGTGGCTCGCAGAAGTACTATGGCTCACGGTTGCTATGGCCGGGCTATCTGCGCTGGCAGAGACATTCCATATCGCCTTTCTGATCATGAAATACTGTGGGATCGCGTATCTTCTCTACTTAGCTTGGAAAATGTGGCACGCGCCGATCGCGACGAAGGATCAGGCTTTTCCCGAGGGGCGCCCTGGTTGGTCCATGTTCGCGGCGGGAATGGCAGTTACGCTTGGAAACCCAAAAATCATGGTTTTTTATCTTGCTCTCCTGCCGACACTGATTGACCTTTCGGAGACAACGCTTTCGCTCTGGGCCATCGTGGCCACGACAACGGTGGTCGTACTGGCGAGCATTGATATTGCGTGGATCGCGTTGGCGCATTACGCTCGAACGACGTTGCGAACACCGCGCGCCGTCCAAATCGCAAATCGCATAGGTGCGACCTCTCTGGGAAGCGCCGCCGCAGTAATTGCGTCCCGTTAGGGAACCAGCCTCCCTGTTGCCGGTATCTGTGTTCGCGCAGAGCGAGGGTTTTAGACTATTGAAACCGGCCCAACCATCAGGATCCGAAACGGGTCATAAGACATTCAAACGGGGCGCTAACCGGCACGGCCAATCTGGACAGTCCAGCACGCAATCCAAGGAGCCGTTATGTTATGCGAAGATGTAAGAGGCCGGAAACGAGCACCTTTCCGGAGACAAATGAATGCCTGCCCGCGCTCTGATGCGCAGGCAAGTGACCGATTACTCGACGCCAAGCTCTTTGATCTCTCGCTCAATCGACCATTCAATGATGTGCGTCCACAGTCCGGTTGCAAGATCGGGGTCCAACCCATTGCTGCATGCCGTCTTACTCACATTATCCAACACTTCCGCGACGCGGTCGGTAATTCTAGCGGGTAGGTTTTCAACTTTCTTAAGATCAACAGCACGGTCGATGTAACCGCTCCGAACGGCTAACAGGGAAATCAACTCGATATCTATCGCGTCAATCTGCTTGCGAAGCTGCGCCATGGATTGGCAGGCGTCGGGAGGCAAAAGAGTACTCATGTTCGATGTCCAGTCTGTGTCTCGGAAGAAGAGTGATTAACTTAGCAATCGGCAAAGGTTGCTCACAGCGCGCGCCGCGCGTTTCTCGCAAAAATCATGCGACGGTTGGGACAATCGGCCTATAACGCGGCGGATCTGCAGGTCTCCGATTAACAGGTCCAGATACAGACCAACAGCTTCCTGCGTCTTTTCAAAGCTCAATTGATTGTCATCTCGGGCACGCAAAAGCACCTGTTCCAGCAACGGGGAAATCGTCTCGCGGCCGGCCTTTGACAACGTGGCTCCCAATTCTCCACTGCTGTCCGCCGCCGCTGCCCGGTTGAGCGCGACGGCCCGGTCGCCAACCAGCAGAGTAAGCAGTTTAGGGCCAAGCGTGCCAAGAATCGATATCGCGTCACGCTCTGTTTTCAGTTCCGCTTCCAGATCGCCCTTCACTTCTTCAGCATTGCGGGTCACGAGTGCCTGAAACAGCCCCTGCTTGTCACCATACCAATTGTAGAGCGTCTCGTTTGAGGCGCGCGCCTGTTTCGCGATTCCCCCCATTGACGTGCCGCCGTACCCCTTGGCTTCCAAAACCTCATACGCTGCAGCCTCAATCTGCTGTTGACGCAGAGAGCGTTTTTCGTCGCGCAATTTTTTCTCCCAACCGTGTTGACAAATTTCCGTAACATGAATTACGGATATGCACAACCGTAACTCCAATTACGCCTTTGAGAGGAAACACTTGAAACATGCAATCCGTCACACTTATGCCGCCCTTGCCACACTCGTCGTGCTCCAGGTGGTCATGCTGTCTGCGCTCTATGCCGGAATTGAACCGCATCCGCCCAAGGCGACACCACTCTTTGGCATCGCACCCTTTTTAGGGGCGTCGGTATCCATCGCGCTATGGGCCATTCTCACGGAGCCTTTGACCAACACGGCAGGTCGATTTCTGACGGTTCTGGCTGCGGCGCTGGCGCTCGCGTCATTTGGTCCGCAAAAGTACTTTGATGCACAATTTGCTCTGATCTGGCCTGCGGTCATTCTCGGTCAGATTGCTGCTTTGGTACTTATCGCGAGTGTGTTCGGCGCGGCCCTGCATCGCGAACCGAAGCAGATCGCCACAACCGGTGTGGGGCAGCGCTGATGGGCCATGTTCTTTTACCAATGTCGATTCTCTCGCTTCTGAGCACCGGTGCAATCTTTGGATTTTTTTACGCATGGGTCTGTTCGACAATGTGGGGCCTAGATTCTGCCGATCCAAGAGTCGCGGTTGCCGCGATGCAGGCGATGAATGCATCGGTTCAAAATGCCGTATTTTTCCCAGCGTTTTTTCTGACCCCCGCTCTTGTGACCACAACTGCCATAGTCGCAGCTAGACAGGGGCGAAAGCGGTCAGCTGCTTTCTTTGCGAGTAGCGCCACGACATATGTCATGGGCGCATTCATTCCCACCGCCTTGGTCAATGTGCCGATGAACGAAGCATTGGCACAGGTGATCGTGCCAACCGACAACAATGCTGCCCAACAACTATGGCAGGCTTTTTCAGAACCTTGGCAATTCTGGAATGCGCTCAGATCAATCTTCAGCGGGGTCGCTCTCGCGCTGACAGGCCTTGGAATATACTGTTTCACACCGAAGCAAACCTAATAGCGAATTGACTGTTCACCTCTGCATTGAAGGTTTTCGTTGTCGTGATACCACTGGGCTCCACCGTTCTGATGACCTTCTCCACTGGTTCAAAACCTGGGCTTTATAGTTAACTCTTGGGATTTTGCGCTGCGCTCTCAGACCCTGTTCTGATCTCTGCTACAGCAATGCTATCATCTTGCCGTTTGCCCTTATCATCGTTGATGTTACGGGCGTGGCGGAGTATGCACCTTGCAGCGCTATGACGATACGATTTCTAAGCCATCTGGTTGGCCAACTGATGGATCCTTCATGCGGTAAATTTCAGGTTGCTCTACGCATTTCCTTCGTCAAAGCGAGGTTTAACGTTGGGAAAGCAAGTCGGCGGTCCTTGACCCACTCCACGGGGTTGGTCGGAAAAGACTCGCCAGCCTCTTCGGCGTCTAATCAGTCGCAAATTTAGGGAATTTCATGGCACTAAAAGCCACAATTTATAAAGTTGAGCTATCCGTCTGCGATATGGATCGTCACTACTACGAGACCCATAAGCTCACCGTTGCCAAGCACCCATCGGAGACCGACGAACGTCTCATGGTGCGTCTACTCACGTTCGCGCTCAATGCCCATGAGCAATTAGAAATGACGCGTGGTCTTTCAACGGATGACGAGCCAGATATCTGGCAGAAAAGCCTGAGTAACGAACTTGAGTTATGGGTGGCTTTGGGCCTTCCCAGCGAAAAGATTGTCCGTCAATCTTGCGGGAAAGCCAGCAAGGTAATTGTCTATTGTTATGGTGGCAAGACAGCCGAGATGTGGTGGGAGAAAATAAAAAACAGCACCACGCGATTTGATAATCTTCAGGTTGTAAATATTCCAGAGAATGAGACCAGCGCGCTGGCGACACTAGCGCGCCGAACAATGAAGCTACAGGTCAACATTCAAGACGGCGATGTGATGGTCAGTGGAGATGCTCATACGACCTACGTCACCCCGGTCCTTTGGAAAAATACTGCATGAGCGCTGACTATTTGCAGTGTATGGGCCAAATGCGACGCGTGGCTTCTTCGAACCGTGCATAGTTGAGTCATAACTTAACTACGATCTGGTGAAATTTGCGCCATCACGCTGTCAAACCGCGCCCAACTGATAGACGCCTTGTTTCCCGCGTAGCCATCGTAGTAGGATTTACCTGAAGAATTTGGCAACCCTGCCCAGATTTTCGCGAGATTGTTCATGAAGGCGTGGCGATCCAACGTGCCAGCCCGAAAATGATGCAACCCAGCTTCTGCAAGTAGAATGTTTGCAAGTATGTCTTGAACAAAAGGACTAAAGCGTTGTGTCAGTTTTAGATCTGCCTTTTTCACCAAGCGGCGAAGCGTATCCGGTATAAATTGGTAGCGGCCAATTGCATGCGGTTGACCTGGTGTCTGGTCAATCCAAGTGAAAATTTCTGCCAAAGTCATCTGTGAAGGCAAGCTCTTTGGTTTGATCCGCGCGCCATGTTGAACGGCATCGTAGCCTTGCGACCTTGATTCAGCTTCCTGTATGAGATCACGGATTACATCCACGTCACTACCGTGCAACCCCAGCAAAGGCTCATTCGAAAAAATAGGGGATACGGCCGGTCTGTCTTCAAACAGCCCGTGATCGTTGCTTACAAACAAGCCGGAAAGACTCGTACGCGTTGCTTTATTGTCAGTAGGGAACAAACTTCCAGGCGTTTGATCGGCTTGAGCGACAACCGCTGATGCCAACAAAACAATCACATAAAATCTCACATTCATCCGCGTTCCAAAACATAACGATCAAATGCAATTTTAAGTCAAAATAGTTGCAATCGTGTTAGCGTTGCTGCGCTCGAGATAGCACTTGGGAAAAGCTTTGGCTTGCAGATCGCTGGATGTAGAAACACTTCAAGTACCATTCTTGACCGGGAGGGTTGGTTGAATAGCGTTCACATTGATCTGAAAACCAAGGTTGCTGCCTAAACGCACTCTCGAAAAACAGGAATTCTGGAGTCAAACATCAGACGCGTTCAAATAACAGCTCGTCGATTGAGCTTTAGGCCTTTCGATCCGAAAATGAGAGCTAAGCAAAAGATCGTAAGCGGTGCAAAACACCCTTCATTTGAAGTCTAACCACGCCCACAACCAGGGCCTATCTTAGCGATTTGACGAGCGCCTTGTTTCCTAGGCACCTTCTTGGTTCACATTGCGCTGTCTGTTTTCGAAGTCGACGGGCGACGGCATCGCGTTTTTGGCATGTTTGCGTTTCGGGTTATAGAACATTTCAATGTAGTCGAATATGTCCT
>JBGCDG010000083.1:0-2732 GCA_045105195.1 Roseobacter sp. | reverse complement strand
GGGCGCAGATGTCGGCGCGCACCGGACGTCTATGTTGCAGGACCTTGACCAAGGGCGACCAATGGAAATCGATGCACTTGTGGGCTCGGTCAAAGAGCTTGGCCGCGTGACCGATACGTCAACGCCAACCATCGATACTGTCCTGGCTTTGATCGCCTTGCGTGGAAAAACCGCCGGGCTGTACACGACCTGAGCGAGCGGTATGTTCGGTGCCTTGAAGGCTTTCAAAAGCTTTCAAGGCATGTGCTGCAATCCTTCAAAATCGTCTCGCAATTCATCAGTGACAAATACCAACTCATCTATGAGGAACGAGAAAAGCAGCCTTTGACGCCGCATCCTCTAGTGTCTCTTTTGTCCGCACAGCGGACCTCCCGCAACCGGCACTACGGCATTCGCGACGAACGGCGGGTTTGGGTAAGCTGCGCTGCGGCGTAAGTGCACTCGAGCAAGAGCAGGACTGAGCCCATATTGAACAGTGCTGCGGTATGCAAAGATGGCCGTTTCCCGATTTATCTTACTACCACATGGACACAAAACATGGTGATTATATACTGCGTGATTGATTTGCATGCATATACATGATATTGATGAGATCATGGTCACCCCCGTTCCCTGTGCTGCTCAAACCGTACGTGCCGCCGCGCGCTTGCTAACCCGTCGGTATGAAGAAGCATTGAGACCAACAGGGCTAAGCGCAAGCCAGTACACTGTGTTGACGGCAGTCATTGGGGCTGGCGGACTGTCCCAAGGCCTGCTCGGAGAGGCATTGGCGTTTGAACAAACTACAGTCACACGTTTGGTTGGTGTCATGCTGCGCCGGGGCATTCTGGAGCTGAAAGCAGACCCGAAAGATGGTCGTCGCAAGATTGTCCATGCAACTGCTGAGGGTGTCGCGCTTTATGAGCAAGGAAAGCCGCTTTGGCATCAAGCACAGGCTGATACGATAGGCAGTTTGACTGACGATGAGTGGAAAGCGACCCGAAGTGCATTGCGTAAACTGACAGAATAATCAGTCAAACAGCGGTTCCGAAGGCACCGCCTTACAAGAAACATGCATATACATGAGATATACTATGACCGACCCAAGAACAGTAACTTTCGTGGTGCTCATCCTTGCAGGAGTATGGATGCTGGGGGTGCTGTCGTGGTTGCTGCTTGATGCCGCCGGTCGCTTACAAACATCGCAGGCCAAGCAAACCGCCCGCATAACAGTAATAGTGGTCCTCGCCTGGGCCGTGGCTGCATGTTCAGTTGCAGCATTTGTACCCTTGTCGTTTCCCGTCTTTCTGCCAATGGCGCTTGTCCCGATTACACTTGGCACCTTGGCAGTGATGCGGCCACCGCTCAGCGAAGTGCTTTCACAAATCCGTCTTGCTCCGCTCATCGCAGCACAGTTCTACCGAAATGCTGGGGCGATATTCCTCTATCTTTACTACACCACCGGGTCGCTATCCTGGGGCTTTGCGCGCAATGCCGGTTGGGGGGATGTCGCAACAGGCGTTCTAGCACTGCCAGTGGCGTGGCTCGTGTGGAAACGAGCACCATATGCATCAATGGCCGTGATCGGATGGTGTAGTCTTGGCATCGCCGACCTGATCGTTGCGCCCATGTCGGCGTTATATTTTGGCGTGGAACAGCTGGTGCAATTTCCGATCAACACCGTCCCGCTGTTCCTCGGGCCACCATTGGGCATCTTTCTTCAGATTGTTGTCCTGCGCGCCTGGTGGCTGCAACGCAAAGCCACCCAGACCAAAGCTGATTGAACGACAGCTACGGAATGGCGAAAATCAGGCTTTCTATCAAAACCTGCCATTCACGCACCAGCATCAGACGGCGGCTTCGTTTTGCACCACGGAACTCGGTGCTGAGCGCAGCGAATGACGGCTTCGGGCCATGGCACCACGTCAGACAGCCTGATCCTCCGACCCGCCAATCCCTTCGACAACGACGACCCGACGTTGACAGCGGATCGCAATATAAGACGCCGCGCCACATCCGATGACGGGAACAGGCCTATCCGAACCAAAGTTGCGGCGCCTAAAGACGTGCGCTTGCGCCAGAGTTGCCGCAAAACCAGCGTGCGGCCTGCCAGTTCCAACTGACATTTCATGAATTTTTGCGTCGTCGCCCCCAGAGGCTGTCGGCGCTTTTCAAGCATTCGGGTTTCACAGGAGGTTTGTGTGGTGATTTCTTCAACTTAAAATATTAAATAATTACAGGGCACTACAACGAAATCTGACAAAAATATAAAAAAGAGTGGGATTTTTTTCGACCATGTGTCGAAATTTCGGAACGGCAGGCGTCCTAGAGGCATCAAAACGCAAACAAAGGAAATCTTGCAATGTTTACAGTCACACCAATCTACGCCCTCGCGGTTGCGGTTATCACCCTTGCCCTTTGGTTTCGGGTGACCTCTTACCGCGGCGCCAATGGCATTTCGATCGGCGACAATGGCGATGTGAATTTGCTGCAACGGGTCCGGCAGCACGGCAACTGCGTCGAATGGAGCAGCTTCATTCTGATCATGATGATCCTTGCTGAAGGCATGGGCGCGCCCGGCCTCTACATCCATATCTCAGGCGCCTTGCTGTTGGTTGGCCGTATCGCCCATCCGTTTGGCTTGAGGATCGACAATGCCGGCCATCCGCTGCGCTACGTCGGCAATGGCACCAACATTCTGGCAGCCCTGAACATCATGGTGTGCTTGGGCGTGAACATCCTCGGCCTGTAAT
>JBGCDG010000082.1:0-14982 GCA_045105195.1 Roseobacter sp. | reverse complement strand
CCTGCCCTGCAGTATTTTCGACCCGCACTAACAACGCGTCACTCATGCGGCGATCACAGAGAACAAGCATCTGAGCGCCGTTCCGACACACATCAAGGAAGAACAGGAGAAGGCTGCACCGCCACCCAAGGTCAAACCTGTAAGCGCGCAGAACGGCTACAAAAAGACCGGACGCAGCCCGCCGGGTCGCCCGTCAAAGATGGAGCTTACTATGAGCGCAGACGCGCAGAACGGGCAGCTGAAACGGCGGCAGAAAGCTGAAAGAGCAATTTATTTTCTAGGAGCTAGGTACTTGCTTAAAGTCTCTGAAGGCTGAATAGACGAACCACATCCAAACCGCCGACGCCAACGCAACGAAGGGCAACCAACCAAACACTCTCTCGCCCCTGCGCTTCTGGCGAAGATGGATAGGCCACACAACAGCCGAGAAAATGGTCGGTGATGATATGACGCCGACCAAGGCAATCGCCTCGATGGCGTTTCATGGATAGTTTGGAACTTGTCCAGTCGTTCCAGCAGGCGGGGTGAGCACGTCAACAAAGATCGCCAACAACAAAGTAACACCAAATGCGAGTGCAAGGGACACAGACAAGTCCAAAGTTCTTTCCAAACGCGGGCGGTCGCTCACCACACCAATCTCCTTCAAAAACAGCTGAGCGTATCGAGGCCGCCCTTACCACGCAAAGCCAGCCAGGGCTGCGATATCTGAGGTCTCTGCCCCGTCAGGCTTTGCTAACGTCAGCGCTGTTGGTGACACTTCTGCTTTGCAAACCCAGTGACAGTTCTACTTGGTTACAAAACCACATATCGCATCACTTTGCATGATGTTGCGATCCTATCGGGGTGCGGTAAAGGATCAGTCGTTCTCTGGCTTCTTGCCCCTTCAATATGCCAGTTCAAAGTCCAACTGGCGCATGTTTCGACCGAAGGCGCTCAATGGAGTCGCCGCGATTTGAGTGAAGCCGAGCAAGCTGTACAATCGGCAGGCTTCGGGATGGCAGTCGAATGTGGATACGCGGATCAGCTTGAGGCCACTTTTACGGCCTTCTGTTAGCGCCATTTGCAAAGCTTGCCGTCCAATCCCTCTGCCTCTGAACCCTTCAGCAAGAAAGAATAAACGTATGCGGCCGATAGATTCGCTCTCAGCGCTCAGAAAAATGCACCCTACAGTGCCTTCCTGCGCTTCTGCGATCAGATATGTGCTTGTCGTTTCAGCACGTTCTGTGTCCAAATGATCCAAAGCGGTAACAAGGGCGTCAGAAAAGGACGCATCGAAGTCATGCGCCGTCCGATAAAAGTGCAGGTTCGTTGCGATCACCCATGCCCGATCTTCGGGTATGTATGGTCTGAAAGTAACCACGCTGTTTGTCCCTTTGCTCCGAAAATAAGCCTTAGTGGTCAAATACCTTTGGGGCGCGACGTTCTCCAAAAACCGAAAGATATTCACCAAGGTTGACGCCAAATCGCCGTTGAAATGCGCGTCTCATACGTTGTAGGTCTCCAAACCCGGAGGTAGAAGCTACTGTTTGTAAGGGTATATTCTCGTTCAGAAGGCCGCGGGCATGATCGACGCGGACTTTCTCGACAAACTGTGCGGGGGGCATCTTAAGGTGTTTTTGAAAGCGACGGCTCAGTGTTCTTTGATTCATACCGGCCGCATCCGAAAGTGTTTCGAGCGACCAGTCTTTGTCTGGCCTGGCGACAATGTTCTCGATCAGCCGCGTGAGGCTGTCGTCAGGTGCAAACTGTCCTGCAAGGTGCATCGCGAATTGGCTCTGCCCGCCCGTACGACGTAGTTGGATCACCATTTCACGTGCGACCTGGAGCGCTGTGGCGTTTCCACAATCTTTGCGGATGATAGCCAGCGCAAGATCAATGCCAGTTGTGACGCCTGCCGACGTGAAAATACGTTCAGATTCAGTGCTGATGCGATCAAGATCCCACATCACATTGGGATAGTCTCGCACTTTGATGTTACGCCGCCAATGGGTCGTGGCACGCATGCCGTCCAGCACACCGGCAGCCGCAAGAACAAGAGCGCCGGAGCAGATCGAAATCAAACGGCCGTCATCTGGCGTCTTTGCTTTTTTATTTATGATTTCAAGCAGCTCTTTATGCTCTAAGTATTTGTCCACTCCGCCTCCTGGGATAAGTAAATCATCAGAAAGGGACAGTTCTGACAGTTTTCCGTCAACTCCCAGCACAAGCCCGCATGAGGCGCGCACGGAAGCGCCATCCAAACTGACGTATCGTTGCAAGTAGATGGATCGACCCTCATAGCGGGCGGTGTCGAAAGCCTGCACTGGCCCGGCGACATCCAAGAGATTGACTCCATCAAAGACAAAGACATCCAGAGTGCGTGTTTTAGGGTGTTTGTCCATAATTGATGCTCATTTGACATTTAAGACAATACTTTTGTCGGTTATGTGCTGGTGTGTCAATCCAGCTGAAAAGAACAAAACGATGCCATCATCTTCGGAATCCAACATCAGCTTTGTCGCGCTGGTCTGTGCGAATACGATCCTTGGCGCGGCCATGCCGATGCTGATCATACTGGGCGGTTTGGCGGGCCTTATGCTTGCACCGTCGCCGACACTCGTGACGTTCCCGCCGTCCATTCAGATGCTGGCCGGGCTTTTAGCCACCGGTCCCTTCGCATGGCTCATGGGGCGATACGGACGCAAGGTCGGTTTTTTTGCAGGTGGCGGATGTGCGATCTTGGGAGGGATATTGTGCGCGTTTGCACTAACATTATCCAGCTTTGCATTGTTGTGTCTGGGGCATATGGCGCTTGGGGCCGCGCTGGCCTGTTATCAATACTTCCGATTTGCTGCTGCTGAGGTCGTATCTGATGAGTGGCAGCCGATTGCGATCTCTTTGATGCTCACCTCGGGGCTCGTTGCCGCTTTCGCCGGGCCTCAATTGTTTATCATGACCAAAGATCTGAGCGTCAGCGCACCCCTTGCAGGTGCCTACATCGCGATTTCGGCGCTGAGCCTTGTCGGTGTCCTCCCACTCCTCTTTGTTCGAACAGGCGGAACAGCGCCATCTGTCCCGGGTAAACGTTCCGTGCATGCGTCGAAGTATGCGTCCATCTTAAAACGGCCAGTTCTGGCCGCTATCGTGATTGGTACGGTCTCTCAGGCGGTAATGGTTCTGCTTATGTCGCCCACACCGCTGGCGATGATCGGCTGCGGCTTCACTGAGGAGGCGGCAGGTGATGTCATTCGCTGGCATGTCGTCGCAATGTTCGCACCAAGTTTTGCAACGGGTTTCCTCATCAAGCGGTATGGCATGATGCCCATCGCAGTATCCGGCCTTGTCCTGTTGGCACTGTCTGCTGCGATCGCTGCCAGTGGGCTGACCGAGGCGCATTTTTACATCTCGTTGATATTATTGGGTGTCGGGTGGAACTTTGGGATCATCGGCGCGACGAATATGCTGACCACTGTCATACAGCCCGAGGATCGAGCGTTTGTACAAGGTGCCAACAACACGATCATTGCGCTGGTATCAACGGTTTGCGCCTTTGGTTCGGGCGCCATAGTGACGGGCTTGAGTTGGACTGTTTTGTCCTTGTCTGCACTTCCGGTTCTTGTCTTGTCCATCCTGGTTCTCGTTTGGCCAAGTGTGTCCCAAGAAGTAAAGAAGAGCTGATCAACTCTCAGACTGATGCCGTTGGCAGGCGTCTTTATTGCATTGGGCGATTTGGTCGTAAAGATCACCGGCCGTGTGATACTTGGAGGCGGTTTCGTAGATCAGCATCTCTGATTTTCAGATGCGAGATCAAACACCGCCTGTCGAAACGGTGCAGCGCTGCGCCTGATAAGTGCTGGCCGCTTGGTCCATCGAAAAATTCAGGTGAGCGCGCCGAGAACAGTGTCAAAGCCTTGGGCCATGTGATCGTCAATATGAGCGTGCATGTCTTCAAGGCTGTCGCGGTTACACAGATCGCGGTAACACGTCGTCATATCCGCAAATACGCCGTGCGGTCCGTGTACCTTGTGATGCAGTGACATGTAGATCCGCACCAAATGAGACAATCGTCCCCAGTGCTCCAGTAAAAGCCGATGCCCGGAGGTTTCATAGACCCAACTGTGGAAGGCAATTTCGTATTCGATGGCGCCCGCTTGATCGCCAGTCGACCGGATCGACCTCAAGCGCGTATAGCGATCATCCAGGTCCGCAAGATTTTGCGGGGTGCGGAGCGGCCACGCCGTCGTGAATGCGAACTTCTCAAGTGCCGTGCGCATTGAATAGAGTTCTTCTAGATCGCGAACAGAAACAGGACGTACGCGAAAGCCTTTGTAGGGTTCGCTGACCAAAATGCCTTGATCGACAAGTTCGCGCAGGCCCTCTCGTAAAGGTGCGCGGCTGACGTTCAATTGAGCGGACAGTTTTGTCTCAACCAGCTTTTCGCCCGGAGAAAAGTGCCCGGCCAATACCTGATCGAGAATACGGCGCCGCACTTGCGCGCGCAGCGTGCGGTCTTCGATGGGACGGAGTTCGTCTGCAGGAGCGTTCATGATTTTGCCTGCGTGATCTCCGCTTTGTAGAGCGCGCGGATGCGTTTGAACATCGGCCCAGCCTTACGGTTGCCAATCACGCGACCGTCGATCTCAAAAACCGGCGTCTGTGCGCCAAAGGTGCCGGTCAGAAAGACTTCGTCAGCACCGTATGTGTCCACAAGAGAATAGTTGCGTTCAAAAACGGGGATGTCGTTCTTGCGACACAAGTCGATGACCTTCTGGCGCGTAATTCCGTTCATGCAATAGTCACCCGTCGATGTCCAAACCTCACCTTTGCGCACGATGAAGAAGTTACATGCGTTTGTTGTGTTCACAAAGCCGAATGGATCCAGCATGAGCGCTTCATCGGCTCCTGCGCGCACCGCATGGGTCAGAGGGATGATGCAGTTCAGTTTCGAATGCGAGTTAAGCTTGGCGTCTTGTGTCAGGGGCAGACCCCGGTGATGTGGCACTGTGAAGAGCCGGATGCCGCGGTCGACCACACTATCATCCGGTTTTGAATGCTCTGCGATGATGACAATCGTCGGGCCATAGATGCTTAGATGGGGGTGCTGAAAGGGTTTGCGCTTCTTGCCGCGTGTCACCATCACCCGTAGATGCACATCGGTCGTCATATCGTTGGCGGCGAGCGTGTCGTGGATCGCCTGGGTCAGTTCCTCGCGCGTTTTGCCAACGTCGAGATCAATATATAGAGCTGCTTCATAGAGCCTGTCGAGATGTTCTGCCAGAAAGGGGATATGTCCGTCATAAAGACGCAGCCCTTCCCAGATGCCATCCCCCAACATAAACCCGGAATCGTAGACGGAAACCTTAGCGTCATCGCGGTGCACGATGTCACCGTTCACATAAATCAGAATGTCATCGTTGCGATCATCTGCGGCGGCGTCGTGGGTGGAGACTTTGGCGGGCGTGTTCATGATGGATCCCTTTTGGGGGGCGACGGTGGTCGGGAAGGACCCAACCTCCGTCGCCACTGACGCGATTACTTGTTGAACAATAGTTCGCGCTGGATAACCGGCGATGCTTTGGGGTCAAGGCCGAATTCTGTCAGGAATTCCTCGTACCACCGCTGCGTACGACCTGTTTCATAGTAATAAAAGATGGTGTGATCGACCCAGTCCCGGAAGGTTTTGTCATCCTCTCGACGTACCGCGATAGAAGAGGGGGATGAAAACGCCGGGGTGGGAATGACCAACTGTCCGCGCCCCAGTTTCTGACGAGCAGCAAGCAACGGTGGATGGAACAATGACACAGCATCCACGCGGCCGGACTGAAAAGCCGCAATGGCGGCGCCATTGTCAGGAAAACGCTGAATGTCCGCGTTGGGGATCGTGTTGGTCAGGAACGCGTCCATGGAGGACGCCTGAGGCACGCCAACTGAGACATCCGGCGAATTCAGGTCTTCCCAGGTGGAGACCTCGAGGTCATCATTCGCCAAGACGGCCAGTGAGATGTACAGCAGCGGTTGCTTGGGATAATCCACGACCATCGCGCGTTTTGGCGTGGCATCTAGGAACATCATGTCAATCTTATCCGCCTGAAGTGCGGCAATGGCGGTGGCCCAGGTGACCTCGACCATCTCAAGTTCGACTTCCAGTTCTCCGGCCATGGCCTGTCCCACCGAAACGATAAGGCCGCTTTCCCATTCACCGGTCGCGGGATTTTTTGAATACCACGGTGGCGCTTGAGTAACGCCCATGCGCAGTTTTCCGGTCTCCTGGATCTTTTCCCATGTCGATTGCGCTTGGGCCGCGCTGATTGTCAGCGAAAGCATGGCAAGCACCGCAAGACAAGCGGCTCCCATTCGATGCATCAGTTTCATAATGTAGTCCTTTCCCATTTGAGTTTGTGTGCGATTAATCCGGCAGTTTGAACAGTGAATGTCCTTCGAGAAATTCGCGCATCCGGTCCGTTTCAGGCGCTTTCAGAATGCTCTGAGGTTCGCCTTCTTCTAAAATGGTGCCCGCATTCAAAAAGAGCACGCGGTTGGCCACATGGTAGGCAAATCCAAGCTCGTGGGTCACGCAGAGCATGGTCATGCCTTCCTCGGCAAGCTGTCTCATTGTCTTGAGCACCTCGCCCACAAGTTCAGGATCGAGCGCCGAAGTGACTTCGTCAAACAACATCACTTCGGGGTCCATCGCCAACGCGCGTGCAATGGCCACACGCTGTTTTTGCCCACCTGACAAACGGGCGGGATATTCGGCGGCTTTCTCGCCAAGCCCAACGCGGTCAAGTTGCGCCATGGCCTTGTCTTGCGCATCGGCCTTGTCGCGCCCCAGCACGACGATCTGTCCCTCCATAACGTTCTCCAGAACGGTCATATGTGGGAACAGGTTGAAGTGCTGGAAGACCATGCCAATCCGAGATCTCAGCGCGCACAGTTCTGCTTCCCTGTATTGCATCTTGCCAGCACGTTCGGTGCCGACGAGGTTGCCATTCAGATGTATTTTGCCCGCAGTGGGCGTTTCCATGAAATTTACGCACCGGAGCATTGTTGATTTTCCGGAGCCGCTGGAGCCCAATAAAACAACGGTTTCACCCGATGTGACCGTCAGATCAATGCCCTTCAGAACGTCGAGCTCACCAAAGCTCTTATGCAGGTTTTCAATGCGGAGAATTTCAGACATCAGTCGGCCTTTCGCAACATGCGTTCCAGCACATAGGTCCCCTGGACCACGGGAAAGAGCACGACAAAGAAGATAATTGCCACGGCTGTGTAGCTTTCGATGGGATTGTAGTTCAGATCCGCGAGCAGCTTGGCCTGATTGAGTGTTTCAACGTATCCGACCACGGATGCCAAGGTCGACATTTTGAAGACCTCGATGCCGCGATTGGTCAGCGCAGGCAGGACGCGCTTGACGGCGACCGGCAGGATGATGCGGCGCAGGGTCTGATTATAGTTCATGCCGATCGCTTTGCCGGCCTCCCATTGGCCAGCATCGATTGACTGTATACCGGCGCGGTAGATTTCAGCCGAAAATGCCATGGTGTTGAGGGAGATACCCAGCACTGCCGCCAGAAATGGATCAGTCTCGATGCCGGTGAGAATGGGGAAGGCATAAAAAAACCAGATGATCTGTACGAGGACGGGGGTATTGCGGAAGACCTCGACGAAAGCGCGTGCGGGCCAACTGAGTAAAGGCGATTTGGCATAGCGTGCCACGCCGACGAGCAATCCGCCCCCCAGGCCCAGCACCACCGTGATCACGAAAATGAAGACAGTGGCCTTGATCCCCACCCATAGCACCGGCCAATTCTGCAAAATGGTGGCAAAGTCCCAATTGTGTCCCATCAGTGCACCGTCCCTTCACCAGATTTGGCAAGGCGCTTTTCGATCGAGATTGAACACTGACTGAACGCAAAGATCAGTACGAAATAGATGACCGCGACAACGGTGTAGACCTCTAAAGGGCGGAAGGTCTTTTGGGCGACTTCGTTGGCCTGAAACATCAGGTCAGTATAGGCAACAGTTGACACCAGGGTTGTGGTTTTCAACAGCTCAATTGCGCGTTCCATAAAGGCGGGGATCATCCGTTTGACGGCTTGGGGCAGGATAATGCGTCGCAGGCTTTGCGTATAACTCATCCCGATGGCTTTCGCGCCTTCCCACTGGCCTTTGTCGATGGATTGAATGCCGCCACGAAAGATTTCGGCAAAGAAGGCCGAAGACTGGATGGAAAAGGTGACGACTGCAGCAATCAGTGGCGTCATGCGGACATCAACGAGGATTGGCAGCGCAAAAAAGAACCAGAACAGCTGGACTAATGGCGGCGTAGTGCGAAAGAATTCGACAATAAAACCTGCGATGCCAGACAGCGGGCGAAAGGTTGAAAGGCGTGACAACGCAAGAACCAGGCCGAGTGGAACGCCGAAAAAGAGCGCCAATCCGGTCACTTTCAGTGTGTTCAGGAGGCCCAGCATCAAGAGGTCAAAGTCTCTTAGTACTGCGAGAAAATTCCATTCCATCCGTATTTGCCCTCGGGCTTTGCCGATTCCACCTTGTCGTAACGTAAGCAGTGGATAGTATGATTGTCGACAATTTTTGGAGAGAAACCTTCATGAAGCCAAATATTCTTTTCATTCAGGTCGATCAGTTGGCAGCACAGTATCTTCGGTGCTACGGCGATACCCTGTGCCACGCGCCGAACCTGGATCGGTTGGCCGAGCAAGGTACTGTCTTTGAGACAGCCTATTGCAATTTCCCGCTGTGCTCGCCGTCACGTGCGTCGATGGCGACCGGAAAACTCTGTTCTGACATTGGCGCGTATGACAACGCTGCTGAACTGCCGGCGAGTATTCCAACCTATGCCCATTACTTGCGCGCGGCGGGGTATCACACAGCCCTGTCCGGTAAGATGCATTTTATTGGGCCGGACCAGCACCACGGATTCGAAACCCGTCTTACTCCCGATCTCTATCCGGCAGACTTTTCCTGGGTTCCGAACTGGGGCGATGAGGGCGAACGCGATACAAATGATGCACGCTCTGTGACGATTGCCGGTGTTTGTGAACGATCCATGCAGATTGATTTTGACGACCTGGTGACTTATCAGGCCGTGCAGCACCTTTACGACAGAGTACGCACGGAGGATAACCGCCCGTTTTTCTTGCAGGTCTCCTATACGCATCCGCATGAACCTTATCTGTGCCGCAAGGAGTTTTGGGATCTATACGCGGATATCGAAATGCCCTTACCAACGATCCCGGCGCTACCTGAAGGTGATCATGACGCCCACTCCATCCGATTGTTGTCAGATTTCGGCATGTTAAATGTGGGCTTTGACCAAGAGGATATTCGTACAGCACGACGCGCCTACTACGGATCGATCAGCTATCTTGATCAGATGATTGGCCAGTTGCTCGAGACGTTGGATCGCACTGGGTACCGCGAAAACACTATCATTGTCTTTACGTCAGATCACGGTGAAATGCTGGGCGAACGTGGCATGTGGTTCAAAAAGCATTTCTTTGAACCCTCGTTAAAAGTCCCTTTGATCGTCTCTGGGGGGGATTTCGGACCTGGACGGGCCAGAACGCCCGCGTCCTTGGTGGATTTGCTACCGACCTTTATGGGCATTGCCGAAGGTGCGGGGTGGAGCTGTCCGTTAGAGCCGCTTGCGGGTGAAGATCTTGCTACACGACTGGACAAAGACGACCTCGAGCGGCCCATTTTTGCCGAATACCTCGCCGAAGCGACGACAGCGCCTATTTTCATGCTGCGACAGGGGCGATTTAAATACGTGCATTCTGCCGACGATCCGCCCCTGCTGTTTGATCTGGAGGACGACCCCTACGAGCAGGTAAATCAAGCCGGCTCGCCCAAATATGCCGAGACGCAAGAGAGGTTACGGTCTTGCGTTTTGCAAAAGTGGGACAGCGCTGCTTTGACCAAAAACATCCGGCTCAGCCAAAAACGGCGCAGGCTTGTGCTGGACAGTGACAGACAGGGCCTGCGTCCGCGCTGGAACCATGACGAAACACCAGGTTCCGACGTCGTATGGTACCGCGGAGAGACACGCTATAACGATTGGGCCTTCCGATATCTGCCGGTGTCGGACACAGATTGACAGATCAGTTCCTGCGCCTTCCAGTGTGGACATGAAACCCGTTACTTCACAGCTGATTGTGCCCGCCGAACAGGGTGGCGATATCCTCGTTGCGTCAGAAGGGCTGAGCTTTTGGGGGGGCGTGGACCCGCAAACAGGCGTTGTCATTGACGCGCATCATCCCTGCCACGGCCTCTCGATTACGGGCAAGGTGGTGTTGATGCCGACCAGCCGCGGTTCGTGTTCCGGTAGTGGGGTGCTATTGGAGCTGGCGCTCAATGGACATGCCCCTGCTGCTTTGATCTTTCGCGAAGCAGAAGAGATCCTCACTTTGGGTGCTTTGATTGCCGACCGGATGTTTGGAAAGGCTGTGGCAGTGGCGCGTTTAACCGCCTCTGATTATGCCTGGCTAAGCGCCCAAGACACAGCAATTTTTCGCGGCACGACGCTTTTGTCAGGCGCAGAGACGGTGCACCTGCGGTCGACTTCGCAGGATGATTTGGCGCTGACACCCAGTGACACGGCCAGATTGCAAGGGAAACAGGGCGCTGCTGCGGCCCTTGCTATGGAGGTCTTGTGCACCATGGCGGCAGCACAAGGCGCAACACGTTTGATCGACGTGACCCGGGGCCATATCGATGGCTGTATCCATGCCCACCCCGCCAATCTCATATTTGCACAGGCCATGGAAGAGATGGGGGCACAGGTGACTGTTCCAACGACCATTAACGCAATTTCCGTAGATCGGGATAAATGGCTAAGACAAAACGTGCCGCCTGATTTTGGCCATGCGGCTTGTCGATTGGCCGACAGCTATGTGCGCATGGGCGCGCGCGCGACCTTCACCTGTGCACCCTACCTCGATGAGAATCCACCACAGCACAATGAAAACATTGGCTGGTCGGAATCGAATGCGGTCATTTTTGCAAACAGCGTTTTGGGCGCGCGCACAGCAAAGCACCCTGATTATCTGGATCTCTTTGTTGCACTGACAGGACGCGCGCCTGAAACGGGTGTGTATCTGTCAGAAAACAGGCGCCCGTGTGTCGTGATCGATGTGGATCTGCCGCAAGATCATGATGATGCGGTCTGGCCGTTGCTGGGATGGATTGTGGGACGGTTGGCACCAAGTGATGTGCCGTTGCTGGTGGGTCTGGACGCAGTTGCCCCCTCGCGCGATGACCTGCGTGCACTTTGTGCGGCTTTCGGGACAACATCTGCAGCGCCTTTGCTGCATGTGGCAGGGGTTACGCCCGAAGGGAACCTAAGTGCGGCACCTGATGCGCAGCACCTGTCTGTGGTGTCAGCTGATCTGGCGCAGGCGTGGGATCAATTCAACCAAGGGCCTTCGGAGGTTGATCTGGTGGCGTTGGGAAGTCCACATTTTTCACTTGAGGAAACGCGGCGTTTCGCCAATTTATTGGTCGGTCGGCATACACATCCTGAGACGTCGGTCATAATTACTTTGGGCCGTGACGTACTTGCGCAGGTCCAGGCTGAAGGCCTGGCAGATGTGTTGACGCGCGCGGGCGCAGAACTGATGTCGGATCTGTGCTGGTGCTCGATTGTCGAGCCTGCGTTCCCCGCGCACGCCCGAACGTTGATGACGAACTCAGGGAAATACGCGCATTATGCGCCAGGGTTGAGCGGCAGACAGGTCCGCTTTGGCAGTCTGGCTGACTGTGCGCAGGTTGCAGAAACGGGTCACTTTTCCGCTGATCGACCAAACTGGCTGAACCCCAAGTAAGCGCCTTCGCATGCCACAATGCGTCGACGGTGATCCTTTCCTGAGCGAACGCTGCATTTCGGCTTTCTACATCGGCATGCCGTGTCATACGAGACAGGTACTGCACCCAGATGGAGCGCCACCCGCTTGGCGTACATTTTTCCGCGCATCCAGAAATGACCGTTGGAAGGAGGGTTCCAATTTGGCTAGTGTTTCGCGCATGTTCCGCACTGTACTCTCCCTTTTCAGGTCAGTTCTGCTGCTTGCCGCGACGGTTTCGCTGGCGTCCGTTGGCGTCGCCCATCAAACCGGAGAGCCTGAGATGTCACCCGAACTGGCCGCTTATGTGGCAGCTGGCGGTCTCTTGGACGATATTTGCGGGTCCTCTGGCGATCCACACCGGGGCGGTTCTGTTGATTGTGAAATGTGTCGGATTGCGGACACCCTTTTGGACCTTCGCTTTGAAGACCACGCAAATGCGGTGGACACGCCCAAATGCCGCGCCTTTCGATTTGTCGCCAAGAAGATCGTGCAAAGCTGCAGCCTCGATCCAGCGCGCCTGACGCGCGCCCCACCCCAAGCCTAGGCTCACCCCGTTTCAGAGTTCAATACACCCGCGCAATCGTGCAGGCGGGTCAAAAGGTTTGGAGACCTCAAATGACAATGACATACACGGACACGCAGCCAAAGGGCGGCGTGAACAAACTCTGTTTCGCAGCCTGGCGTTGGCACTTTTACACCGGGCTTTTTGTAATCCCCTTCCTGACCCTATTGGCAGTAACTGGCATGATGATGCTGTGGATCGCCTGGCTGGATGGGCGCGACGGTGAACAGACCGCCGTCATTGCGCAAGAAACAGCGATGCCGGTTTCAGTGCAATCTCAGGCGGCTGTTGCCGCTGTGCCTGATGGCGTGCTCAAACAATATGTCGCGCCGCAGCGCGATGACCTTGCCGCCCTTTTTCGGGTGGATGCAGGGGGTGACGCAATCATGGTGGCTGTGGATCCATATTCAGCGCAAGTGATAGAGACTTTCCCTCGCCGTAGTGGCTGGTATGACTTTTTCGACAAGCTGCACGGCAGCCTGATGCTCGGCACGACAGGGGATCGATTGCTGGAAACCGCAGCCTCGCTTGCTCTCGTTCTCGTGGCGACGGGCCTTTACACGTGGTTGCCGCGTGTAGGAGGGTGGCGCCAGGCGCTTTTTCCCCGTTTTTCAAGCGGGCGCTCCGTTTGGAAATCGCTACACGGTGTCGTGGGGATCTGGATATCGGTGTTTCTTGTGTTTTTCCTTATTTCCGGGTTGTCCTGGGCCGGGGTTTGGGGCGGCAAGATGGTCCAGGCCTGGAGCCAATTCCCCGCTGAAAAGTGGGACAATGTGCCGCTTTCAGATGAAATGCACGCTAGCATGAACCATGACCGCCGCGAAGTGCCTTGGGCGCTGGAGCAAACCCCAATGCCCGCCTCAGGCAGTTGGGCAGGTGTAGCGGGCGTCTCTGGTACGGTTACATTGGATCGTATGGACCAGTTGGCGCGTCAGATCGGGTTTGACGCGCGTTACCAGCTGAACCTGCCATCAGGAGACACTGGAGTCTGGACGCTGAGCCGCGATTCCATGAGCACCGACAGTACGTCGCCCACAACTGATCGTACGGTCCATGTGGATCAGTACAGTGGCAAGATCCTCGCCGATGTCCGTTATGAAGAGTATTCCTTGGCAGGAAAGGCCATGGCTGTCGGGATCGCTTTGCACATGGGCACGCTGGGTCTGTGGAGTGTTCTTGCGAACACGCTGTTCTGCTTGTCTGTGCTGTTTCTCTGTGCAAGCTCGGTGGTGCTTTGGTGGATGCGGCGCCCTGCACATTCGACGCGTCTCGTGGCACCGCCGATGCCCAAAGAGTTGCCGCTCCGGCAATCGGCTGTTCTGGTCGGTTTGGGCGTTTCCATGGCCTTCCCTATGGCAGGACTCGCGCTGCTGAGCGTGCTGGTGCTAGACATTTTTGTACTTTCCAGACTACCCAAACTGCGCGAATGCCTAACGTAAGCTATCCCGCGCAGTGCTGAAATGCGCTGCGCGGATGCTTCTTAAGGATGGGTCTGGTCGTTACGGGACACTCTGCACTGCGCGGATTGTTCCGAAATGCTGCGTCGTCTCGGACCATGTCCTGACTTGCCATCGGTCCGCGTTCTGCTAGGAAACTACCCAAACCAAGGGACGCGCGTGAGATGGATGATCTGAAACAGAAATACCTTTCCCAGATTGCGGATGCAGGTGATGAAAATGCGCTCGAAGCGATCCGCCTCGCGGCTGTTGGCAAGAAGGGCGAAGTCGCGCTGAAAATGCGCGAGCTTGGCAAGATGACCCCTGAGGAGCGGCAGATTGCAGGCCCGGCGCTGAATGCGCTGAAGGACGAGATCAACTCAGCCCTTGTCGCCAAGAAATCCGGGCTGGCGGATGCGGCACTTGATGCGCGCTTGCGGGACGAATGGCTCGACGTGACGCTGCCTTCGCGCGTGCGTCCGCGCGGGACGATCCACCCTGTCAGCCAGGTCACCGAAGAGGTTACAGCGATTTTCGGCGAGATGGGGTTCTCCGTTGCCGAAGGTCCCCGGATCGATACGGACTGGTACAATTTCGACGCGCTCAACATCCCTGGCCATCACCCCGCGCGGGCCGAAATGGACACGTTCTACATGCACCGTGCCGCCGATGATGAGCGTCCGCCGCATGTGTTGCGCACCCATACCTCGCCCGTTCAGATTCGCACGATGGAGGCGCAAGGCGCGCCGTTGCGCATCATTTGCCCCGGTGGCGTCTACCGCGCGGATTACGATCAGACCCACACGCCGATGTTCCACCAGGTCGAAGGGCTGGCACTGGACAAGGATGTCTCTATGGCCAACCTCAAGTGGGTGCTGGAGGAGTTCTTTGCCGCATTTTTCGAGATTGATGGCATCAAGACCCGCTTTCGCGCATCGCATTTCCCCTTCACTGAACCTTCGGCGGAAGTGGACATTCAATGCTCCTGGATTGACGGGCAGTTGCGCATTGGCGAGGGCGACGACTGGCTCGAAGTTCTTGGCTCCGGCATGGTGCATCCCAAGGTACTGGCGGCAGGCGGGATTGATCCCGACCAATGGCAGGGCTTTGCCTTCGGCATGGGCATCGACCGGATCGC
>JBGCDG010000081.1:0-10430 GCA_045105195.1 Roseobacter sp. | reverse complement strand
TTGACCGAGATCGACAATGTGAACTGGACCCCGCAATCGGGGCGTAATCGCCTGCATTCCATGATGGAGGCACGGCCCGATTGGGTGTTGTCGCGTCAACGGGCTTGGGGCGTGCCGCTCACGTGTTTTACCAAGAAAGGGGCGTTGCCGACGGCGGATGACTTCCTGCTGCGCAACGCAGAGGTCAACCAGCGCATCGTCGATGCGTTCGAGGCCGAAGGTGCGGATGCCTGGTACGAAGACGGCGCAAAGGAGCGGTTCCTGAGCGGGATCGTCAACCCCGATGACTATGATCAGGTCATGGACATTCTGGATGTGTGGTTCGATTCTGGTTCGACCCATGCCTTCACCCTGCGCGACCGCGAAGACGGAACCGAAGACGGCATCGCTGACGTCTATATGGAAGGCACGGATCAGCACCGCGGCTGGTTCCATTCGTCGCTTTTGCAATCGGTGGGTACTACGGGCCGCGCACCTTACCGCAATGTGGTCACGCACGGCTTTACGCTGGATGAGAAGGGCATGAAGATGTCCAAGTCTCTGGGGAATATCATCGCACCGGAGAAAGTCGTGCAGCAATACGGTGCCGATATTCTGCGGCTTTGGGTGGCACAAACCGACTATACGCTGGATCAGCGCATTGGGCCTGAGATCTTGAAAGGAGCAGCGGACAGCTATCGGCGCTTGCGCAACACTATGCGCTTCATGCTGGGCTCGCTGTCGGATTTCTCAGAAAATGACCGTGTCGCAACAGAGGACATGCCAGAGCTTGAACGTTGGGTGCTCCACCGTTTGGCAGAACTCGATCAAACCGTGCGGAATGGCTACGCCAACTACGACTTCCAAGGCGTATGGCAGGCGGTTTTTACTTTTGCCACGGTGGATCTCTCGGCCTTCTACTTCGATATCCGCAAGGATGCGCTTTATTGCGATGGCGACACGGTGCAGCGGCGGTCTGCGCGCACCGTTCTGGATATCCTGTTCCACCGGCTGGCCACGTGGCTGGCCCCGATCCTTGTGTTCTCCATGGAAGAGGTATGGCTGGAACGCTTCCCGGGTGATGAAAGTTCCGTGCATCTGCAGGACTTTCCCGAAACGCCAAGCGCATGGCGCAATGACGCGCTTGCTGCGAAATGGGAATTGGTGCGTACCGCACGCCGTGCTGTCACGGCTGTTTTGGAAGGCGAACGGACCAACAAGGTGATCGGCTCCTCGCTTGAAGCCGCGCCGACGGTCTTTGTGAAAGACGACGTTTACGAAGCACTGATCTCAATCCCCTTTGAAGACATCTGCATCACATCGCAGTTGTTTCTGGAAAAGAGCGATGGCTCTAATGAGGCGGGCGCGGTGACGCCTCCTGGCTTTGACGGCATTGCGGTACAATTCGCAAAAGCAGAGGGTGGAAAATGCGCGCGCTGCTGGAAGATCCTGCCGGATGTGGGTAGCCATACGCACGAAGGTGTCTGCGGTCGTTGCGATGCCGCCATCGGATGACACGGCCTGAAAAATCCGAGATCGCGGCGGTGCTTATGGATCTGGCGCACCGCCGCGGTTCGGGAAAGACGTTTTGCCCGTCCGAAGCAGCGCGTTCTTTGTCACGTAATAACTGGCGTGCACTAATGCCCGATGTGCGCCAGGTCGCCGCAGAGTTACCAATTGTTGCGTCGCAAAAAGGCAAGCCAATCGATATCGCGACAGCGCGCGGGCCAATCCGGTTGGGTCTTGCGCCGCGTGACTAGGTCGAAAAGCGCAGCTTCCGGGTTGCTGCGCGGGCGTGCCTGGAGGATCATTGCCCGATGCTGACACGTACGCTTGAAACCCAATTTGGCCTCTTGACCCTAACTGAGGATCAAGACGCGCTTGTGGCCATCGATTGGGGGAAGGCGCGATCGGAGGATACGTCAGAACTGCTGGACGAGGCTGTGCGCCAACTGGCGGCCTATGATGCGGGTACACGAGAAGAATTCGAATTTCCCGTTCGGGTCAAAGGCACGACTTTTCAACGCGCGGTATGTGACGCCATTTTTGCCATTCCCTTTGGGGAAACTGTGACGTACGGCGATATCGCCAAAGCATTGCAAGCCCCCGCGCAGGCGATCGGGCAGGCCTGTGGCGCCAATCCGATCCCGATCGTCATTCCTTGTCACCGGGTTATGGGCGCCAAGGGGCTCACCGGATTCTCTGGGGCTGGTGGGATTGAAACCAAGGTCGCGCTGCTCAGACATGAGAAAGCGGGAGGCTTTCTGATCTAACGATCCACGTGCTGACGCATCGGCAAGACTTGCTGTGCGATTCCCGCGAAAAGCAGATAGATACTTGTCGCGACCAGCCCCCAATGGGCCCAGCTTTCAGAGGCAAAACCAACCCACGCGGCCCATCCTGCAAAAAACGTCCAGGCCACGGCGACCGGTAAAGTGACCGGCCTCCAGCGCTGTGTCCGAACAGGATGTACGAACTTCAACGGCAGGAACATGGCCAGCGCCAAAGCGGAAACCAGCGACAAGCTGACCCAGAAGTTTGGTTCCAAGGCAAAAATGACGATGACCACCATGTTCCAGCAACCGGGGAAGCCAGAGAAGGATTTATCTTTTGTTTTCATGCGCGTGTCTGCAAAGTACATGGCGGATGCAAAGGTGATGACGATGATCGCAAACCAGCCGGTCCAGCCATCCATCAAACCGGATTTGAAAAGCGCAAACGCGGGTATGAAGACATAGGTCAAGTAATCAATGATCAGATCCAGCAAGACGCCGTCAAATTCAGGGGCATTATGTGTCACATCATATTTGCGCGCGAGTGGTCCGTCGATCCCATCGACAAAAAAGGCTACGACGAGCCAGAGAAACATCAGGTCCCATTTTTCGTCGACGGCTGCCAGCATCGCCAACATGGCAAACACGGCCCCCGTCGCTGTGAGCAGATGGACGCTCAGCGCGGTAATTCTAGATTTCATGATGCGATTTTTTGCATGTGTTTTTGCCGGATGCAAAAGGAAAACGCGTGTTGTGTCAGGCTTTGGGGTGCGCGCGGTCGTAGACGTCCATCAATCGCGCGGTATCAACGGCGGTATAGGCTTGTGTTGTTGAGAGAGACGCGTGTCCCAGAAGCTCTTGTATGGCGCGCAAGTCTCCGCCTGCGTTCAAAAGATGCGTGGCAAAACTGTGGCGCATGGCGTGCGGTGTCGTTGTTGCGGGCAAGCCCAGCTGCATACGCGCGCGCGCGGTGACTTTCTGGATCGCACCGGGGCGCAAGACACCACCACGCACCGCGCGAAACAAGAATTCGGTCGGTTCCAACCGGTAGGGGCAGTGTCGGACGTAATCTTCAACGGCGCGGCGGGCGGCGGGTAGAACGGGCACGATCCGCTCCTTGCCGCCTTTACCGACAATCCGCAGCGTTGATGCAAGGGGCACGTCGCGCGCCTTCAGCGACAACGCTTCGGAGATGCGCAAACCACAGCCCCAGAGCAAAGTGAGAACGGCAGCATCTCTTGCCGAGACCCAAGGCTCAAGCGACTGCATTTCAATGGCATCGATCAGATTGCGCGCGGCGTCTTCATCAAGGGGTCGTGGCAGCTTCTTTTGAAACTTGGGCGCACGTGTGGAAAGGACCGCCGTAGGCTCAAACCCTTCGCGCCGTGCGAGCCATGTGTAAAACGCTTTGACCGCGGACAGTTTGCGCGCCAGTGAACGGGCACCAACACCTTGTCCGCGCGTATGGGCCATCCAGGCGCGCATGTCTGTCACTTTGATATGCTGCAGCGCGCCCAGACCTTGTGGCGCGCCCTTGTGTTGGGTGATGAAGGCCAGAAAATCGATAGCGTCACCCTGATAGGCTGTCAGCGTGTTTTCCGCAGCACCCTTGATGGCACGCTGATAATCCAGCCAGTTCTGTAGCGCATCTGTCGCGGCGGGGCTGACTAGGCTCATGACAGCCAGCGGCGCAGAACTCTTTCAAAGACGCCAGTGAAAAACACCAACAGGTCGGTTCCTTGTTGCGGCCCAAACATTTGCGGATCTTGCGCGCCAAGTACCAACAGACCCGGAAGACGGCCTGCGCCGAGATCCAGCTTGAGACAGGCTTCTGACAGAATCGTATGCGCATGCGCGCCATAGATGGCCTCGTGGCCCTGCGGCAAATGGCGCAGCGTCACCTGACGTGCGACGCCCTGACGGCCTTCCATCAGATATTCGTCCACAAAACCCTCGGGCGCGATGCAGAGCACGTTTTCAAGCGTTGGCACCGCATCGCCTTCGGCGGATTGGCCGGTTTCCAGCACCAGGCGGATGGCATCCACCCGAAGGATTTCTGCCACGTCATTGTTCAGATCGCGTAAAAAGCCTTCGAATTCACCGGCATCCAACATGCGTAAAACAGCGCGGTGGATTTGATTGGTGCCTGCCACGTTTTCATAAGCGGCAGCGATCACCGTGCGATGGGTGTCCTCCAGCCGGTCCAGACGCGTTTCAAGCCGTTCCATGGCAATACCGCGCAAGTCCACAATATTGGCACCCATGTTTTTCTCGTTCGCGGTGATCAGCGCGCCCATGAGATCCTTGTCATCAAGGATCGCATCAGGTTGAGAGAGGATAGCCGCGCGCAGCGACTCATCGATTGTTTGCGTTTTGGTCATCTACTGCTCATGTGTTTTTTGTTTGTTGGCAGCAGGATACCATGTCAGGCAGTCAAAATCTGCCATCCATTTTCTTTTTTGACTGTGGCTGCGCAAAGAAGCCACAGTCGTGTCGTGCTGTCTTCAGAGGATATTTTGACCCGTCTTGGCCCAATCGGCCATGAACTGCTCCAGTCCTTTGTCGGTCAGCGGGTGGTTTGCCAGCTTTTTGATGACTTCGGGTGGGGATGTCATAACGTCGGCGCCAATCAGGGCCACTTGCTGTACGTGGTTCACCGAACGGATGGACGCGGCGAGGATCTGGGTTTCGAAGCCATAATTGTCGTAAATCGTGCGAATATCTTCGATCAGTTCGCAGCCATCAATCGACATGTCATCAAGCCGCCCAATGAAAGGGCTGATGAAGGTGGCACCTGCTTTGGCAGCCAAAAGCGCCTGATTGGCGGAAAAACAAAGGGTGACGTTGACCATCTTTCCTTCGTCCGAAAGCACTTTGCAGGCCTTGAGCCCATCCCAAGTCAGCGGTAACTTGACGGTAATATTTTCGGCGATCTCGGCCAGTTTTCGGCCTTCGGCGATCATTGCATCCGCCTCAAGCGCGACGACTTCAGCACTGACAGGGCCAGACACGATCCCGCAGATCTCTTTGGTGACTTCGATGATATCGCGGCCGGATTTCAGGATCAGCGACGGGTTTGTCGTGACCCCATCGACCATGCCCAGATCGTTCAGCTCCGAGATTGCAGCTGTATCAGCGCTATCGACAAAAAACTTCATGGTGCACATCCTTTTGATCAGGTTCTGGGGCGCAGGTCCGCGCGATCCCACTTGTGCTTGGCTTTATCGCATGATCTGCCATGCTGAAACCCCAAAAGCCTGTTTGCTGGAGCTTCGTCCTTGCCGTCGCCGCACTTTTTCGACCCAGGAGATCTGGTCGCTGTTCTGACAACGCAGCCTCTGGGGCGTACCCTTGATTACCGGGCGCCGGAAGGCGGCTGCCATTTGGGCGCTTTTGTCGAGGTTCCGTTAGGTCCGCGCAAGGTGATCGGTGTGGTCTGGGGCGCGGGGCAGGGCGACTATGATTTTGCAAAGATACGGGCGGTTTACCGCGTTTTGGATGCCGCACCCATGCGCGAAGAGTTGCGCAGTTTTCTCACGCGTGCTGCGGAGTACACGCTGACACCGATGCCGGCGATGCTGCGGCTGGCGACGCGTGCACCGGGGTTAGGTGACCCGCCTTCGATGCGAAAAATCTACCGCCGGGGATCCGCTGACCCTGACAAAATGACGTCGGCGCGGCGCAAAGTTCTTACTGCACTCGCGGAGTATGGGGATCTTTCTTTTACGCTCAAGGAACTGGCGGAGATCGCAGATGTCGGTACTTCCGTGGTCAAGGGCTTGGTGACGCAAGGCGCCGTTTTGGAAGAAGACAGCCCGCGGGATCTACCCTTTGCACGGCTGGACCCTCATATGCCAAGCAAGGAACTGACCGCAGACCAGGCCGCTGGCGCACAGGCCTTGGCGCTGGCAGTAGGCACTGAACAGTATGGCACGACTTTACTGCGCGGCGTCACGGGATCCGGTAAAACCGAAGTATATCTCGAAGCCGTAGCCGCTGCGCTGCGCAAAGGACGTCAGGCGCTTGTGCTGTTGCCCGAGATCGCTCTGACCGCAGAATTCCTGACCCGTGTTCAGGAACGTTTCGGTGCACGACCTGCGGAATGGCACTCCGGCGCGACCATGACCGAGCGACGACGCATTTGGCGCATGGTCGGGCAGGGCGGCGCGCAGTTGGTCATTGGCGCACGTTCAGCTTTGTTCCTGCCCTTCCAGAATCTTGGCCTGATTGTGGTGGATGAAGAGCACGACACCTCCTACAAGCAGGAAGAAGGCGTGCTTTACAATGCACGCGACATGGCGGTACTGCGCGCGTCGATCTGCGGCGCGCAGGTGGTGTTGGCCTCCGCCACGCCGTCACTCGAAAGCTGGGTCAACGCCAATGCAGGGAAGTACGCCAAGCTTGAACTGACATCGCGGTATGGGCCGGCGGTTTTGCCACAGATGCGCGCGCTTGATCTGCGCGGCGAAAAGCTGCCGTCGAACCGTTGGATATCATCCGCCTTGAAATCTGCTGTAGACGCGCGCCTCGCGGCCGGCGAGCAAGCGATGCTTTTCATCAACCGTCGAGGCTATGCGCCGATCACGCTGTGTCGCGCCTGCGGGCACCAGATTGGCTGTGATGATTGCGATGCGCGCATGGTGGAGCATCGGTTTCTCAAACGTCTGGTCTGCCATCAATGTGGCGAAAGCAAACCGATGCCGACGACCTGCCCTTCCTGTGGCGCGGAAGATCGTCTTGCTCCTGTGGGCCCGGGCGTGGAACGACTGACGGAAGAAGCGGTCGCACTTTTTCCTGACGCGCGTGTCGCGACTTTGAGTTCGGACATGTTCGGGTCGGCGCGCGCGCTCAAAGCCGAGATCGAAGCCATTGCACAGGGCGCTGCGGATATCATCATCGGCACGCAGCTCGTTGCCAAAGGACATAATTTCCCGAAACTTACCCTTGTGGGCGTCATCGATGCGGATCTTGGGCTGCAGGGGTCCGATCTGCGCGCGGCTGAGCGGACTTTTCAACTGATGCGTCAGGTGGCCGGGCGGGCAGGGCGTGCGGAAAAACCGGGCACGGCGCTGCTTCAGACCTACCAGCCCGAGCATCCGGTCATTCGGGCAATCCTGGCAGGAGATGAGGAACGTTTCTGGGCCGCAGAGGCTCGTGAGCGCGAAGCGGCTTCGGCCCCCCCATTCGGACGGATGGCCGGGATCATTCTCAGCGGACCCGAGGTTGCGCAGATCTTTGACATTGGGAACCTTTTAGCGCGCCAGGATGCGGCCTTGCGTGCGATCGGTGCGCAAGTCTTTGGCCCGGCCCCAGCACCCATCGCCCGTGTCAGAGGGCGGCACCGGGTGCGCCTGCTGGTGAAATCCGCCAAATCGGCACCTTTGCAGGATGCACTGTCGCGCTGGATCGGTCAGGTTAAGCTGAAAGGTGACATCCGAATTGCCGTCGATATCGATCCGCAAAGCTTCTACTGACAGTTGGTGGCAGCAGGCGGCGCCAAGCGCTGCGCGGTGACCGCGCGCATGCATTTGCGCCTCGCCAATCCCGGCCAAAGCGCTTATTGCAAAAACATGGCCCGTTATGTTCCTCTTGCAGACGCCCGGCACTTGCCGCTTTGGCAGCGGCCCACAACTTTGCTGTTTCTGATGGCTTTTGCCATGCCGATTGCGTTTTCAACCTGGTACGGGCTGCTGAACAATTTCACCAAAGAAGTCGCGGCTTTTGACGGTGCCGATATTGGCCTGCTGCATACCATCCGCGAAATTCCAGGGTTTTTAGCAGTCGGTGTCATCGCCGTGATCATTTTCATACGTGAACAGGTTCTGGGCCTTTTGTCCCTGATCCTGCTGGGTGCCGCCACCGCCGTGACTGCGCAATTCCCTGAATTGACCGGCATACTGGTTCTGACGTTCCTCAGTTCTGTCGGATTTCACTACTTTGAAACGGTCAATCAATCTTTGCAACTGCAGTGGCTTCCCAAGGATCGCGCGCCACAAATCCTGGGCTGGATTGTGGCCGCAGGCTCTGCCGCGACTTTTATTGTCTTTTTCGTGATTATGCTGCTGTGGGAGCCGCTGGGCCTGACTTATAACATCGTTTTCATGATGGGCGGAGGCATCACAGCCGCGATTGCCCTCTTTGCGATGTTTGCCTATCCGCAGTTCGAAGCGCCCCATCCGCAGATCAAAAAGATGATCCTGCGCAAGCGCTACTGGCTCTATTACGCGCTGCAGTTTATGTCGGGCGCGCGCCGCCAGATCTTCATGGTGTTCGCCGGGTTTATGATGGTCGAAAAGTTCGGCTTTGAGGTCTACGAAGTTGTGGGTCTCTATCTCATCAATCTTGTGATCAACATGTGCGTGGCGCCGTTCCTTGGGCACATCGTGGCGCGGTTCGGCGAGCGAAATGCGCTGGTGTTTGAATATGCGGGCCTCGTTTGCGTGTTTCTCGCGTATGGCGGGGTCTATTTCTTTGATTGGGGCTTCGCAGTTGCCGCCACGCTTTATGTGATCGATCACATGTTCTTTGGGTTGGCGCTGGCACTCAAGACTTACTTTCAGAAGATCGCGGACCCCAGAGACATCGCGCCCACCGCTGCTGTGGCCTTTACCATCAACCATATCGCGGCAGTTTTCCTGCCAGTGTTGCTTGGGCTGCTCTGGCTCTGGTCTCCCGCAGCCGTCTTTTTCTTGGCTGCTGCCATGGCCGGCATTTCCTTTGCGCTGGCAACACTCATCCCACGTCACCCGGTTAAAGGGGCAGAGACCATCTTTGCCCGTGGTATCGCCGCTCCCGCCGAATGAAATGAGCGACGGACGCTTTCTGAGCGGCAGCACTATGGGGCATGTGGTGCGGATGACGGCGACAGGGGCTTTTGGCATAACCTTCGTGTTTCTGGTGGATGCGGCAAACCTGGTCTGGATGTCGCAACTTGGCGATCCCAGATTGGTTGCCGCGATCGGATTTGCCTTTGCCATACAATACTTTTCAGTCTCCTCGGGGATCGGGTTGATGATCGCCTGTACAGCCTTGGTGTCCCGAAGCATCGGTACCGGCCGCCGAGCCACGGCGCGCGAGGAAGCGGGGGCTGCGATGCTGACCGCTGCTGCGGTTCAAGCTGGCGTCGCGACGGTGGTTGTGCTCTTTCGCCATGATCTGGTGGCATTGGCAGGGGCAACGGGCGAGACTGCTGCATTGGCCGCGCGCTACCTCGCATGGACGGTGCCTTCGCTTGTTGTGATGGTCGTTGGCATGAACTGTTCCGGCGTACTGCGCGCGGATGGATATGGCGCAAAGGCCATGTACATCACGCTTTCCTCTGGCACAGTTCTTATGATCGTGGATCCGTTTTTAATTATTGGTCTGGGGCTGGGCCTCGATGGGGCGGCCATAGGGCTTGTTTTCTTTCGCATCGCCTTGATGTGCATGGGACTCTACTTTGCGGTGTATCAGTTACGTCTGATCGCCTTGCCGCGTTTCTCTGTCGGCGTGCGTTTCGCTAAACCCTACCTGTTGCTCGCGCTGCCTGCGATTGCCACGCAAATGGCCACGCCGGTCGGAAACTATCTGCTGACCATCGTCATGGCCCCGTTCGGAGACGACGCGGTCGCGGCCTGGGCTGTGGTGGGCCGGCTTACTGTTGTGGCTTTTGGTGGCATCTTTGCGCTTGCCGGTTCGATTGGTGGCATATTTGGTCAGAATTATGGTGCCGGCGCGCTGGACCGGGTGCGCACAACCTATCGTGATGCCCTGATCTTTTGCCTGATCTACACGCTGACCATGTGGGCGATACTGGCCAGTGCGACGCCAGCGGTGGTCTGGCTCTTTGGATTGTCAGGGCAGGGGGCAGACGTGCTGCGGGCCTTTACGCATGTTGGTGTCGGTGCTTTTGTCTTTGTTGGCGCGCTCTTTGTGTCTAACGCGGCTTTCAATACTTTGGGCAAACCCACGCGAGCCACTTTTTTGAACTGGTTGAAAGAAACAGTCATCGGGTGGCCAGTGGCTATTGTGCTGGCCTCGGCTTTTGGGGCAGCGGGTGTGATTTATGGGCAAGCATTGGCCAGTGTGCTCGTCGGCAGCCTTGCGTGCTTCTGGGGCTGGAGGTTTGTCCAAAACCTGCAAGCTTTGGCACCACAAGACCTTGACCCGCCGCCCGCACAGGCCTACCCGAACCTCGAC
>JBGCDG010000080.1:0-34676 GCA_045105195.1 Roseobacter sp. | reverse complement strand
AAGGATCGCGATCACCCGAACCTGCCTTTTTATCTCGACAATTGGGACAAGGCGTTTTTCCTGCGTGATGTGGAAAAGCCGTCCCGTGTGACCCAGCGGCGCAAGAGCGACTATGGCGAAAAGTTGGGCGCCTGGGTGTGGGAGCAAGAAAAGATCCTGCACCCGGACGTGTTTACCGGCCAAATGGCGAAATGGTGGCTTGAGCGGTACACAGGCGATGGCCCCTTTTTCCTTCAGGTCGGTCTACCCGGCCCGCACCCGCCTTATGATCCAACGCAAGAGTATCTCGACAAGTATGCGGATCGTGACCTGCCCGACGTGATCCCTCCTGACCCACAGGCGCAACCAGAAGCATTGCGCGGCCTGCGCGATTTCATGTTGGGCGAAGATGCAGATGGCGTGGTGCATCTGCCTGCACCCACGGCCGAACAATCCCGCAGGCAACGGGCGCATTACTATGCCAATGTAACGATGATCGACACTCAAGTGGGGGAGATCATCGATGCTTTAGAGGCGCGCGGCGATCTCGAAAACACGATCATCGTCTTTACATCTGATCATGGCGACGCGCTTGGGGATCATGGGCATTCGCAAAAATGGAACATGTATCAATCCACGGTACATGTGCCTGCCATCGTTGCGGGTCCTGGTATTCCGGCAGGTCAAAAGATCCATGACAACGTGGCTTTGTTTGATCTGGGACCAACCATACTTGAATGGGCCAATGTTCCGGTGCCGGGCTGGATGGAGGCAACGTCTCTGCACCCCTATTTCACCAAAGGACCTACCCCGAAACGCACAAAAGTTTTTGCCGAACACTCCAATGATGCGTTGCTGACAGGCACGCGTCTGATGACCATGCTGCTGGACGACCAAATGAAGCTTGTTCATTTCGTGGACAGCCCGGCGGGCCAGCTTTTTGATCTTGCAGCGGATCCAACAGAGCAAGTGAATCTTTGGGACGATCCAAACTATGCAGAAACGCGCACGCGGATGCTTGATGACATCTTCAAGTGGCGCTCTGAAAGCGGGCTGAAAACGCAAGGTTTTGTTGAGGCCTGCGTCCGCGGTGCTCATGCAATGATGTCGCCGCCCACCCACGTGGCGCGGGGCCAGCATCGAGATGCAAACCGATGATGTACCACGACTTAAACGAGGCGCGACGAAAGAGGTATACGACACATACATCACCCCCAGCGAGGCAGCACTCACGCGCAGACAAAAGGAAAGGCGGGCCATTGGGCACATCTGGGCAGCGGCACATGCGATTGTGTAGACAAGACGAGAACAAGAGGTTTTGACCCCGCCGTGGCCCTGCGGCACGCGTCGCGGAAAAGAGACGTCACGCTTGCAAAAAGGCTTGCGGGTAAGGCCGCAACATTGAGGTACCATGGACGTTAGCGCCAAAAGCTGTTGCAGTCCCACGCGTGGAACGGGCAAGACACCACCGACCCCGCATCCTGCAGGCACGAGGATCTTTCCCCAACCGACGGTCTCTATCCCCGAAGGAACCGCGATCAAGGGCACAAAAAAACCCGTGATCCCAGATGATGGCGAAGGGCCCCTGCGCCGTAAGAAGCTGCGTGCGTACGACATGACGGCGACAACCATTACCAATGCCACCTTTGCCCGCTTCGTCGCAGAGACTGGCTTTGTTACCGAAGCAGAACAATTCGGCTGGTCTTTCGTGTTTCATTCCGACGTCCCAAGTTTCATTGAGGGAACGCAAGGCGTGGTCGGCACCGAATGGTGGCGCAGGGTTGATGGGGCCACATGGCGCGATGTTCATGGACCCGGCAGCGCGGATTTGGTGCATCCAGATCACCCTGTTGTGCAGATCTCATGGAGCGATGCCCGCGCCTTTGCATCTTGGTGCGGGGGCCGCTTGCCGAGTGAAGCCGAATGGGAGCACGCCGCCCGTGCTGGATTGGGGGATGTGCGGTATCCCTGGGGGAGCCAAGAGCCCGATGACACGGGCGTATTCCCTTGCAATATCTGGCAGGGGAAATTTCCGACCCATAACACAGGCGCGGATGGATGGGCCCATACAGCACCTGCCCAGTCCTTTGCGCCCAACGGCTACGGCCTATTCAATATGGTCGGTAACGTCTGGGAATGGACCGCCGATCCCTTCCGCGTCAAATCACTCAAGAAATCTGTGACGCGCAGATTGGATGGGATGCGCGGATTCAAGGTGCTGAAGGGCGGATCCTTTCTGTGTCATCGCAGCTATTGCTACCGGTATCGCATCGCCGCGCGCACGGGGAACGCCCCAGACACAGCCACACCGCATCAAGGTTTTCGTGTGGTTTGGGATATGGCATGATGGTAGTGTCACGTCCAAACGTGCTGCTTGTGCTCTTTGATAGTCTCAGCGAAAGCGCCTGTGTCCACCTGCAAGATCGATTGCCTACCCTGTCGGGACTGAGGGCGAAAAACCATTGCTTTACAAATTCCTACGCCTGCTCACCTGAAAGCGGGCCGGCGCGAGCCAGCCTGTTTACGGGGCTCGATATGGCCGCCCACGGGGTCTGGACGGATGGCGTGCCTTTGCCCGAATGCGAAACCACAGTGCCACAGGTTTTTCAGCGCAATGGGTATCATACATGGCTGGTCGGACGCCGACAGTTGGCCGGGGTGTCACATTGGACAACCGAACATGCGCGGCTCGATGAATACCACCACTTTGACTGGGCGCATGGTCCTTTGCACCGATCCCGACAGAATGCCTATTTGGAATGGCTCCAACACGCGGCGCCCGGGAGCTTTGCTGAGATATTCCCCGAGCAAGCCGATCCGGATAATACGGGAATCGCACCCGAACAACGCCAGGCAATGGCGCGTCTTCCGGATGATCTGAGCTTTAACACCTGGGTTGGCATGCAAACGTGCAAACGCATCGCCGAAGAGACAGCAGCACCCTTCTTTGGCATCGCAAGCTTTGTCGTTGGGAACACAGGCGGGGCGCGGCGTGCAGAGAATCCCGGCTTTGATATCTTAGACAAGCGTGCCTTGGTACAAGCGGACGCTGCGCTCTCAACCATCATGAACTACGTTGCGCCAGATACAATCGTCGTCTTCACGGCCGGGCGCGGTTCGGGGATGCAATCTCAGGATCTGCTGAATGTGCCGTTGGTCATCCGCGTGCCAGAGCGACCCGCACAGGTCACTGAAGGCATCGTCTCCTCGATGGAGGTGGCCCCGACTTTGTATGAGCTGGCAAGCATCACAACCCCAGAACGCATCCAGGGACAAAGCCTTTTGACAATGCCACCACGCGGCTGGGCGCTGGCACGGTTACGCCACCCCGATGGACCACCGCAAACGACGCTATGCTCCGCAAGGTGGAAAATGGTGATGATCCAGCAAACAGACACAACACTTTTTCAGCTCTATGATCTCGCAACGGACCCACAAGCACGCAATGACCTGGCTGGTGATCCTCTGCACACCGACGATCTGGAGCGCATGATAGACCTGATGATCGACGCCCGCGTGGCTCTCGAAGACCGCACCACACCCCGCATTGCAGCATTTTAGAAGGCGGATATGTCCCGGCGTCCCAATATCCTTTTCATCTGCACCGACCAGCAACGCGCAGATAGCTTGGGTTGTACCGGCGCACCCTGGGCGGTTACCCCACACCTTGATCATCTGGCGACACAAGGGGCGCTGTTTGCAAACTGCTACGTGCAGAACCCCGTGTGCAGCCCGTCGCGTGCTTCTTTGTTCACTGGCAAATACCCGTCCAACCACGGGCTTTACGCGAACGGTGTGCCCTTACCGGCGGGCCAGCGCATATTTACGCGGACCTTACGCGACGCGGGCTACGACTGCGGCATGATCGGCAAGCAACATCTGGCGCCCTGTGATACTTGGCGTACAGAACCGCGTCAGGACGATGGGTACCGCATATTCGAATGGGCGCATGGACCCAACCATCGCGCACTTGAAAATGATTATCACCGTTGGCTGCGCAAGACCCACCCCGATATCTATCAGGGGATCTTTCCCAATACGGGTGCCAATGAAAACACCGAATACAGCAACAAGGCGCGCACGGGCACACCCATCGATCATGTCCCCAAGGACGCACATTATTCCCATTGGGTTGCGGAACGCGCCATTGACTTCATCCAAACGGAACGGTCTGAGAGCAATCCCTTCTTTCTCATGGCTAATTTCTTTGACCCGCATCATTCATTCGGCGCGCCGCAGGAGTTCCGCGACCTCATAGACGCGGATGCGATCCCGGCCCCGATCACCAAACCCGGTGAGCTGGGCGAAAAACCTGCCGCGCATCGTGCCTATTCTCAGAAAAGCTACAGTGGCACGGCACCAGGTTTTCAGGACTACACCGCTGCGGATATCAAGGAAATTCGGGCACAATACTGGGCAATGATCGCGTTGATCGACCATGAGGTCGGGCGCATACTGGCCGCCTTGGAAGTGGCCGATCAGCTTGAAAACACGCTGGTTATTTTCTCGTCCGATCACGGTGAAATGCTGGGCAATCATCAGCAACTCCTAAAAGGGCCGCAATTATATGATGATCTGACGCGTGTGCCTTTGATCATGCGTTGGCCTGCGCGCATCAAGCATGACCAGAGGCTGCCTACCCCCGTGCAATGGATCGATCTGACGGCCACCATCCTTGAGGCTTCGGGCTGCGCGCCAGGCACAGGCGTACAGGGGCAGTCTCTAATGCCCATGATGACCGGACAGAACATGTCCTTTCGACCATGGGCACTTTGTGAATACCGTTATTCGGGCTTTGCCACCGATCCGCTGATCATGACGACGGTGGTTCGGTTTGAAGACTGGAAACTGATCATCTGGCATGGCGAACCGGCCTGCGGCACGGACAGAGATGGTGAGCTGTATAATCTACGCACGGACCCGGACGAGCTGCACAATCTTTATCACGCACCGGACCACGCCCAACAGCGACGTCGCATGAAACAGGTAATGCTGCGCGCCTTCACTCAATCAGAAGACACCAGCCAAGATCGAACACGGCCCTACTGATTGGATTCATCATCTCCAATCGCAATTAAAGCGAGCCGATCATCATCCAAACTTTGGACAGAAGGCGCAGCTGAAAGGCGAATGATCCTGCAAGTTTGCGCGTTATCGAAGCGGTTGCGATCTTAAAGCAGGAAAATGCAGGGTAAACGTGCGTCATAACGCCAGCAAAGCAAAACTAATTTACACAAAAGACTTTCACCTCCAAAATCGAACACAACCAGATCCGGAGACATTTCATGGAAGCGCGTTTTTCTCGTCGACATCTCGTAGCGCCAGAGCACATGCGTGCATTGATGCAACGCTCCGACCTACGGGGCGGTGTGCAATTTGCCAGCCACGTTGGGGCCATCACCCTATCCGGAACGGCACTCTGGATGCTGTGGGGAACCTGGTGGGCCGTCCCCTTTTTCATGATCCACGGCATTCTGATCAATTTTCTCTACGCCGCACAACATGAGCTCAGCCACGGTACAGTATTCAAAACAAAATGGCTCAATGAATGGCTGGGCCGCGTGATTGGCTTCTTGATGATCTTCCCGCGCGATTTCGACAAAATCCAGCATTGGGCCCACCATCAACATACGCAAAACTGGGAAAAAGATGGCGAATTGGTCCGCGAACCCTACACATTGCGCAGCTATCTTCTGTGGTTTTGGAGACCAACCTACTGGCTGTCCCGTGTCACGCGCATCATGCGTTTTTGCCGTGGCATTGTGATTGAACCCTACATCCGCGACGGCGAACACAGCAAAGTCATCCTTGAGGCCCGCATCCATACGACACTCTATGGCACCATCGCCCTGTTGTCGGTCATTTTCGGAAGTTGGGCCGCCATGATCCTCTGGATTGCACCCATGCTGGTGACGAAGCCTGTGCACCAGATGCAAAACACGATAGAACATCTTGGCCTGAGCCATGCCGATGACATTCTTGAAAACACGCGTTCTACTAAAACCAATGCGCTGATGCGCTGGCTTTGCTGGCAAATGCCCTACCACACCGCGCATCACACGTTCCCAAGCGTACCCTTCTGGCAACTGGCAGCACTGGATGATGCAATGCGCCACAGTGGCGCGCAACCGCACGAAATGGGCTGGATCGAGTTTCAAATCGAAGTACTGAGCAAGCTGTCGTCAAAATCCGAAGCAGAATATCCCTATGACGAAGTTTGGATTGTTCCGCGCGCCGATGGCCGCACCCAAAGGATAGAAGCTGCGTGAGACGGCTTGCCGTCTACCAGTCACTCTGGTCGATGCAACCACATGACGCCTCTGGCGATGTGCTTTCACTGGACCGGATTGCCGGCATGGTCGCAGATGCGGGCTACGCCGGTCTCGCAATAGATCTGGGAGCTGCAGATGTTGAGACGGCCCATGCTGTGCGACCACATCTGCAACGTGAAGGTCTGACGCCGCTTATCGTGGCCTTTCCCCGCACAGTGGACAGTTTGCACGACACCCTGACGATGGCGCAGGATTTTGGCGCACCTTATGTCAATGTCGTCGGCCAAGTCTTTCCTCTGACGGTCGAAGGTGCAATCCCCGTGATCCGACGCTGGATCGAGATGTCAGATAAGGTCGGCATGCCCGTCCATTTCGAGACCCATCGCAACTGCATTACCAATGACCTTTTCTCCACGCTTTTATTGCTGGATGCGCTCCCTGAGATGCGGCTTGCTGCGGATCTGTCGCACTATATTGTGGATCGCGAATTCAAGCTACCCCTCGCGCATTGGGAGCACGCGTTGCTGTCTCGTTGCTTGGCGCGGGCAGACAGTTTTCAAGGTCGCGTCGCCAGCCGTCAGCAAATCCAGCTGCAGATCGACTTTCCACAGCACGCGAAATGGGTGACCCTTTTTAAACAACTCTGGACCGAAGGCTTTGCCGACTGGCGCACCCGCAACCAGAATGGTGACATGGTTTTCCTATGCGAATTGGGTCCGCCGGAATACGCTATGACTAGCGCGGATGGGCGCGAGATGTCGAACCGTTGGGAAGAAGCGCTTAAAATCAAAGCGATGGCAGAGGGTATATGGTCCAAACTTGGCGGCGATACATGATGACTTTGACGCTTTCACCTAACGATCAGAGCGCATCGGAATGCTGGATCGAGAACTGATCATGGCATCCAGCAACAGCGCCTCGGAAGGTTAGACGGATGGCATCATCAAGACCTTTGGTGGTTCCAAAGCCCTTGCTGACCCTACTGGGCTGTTTTGTGTCATGACGCTTTTAGGGTGCGGGTTTTCTCGGCACAGAACATCGCTTTCCCATGCAAGCTCCAGTAGCAACTGGGCATCCACCCGCAGAGCGGTTTGAACCGCTCCCACGCCAATTTGTTCGACGTGGCGCCCCCATTTGAACTTGCTGGGGGCACCGTGTGACGTGACCGCTTACTGATTTGCAAAATGATGCAATCCTCAGTCGGATCACCGAAGCCACAACCCTAACGGCCCACATCGACCGCAGGGTCAGAAACGTCTGCTCCCCCTAGAACGCACTTTCCATGACTGCGCCGAGCCGCCGCGCAAAAGCAGCCGGATCAGCGGGTACTTCGCCATCCGCAATACGCGCCTGATCCAGCAATAAATGCGCTGCGTCTTTCAGCAGGTCGTCGGAAGAGGCCGCATCCCCCGCAGCACGTTCAGCAAGCTTACGGATAATCTTGTGGTCAGGATTCAATTCAAGCACCCGCGGCATGCCCTGCTGCAGTTGCCCATGGCGTTTCAAAAGGCGCTCAAGATTAACATCCATGTCACCATCATCCGCAATCAGACACACCGGGCTATCGGTCAACCGGTTCGAGGCGCGCACGTCCTTGATGGCCTCCCCCAATTCTGACTTCACTGCGGCGATCAAATCAGCAAGATCGGGCGCTTCTGGCTTGTCTGATGCGTCATCGGTCGCTTCATCTGGCGCGATCTTGTCCAGATCCGCCGCCCCCCGGGTCACCGATTTAAATGGTTTACCCTCAAATTCGGTCACGTGCTGCAGCCAGAATTCGTCCACTTGGTCGGACAATAGCAGCACTTCGATGCCCTTGGCCTTGAACCCTTCCAGATGCGGGGATTGCGCGATCTTGGCCGCGTCCTCGCCCGCCATGTAGTAAATCGCATCCTGACCTTCTTTGCAGCGACCGACGTAGTCTGTCAGGCTGGTGGTTTCACTGCTCTGCGTGGAAGAAAAGCGGCAGATCTCGAGAATTCTGTCGCGCAGGGCCACATCTTCGATCAGCCCCTCTTTCAAAACGGCACCGAAATGCGTCCAGAACGTCGCATAGTCTTCCGGCGCCTTCTTGGCTTTTTTCTTCAACTCACCCAACACTTTCTTGGAGATCGAGGTCTTGATCTTGGCCAGTGTGGGGTCGGTTTGCAGCATCTCGCGGGACACGTTGAGCGACAGATCTTGCGAATCCACAACACCGCGCAGAAACCGCAGATACGTCGGGATCAAGTCCTTGGTGGTATCAGAGATGAAAACCCGGTTCACATAGAGCTTCACGTGGCTTTTGCGGTCCGCATCGAAAAGATCAAAAGGCGCCATAGACGGGATATAGAGCAGGCTGGTGTGGTTCACCGTGCCCTCAACCCGGTTGTGCATCACATGCCAGGGCGCATCGAACGCATGCGCGGTATGGCGGTAAAATTCGGTGTGCTGCTCTTCGGTGATGTCTTTGGGCGGGCGGGTCCAGATCGCCGAGGCCGAATTCAGCGTATCCTCCGCCAGCGTAACTGGAAAGCTGATGTGTTCTGAATACGTCGTAATGATATGACGAATGCGGGCATCTTCAAGAAATTCCTTGGCGTCCTTTTTGAGGTGCAAGGTCACGGTTGTGCCGGCACCATCCCGCGCGCCGGGTTCGATGGTGAATTCACCTTTACCATCTGAGGACCACTGCCAGGCGGTCTCCTCACCGGCCTTGCGCGTCAACACATCTACCTTTTCGGCCACCATAAATGCGGAGTAAAATCCAACACCGAACTGCCCGATCAATCCGGGGCTTTCCTTATCGTCTGACTTTAGTGCTTCCAGAAATGCACCCGTTCCGGACCGCGCGATGGTGCCAAGGGTCTCCAGCAGATCATCATGGTTCATTCCGATGCCGTTGTCCGAAACCGAGAGCGTCTTTGCTTTCTTGTCGACCTCCAGCGCAATTGTGAACGTATCCGTCCCCGCCGCGAGCGCGGGATTCGTCTGCGACTCGTAACGTAGTTTGTCGCAGGCATCAGAGGCATTTGACACCAGTTCCCGCAGAAAAATTTCGCGGTTAGAATACAAGGATCCAGCAACAATATCGAGCAGTTGCCCTACTTCGGTCTGAAAGGAAAACGTCTCTTTTTCACGGGCTTCAGTCATTTTGCGCACCTCTTTTGTTGTGACGAGCTTGGTCGAAAGCGGCACCGGATATAGGGGAAGGTTTATCGAGTTTCAACCTGCCATTGCTTTGTTCGCCTTCCGGTATTGGGATCAAAAAATGCACCGGCTCAAGGCGCATCACCGCATCAGCAATATCGCTCCGGGCCGATCCACTGCGCATCCGAATAGCGATCCCCATGCGCCCAGCCGACCGGCAGCACTGCTTCAATACGTTCAAGATCCGCCGCAGAGAGGGTCAGTTCAGCCCCCGCAATACACTCACGCAAATGTGCCACCGACCGCGTACCCGGGATCGGGATCACATGCGCGCCCCGCGTCAGTAGCCAGGCATTGGCAAGCCCTGCCGCCGTCGTTCCCATCTCTGCCGCAAGTGCGCGAAAGCCTTCGGTGATCCGCATGTTCTCCTTCAAATTCGGCTGCATGAACCGTGGATTGCCCGCCAGAAACGGCAGATCCGGGATACGCGCGGCCGGGATTGGGTTGTCCGTCAAAAGCGACCGGCCCACGGGCGAGAAGGCCACCATAGCCACACCAAGTTCGACACAGGTCTGCACCAGACCCAGATCAGGAAAACGCGTGGAAAGCGAATACTCTGACTGAACTGCCGCTATCGGATGGGCTGTCATCGCGCGCCGCAAGGTGGTGGGCGAAATCTCTGACAGACCGATGGCTTTGGTTTTGCCCTTTTCTACCAAACGGCCGAGATTGGCCGCCGTCTCCTCGGGCGTAAGACGCGGGTCACGTCGGTGCGCATAAAACAAATCGACACACTCCACGCCGAGCCGCTTCAGGGATTTGTCCAACTCTGCTTCCAAATGCTCTGCTGTGTTGTCAAAGATGCGGTTTCCGTCCGCGTCCTGCGTGATCGTCGCTTTTGTGGCGATGACAAATGCATCACGCGCGCCGGGATTGGCCTTGAGGTAACTGCCAATGGCGCTTTCCGATTTACCCATGCCGTATACATTCGCGGTGTCCAGATGCGTCACACCAAGATCCTGGCACAGATCAAGGATCGTATGGCTCTCCGCTTCGTTGGTGGGTCCGTACATGTCAGAAAAGGACATGGCGCCATAGCCAATCGCCCCAATTGTGGGTCCTTGCGCGCCGAGTTTACGTTGTTCCATGTGATCCCCTTTTCGTCCCAAACCTGTCGGCAAACACTTACCCACTGACGATCCATTGGCAACAGCAAGTGCGATGGAATATCCTGCGTACCAAGAGTTCAAAAGACGATGCCATGCTGGACGGCAGAAATACCTCCGGGTAAGCTTGCATCAATCTGCCCAGCCGTGCATGCGCGCGGTGCCCGGACAGGCTTTGGCACTATCTTTGAGTAACTTTGCTGACAGGCGTGAATATTGAAAATGTCCGGCTCCTCTCTTCACACGTGTCGCGCATGATTCTCTACCGCCTCCGCGCCATGTGCTTCGTTTTCTCTTTAGGAATGCTGTTTGCCAGCGGGGCGATTGCGCAATCAGTCGATCAAATGTTGCGGGCCCTCGTTTTGGCAGTGTCGGAACAGGATATCGAAACGGCACGCGCAACAATTACTGAGGTTGATCGTCTTGCGCAGCAAGGCGCATTGCCTCCTGAGCACGACCTGGGCGAAATTTACCGTTTCCTCGCGGAGATGAACGAATACGTCGGCCCTCCAGCTGTCGGCGTCGCTTTGCTTGAACGCGGTTTGGCTTTGGTGGACGCACGCGGAGGAAAGGACAGCGAAACGCACTTCATGCTTCGGGCCGATCTGACCAATGCGCTCTTGTTTGCCGGGGACGTTGCAGCGGCCCTTGATGCCGGTGAAGCCCTTAAGACGGTTCTTGCAGCGCACGGCCTCGATGCAACGGGCTATGCGTTCAAGAACCAGGTATCTCTCGGCACCGCTTACCTGCAGGTCGATGAACAAGAAGCTGCACTTGCCGCCTATAAAACCGCTCTGTCCAAGACCCCGGCAGAACAACGCGATCCTCTGCTGGAAATCATTGCCCGAAAAGGACTGGCCGTCTTTCTGGCCCAGGCGGACGATCCGCAAGAAGCGGTTATTCATGCCCGACGTGGTTCGGCACTGGCTCAGGATCAACACGGGCAAGCCAGCCCCATCGCCCTTGATTTTCAGATCGACCTCGCGTTTGCGCTCATCGGCATCGGTGACACAAATGCGGCCTGGAGCATTCTGGAAACAACTTTTGATACTGCGATGAACGCACTTGGGCCAGCGCACGCGATCACACAACGCGCGGCAGAAAACATAGCATTTTTCAATGGTGCGCAACCAAACCCGCCCTCCACCGGGCAAAACACACGCTCCGACGCGGAAAGGCTTGCGGAACTTGAGGCACGCGCCGCCGATGCGACCACGGCCGGGGATCCCCAGCGCCTGGAAAGCACTTTGCTGGCCATTGCCGATCTGACCCGGATGTCCCCCGATATCAGTCTTGATCGTCACGCTGAAGCACTTGAAACGCTGATCATGTTCTACCGCGCGCAAGACCCGGATCCACAAAAAGCGCCGCAGTTTCTCAACACTGTTGTCAGTGTGCTGGAACAGGATTTGGGTGCGGGGCACCGCATAACGCTCCAGATGAAACGATTGGCAATTGACCAGCGCATGTCCGAAGTGCGTAACAACGCGCTGTTTGTCGCCCAGTTCGGACCAGAAATTTTCGAGCGTCTTAGCGCACATCGTCGTTTCTGGGATGGCCGTCCAGAAACCGCTTTTTACAGCCCCACCGATGTGGACATATTTCGCCGTTATGCCGAAGCGCATGGGCCGCAGGACGACTTTGTCAGCAAACTGATCGCCACCGTTCGCTATGCCGAGGTGTTGAACGATGTCAAACGCTTTGATGACGCGCAACGCACACTGCAAGCCCTTGCAATTACGCTGGAAGAAAAAATCGCTGCCACCGGCGTGATCTATGAGGATTTGCGCGTTCACGTGCAGCGAGCACAGGCGCAAAACCTCAGTGCAGCCGGAGCATATCTTCCAGCGTTGGAGGCATACCGCGCGACCATTCCAGCGCTTTTTGACACACTTCGCCTGTCTCATATGACCGTGGACGCGCTCGGCGACACGATAACCCTCATGTTTGGCCGTGCTGTTGGCATGGACTTTGCAGCCACGGCATGGCTGGCGCAACAAACGGGCGGCATAATGGAACCGGTGCCCGGCAGCACTTTGTTTGAAGCGTCACAGATCGCAGGTTTCAGCTCTGCCTCCGCTGCCGTTGCGCGTTCTGGACTGCGCCGGTTGATGCAAAACCCTGAACTTTCCGACCTGGCTGCACAATGGCGCGACATGAGCCGCGTCAGCCAACCCCAAGCCGACGGTCCTGATCTGGAGCGCGATTGGTTCCGCGCCGTGGCTTTGGACAATTTGCGCACCGCGATCCTGCAAAAAGCGCCCGAGTTCTATGACATGCAAGTGCCCGATCCGGTGCCTCTGACTGCCTTGCGCGACAAAGACATGCTGGCGGAAGACGAAGCGCTCATCGTGATCTTGCCTGCAACTGAATTCGGCGATTTCGCCGATGACCCAAGCCTTGGAGGTCTCGTACTCGCGATCACCGATGATGATTTCGCCGCAGCACCCATCGGGCTCGGCAGCATTGAGCTCACGTTGGAAATCGCCCGCCTGCATGCTGAACTGGACCAAAGACCGCTGGCAGAAGAAGTGGCATTGCGTTCAGAAGGCACCCGCGCGCCTGTAAATCCGGCGATTGATACGGCGGACACATCGCCCTGGCAGCAGAGCAACTTTTCCTTTGAGCGCGCACATCGTCTTTACACAGGGCTTTTTGGCGCACCCGAAATTCAGGCCCTGATCGGTGACAAGGCGCAGTGGGTCGTCGTCGCTCATGGTTCGGCGATGAGCGTCCCCTACGCCGCGCTGGTGACGCAAGCCAACAACACAAGCAATGCGCCGAGTGTGGAGGGTTTGCGCAACACGCGTTGGCTGGGACTGGAGCGCGCGTTGACCATCGTCCCCTCGGTTGAAAGCTGGGTCTCCCTGAAGGAGCGTACGGCGCGACAGGCGCCCCATACCGATAACATTGCCTATCTTGGCGTTGGCGATCCCGCGTTTGAAGGTGTTCAGACTGCAGCCCTGAGCAACGCAACCACTGTCCTCAGACGCGGGGTCGAGACGCGCGGCGCTTCTCTTCGCGCCTTACCACGCTTGCCGGGCACACGCCGCGAAGTCGAAGGTGTCTCTGCGCTTTTCGCCGGTTCGGCGCGTCATGTCTTGCTAGGTGCCGATGCCAATGAAGCCGCGTTGCGCAGTCTGCATGCCGATGGCACCTTGTCCAAGGCGCGCATTCTGCATTTTGCGACCCACGGGCTTCTTGCGGGCGCCTTCGACGATCTGGGCGAGCCAGCGCTTGCGCTCTCGCCGCCACATGATGCGCAAAACCCGCAAAATGACGGCCTTCTGACCGCGTCAGAAGCGGCTGAACTGGATCTGAACGCGGAGTGGGTTATCCTGTCGGCCTGCGACACTGCCGGTGCAGAAAGCCTTAACGGGGATGGGTTGGGCGGGCTTGCGCAGGGGTTTTTCACGGCTGGTGCACAAAGCCTGTTGGTGTCTCATTGGCGGGTCGACGACCTCGCAGCCGAACGGCTGGCCACCGCAACCATCCAGCTTGCAGAAGATGGCGTACCCAAGGCAGAAGCCCTGAGACAAGCGATGCAAATCCTGATGAACGATAAAAGCCGGGACCACACGCCAAACAGTTTTGCGCATCCCTCTCAATGGGCCCCCTTCATCCTGGTCGGCACAAACTAGTCCAGCCTCTGCATTCACCTTAAAACAGCGCGCAGGGTCGCAACTCTTCTTGATCTGACCACCGCTGATCCGCAAAGGTAAAGCACACCAATCACGCCAACCCGGAGGATCACAGATTTTGTCATTTCCCCAAATGGATCCCCTATGGTCCAATCAACGCCAGTGGGTGCTGACTATTCTGTCAGAATGGGTATGACCGGAATACTGGGTTTGAAGAGTTTATGAGAACAGTTTCATACGTACATGCCGACGCTCCCGGAGCGCAGATGCGCATCGACATGCTGACCAAACATCACTTTGATGTGAATGCGGTCTCGGTTGATGGTCCTTTGCCCGACGGGGGCGTCGTATTTTTTGATGCGGGCGGCCTACCTCCAGACGACATCCGGCCCACAATCCGCACACTAAAACAAGCGGGGTGCCCGATCCTGGTGCGGTTCGAAATGACACGTGTTGGTGCGTTCCGCACGCAGCGCAGCGCTTTGCTGGAGGCGGGTGCGGACGATGTTGTCCGTTCTGATGCCTCTGATGGCGAATTCTTGACCCGGTTGCGGGCCATTTTGTTGCAGCAACGCTCGCCCCGGATACTGGTCATCGAGGACGAAGCGGACATTGGCACCTGGGTCGCGGAAGAGTTGCAGCGTGCCGGCATGCAGACGGTGTGGGTCACCGACCTCGCTTCGGGACGAAAAGCCTTTGAGGATGGGCCCATCGATGCTTTGATCGTGGACCGCCAGTTACCAGACGGAGACGGTTTGAGTTTTGTGGCCGAACTTCATGCAGCAGGTATCCGCACCCCGGCGCTGATCTATTCCGCGCTCGACCAGATTTCAGACCGGATCGAAGGTTTGGAAGTCGCAGGCGCTGTCGATTATCTATGCAAGCCCGTTCATGCAGATGAGTTGATTGTCCGAGTGAAAATCGCTCTGCGCCCGATAGATACTGAGGAAACGATTGTCTTCGGCCCGTTGGAGATCATGCGACGCGACAGAATTGTTAGGTGGCGCGGTGACCGGATCGAACTGCGGCCCAAGGAATCCGAGATGCTGATCTATCTGGCGGAACGCTTCGGGCTCGCGATCACACATCGCATGCTCTATTTCGACGTGTGGGAAAAGGTCTATATGGAAGAGGGATCCAATCCCGTTGCTGCCGCCAAGCATCGCTTGATCAACAAGCTCAAGGATTTCTTCAAAGCCCGTAACGAACCCTTCCCGGAATTCTTGAGCGCTGAAGACGACACCTATCAATTCAATGTCGAACCTCTGCTGCAACTGCCCCACAAAGCAAAGCAAGCTTAAATGACAGATGCGCCGAAACGATGGTCACTGGCGATCATCGAACGGATATCAAGTCAGGCCCTGATCCGACTGCTGATTGCCGGCGTTCTCGTTCTGGCGCTGTGGGCTTGTGTTGTCCTGTTGGGCATCGCACGGGCGGACGATATCGAGTTGTTGGACGACACCGAAGATCGTCTTTTGCTGGTGCTTCAAAACCGCGGATTATCAGGTTTGACCGTCGCGAGTTCAGCCTATGACGATACGCTTTTACCCCCCCGTGATATGATTGAACTGGTCATCTGGCGCAAGGTGGCAGGCACACGCATACTGTTGCACGAAACCATAGATGGTCTGTCGGATTTGGCACGGGATCCCGCAGATACGTCCTTGCGCGTGGCACAGAAAACATACCTGTTGCGCTGGCCCGATATCAAAACTGCGTCCAGCAACTGGGAGCTTAGCTATGCGGACGTTGAGCTGGTCATTGCGTTGCGCGCACCCAGCGCTCAGATGCAAAACGCACGCAGGCTCGTTGCTTCGATTTGCGTCATGAGCACGCTTTTCCTGATCGGCATGATCCTGATTAACCGTAACCATCAGCGCCGCTATGCGCGCGGGCTGGACGCAATCAACGAAACACTCGATCTGTTTGCGCAAGGTCAGACTGAAATCAGGGTACCCGATGGCCGGGTCGCACCTGAGATTGACAGATTGGCCGGGCTTTTGAACACGGCCTTGTCTCGTATCGACAAGCTCACGAATGGACTACGATTCATGTCGGCGCATCTTGCCCATGAAATAAATACGCCCTTACAGAAAATCCGCGTTCTTGCTGTGCGCATTGCTGGCGAACCTGACGCAGAGGAACGGGTTGTCCGGGTGAATGAAATTGACCGCATCCTCGACAGCGCCCGGGCACGGCAGCAAAACCTCATGCAGCTTTTTCGCCTTGAAGCAGGAGAAGTCACGACCCTCGATGACCACATTGATCTTGGAGATCTGGTCGAGTCGATCTACGAGGATTTTGAGGATGTTCTTGCGGACCAGATGCGACAGGTCTCCTTTGCGGCGGCCAAAGATATCGAGATCGCTGGAAATCGCCCCCTGATGGAACTGCTTGTCACCAATCTTCTGACAAACGCGCGCAAATACGCCGTGCCCAAAAGCAACATCAACATTTGTCTGACACAGGCGGGCGACAGGTTCCGATTGATCGTATCGAATGACGGGAGCGTCTTTCCCGAACGCGTGCGCGTCGGCTCCTTTCGGCGCTTTGTGCGTGCAGATGACGGCGGCGGGCCCCAAGGCGCGGGCCTGGGCTTAAATCTTGTCTTTGCAATTTGTCAGGCACATGGGTTCGAAGTGGCCTTGCCAGAAGCCTTGGACAAAGCCATCGTAGAGGTCACAGGGACAACAACCGGAGCTTCGGGGGGCAGGCGTTGAAACGTCGATATCTTGCTTTTTTCGCGCTGCTTTGCACGACGGGTCCACTGGTGTGCGAACCGATCAGTGACCTGCGCGCGTTTCATGCGGCCTGGGTGGTTGCTCAAGACGGCAAACAACACGGCGAAGCCGCGATGATCTTGGGCGGGCTGGATGTCTTTACGCGCCTCTCGCCGCACGCTTTGACCGAAGACGAAACGCTTGGCCCGACGTGGGAAAAGCAAATTGATGCGCTGCGTGCCGAAGTGCTTTTTCTCAGCCGTTCGGGTCCTGCTGTTTTACCGCGACAAACGTCGGTGCGACGTTTACCAGCACAAATCCTGACCGTCGCTCCCGGTGAACAGGTTCAGGTGACGTTGCCGGATGGCGGCAATCAGGCAGCACTGGTATTAAACGACGTGCACCTACGGATCATCATGGCAAATGTGGCTGGAACCCCCCTATGCGCCACCAAACGAAATGCCCTTTTCTGCGCCCTGGACGCGGGACAAACCATGCATGCTCGCTTCTTGAACGAAGGCCGCGAAACGGCTGAGGTTCTGCTTTTGGGTGAACCGCGTTGAGGGCTGTGTGCCGGCTTCTTTTCTGTTTGTCGGTGTTTATGGCAACGGCCGTGCCTGGCCTTACCCAAGAGCGGCGCGCACTTTTGGTGGGCGTCCAACAATATGATAAATCCGTGTCGGCGGTCTTTCCTGATTTACAGGGTCCGGACAATGACATTGCGCTCATGTATGAGACGCTTCGGGATACCTTCGGGCGCGACATGAAGATTGCAGTACTCGGGGCGGCTTTCGATGCCCCTCCGACGCGACGTGCGATCCTCGGTGCTCTCGACCGTCTGGCGGAAGATACAACGCTTGGCGATGAGATCATTCTTTATCTGTCGGGCCACGGGACGCAACTCCCGACACCAAAAACCGATAGTGATGAACCCGATGGATTAGACGAGGTTTTTCTGCCTGCTGATACAAAAATCGTGCCGACCGAGACGGGATATGGCATCACAAACCACATTCGCGACACGGAGATCGGTTTACGCATCGATAGGATGCAACAGGCAGGCGCTTTTGTGTGGCTGATCGTCGACAGTTGCCATGCGGGTACGATGTTGCGCAGCGAAACTGCTGCCTTGACGCCGCGCATGGCAAACCTCTCGGAGCTACCCGGGGGGCCGATCGCGGACCTAAACCCACCGCTTTCGCCCGGTCAGAGTGCCTACCACGTGCTTGGAGGCACCGCAGATGGCAAATCACCGCAAACACGGTTTGTCGGCTTTTATGCAGCGGCGCCGGAACAGCTGGCCTTTGAAATGCCAACAGGACCACAAGCGAACCAAATTCACGGGCTTTTCACCATCAGCCTAGCAGAGGCTCTTCACGCCGCGCAAGGCTTGCATTTTGCCGATCTGGCACGCGAAACATCCGCCCGCATGTGGGCGCGCGCAGGCCCACGGGTGCAGGCCATGTATCGCGGCGCATTAGATCGACCCCTGATCGCAGCGGGTATCCCGACGTCCGGCAAATCAGGTTTTTCCGTCCGATTCAATGGAAAGACACTTATGTCGGACGCCGGACGTTTGCACGGCCTGACACCCGGCACACAGCTCGCCATCGAAATGGGAACGGGTACCAAGCGCACGCATGTGCTCACCGCGCAAGTCACAAGCAGCGCACTCGATCACGCGGTGTTGGAAATCCTGCCAGACACGGTCGACACACCGAACAATCTGAAAGATATCCTCGCAACAGAGGGCCTTGCCGAGACCGGTTTCGCAGATCGCTGGCTTGCGGACCGCGCACCAAACCTGACCGCACGCCTGTTGGATGCCGCGTCCCAGTCACCGCTATCTCTTTCCTTCGGCGCTCAGGTGCCGCCGGATGTGACACAGGTGCTTGTGCAGGCTGCCACAGCCCCCGGCGCAGCTTTCCAGCTGACGACCAAAGAAGACGCGGATCTTGTGTTGGATGCCTACGCCAATACACTGGCGCTTGCGCCCGGTGGAAACAAGACGTTGAGGCAGCAGAGGCCCCTGCGCCTAGTGTCAGAAAATACGCGGGGTGACGCGCTTGTTCAACTTCTGACCCGGATCGGGAAAGCGCAGAGGCTACTCCAGACGGCCTCTGTAAGTGCTACAGAAAAAATGCCCAACGCGCTGCGTTTGCAGGTTTTCAGGCAGAGCGCTACAACTATTGACGACACAGGCACATGCCCTGCTTTCAACGGAGGCATCCAGGACGCAATCCCACCTACCGCGCGGCCGGTTATCCCCGACGCACGGGCTACGACGACGTTACACCACTGCGATCAAATCTTTTTGCAGGTCGAAAACATAAGTGAGGTTTCTTTGGATGTCTCACCGCTCTATGTTGCCGCAGATGGGACCATCTACTACCTGTCCGGATACCTACACGGCACGCGCCAAGGTGTGCGGATCCCACCCCGCGCGTCGCGTGTCATTCGTTTTACAGAAAGCGTGTCCCCCGCACATGCAGGACGACATGCGACTCTGTTGTTCCTGGCAGTGCCAGCAAAAAATGAAGTGGCCAAGAGTTTCCGCTACCTTGCAACGGACGCGCTCCAGACACAAAACGCTCCACCTTCGACACGCAGCGCTCCGATACATTCTGATGCACCGGACTTGAGCTATGCTGCTGTTGCATGGCAATTCTTCTCTGGGAACCACGAGGCTTGGGAGGCTGTGCAGCAATGACGCCCGAATGGATAACGCGACGTATCGCTGGTGCCTTATCCGTCATCTTTGTGTTCACTTTCAGCGGATTGCCTGGCGTTGCAGACCCGGTCTCACAGGACGCCGCATCGCGGCGTGCGGCGGAAACCCTTGCACTTTGGGCCGTAGAAAACGACGCGGATATGGCATTGCTATCGGGTCTGTCAGGGCTTTTGGCCGCCGGGGCCACTTTGGATCCAGACGATCCCTGGCGTGCCTTTGAATATGCGCAAATCCTGCGAAACAACGCCCAGAATGATCCGCAGCTCTTGCATCATTTGTCGCTGCAACTGTCGCAAACGCGCGGCGTCGTTGACGGTATTTCTCGCATCGACGCGGTCATCGAACCCGGGGAAACGCTGACTGTCATGTTGCAAATGGCACAGGATGAAATGGCATTTGTAGAAGCGCGGATCAAACGAGACGGGTCATCCGCCACAATCGACCTGATCATCAAATCTGAAACGGGCGAGACCCTGGCATCAGACATCGGGCCAACCACGGGCGTCGAAGACATCGGGACGTTTGCGCAGTGGTTCTCTGAACACTGCGAACACGTCGAAGTCATCGTGTTCAACACCGGCCCAGTGCCTGCCCGCGTGGTCATGATGGCACCGCCGTCCCTGCAAAACGTCTGTGAGGCGCACGACAACTAGGCCGGCCACTTACGGTGTCGCTCAGCGCATAGGAGGCAGTGTCTGACACGTTCCCAACGGCATCGTCTAAAAGATCCAAAACGTTGCTGAAAATCAAAGCCAAGTTTTCCCCCAGCCGCCTCTTTGCCGTGCGCGCACCCAGTGACGCAACAGCGCAGCACTCTTGAAACTGGCTCCGAACTTGACACCGCACGCGATGGGTTAGTTAACTTTTACAGACATACGCACACAATAACAGGGAAAGAGAATTTTATGTCGTGGATCGAAACGTCCATCATGGGCCGAAAAGGTGTGGCCAAAGGCGCAGTCCAGGCTGAGCATAGCATTACCATCGAAGACCAGAAAACCTTCCACTATGTGTATGGCCCTTATGCGGATCCGGTTCTGGAAGTCGATCCAGGCGCGGTTGTGACCATTGAAACCCATGACGCCTTTGAGGGGAAAGTCGTGACCGAAGACGATAAGCCTTCGGCGGTTCTGGAGTTTCCGTTTCTCAATCCTCAATCGGGGCCGATCCACGTGCGCGGTGCCGAAAAAGGGGATGCCCTAGCGGTTCGGATCGTTTCTATCACGCCGCGCGGACCGCAACCGGTGGGGACTACCTGTCTGATCCCTGAGTTCGGCGGATTGGTATCCACTGGGCAAACGGCAATGTTGAACGCGCCCCTGCCCGAGATTGTCAAGAAAATAGTCGTCGATGAGGCGGGGGTGCATTGGTCAGATACGCTCACCCTGCCCTATGAACCCTTTATTGGTACGATCGGTACGGCTCCGCAGATCGAGGCGATCTCTTCACTGCAACCGGACTATTATGGCGGCAATATGGACCTGCCCGATATGGCCCCCGGCGCAATTGTGTACCTGCCTGTAAACACCCCGGGCGGGTATCTTTATGTGGGCGATTGTCATGCCATCCAAGGCGACGGAGAACTGTGCGGCGTGGCGCTCGAGATTCCGGCCACAGTCGTGTTGCACATCGACCTTGTGAAAGGCCATGGCAATGCCTGGCCACAGCTTGAAACAGAAGATGCGATGATGTTTATCGGCAGCGCCCGCCCACTGGAAGACGCCTCGCGCATTGCCTATCGCGAACTGGTCCGGTGGGTCGCAGCCCAAACCGGGCAATCCGAAGAAGAAGCCTACATGCTGCTCACGATGTGCGGCAAGGTGCGCTTGGGCAATATGGTGGACCCGAAGTATTCGGTGGGTGCCTCAATTTTGAAGAAATATTTGGTTTGAAAGGCGGTTACGCACATGGATCTGGGATTAAAAGGACTGAACGCACTTGTCACTGGCGGCAGTAAAGGCATAGGCCAGAGATGTGCCGACCTCTTGGCGCAAGAAGGCGCAAATGTGTCGATCTGCGCGCGCAATGCCGACGAGGTCGCCACGACGGTGGACGCACTGAAAGCCTATGGCACCACCTGCTACGGCGCCGCTGTCGATGTTGCGGACAAAGCAGCGCTCGAAGCTTGGGTGGCGGATAGTGCCACAGCTTTGGGCGGCATCGATATCGTGATTGCGAATGTCTCAGCACTTGCCGTTGCTGACGACGAAGCAGCCTGGGTCGCAGGGTTTGAAACCGACATGATGCACTCGGTACGCCTGGTTAACGCGGCTATGCCAATGCTTGAACAGTCAGATCATGCGGCGATCACGTTGATTTCCTCTGTCTCAGGGCGGGAGATTGATTTCACCGGCCCTGCTTACGGCGGGTTCAAGGCGGCGCTCGTGCACTACGCGCAAGGCTTGGCGTACAAACTGGCCGGACAAGGCATTCGCGCCAATACGGTCTCGCCCGGCAACACCTATTTCCCCGGCGGCATCTGGGAACAGATCGAAGGCGGTAATCCAGAGCTCTTTGCAGAAGCCATGTCGCTGAACCCAACGGGCCGCATGGGAACCCCAGAAGAAGTCGCAGCAGGAGTGGTTTTCCTCAGCGCGCCGTGCTCCAGTTTCACCACAGGCACCAACCTTGTCATCGATGGTGCATTGACCAAGGGCGTACAGCTCTAAACGCTGTAGACGGGCGATACATACTGCAAGATCATGCATATGTGTCGCCCAGTTTTCAGAACCGGTCGCTAGGATATCCTTGTGCGCCCAACATGCACACCTGGCCGCAACTGGGTATATTGGTCAGCGTGCAACACGCAGGGGAAGGCCCCGGGCGCTGCCGCCAACAGAACCTCCTGCGCGATCGGTTCAAAATCCGCACGAAAATGCGCGGTACTTTTGACACAGACGATCCGGGCGCTTTCGGGCGCGCAGCCAAAGTGTCGAAAATGCGCCAGATCCAGACACTGATTGCGGATACTGCTCACGACAAACCGAATATCCGTATCCCGCACGCGCAGGCAGGCGGATGGCCCGAGCGATCCGATCCCACCGCCATACATCTCGCCGCTATACCGCACGCGCCCGTCGCTAAGCCTTTCGACATCGACTGCCGTATGGAGCGGTGTATCGCCTTGCCCCCGCCCGCCGATCTGCGCCTGAAAACGAGCGCCTTCGCCCTTATGATGCGTCTGAGCAGCCAGTTCCGGGTCGTGGATTACCCCAAGTAGCGTCGATGGCGCCTTCTGCGCGATCAGCTCCCTCAGAAGACCGGTTGTATCTGACGCAGCGCCTGCGCCGGGATTGTCCTGCACATCCGCAATGACCACGGGGCGTGCGGGATCAGCTGAAATCCCGCGCGCCACGGCTTGGCTTGGTGTCAGCAAAGGCACGTCGAAATCTGGCTGTAAGCGCGCCAGCGCCGCTGCATGTTGTGCAACCAGCGCATCGGCAACACTTTGTGACGCGGCATAGGCCAAAATCGCTGGCCCCACATCGGCTATATCTGCTGCCGTAAAACCCAAAGCGCATTCCACCAAAGCGTCGGCGCTGCCATTCTGTGACGCGATTCCCTCATAAAGGCTCCTTGCCGGTCCGGCACCGGTGTGCTGAGCGTGAAGCGGGATCAGATAGGTTCCCTGCTGCCAGACCTTGGCCAACGAACCATGCTGATGGATCCGGTGCATCATCTTGTGTGCACGCGCCCCGGTGGCAGCCATGTCGATATGCGGATAGGTGCGGTAGACCGTCAGAACATCGGATGCTTCGACCATGCGCGCTGTGACATTAGCATGCAGATCAAGACTGGCGATCAGAGGGATGTCATCCCCCAAGGTCTGCCGCAGACGCGCCAAAAGCGCGCCTTCGCCGTCGTCATCGCTCTCAGTTACCATCGCGCCATGAAGGTCGAGATACACAGCGTCCAGTGGCATAACCCGTTCCAAGGCCGCGATGATCCGCCCGGTGATGGTCTCAAACGCGTGATCTGTAACGCGACCGCCCGGCTCAGCCGAGCACCACAGGATCGGCAGCACGGTGTCCCCTGCTTCTTTCGCAGCGGAAATGAAACCTGCGATGGGCAGGTTCATCCCATGCGTTTGCCTCATGACGGCTTGCTCGATCAGCATTTCTGGCCAGCTGTCAGCCTGCAGGAAATCGTCAAGTTCCGTCAGTTTTTCGACAAAAGTATTTGTTTCATGCTGGAACCCGGCAATGGCGATGCGCATGCTGTCCCCCGCTCAGAGCGGAACGCGTTTTGCAACGCGATGCTTAGTTGGCGCGGGCATTACGCACCCAGGCGATGATGGTCGCGCGCGCAGCGGGATCCATGTCGATGGCATTAGGAGGTGGCATGGCCTGACTCACACCTGCATGCAAATAAATCTGGCTGGCATGGCGCGCGACATCCGCCTCGGTTTCCAGAAACACCGCTTTGGGCGCCCATTGCATGCTGTCCCAGACTGGCTCGCGCGCGTGGCACATGGAACAATTCCCCAAAATAACATCATAGGCCGCATCAAACCCATCTGCTTGGGCAAAGCGTTGCTCTGCTGCGGTCAGGGTGCGCGCTTCTGCAGCCTCGTAAGTTTCATGCCCGGGTATGGTCGACAACCAGGCAATTACGAACATCAGCAAAACGGTAACGCCCCAGGTCCAATGGGGGCCCGTACCCGTAGCATGCATCGTGTTGAAATAGTGCCGGATCGTGACACCCGTCAAAAAGACCAGACTTGCGATCAGCCAGGCGTATTCTGTGCCAAAGGACAGCGGATAGTGGTTGCTGAGCATCAGGAAAATGACCGGCAACGTGAGGTAATTGTTGTGGTTTGACCGCAACTTGGCGATTTTGCCATATTTGGCATCCGGCGTCCGCCCAGCTTTCAGATCTGCCACAACGATGCGTTGGTTCGGCATGATGATGAAAAAGACATTCGCCGTCATGATCGTCGCGGTAAATGCTCCCAAATGCAGCAGGGCGGCACGTCCTGTGAAAATCTGATTATAGCCCCAGGACATGCAGACCAGCAGGACAAATAACAACAGCATCAAGACGGTGGGACTGTCGCCCAGTTTAGACCGGCAGAGGAAATCGTAAAACAACCAGCCGATGGTAAGTGACCCGGCTGAAATCAGGATCCCCTGCCAAAGCGATAAATCTGCCTTGCCGGGATCAAGCAGGTAAAGCTCACCACCGACCCAATAGACGACCATCAACAACGCAGCCCCAGAGATCCAGGTGAAATAGCTTTGCCATTTATGCCAGATCAAATGTTCCGGCATGTTTTCCGGCGCGACCATATATTTTTGGATGTGATAAAATCCGCCACCATGAACTTGCCATTCTTCACCCGCCGCGCCCACAGGCATATCGGGGGCTTTGCGCAGCCCAAGATCCAGCGCGATGAAGTAAAAGGACGCACCGATCCAAGCCATGGCCGTGATTACATGCAGCCAGCGGACTGAAAAAGCGATCCAGTCCCAAAATATTGCCAGATCATACATGGCGTCCTCCAGAGATCTTTTGTCCCAACAGCCTAGCCGAAAGGTGGTTGTTCTGGTATTGCCACAAAAATCCAAACAGCATCAAAATTTTCAAAACAATGTCCTATCTCGACAACATCCGCACCTTCGTGCGCGTCTACGAATTGGGCAGCATGTCCGCCGCCGGTCGGGATCTGCGCATCTCTCCCGCCGTCACGTCGTCACGCATTTCTCAGCTCGAGGATCACCTGAATGTGCGGCTTTTTCAACGAACAACCCGCAGCCTAGCGCCCACCGAACAAGGCAAAGCCTTTTATAGTGGCGCTTGCGACATCCTGGAATCCGTCGATAAGGCGGAAGCGCAGGTCGTTAACATTACCGAAAACCCGCGCGGCGCGCTTTATGTGGCTGCACCTCTTGGTGTCGGGCGGCGTTTGATTGCGCCGCAAGTGCCTGAATTTTTAAAGCAATACCCACACGTGAGCCTGCGCTTGCGGCTGACTGACCGCAAAGTCGATCTGACTTCAGAGGGTTTGGATCTCGCCTTCTTTCTGGGCCAACCCGAAGACAGTGCCCTGCGCATGCGCAAGATCGCCGATGTCCCGCGTGTGCTCTGCGCCGCGCCAGATTATGTGGAAAAACACGGAATGCCCCATACCGGGGACGATCTGATTGCAGGTGGGCACGAATGCCTCATATTACGTTTTCCGGGTGCCACAGAATTCCAATGGCGTTTGCAAACGGACGATGGGGTGCGCAAGTTCGCGGTGTCCGGACGCTACGAATCCGATGATGGTGATGTGCTCACCGATTGGGCGCGCGACGGACATGGGATCGTGCTGAAGCCCCTCTTTGAAGTCGCTGATCTGATGGAGGCTGGTGCTTTGATTCCGGTGGCAACCAAAACCCCGCCCGCTCCAATTCAGATGGCCTGCCTCTTTGCCCACCGCAAAGGCCAAGACCCCAAAGCGCGCTTGTTCATGGACTTTGTGACCCAGCAGATCGCCACCACAATACGCGGGGCCTAACTGCCGCGATAGGTGGAATAACCAAACGGCGACAGCAGCAACGGCACGTGATAATGCGCCGTTTCCGATATCCCAAAGCGCAGCGGTACCACGTCAAGAAATCGAGGACTCTCGGGGGGCACATCGCACGCGTCGAGGTAATCACCGGCATGAAAGATAAGTTCATAGGTTCCAATCTCAAAGAGATCAGGCGGCAGAATACGCGTGTCCGTACGTCCGTCATCGTTTGTCACGAGGGTGTTGACCAAATTGCGCGTCTCGCCTTCTAGCCGAAACAGCTCAATCTTCATGCCCGATGCCGGGCACCCCCGCGCGGTGTCCAATACATGCGTTGTCAGGTAACCCATCATCATACATCTTCCTCTTGCTTGCCGGATAAATAAGCACTTGCGATGCTAATCGGCAAAGGAACATCAACAAAAGGCTCTTTCGCGAATTTTTTGAAAAACGCAGACGCTTTTTTCGCTTAATCCTAAAATGACCAAGAAAAGGACGGACACAGTGGCACGTTACCCACGCGACATGACCGGATACGGTTCTACGCCTCCCAACCCCCAATGGCCAAACGGCGCAAAAATCGCCGTTCAAATCGTTCTCAATTATGAAGAAGGCGGCGAGAACAACATCCTGCACGGAGATGCGGCCTCCGAGGCTTTCCTGTCCGAAATCACCAGCGCGCAACCCTGGCAGGGTCAACGCCATGGGAATATGGAATCGATCTATGAATACGGCGCACGGGCAGGTTTTTGGCGCCTGCACCGCCTGATGCAAGATCTGCCTATCACTGTCTACGGCGTTGCCACGGCCATGGCCCGTGCGCCTGAACAGGTCGCAGCCATGCAAAGCGCTGATTGGGAAATCGCCAGCCATGGTCTGAAATGGATTGAACACAAGGACCTCTCCGAAGACGAAGAACGCGCGCAGATGCGAGAGGCCATCCGCCTGCATACCGAACTGACCGGTGCGGCGCCGCGCGGATGGTACACTGGACGTTGCTCGGAAAATACGGTGCGTCTGGCAACAGAAACCGGCCAGTTCGACTACATTGCAGACAATTACGCCGATGATCTGCCCTATTGGATCGAAGCAGGGTCGCAGGATCAGCTGGTTGTGCCCTATACACTGGATTGCAACGACATGCGCTTTGCCATTCAGGCCGGGTTCACGGCGGGCGACCAGTTTGAGCGCTACATCAAAGACAGTTTCGACACACTTTACGAGGAAGGTCAGGCCGGGCAACCCAAGATGCTGTCGATTGGTCTGCATTGCCGCCTCGCCGGACGCCCGGGCAGAACCGCAGGGCTGCAGCGTGCGATCGCGCATATGAAGGGACATGACGGCGTCTGGTTCGCCACCAGGTTGGAAATTGCACAGCATTGGGCCCGCGTGCATCCGCCAAAACGCCGAGCGCGGCCTTCGCAAATGGACCGTGCAGCATTTGTTGCGGCCTTCGGCGATGTCTTCGAGCATAGTTCCTGGATCGCAGAAGGCGCACATGCGCTCGAACTCGGTCCCACCCACGACACAGCCCGGGGCGTCCATCAGGCGCTTACCCGCGTGTTCCGCAGCGCCTCTGACGCGCAAAGGCTTGAGGTCTTGCGCGCGCACCCGGATCTTGCGGGTAAACTGACCGCCGCAGAGCGGTTGACCGATGCCTCTGCAGCAGAGCAAGCCTCAGTGGGACTGGATCACCTCACGGATGCAGAACGCGGGACGTTCACGCAACTCAACGCGCGCTACACTGAAAAGTTCGGGTTTCCCTTTATCATCGCCGTGCGCGACAATACCAAGGCGTCCATCCTTGCCGCCTTTCAACGACGGATTGAACAGGACTTCGCGCCTGAATTTACGGAAGCCTGCGCGCAGGTGGAACGGATCGCGCTGCTGCGGCTAAACGATACGCTTGCCAGATGAACAGAACAGTGAACATCGAACCACTGACGCAGGATGCATTTGCTCCCTTTGGCGATGTCCTGGAGGCCAGCGGCCCGCCTGACAAGATTATCAATCAGGGTTTGTGCCACCGGTTTCATGATCGTGCACACCTCGATTTCATGGAGGGCACCGCCGGTGTCAGCCTGTTCAACGCTGAGCCGCGCGCACTGCCGCTGACGCTCGAGATGATGGAACGGCATCCGCTGGGCAGTCAGGCTTTCTTGCCAATGAGTTTTGACCCGTTTCTTGTCATTGTCGCACCCGATAGAGACGGAAAGCCGGGCCATCCCCACGCTTTTATGACCTGCGCCGGTCAAGGCATCAACTTTAATAAAGGGACATGGCACGGGGTGCTGACGCCCTTGCATACGCCCGGGCTCTTCGCCGTGGTCGACCGCATCGGTCCGGGCGACAACCTTCAAGAGCACTGGTTTGAAACACCCTACACAGTCGAAAATAACACATAAAATCAAGTATCACTCCAACAGAGGAGCCTAAAATGGCAGACACCTCCATCGGCACCGCCGCACAGCTACGTGATCCAAACTACACACCGCCCCTCGCACAGGCCGTCCCTCTGGGGATCCAGCACGTGCTGGCCATGTTCGTGTCCAATGTGACCCCCGCCATCATTGTTTGCGGCGCGGCGGGTTTCGGTTTCGGCTCCAACAGCGCCGATTTCCCGCAGATGATTTACATGATCCAGATGTCGATGTTCTTTGCCGGGCTTGCGACGCTCTTTCAGTCCATTGGGGTCGGTCCAGTCGGCGCGCGTTTGCCCATCGTGCAAGGCACCTCTTTTGCCTTCATCCCCATCATGATCCCATTGGTGGCGGGTAAGGGTGTGGACGCCATCGCGGTCTTGATGGGCGGAATTATCGTAGGTGGGCTTTTTCACACCTTCCTTGGACTATTCATCGGCAAACTGCGTTTTGCCCTGCCGCCTTTGGTGACAGGACTGGTCGTGACAATGATCGGTCTCGCGCTGGTCAAGGTCGGCGTGCAATACGCGGCGGGCGGCGTTCCATCCATGAGCACACCCGAATACGGCTCGCTGCTGAACTGGAGCATGGCGGGCGTGGTGATCATTGTCACGCTTGGCCTCAAGTTCTTTACCCGCGGGATGCTTTCCGTATCTGCCGTGTTGATTGGATTGCTTGCCGGCTACGCTTTTGCCTTCGTTCTGGGTCAGGTCAATCTTGGCAATGTGGGCAGCGCGTCCTCTTTCGCCTTGCCGAACCCGCTGCACTTTGGTGTCGAATTCTCCGCTGCGGCCATCATCGGCTTTTGCCTGATGTCCTTTGTTTCCGCTGTGGAAACAGTTGGTGATGTCTCGGGGATCACAAAGGGGGGAGCAGGTCGCGAAGCCACTGACCAAGAAATCCAGGGAGCGACCTATGCAGATGGGGTCGGCACTGCAATTTCCGGCTTTTTCGGCGCGCTGCCAAACACATCCTTCAGTCAGAACGTGGGTCTCATCGCAATGACCGGCGTCATGAGCCGGGGCGTCGTCACGATCGGCGCGTTGTTCCTGATCCTTTGTGGCTTGATCCCAAAGATAGGCGCAGTGATCTCCTCCATCCCAATCGAAGTCCTCGGGGGCGGAGTGATCGTCATGTTTGGCATGGTTGTGGCCGCGGGGGTCTCCATGCTTTCTGACGTGGACTGGAACCGGCGCAATATGGTGATTTTTGCGATCGCGCTTAGCCTGGGTCTTGGCCTGCAACTTGAACCAAACGCACTTCAATATTTGCCAGGCACGCTCAAAGTACTTGCCACATCGGGTATTTTGCCGGCGGCTTTGATCGCCATCGTACTGAACCTCGTCTTGCCTGAGGAAATCGCAGACGAAGCCACCGAAGAAGTATCAGGCGGCATGTCAGGGCATGGGAAAGGGTCTTTGCCTCAAAGCCGGTAGTCGTTGCCGCGATCCAGCTTGGTACCGATACTCATTCATCTAGAACACACTGGGGCGGGAGACCTTATCTCGCCCCAGTGGCCGTTTGAAACAACGGCATGTGGCGGTTCACGTCCTTATACAGCAAGTAGCGAAACGGGCCCGGACCGCCCGCATAACACGCCTGCGGGCAAAATGCGCGGAGCCACATGAAATCGCCCGCCTCGACCTCAACCCAATCTGTGTTGAGACGATAGACAGCCTTACCTTCCAGGACATAGAGCCCATGCTCCATCACATGAGTTTCAAGGAATGGGATCACAGCACCGGGCTGCAATGTCACGACCGTCACATGCATGTCATGGCGCAAATCAGCCGGATCGACAAATCGCGTTGTGGCCCAACGCCCGTCCGTATCTGGCATCGGGGTAGGGTCCACCTGCTGTTCGTTTGTAATCAGCACATCAGGCACTGAAAGGCCCGGAACAGCCACATAAGCTTTGCGGATCCAATGGAAATTCAATGGCTCCTCGGCCGCGTTGTGCAATTTCCATTGTGTGCCCGGCGGAATGTAAGCGTAGCCTCCCGGCATAAGGGTATGCACCTGCCCACCCACCGTGAGTTTAGCCTCTCCCGCGACTAAAAACAGAACCGCTTGCGCATTCGGATCCGTTTCCGGATGTTCCGAACCGCCGCCAGGAAGAACCTCGACAACGTACTGTGAGAAGGTTTCAGAAAAACCGCTCATCGGACGCGCAAGCACCCAAAGCCGCGTTTTTTCCCAGCCCGGCAAGACGCTGGTCACAATATCCCGCATGGTGCCTTTCGGGATTACTGCATAGCTGTCCGTAAATACGGCACGATCCGTAAGCAACTGGGACTGGCTGGGATGTCCTCCCGGCGGAACCGCGTAACGTGACATCAAGGTGCCCCTTTTTCTCTGCGAATGGCCGCATCAGTATCGCTGGACTGGCGCGCGGGGACCAGACACGGGCAAGCAACAGGTCTTTTCGGATTGATTTGAAAATCAATTGCGCGATAACCGCCGACAACATCTGGAAGCTGTTTCGGTTTACACGCAAATGCACTAGATCGGTCTCAGAAGTGGGCAAACCGGGCGGGGCGACTGAATGCGAATAACACGGCGAGACTTCGGATTGGGACTTTGCGCCGCAGGGCTCTCGGCATGCGGATCGGTGAACACGACCTCTGGGGCTGCGCGCAGCGTGCCCGACGATCTACAACCGGTGCCGAACCGGGGCTACGATGCTTGGGTCGCTGCTTTCAAACCGCGCGCAAGGGCCGCTGGGATCTCAGAAAACACACTGGATCGCGCCTTTCGCGGCACGGGATACTTACCTGGTGTTGTCCGCCGGGACAGAAATCAAACCGAATTCAAACGATCACTGGAAGACTACCTTGCGATTGCAGTTTCCGACGAACGCGTCAGTCGCGGTCGCGCTGCTCTGGCGCAATATGGCTCCGTGCTGAGCAGCCTGGAGACCACCTACGGAGTCCAGGCTGAAGTGATTTGCGCCATCTGGGGGCTCGAAAGTTTCTACGGAGACCGGCGCGGCGATATCTTGGTGGTATCCGCCACCTCCACGCTGGCTTATGACGGACGCCGCGGCGCATTCTTTGAAAAACAACTGATCGCCGCCCTGCGTATCGTCGAGAACGGCGACATCCCAGCAGGTCAGATGCGCGGCAGTTGGGCCGGTGCCATGGGCCATACGCAGTTCATTCCAACATCGTATCAATCGTTCGCGGTCGACTTCACTGGCGATGGGCGGCGCGACATCTGGTCGGATGATCCAAGCGACGCATTGGCGTCAGCAGCGGCCTACTTGCAACGCAACGGATGGGTACGTGGGCAGCGCTGGGGCACAGAGGTTACGGGGGCCGCAAGCGGTTCCGTCATTCAGCCGCAACCCGGCGGTCCACGCTTTGCGGTCAACCGTAATTTTTCTGTGATCAAACGCTACAACAACTCGGATGCCTATGCGATTGGCGTCGGGCACCTGTCGGATCGGATCGCAGGCGCAGGTCCGCTGCGCACCTCTTTTCCACCAGACGAAAATGGCCTGACGAAAGCGGACCGCACTGCATTGCAGGAGAGATTGACCGCACGCGGGTTCGACACGGGTGGCACCGACGGCGTCATCGGACCAAATTCGCAAGCTGCGATACGCGCCTATCAGTCGAGCCGCGGCCTGGCCGTCACAGGCATCCCATCGATTGATCTGTTGAACAGCCTCTAGGCGTTGTCCCGCACCTGCGAGTCGCGCCAAAGACTGTAGGAATAGATTCCGAGCGCCATCCAGATCAGCGGGAACGCCAACATGCGAACCGTGCCAAAGGGTTCACCAAAAACAAAAACAGCGATCAGGAAAATCATCGTGGGGGCGATGTATTGCAACATTCCAATTGTGGACAGACGCAAGAGCTTGGCACCATTTGCGTAAAGCATTAGCGGCAGCGCCGTTACAACACCGCACCCCAGAAGCAAAAGCGTGTCGGAGGTCTGGCCCGTCATAAAGTGACCTTTATCTTTAGGCATCATAAACAGCACATACCCCAAGGCCAGCGGCGCGAGAATCAGTACTTCCAGCAGGAACCCTTGGTTTGGTCCTATGGGGAGCGATTTTTTGAGGTAAGCGTAAAACCCCCACGTTAACGTCAGGGCCAAAGCAAGAACGGGCAAAGACCCCACAGCAACGGTGAGCACCACAACTGCAAGACCAGCAAGCACAATCGCGCACCACTTCAAGCCATTGAGTCTTTCTCCGAGCAGCACTGCACCGAGGAACACACTGAAAAGCGGGTTGATGTAGTAGCCAAGGGCGGCTTCGAGCGCCTGGCCGGATGTAATCGAGTAGATATAAACCGCCCAATTGAGCGAAATAAGCACGGCTGCCACCGCCCCCATGGCCAGCGTCCGCGGTGAACGAAATGCAGCGGCAAGATCACGAGTCCGCCCCAAAACAATAAGCGCTCCTGCCGCAAGAGGCACTGACCATAGTACCCTATGCGCTAAAATCTCCACCGGCCCCACGTGGGAGAGTGCCTTCATATAAATCGGCAAAACACCCCAGAACACATATGCAGAAATTGCAAATGCAAAGCCACGGGGGCTATCCACGTTTGGTGAAATCACGTTGCTTGATCAATGCATGTACGGGTTTTCATACCCGGTGCAAATCACGGAACAGCCCCCAGAGCAATGCCAATCCGCCTGTGCGGACTGCGTGTTCTTCAGCTGGTCTGACCACCGCCCAATGGATACAGAACAACCCGTGTCTGCATCGGAACGCGATTGTAAAGATCAATCATCTGGTCATTGATTAAGCGCGCGCAACCGTTAGACACCCGCCGGCCGATCGTGCGTGGCTCATTCGTGCCGTGAACACGCAAAAATGTATCCCCACGGCCAGGCTGGAAGAGATAAAGACCCCGTGAACCGAGTGGATTGTTCAAACCGCCAGCCATGCCGTCAGCAAATTTTGCATAACTCTCAGGATCTCGTTCGATCATGTCCGGCGTTGGTGTCCAGCTTGGCCATTCTTTCTTGGCCCCGACGAAAAATTCACCAGACTCGTAGAGATTGGTTCGCCCAATTCCAACGGAATAGCGAATGGCCATCTTTTGGGGAAGCGTCCAGTAAAGGGCATATTGGCCTGGGTCCACGTGAATTTCGTAAGGAGCAAGTTCGTTGCGGATACGCACTTCGCGCGGCAAGAATTCCTCGGGCATATTGTAGTTCGGCAGTTGATCTGGAACCGCAGCCTGAGCGCCAAATGCGCCACATACCGCGATACCGCTCACGGATCCTTGCAAAAACTCACGACGCTTCACTGTACTCTCCTATAGACTTGAACAAACTGATCTTGCGCGCACCCTAACACAAGAATTCTCAAAGATGTTTTAAGGTGTCGGCGTCTTCACGCCAGTGTGAAGCTCAGACCACCTATTTTCTGTCAGATGTTCTTGAAATCCAAAACGCCTCATTGCCATTGACGCCTGAGTCGTTGCGGGCCCCGATATGGCGTTCTGTGGTTTTACCAAACAGTTCGCGCGAAAATTGAGCTCACCGATCAGAATGCGCGCAACGGATCACCCGATTTTTCGCTCCTTTTTGTTAACCAGCAAGGCGCTGAACTCGTTAACATTTGGCAATTTGCCACATAAATAATTTACAAGACAGATTGGTTTTACGAAATAATTTTACAAATTAATGCATATATATCAGCATTATAGTTACAAGTTTTCATTTTCCGCATATTCACCCCTAAACAGCTCCGTTTGGCACACCAAGGCTGCTGCGGGCGGCGCTGTTGGCCCGGTTAAGATTTTGAGGAGGATAGGATGACCCACATTAAAACTGACACAAGAGCGCCGGCGCAGATCAGTGCAGCAGATCCAATGCCACACGTAAACGCAGCGAAATACGAAGAGGTTTACGCATCATCCATCGTTAACCCAGATACGTATTGGGGCGAAATCGGCAAGCGGCTGCAATGGATGACACCCTTCTCGATCATCAAGAACACCAGTTTTGAGCCAGGCAACGTGTCCATCAAGTGGTTTGAGGACGGCACGCTGAATATCGCGGCCAATTGCATTGACCGCCACCTTGCTACGCGTGGCGACCAGACGGCGATCATCTGGGAACCGGATGACCCCAAAGAAGGCGCACTGCACATC
>JBGCDG010000079.1:0-37257 GCA_045105195.1 Roseobacter sp. | reverse complement strand
ATCACCGAGCCGCCGATCAGGGCGCCAACCTGAACGCCGGCCATGGTCACCACGGGCAAGAGCGCATTGCGCAACACGTGCACAAAGACAATGCGCCGTTCGGTCAGACCCTTTGCGCGGGCAGTGGTCACGTAGTCCTGGCCCGCTTGCTCCAGCATCGAAGCGCGCATCAGCCGCGTGTAAAGTGCGAGGTAGAACAGGGAAAGCGTGATGGTGGGCAGAACAAGGTGATGCGCGATATCCACGACCCGATCCCATCCTTCATAGAACATGGCGAAATTCTCCATGCCCGAGGTCGGGAACCATCCTAAATTCAACGCAAAGACTACGATCAGCATCAAACCGACCCAGAACAGCGGGGTCGCATAGGTGATCAACGCAAAGATTGAAATGACGGTGTCACGCCATGTGTTCAGTCCCGATGCGGCAACAAGGCCCAGCACGATACCAAAGCCGACTGCCAGCAAGATTGTAGAGGTCATCAACAACAGCGTCGGGATAAAACGGTCAAAGACCAGTTCACTCACCGGCATGTCGTGACGGAAGGAATATCCCAGATCAAGCATGACGACGTTCTTGAGATAGATGCCAAGCTGCACGACCAGCGGTTTGTCGAGGCCGAACTTTTGGCGCAGTTCAGCCATGTATTCGGGTGTTGCTGATCCGGCTTCTCCGGCAAGCACGTCCACCGCGTCCCCTTCGGCCAGTTGCAACAAAAAGAAATTGAGCACCACGATGGCGAGAACAATCGGAACAGCTTGCAAAAGACGCTTGAGCACATACCGCAAACGCCGGTTTGAACTATCCATACTTGGGGGACCTTTTTGATGTGTCGTGCCACCGACCATTTCGTCCGGCCGGTGGCGTGTCTTTTTTGGGTAAACCCAGTGAGGGTTTATTCCATTCCTGCTTTGTCGAACGGGCCGTATGCACCCAGCGCCGATGTCGCATGGTCAACAAGCTTGTCGTTGTAGACCGTCAGGAATTCCATCTCGAAGAGGTTCGCGACGGGCATATCCACAGCAAGGATTTCCTGGACTTTTCCGTAGATGATCGCGCGTTTTTCGGCGTCAGGCTCCTGTGCACCTGCATCCAGCAAGGCGTCCAGTTCTGGGTTGGAATAGCGTGACGAATTCACGAAGTGCGTCCCCTGACGGATCTGGTCTGTGCCATAGTGACGATGTACGCCCAGCACCGGATCTGGCAACTGGTAGAAGTAGTTTACGTTCATCTCAAAGTCATATTCGGCATAGATCCGGTTGAGCCAGGTGGGGACGTCTTCATACCGCAGCTCGACTTCGACCCCGAGAGGTTTCATCGCCTGCTTCATGTATTCACCCGCGCGGCGCCAGTCTTCGCCGTAAGGGATCAGGTCCAGAGTGATGCTTGCACGCACGCCATCGCCGTCCGGTGCAATGCCCGCGTCATCCAGCTCTTTGATCGCGGCTTCCAGATCACCCGATGCTGGGAAATTTGGCAGACCTTCCTTATAGAGACCAACCTTGTCAAAGTTGGAAGACAGCGCGGATGTCGCCGGTTTTCCGTAGCCGAACCAGATGTTGTCGATCAGGAATTGGCGGTCCATCACCAGAGAGACCGCACGGCGCATGGCCGGATTATCAAAAGGCGGTTTTGTGGTGTTGAATTCGATCAGCGCCATCGGGTTGATCATCGAATAGCCATCGGTGGTAACCGAAAAACCATCCATTTCGCGCAGACGGACGGCGTCGATATTGGGGATCGCGCCATAGGCGCCATACATCACTTCGCCGTTTTCCATCGCCGCAGTGCGGGTAGAGGCATCAGGAATGAAACGTCCGACGACGCGTTCAATTTTAGGATAGCCCTCTTTCCAGTAGTTCTCGTTTTTGTCGAGACGGACATACTGACCTTTTTTCCATTCGGTGAAGGTAAAGGCGCCTGTACCGACTGGGCTGGTCGCCAGATCGGAGCTGCGCAGATCGGTGCCTTCAAGCAGGTGCTTGGGCACGATGGGACTTTCATAAGAAGAAAGTGCCCGCAGCATGTAGGGGGCCGGGTTTTCAAGGTTGAAAACGGCTGTGAAATCGTCTGGCGTGTCGATGGATGTCACTTCGCGGAATGAATTTGGTCCGCGCGGGTGCACTTTCTTGAGCACGTCCATGACGGTGAAAGCCACATCTGCTGACGTAAAGGGTGCTCCATCATGCCAGGTTACGCCTTCGCGCAGCTTGAAGGTGACGGTCTTGCCGTCATCGGAAACTTCGTAGCTCTCCGCGAGGGACGGCACGATGTTGAGATCGTTGTCATAGTCGAACAGACCATCGTAAATTTTCGGGGCGACAAGCCCAATCGGTCCTGACGTTGACAAAAACGACGCCAGAGATGGCGGTTCAGGTTGGACCAGGTACACTAGATTTTGGGCAGCGGCGGTCATCGGCGTGAGCGCGAGCCCGACCGCACATGTTGCGCCCATGAACAGGGACTTCAGGTTCATTTGTATCTTCTCCTTGTTTTGCAATCGCCCTTCGAGGGGTTCGAGATGCTGCGGGTTGTTCGCCATAGTGGGACGCCGCGTGCGCAGCATTGATCTTTTTCATGCTACTGTGCGCCATGAAATGGCCGTTGGCCATCACAATGAGGCCCTGCAGCAGCGTGATGCCAAATTTTTAATCATAAAATCGAACAGAGCAACCAAAACCTTACCTAACGTAGTCGTCTTGGGAACCATCGTCTTGAGTTTCAGCGGTTTTTGCGGGGCATTTGGCTGTGTCCGCCCGAAGGAGCAAACTCAAGCCTGTGGCTCATTTTTTCAGCATGTGCTGATCTGATAGGTTGATTTCTCAAGCCAGGACGGTGCGATTTCAACGCCCCAGCCGGGGGCATCCGTCACGCGGGCGTGACCGTCCACGATCTCGTAGGGTGACTGGACAAAAAGCCCCTCTTGCCACGGATAGTAATCGGGACCTTCGATGGAAAACTCCAGATATTTCCCCGCATTGGGAATGGCGCGCAAAAGATGCATCGTGAAGAGCGTCACCAGCGAGAGATTGGCGCAATGCGGTGTCACGGGCAGCCCGGCAGCCCGCGCCATTTCGACCACACGCAGAGTCCGGCACATGCCGCCCAGATAAAGGATGTCAGGCTGGACGATATCCACCGCGCGCATGTCGATCATGCGCTGCCACGTGGGCAGATCGCAGTCCTGTTCGCCGCCCGTCACGTCGATGGAAAGCGCGTCCGTCACTTCTTTGGTTTGCGCCAGTTCCCAGTAGGGGCAGGGTTCTTCGAAGTGGCAGTAGCCATTGCCTTCCAACATCTTGCCAACCTCGATTGCGCGGGCTGGTGTGTAACAACTGTTGGCGTCAATCAGCAAATCTACATCGCTGCCCAGTGCGCGTCGCATGGTGGGGATGATCTCTTCGGTGCGGCCCGGCCATTCATCGATGTTGCGCCCGACCTCGGCGCCTGCACGTACTTTAAAGGCGTCAAACCCCAGTGAGTCGCGCAAGTGTTTCAGCCGCGCGGCCTCGTCGGCGGGCGTGATATCTCGCTTCATGGAGGACGCATAGGCGCGGATTGTGCCGGGTGTGCCGCCCAGCAGTTCGACAACCGGTTTGTTCAGCTGTTTGCCGCGCAGATCCCAAATCGCAGTATCCAACCCGCTCATGGCGCGTCGCAGGTAGGAACCGGGGAACTTGTGTTCCCGCTCAGTCACGAGATCTAGCAGATCATCCAGATCGGTCGTGTCTTGTCCAAGTGTCCAGGGCGCGACTTGTCGATGCAGCACCTGACAGGTGATATCCGAATGATACGTCGAGACTTGGCCCCAGCCCTGGGCACCATCCTCGCTTGTCACGCGGACGAAACCGACGGCTTCGTTGGTGAAGGTTTCTATCTTGCTCAGCTTCATCCGGTTTCTTTCCTGTTTTTTGCGGCGGCCAAAATAAAATCTGCGGCGCGTTCGCCCACCATGATGGCGGGTGCGTTTGTGTTCCCGGTCGGGATCGTCGGAAAGATAGACGCATCCGCGATGCGCAGCCCGTCCACACTGTGCACGTTCAATTGTGGGTCAACAACGGCCTGTGCAGGATCTTTGCCCATCTGGCAGGTTCCGCAGGGGTGAAAGACGCTCCAGGCGGTTTGGGCGATATACGCGGCGATTGCGGCATCACCGGTCACGTCAGGCCCCGGGGAGAGTTCCTTTTCGATCACATGCGCCAGCGCATTGGTTGCTGCGATGCGCCGCAGCAGTCTGGTGCCTTCGATCATCAAGTGGCGATCATGTTCTGTGTCCAGATAATTTGGATGCAGTGTGGGGGCCGCCATAGGGTCGGGTGACGCAATTTTTACATGACCCCGGCTGGTCGGTTTACAGGGGTTGAACCCTAACAGAAACCCTGCAAATGGATCGGGGGTCATCAGGGGTCGGGTGCCTGGTTCGGCACGTGTGTAGCTGACGGGTGAAAAATAGAGCTGTATGTCCGGGCCTTTGGAAGTCTCCGTCAGGCGGACAAATCCTCCCCCCTGGTTAAGGCTCAAGGAGAGCGGCCCCTTGCGCGCAAAGGCGTACTGCAGCGCGGCCTTAATCTTGCCCATCATCGGGCGCAGGGCTTGATTGAGGGTGGGCACGGTCGAGACGTAGTAGTTGTCGCTGCCCAAATGATCCTGCAGGTTCTGGCCGACATGCGGCGCATCGAACAGAACCGGAATGTCGTGCTCCCTTAAAATCCGGCCAGGCCCGAGCCCGGAGAGTTGTAACAGTTGGGGGGTATTGATCGCCCCGCCAGATAGTACCACTTCAGCGCGCGCATGGATGGTTTTGACCGCGCCGTGTTGAACGTAGTCAACACCCATGGCGCGCATGCCGTCAAAACGGATGCGGGTCACATGCGCATTGAGGCGCACATCGAGGTTCTTCCGCCTTTGCGCGGGCTTTAGATAACAGCGTGCCGTGGATGCGCGAAAGCCCCCCTTGGTGGTGATCTGGTAACAACCGGCGCCCTCCATGTCTGCGCCATTGTAATCGATTGCAAGGCCGATCCCGGCTTGCTGGGCTGCTTTGAGATACACGCGGGTCAGTGGATGCACGTCGCCTGAAACATCATGCACAGGTACGGGACCACCGGTGCCGCGATGCGGGCTTGACGGGCCGTCCCAATCTTCCATTCGCCGGTAAACCGGGGCCACATCCTCCCACGCCCAACCGGGTGCTGCCGCATTCCATTCGGCAAAATCGCGTGGATGTCCGCGCACGTACACCATGGCATTGATGGCGCTGGACCCACCCAACACCTTGCCGCGCGGCCAGTAAGAGCGGCGACCATTTAGGCCCGCGATGGGTTCGGTGGTGTATTTCCAATTGATCCGTGCGTCAAAAAACGTTTTGCCATATCCAATAGGTACGGAGATCCACGGGCTTTTACCGGATCCGCCGGCTTCGAGAACAACAACGCTGAATTTCCCATTCTCAGAAAGCCGGTTTGCAAGCACAGCACCTGCAGACCCCGCGCCGACGATCACGTAGTCGAAGATGTCCAAACTACTTCTCCGACGGGCCACGCCCGAAGATTTGTGCCAACACCATCATCAGCGAGGTGATCAGGATCATGATGGTTGAAATGGCCGCGATGGTTGGGTCGATCTGGTCCCGCAAGGCATTGAACATATTGCGTGTCAGCGTCGGGTTATCCCCACCAGAAATGAACATCGCGACGACGACCTCGTCGAAGGACGTCAGAAAGGCCAGCAAGGCTGCGGTGACAATTGCAAAGCGGATCTGCGGGACGGTGATCGTCAAAAACGCCTTCCAGCGCGGCGCACCCAGACTGCGGGCTGCCAGTTCCTGGTTCATGTCATAGCTTTTCAGCGCGGACCCGGTCACGATCACCACGAGTGGCAACGCCAGCACACTATGTGCCAGCACCAGCCCCGTAAGTGAATAGAGCAGATGCAGTTTCACAAAGACGTAAAAAGCACCGATCGCGATCAGAACGACCGGCACCATCATGGGTGTAATGAGCGCAAGGTAAGCCATTTTCACAAAACGCACCCCTGAGCAGTGCAGCCCATACGCGGCGACCACGCCGACTGGTGTTGCGACGATCATGGTCAGGACGGCAGCCTTGAGTGATGTCGCTGTCGCTTGCATCCATTCCGGCGATTCAAAGTAGTTGCGGTACCACCGCAGCGACCAAGTCTCTGGCGGGAATTCAAGGTACTGCGAGTCTGAGAACGACATGGGGATCACAATCAGTGTCGGCGCTACCAGCAACACCATGACGATGCAGGCAAACACATAAAGCCAGAGCCGCTGACCATGGGTCACCTGTGTTTCGGAGGCAGGTTTGTTCAACCATGCAAGCATCAGCGTCCCCCCGCGCCCATATTCGTGAGGTTCGCGAAACGCGACGCAATCCAGAGAATGGCGACCGTCAGCACCAGCAGCACAACACCCAACGCACTGGCAGCGCCCCAGTTCACGAACAGCTCAATGTTGGAGACGATTTTCATCGACACCATAATGACCTTACCGCCGCCCAGCACGGCGGGCGTGACAAAGAACCCAAGGCAGAGCACAAACACCATCAGCGATCCGGCCAGTAGGCCGGGCATCGAGAGTGGGAAAAACACTGTCCAGAAGGCACGTCGCGGGCTTGCCCCGAGGTTTGAGGCGGCTTTTAGATAATCGTGATCAATCGCCTTCATGGCGTTGTACACCGGCAGGATCAGGAACGGCAGCATGATGTGGACCATGCCGATCAGTGTGCCGGTCATGTTGTGCACGATCTTGATCGGCTCCTCCCACAGCCCCAGCGATATCGCCCATTGATTGACCAGCCCCTGCTTTTGCAACAACACCAGCCACGCGTAGGTGCGCACCAGAAGAGATGTCCAAAAAGGCACCAGCACGGTAATCAACGCCAGGTTGGCCAGCCTGTTGGGAAGCTGTGACATGAAATAGGCCAACGGATAGCCAATGAGAATGCATAGACCCGTGGTCAGCAGGCTGACTTGAAAGGTTGTCACGAAAATCCGGTAGTAGGATTTGCGCTTGATCATGCGTTCATAGTTTTCCAGCGAAAACTGCCCGTCCGCGCCGATAAAGGATACGTAAAACAGCCAGCCCACGGGGACCACCAGGACCACAAGCACCATCAACAGGGCAGGGGAACTCAGCCCAAAAATCCGCAACCGCTCTAATGCTTCATCGCGGCGCAAGCCTTCGCTGTTGTGCATGTTTTGCGAAAGATCAGCCATCGTCATCCGCAATCAGAATAGTGTCGGCAGCGTTTAGCGCCAGAATGACGGGATCGCCGACAACGGGTAGTGCTGCGACGGTATCGTTGCGAATGCCGCCCCGCAGGCTGACCTCGGTGCCCTCTGGCAGGCGTGCATACATCAAGTAACTGTCGCCCTGATAGACGACGTTCGATACATGCGCCTGAAATGTGTTTTCAGTGCTCAACGTATCGCCGGTCGCCAGACGCAGCCGTTCGGGCCGTATCATCAGCACCAGTTTCTCCGCATCGGCCACAGCGCCCGCGTGTTGTAATGCAGTCCCCGCGAAGAGGATCCGGTCCCCGTCACGCGTCACCGGCAGAAAGGTTGAATCACCAATGAAATCTGCCACGAAGCGGTTCTCTGGGACGTCATAGACCTGTTGCGGTGTCGCCAGTTGCATGATCCTGCCATGGTTCACCACCGCAATTCGGTCAGACATGGTCAAGGCTTCGCGTTGATCGTGCGTCACGTACACCGTCGTCATTCCGAGCTTTTCATGCAGATGTCGCAATTCGATCTGCATCTGGTCGCGCAGTTTTTTATCAAGCGCAGAGAGGGGTTCATCCATCAACAGGATGCGGGGCTCAAAAACGATGGCGCGGGCCACAGCGACACGTTGCTTTTGTCCGCCGGAAAGCTGGTTGATCCGCCGTGCACCGTATCCGCCCAGTTGCACCGTTTCCAAAGCGGCCTCGACCCGGGCGTCGATCTCAGCCTTGGGTGTTTTGCGCAGACGGAGTGGATATCCCACGTTGCCTGCAACCGTCATATGCGGGAAAAGAGCGTAGTTCTGAAACACCATACCCACGTCGCGCAGATGCGGGGCCAGGCGGATCACCTCGTCATCGCCGAATTTCAAGCTTCCGGTGTCGGGACGGGTGAACCCCGCGAGCACCATCAGCAGCGTTGTCTTGCCCGATCCAGACGGTCCAAGCAACGTCAGGAATTCGCCACTTTCGACGTCAATTGAAACGTTGTCGAGCGCGTGAACACTGCCATAGGTCTTGGTGACATTGCGCACAGTGATCGGTAGAGCTTTGGGAGCGGTATCGCGCACCAGATCATCCTTTTTGAAACCTGCGGGCCAACGCGCGGCCCACAGGTGTTTGCGTCAGGCGGAGATTACTCGGTCAGCATTTCCTGATACATCTCGTTCGCAATGGTTTCCCATTTTGCGTACCACTCCAACGACACCGGCAGTTGCAGTGCAGCATTGGCTGGAGAGGACGGCAACATCGCGGCCATTTCTGCAGTGATTTCACCGGTGTCGTAAGCCGCTTTGTTGGTCGGACCGTAGGTGATGTATTTGGGCAGGTCGTCCTGGTATTCTGCCTTGGAGATTTCCGCGAGGAATGCCATCGCCACATCCTTATTTGGCGCGCCCTTTGGGATGGCAAAACAATCATAATCCAACAATGCCTGATTAAAGCTGTACTGAACTTGCGCACCGTCTTTTGCAGCATTGTCAAAACGCCCGTTCCAGCCGGTGCTCATGTCTACTTCACCGTCTTTCATCAACTGTGCTTGCTGCGCGCCCGAAGACCAGAACACGTCAATGTTAGGCTTAAGTTCGCGGATCTTGTCCAATGCGCGCTCAATCCCTTCCTCTGAATTCAGCACGTCGTACACGTCTTTTGGTGCCACACCGTCGGCCATGATTGCGGGTTCAAGCGCACCTGCGACTGAATTGCGATAGGCGCGCGTGCCCGGAAATTTTTCCACATCCCAGAAATCCGCCCAGCTTTGCGGGCCATCCGCGCCGTAGGTTTCGGTGTTCCAGGCATAGACGGTCGAGAAGACATCCCCGCCCACGCAGAACTCTGATTTCAGGGTCGGATAGAAATCCGAAACATCGATAATATCGTAGTCCAACGGCTCCAACAGACCCTCGGCACCTGCGCGCGCGGCAGACCCGGACCCGCTGGCCACGATATCGAGCGACACCGCGCCTGATGTCACCTGCAGGCGTACGTCCGACATGCCGCCGTAGGTTTCCTGTTTCACGACGATGCCGGTATTTGCCTCGGCGGGCTCAAACAGCGCTTTGCTTTGTGCTTCCTGGTAGGATCCGCCCCAGGACGCGATGGTCACCGTCTTTTCCTGCGCCAGAGCGGTGGTGCCAAGCAATGATGCGATCAGTGTTAAACCAAGTGCTTTTCTCATATCGTTCTCCTTGTTGTCCGTCTGTGCTTTCCATGCGGAAAGCGCTTTCGCCTGTTTTATTCCGGTCGGTTCGGCGTTTGGGCCGCCCGGTTTCAGTGTTGAAACGCGGCTCTTGCGCGTTCAAATTGGATACGGTCCTGTCTGCGGTACCAGGCGACGGCGGCGGGCAAAAACCATGGATTGCCCGTGTAACAGGGCCTTGTTGGGTTTGAGAGGGAATCGAATGCGGTTTGGCCTTCGGGCAGACCGAGAACCTTTTGACCCAGACGCTTGCCCAGATAGCTGGCCATGGAGACCCCCGAACCGCAGTAACCCATCGCATAATGAACACCGTCATGAACGCCTGTATGGGCAAGTTCGTCGAACGTATAGGCGACCCGGCCCATCCAGGAATGCGTAATACGGTAGGCGTCGAGCTGGGGAAAGATCTGGCACATGTCGGCAAAGAGCTTGGCGCCGCTGGTCCTCGTATCTGTCTCATTCGCAGAGACCCGCCCGCCAAAGAGCACGCGTTCGCCGTCGGGGGACGGGCGGTAGTAGTAGACGACCTTCCTTGTGTCACTGGCGATACGTCCCGTCGGGAAAAGCGTTGCCATCAGTTCCTTTGGCAAGGGTTCTGTGGCGATCATGTAGCTGCCAATCGGGATGACGCGTCGGTGCAGCCAGGGGGTCAGGCCCGTGGTGTAGCCATTTGTGGCCACAATGACGTCGCGCGCGCGGACTTTGCCTTGTTGTGTCATCACAACAAAGCCGCTTGCATCCCGTTTGATCGCCGTGACGCCACAGTGCCCGATCACCTGCGCACCCGCCGATCGCGCCAATGCGGTTAAGCCGTGGTGATATTTGGCTGGATGGATTGAGGCATGACGCGGAAAGACGACGCCGCCGTGGTAGATGTCGGAACCCAGTTCATTTGTTTGTTCTGCGCGCGGCACCGCAAAGGCCTCGATGCCTTCTGTGCGTTGTAACACGTCAGCGTCGCGCGCAATTTCGTCGTAGTGTCGGGGCGTATGCGCCGCGTGATACCTGCCATCGCGACGAAAGTCGCAGGCCAGATTTTCATGTGCAACAAAATCACCGATCCATTCAAGCGCAGCTTCCCCTTCCTTTCGGATCGCGCGCCCATGACTTTCACCGTATTTTGCCGCCAGTTTTTGCAATGACGGTTTGATGCTCGTACTGATCTGACCGCCATTGCGTGTGCTGCACCCCCAGCCGATCTCTTGCGCGTCCAGCACAAGGGTTTTGCGCCCGCCACGGGCGGTTTCGATGGCTGCGTGCAGCCCAGTGTAACCGGAGCCGACAATCACCACATCGGTGGTCGCTGGCAGCGCATCATTGGGAAGGGCCAAGGTCGGCAGATCATCAAGCCAATACGCGCTGTCCTTGCACGCGTGGTCTATCGCCCTGGCTGTCGCCATCTAGAAAACCCCCATTAAATTGAAACGTTGACCTGGTCCTGCGCGCTGCAGTGACCGACCACCGATCCGTCCTTTCGATCAGGGTATGAAGGAAGTTCTATTAAATCAATATAATTGGTGTTATCACAATATTCGATTTCCTTATGCAAAGTCGCCGCGTCTTGGGCATTTCATTGAAAATTCGCCATATGGAAGTATTCATGGCACTGATCGAGGCAGGTTCCGTGTCGCGCGCGGCTGAGCGCCTGAACCTGACGCAGCCTGCTGTCAGCATCGCTTTGGGCAATTTCGAAGCTGAACTGGGGTTCCGACTTTTTCACCGGGAACGCGGATTTTTTACCCCCACCAAGGAAGCGCTGTTGCTGCATGACGAGGTGGCACAGGGTCTGCAAGCGATTTCCATGGTTCAGGAGCGGGCGTTGGGAATTCTCTCGGGTCAGACCGGACGTGTCAGCATTGCGACGAATGGCGTTTTGGCCTTCAATTTCCTACCGGAACTACTGGCAGCCTATCAACGTGACCATCCAAACATAAAAGTCGATATCAAAGTGCATTCGTCACGCCAGATCGCCACATGGGTTGCCACTCACAATATTGACATCGGGTTGATCGACTTGCCAGTGCCGGTGGCCGGGCTGGATGCGCAGGTCTTCAAGTTCGAATGTGTCTGCGCCATGCACAAAGATGATGTGCTTGCGACACGGGATGTACTTGCGCCGTCGGATTTGGCGGGTCGCTCTGTTATCAGCGTAACGGGCGACCACCAGATTGATCACCAGTTGGACACACTATTGGCAGAGGCCAATGTACCTGTGACCCGGAACGCGACGGCCTATTACTTTGCAATCGCACGCAACCTTGTGGCGGCTGGGGGGTATCTTGCTATCCTCGATCCGGTGAATGGTAAGATCGATCTCAAGGATGACGTGATCTGGCGACCGTTTGCGCCTGAAATCTATAACAACCTGGCGGTCATCACGGCCAAAGGTCAACCCATGGGCAAAGCCGCGCAAACCCTGCAAGACCGTATCCGGGTCGCGCTCAAAGGCCTGGCTGTGTGAGGCCGGGACTACGCAACGAAAGGGCTTGGGTTTGACAGCCAGCATCCGCCTAAACGTTTTTATGGCTGCCGCAGGAGAGGCGATCTTGGGCGATGAACGCGCTATTTCGCAAGGCGTCGCGCGCGCCTTGAGGCAGGGGTACACTCATGCGCCCGCCCAGCCGCCTGCCCGAACACCGGCCTGTGATGTTCTGGATCATTTGATGGTCGGAAAACTAAGTGGTTTGATGCGGGCTCTGGAACCTTGCATAGGTGATTTGCACTGGCGCGCGCCAGGTTTTGGAAAATTGCCGCCTGCGTTCGGCGTCAATCTTGCTGTAGCGGAACTGATCGGACCCGACGGGCTCTTCCCGGCCGCAGACGTGCGGGTTGGCGTGCTTATCCAACGGCAGGGTTTTCAATACCCCATGCATCAGCACGCAGCAGAAGAGCTGTATTTTGTGCTTCAGGGCGCTGCAAAATGGGCGGTAGAGGGCAGCGTGCCCAAAGAACGCGCAGCGGGCAGTTTCATTCACCACCGATCACACCAGCCGCACGGGATCACGACACTGCATGAACCTTTATGCGCGCTTTGGGGTTGGATTGGTGATGTGGCGGGTGGATCTTACCGGCTCTAGCCTGCGGGGGCGGTGCGCCGCAAACCGCGCCACTCTCTCGACTATCGCGTCTTAGATGCCCGTGTCCCGCACATCCAGAGCGTCACGCAGTGCATCGCCAATGAAATTGATCGACAAGACCACCAGCATGATCGCCAAACCCGGATAGAGTCCCAACCACCACGCACTGCTGATAAAGCTGCGTCCATCGGCAAGGATCAATCCCCACGTCGGCGTGTCCGCGCGCACCCCAAGCCCCAGAAACGACAGGGACGCCTCGCCGAGGATCGCATAGGAAACGCTGACGGTGGCCTGCACGATGATCGGGGCCATGGCGTTGGGCAGAATGTGCTTGATCATGATCCGTAGGTCGGAAAACCCCTGAACGCGCGCTGCATCGACGAATTGTTCCTCTTTGAGTGTCAGCACCATAGACCGCGCGATCCGCGCAAAATCGTCCAGAAAAGCCAAAGCGATTGCGACAATGACATTCAGCAAGCCCGTCCCGAAGACCGCCACCAAATAGACTGCAATGATAAAATTCGGAAACGCCCATTGCAGGTCAATGTAGCGCATGATGATCATATCGATCCAACCACCGTAGTACCCTGCCAACACGCCCAGCAGAACGCCAAAAAACAGTGATATCGCGACGGTAGAGATACCGACGAACAGCGAGATTTGCGTGCCATAGAGGATACGAGAGAAGAGGTCGCGCCCCAGATCATCGGTGCCCAGAATGTTATCTGTCGACGGGCTGCCCATCATGTTGAGCGTCATTTCATTGGGGTCATAGGGCGCAATCCAGGGCGCCAGAAGTGCCCCGATGGTGAAAATCAGCAGGATCAGAATGCCAAACTGGGCTTTTTTATCCTTCGAGAAAACCGTGCGGAACCGAGACTTGCGCGGGACGAAGTCGACCTTTTCGTCAATGACGGGTGCTGGGGTTGCGTCAGTCATCATGAATACCGAATGCGTGGGTCGATGACCGCATAGAGCAGGTCAACAACGAGGTTGGACAGGACAAAAAAGGCCGAGACGACGAGCACTGCGCCCTGAACCACTGGGTAATCGCGGTTTTGGATGCCTTGGATCAGAACGCGCCCGAGACCTTTAATGGCAAAGACGTTTTCGACCACCACTGCGCCCGATATCAACAGGGCGAAGGCGATGCCGATCACCGTGATCACCGGGATCAACGCATTTGGAAAGGCGTGGCGCATCAAGATGATACGTGTGGGCAATCCTTTGGAGGCCGCGGTGCGCATGTAGTCGGCTTGCAGCACTTCCAGCATAGAAGATCGGATCATGCGGGCGATGATGGCGGAAAAGCCCGTTCCGATGGCGATGGCGGGTAGGATAAGATGGGACAACCAAGGCCAGAAGCCCGCTGAAAGAGGCTCGTACCCGATCGCGGGCAGCCATTGCAGGTTGGCGGCAAAAATGATGATCAGCAGGATCGCGAGCCAGAAATCTGGCATGGACAGACCAATGAAAGCAAACAGCGAAACGGAGGTATCCGCCAGCGTATTTTTGCGCGTGGCCGAGATGATCCCAGCGGGTACTGCGATGATCAAGGCGATGACAAAGGAAAGAAACGCCAACGACATGGTGCGCGGCAAGGCTTCGGACAAGATCGTCGTTACGGGTTGGTTGGAGCCGTAGATCGATGCGCCAAGATCGCCCTGCAACATATTGGTAAACCAGCGATAAAACTGAACGGGCAGGGGTTGGTCCAAGCCAAGGCGCCTCGTGATTGCGGCGCGGGCTTCTTCACTGCCTGCATCCGACAACATGGCGGCAATCGGATCCCCCGGCACCAGCCTGAGCATGAAAAACACCAAAGTTGCCACGGCCAGCATGACGAGCGTGGCCCCGATGAGGCGCCGAAGGGTATATGCAAGCATTTGGGAACAGGCGGGCACCGCGGCACCCGCCCTCCTATTTTGTTAGGCCAGAGAAATACGATCGAGCTCGTGCAGGCCTGGAATGCGCGCATCCTCAGGCACGATCACGGATGTGCTGTGCACGAGGATGTCGACCGGATGATAAAGAAAGCCGCAGGCCACTTTGTTGGAACTGATCGCATTGGCTTTCTGAACCAGATCGCGGCGTTCCTCCGGCTTGGCCGTGACGGCCTGTGCGTCCACCGCTGCGTCGGACTCCGCTTCGGAGAAGAACCCGAACGGGTGCAATTCCCGATCTCTGTCGCGGCCGTTGAACTTCGAGGTGGTCTGCATCCAATCCACCAGACCGTCATCCGGATCATAATCGCCGCCGGATCCGCCGAGACGCAAATCAAAATCCATCTTGTTGAACTCTTCAATCCCGACGGAGAAGTCTTTGGGATCTACGACCACGGAAATGCCGAGCACCTGTTTCAGGATATTGGCGACAACCAGCCCGTCGCGACGTGTGTTCGGGGTGGTCTGGAGTTTGATTTCAGGGAAACCTTCGCCGCCCGGATAGCCCGCATCGGCCAGAAGTTGCTGCGCACCTTCGGGATCAAAGGCCTGCTCGGACGTTTCTGCGAGGGCTTCATCAAAGTAAAAACCCATTGCCGGGTTTATCGTGCCATGAGCGGGCACCCCGTATCCAAAACGGCCCTGTTGAATAAAGAGATCGCGGTCAAGCGCCTTGGCGAGCGCCAAACGCACCATAAAGCCCTTTTCCTGTTTCAGCTCGTCAAGCGGCTTGTCAAAGTTATCGACCCGCATGTAGTCGCGCCACGGATTCAACCAGATGGACTGGAAGCCGGGGCCGGGTTTCACGTCAACCGACAGATCAGGGTTCTCCTTGAACCGATCCACCAGCTGCGCAGGCACGGGGTTGCCGCCAACGTATTGCACGTCGCCTGCTTCGAGCGCGGCGGCAAGAGGTTCCGCCCCGTCCACAGGTGTGATGGTAATCTTGTCGAGCTTGGGACGGTCAGGATCATAGTAGCCCGCAAATTTTTCCAGCACGACAGACTGGCCTTGTTGGTGCGACGTGATCATGTAGGGGCCGGTTCCAACGGGCGTCAGGCCATATTGCGCTGTCCCGAGGGCTTCCAATCCACCGCGAGAGACGATGGTCATGGCGCGCCCTGACGCGCGCTCCAATGCCTTGGTCAGGAAGGATGCTTGTGGCTTTTGCAGTTTAAACCGCACCTCGAAGTCGTTCAGCTTTTCAAGCTCTGCCACGTTTGCGATCACGCGGCTGTGGATAGAGGTTTCGGGGTTGCTGGAGCGCTCGAAGGTAAACAGTACGTCGTCGGCGTTGAACGTATCTCCGTTGTGGAAGGTCACGCCTTCGCGCAGTTTAATGGTGTATTGCAAGCCGTCCGCAGACACCTCCCAGCTTTCGGCCAGATCGCCCTGCGCAACCAACGTATTGTCGATATGCATCAGCCCAGACAGCACGTTTGACGCGATCTGGAACTGCAACACCTGGTTGATCTGTGCCGGATCAAGCGTGACGATTTCGCCCACCCCCGACCAGGCGCATTTCAATTCACCACCACTGTGAGCCTCCGCGAAGGCCGCTGACGGACGCAATCCGGGCAGGACCTGAGCCATCGTTAGGGCACCGCCTGCCGCGAGCAAACGAAGCGTCGCACGTCGGGACACCTGCGTTCCGCGCAAATCATCGCGGTTCAGGCCAAAGAGTGGGTCACGCTGGTCAAAATCATAGGCGTTGCGCAGCTCTTCCTGCGCGCGCGCAATCAGCTTTTTATCATCCATGGGTCTCTCCTTGATTGGACTTTTCTTCTGTGTCGCTTTTGGTTTTGAGCGCAATACAGGCGGCGACGTGGCCAGTATCGACTGAAACAACGGCGGGCACCTGGACGCAGCAGGCCGGCATCGCGATGGGGCAACGGGTATGAAATACACATCCCGCCGGCGGATCTAGCGGGCTCGGGATTTCGCCAGTCAGTGGGGTCGCGGGGCGCTCCGCTTCGGAAAGCGGGTCAGGATTGGGAACCGCGTCGATCAAGGCTTGCGTGTAGGGATGCACGGGGTGGGCAAAGAGCGCGTCTGACGACGCCATCTCCATCACACGGCCCAGGTACATGACGGCAACCCGGTCGCACAGATGACGCACGACCGAAAGGTCATGGCCGATGAAAAGATACGTCAAACCGAAGCGTTCTCGCAAATCCGCCAATAGGTTTATGATCTGCGCCTGTATCGAAACATCCAACGCAGATACTGCCTCATCGCAGACGATCAGTTCGGGTTCCAGCGCGAGGGCGCGCGCAATCCCGACACGTTGCCTTTGGCCACCCGACATCTGATGCGGGTAGAGATCTGCAAAGCGGGGCGCGAGGCCGCAAATCTGCAAAAGCTCTTGGACACGCGCGGGGATATGGCCTTGGTAGCGGTGTACTTTAAGCACTTCAGACAGGATGGCACCCGCAGTCATGCGGGGGTTCAAGGATGAAAACGGGTCCTGAAAGATTGCGGCGACGCGCTTACGGTACGGTAAAAGCGAAGTCCCGGAGAGCGCTGAAATATTGGTACCATCGAACCAGATTTCACCGTTTGTTGGGTCTACAAGGCGCAAGACTGCCCGGGCCAGAGTGGTCTTGCCGCATCCGGATTCTCCGACAAGACCAAAGGCTTCCCCACGGTTTAACGACAGGGTGACGCTTTCCACCGCCTTGACCGCTGATACGTGCTTTTGCAGCAAGCCCTTGCGAACCGGGAAATGGACCGAGACCCCTTCGATACGCAGGAATGGTGCGGTCATTGCGCCGTCTCCAGCGTAGGTGCACCCAGTGGAAAGTGACAGGCGACGCGGCCATTAAATGTCGGTGCGCTTTGCGTGCACGCTGCACTGGCAAAATCGCAGCGCGGATGAAATCGGCATCCCGGTATCTCCATGAACGGATCTGCGGGGCTGCCTTTGATCGGCTGCAGAGGGATAGAGCGATCATGATCAAGGCGTGGGACGGATTGCAAAAGGCCCTGCGTGTATGGATGCTGCGGCCGGTGATAGATATCCGCAGAAGCGCCGCTTTCAATAATCCGACCGCTATACATGACGTTCACCCGTTGCGCATAGCGGGCCACGATCCCGAGGTTATGCGTGATCAAAACGAGCGCCGTGCCGTGTTCGCGACAGAGGCGTGCCATCAGATCGAGGATCTGTGCCTGAATGGTGACGTCCAGCGCAGTGGTGGGTTCGTCCGCGATGATGAGTTTTGGTTCTGCTGCCAGAGCGATGGCGATCATGACCCGCTGGCGCATGCCACCAGAGAAATGGTGCGGGTATTGCTTGAGCCTGCGTTCTGCGTCTGCGACGCCCACGTCATTCAGCAAGTCGATTGCTCGGGTACGCGCCACCGCGCGTGACATGCCGAGGTTCTCCTCAATGCTCTCGATGATCTGGGATCCTATTGAACGCACAGGGTTGAGCGACGTCATCGGCTCTTGGAACACCATGGAAATGTCCTTACCGCGCCGCCTGCGCATCGCCTCGCTCGACAGCTCCAAAAGGTTTTCGCCATTCATCCGGATCTTGCCTGACGTGACGTGTAATTCCTTGCTCATCAAGCCCATCACGGCGAGCGATGACAGTGACTTGCCGGAGCCGGACTCTCCCACCAACGCGAGTGTTTCGCCCGCCGCGATCTGGTAGCTGACCCCTTCAACGAGCGTGGTTTCTGTACCGTCTGCGCGCAGTGCGATGGTCAGATTGTCTACGTCCAGCAGCGTCACGTGCGCGGAGTCCTATTGCCTAAATCTTAGCTAACCAACTACCTCGGATGGGTCATTTTGCAAGAAACTCCAATACCTTTGATTGGGAAGCCTTTGTTAAATATATGCATTTTGTTCAAATTGTTTGAAAAAATAGGCACTCGGCTAATTTCTCGGCACTTCGCAGCATGGACTTGAGCGGTTGTCTCATGTTTGCGGCGGACTGGAGGGCAGTGTTGTGCCCAAACCAACGTGCACATTGATCGCTCTGGGATCCGTTGATCACAGGCTTGCCAACCCTGTGTGAACGCGTATCAGGACGCGCCACTTTGCAGTAGGGCCGTTTCCAGCATCATGTGAACGCCCTTGTTGCCGTTCACCGTTTGCGTAATGCGCAGATCCCCGGCGAGAGAACAGAGCATGTAGGCGTCCTCGCGTTCAAGCCCGGTACGTTCCACGATCCACAAAATCATGTCGCGCAACGCCATTTCTGCACAGCGATCAAGGTCTTCGTGCACGCCCATAGTGATCAGATGGGTCGGCGTTTGTGCGCGCGTCGGCCCAAATTGAACATCATCGCGCAGGCTCAGGCGAAACGTTCCCTGCAGTGCTGTTTCGATCGCCGTTACACAGACTTCGCCATCACCCTGCGCACCATGTCCATCACCACAGGAGAAAAGCGCGCCATCATTGAAGATCGGCAGATAAAGTGTTGTACCAGCGACGAATTCCTTGTTGTCGATGTTGCCACCATGTCGTCGCGGCTGGATCGAAGAAATCATGCCCCATTCGGCCGGAGGTGCTACACCCATGACCCCGAAGAACGGCCGGAGCGGGAGGTCCAGCCCCCAGGACAGACGCGCTGTCATTGCGTTAAGATCGAGAGGAATGATCCGGTTTCGCCCGTTTGGAAATTCGTCGGGTAGGGTGCCTGCCAAAGGCCGGATCATGTTCCACCCCCAGTTCTGGCGCAGCGTTACCTCGAGGATCTGAACCTCCAGCACCTGTCCGGGTTTGGCGCCTTTCACAGCGACTGGTCCGGTCAGGATATGTCCGGGCAGCGGGCGCTTTGACCGCGCGTGGATCTCCAAAAGTTCGGGCGGCACGTCAAACTCTGAGCCTTTCGGGGGGAGATGTTCAGGCCCACCAGACACGGTGTCTATGACGATCGTATCACCGCTTGCGATTTCCAACACAGGGGAACGGGCCGCGTCGAAATAGCCCCAGGCGCATGTTTCTGGGCTGGCTTTCAAATAGGCTGTCATATTGTTTTTCCCGGTGATGGATTTCGACAAGGGCTTATGCGAGTTTTTCACGAGTGCCGGCCAGGCCGCAAGCAACACATTTGGCTTTCGGGCACCTTTTCTCCCCCATACCGCTTAGGGCCCAGAATCCGCGCAAACTGTGTCTGATCCAAAAGGATCACGCCCTCAGTTGTTTAATATCTTTTCGCCGGCTTTTGCCTACCATATGCGCGCAAAGACAACGTCAAGAACCCCGTTGGCGTGCAACATTCTGGTAAACAGAGAATTCCAGTTTACTGTACGTCAGATAGCGCTGGTGCGCGGAAATTCTGCGCCAAAAAGGGAGGCGAATATGGACCGTCAGATATCTGAGGCCGACATTCAAGGGGCGGAGCGCCTGCTTGGCTTGGCCTACACGCAAAAAGAACGCGCCCAGATGCTTGGCAACCTGGAGAGCCAGCGAGATCAGGCCATTGAACGTCGTGCGCTGCGATTAGACAATGAGACTCCACTGGCCAGCCGCTTTGACCCACGCCTACCGGGCTTTGCGATGCCGCACGGGCAAGATGGGCTGACGCTATCAACTGTTGCCAGAAAATTACCTGAGGATGCGGAAGCCATTGCGTTTGCACCACTGACCCATCTGTCGCATTGGGTGCGGAGCCAGCAGATCTCAGCGCTGGAATTGACGAATCTTTATCTGGCGCGCATCGCAAACATCGCACCACAGCTTGAGTGCTTTGCGACTGTCACTCCTGATTTGGCCCGTGCGCAGGCCGCTGCAATGGATCGTCTGCTGTTGGATGGCGTGTGGTTGGGGCCGTTGCATGGCATGCCTTATGGTCTGAAGGATTTGTTTGACACCAAGGGCATCGTGACGGGCTGGGGGGCGGAGCCATTTCAGGACCGGGTGCCGGATCAAGACGCTGCTGTCACGACAAAGCTGCACGCGGCCGGGGCAGTTTTGCTTGGCAAGACCAGTGTCGGAGCGCTGGCCTATAACGATCTTTGGTATGGCGGGTGGACGCGCAATCCCTGGAACCTGAATGAAGGCTCTACGGGGTCAAGTGCGGGGTCGGCATCTGCCACTGCAGCGGGTCTTTGCGCCTTTTCCATTGGGACTGAAACGCTGGGCTCGATCACGTCTCCCTCGCAACGCTGCGGCACCACTGGTCTGCGGCCAACCTATGGGCGGGTCAGTCGTAAGGGTGCTATGGCGCTGTGCTGGTCGCTGGACAAGGTGGGGCCCATCTGTCGAAGCGTCGAGGACACAGGGGTGGTGCTTGCAGCTCTCAATGGGGCAGACACCTCGGATCGCGGATCTATTGCAGCTCCGTTTCGTTTCGATGCGACGTCGGGGATTGAAGGCATGACACTTGGATACCTTCCACACGCCTTTGAAGAGGGCGCGACAGAGGTGGATCACGCGGCCCTCAAAACGGCAAAATCGTTGGGGATCACGGTGCGGGAAGTCGCGTTGGAAGATCTGCCTTATGCTGCCCTGATGAGCACCGTCTATGCTGAAGCCGCCGCGGCCTTCGAGGCTTTGACGCTGGACGGCACGGATGACACCTTGTGCTGGCAAGAAGACGCTGCCTGGCCCAATACCTTTCGCAAAGCGCGGTTCCTGTCCGCTGTTGATCTGGTGCAGGTTGATCGCTTGCGCTACCGCGTGATGCAGGCTGTCGGGGATATGATGGGCGGCGTGGATGCTCTGATCGGGCCGTTTTCCACGGGTCCAATGCTGGTGGCTTCGAACTTCACGGGGCATCCTTGCCTGCATCTGCGTGCGGGTTTCCAAGATTTGGCCAGCCGCGCCAGAGGATCTCTAGAAAGACGACAGACGACGAACAGCGCTTCACATCCGGCGGACCTATTTTCTGTTCCGCAAGGTATCTCGCTTTGGGGGCACCTGTTTGACGAGGGGCCGCTGCTGTCCTTGGGCATGGCACTGGAAACCGAACTTGGGGTCGCTGAGCAGCGCCCGACCTTCCCGCGCTGAGGGGTGCGGGCAACGCAGGGGTGGGGTCACACAGCGTTGTCTAGCAAGGAACAAAGACCAATGTCGCCGCCTAATGAAATCCTTCTTCGCAGCGGTTCACGTTCAGACGTGATCAAGTGCGTGGTTGAGATAATCCGCCACCATGTCGCCGAAGCTGCGCTCTACTTTGAACCCAAACCCGCCCGGACATCGCCAGATCAGGCCTTTGAGTGTGAAGATTTCAGAGAAACTACAGGCGTTTTGTGGGAAAACAGAAGAATGAAGGTCGAGGGGGCAGGCGATGGACATGATCTGATCGGCTTCTGTTTCGGTGATTTGGATCCGCGCATAGGCATCCGAGTGTCGCACGATGCTGATATCCGCTGGTGCCGCATCGGGTGTGAGGGCGGCATGCAAACCCCTTTACTGGGTCAGTTGATCCCCCAGAGCAGCCAGTGATCCGGTCCGATATGTGCCAGATGCCGGGTGCCTTCCTGCACCATCGTATTTGGCACAGAGGGGAGCCGCGCCAAAGCCGGGCCGCACCACGCCTGCAGCGCATCTTGCGACCCTTTCAGATCAAAGATCGCCGCCTGATTCAGCCATTTGTATGTTGCATCATAGCGCCTGTCAGGATCTCAACCGTACGCCATCTGTATCATGAAAACACGGCGGTGTTACCGTGACGGGGATGACCTTGTCCTGCACACGTACATGCGCGATTGACCCGATCCGGGCACGCCCGTCTTCGAGCCGCGCAAGCGCGATTTAGCGCGCATGCACAACGCTCCAGACGCAGGCCGTCACAAATCCCTCGCCCGCGGATTTGCGGCCTCCGGGGGTCAAAGGAGCGCCCTCAACAAGGTTCTGTGCCGGATCGTCTGGCAAAAGACCAATCAGTTCGCGCGGACGCATGGACCCGGCGCGACGCAAAGTAATCGATCTTTTGCCCCAGTAGCCCGTTTTCTTCTTTGACACGATCCAGCCCATGCCCAGATCAATCGTGCCGTCGATTTCATGCCCCAGCGACAAGAACTCTTTCTCGATCCGCAACACATGGTTTGCCTCGCTGCCCACGGATGCGATGTCAAACGCAGCTCCTGCCTTCATAATACATAGCCAGAGGACTTCCAGATCGCGCGGTGCGACGTTGATCTCTAAAGAAAGCTCTCCGGTATAGGACGCCCGAACAACGCGTGCGGCGATCCCCGCCACCTGACCATCCCGAACGTGCATGAAAGGAAAAGCAGTTGCATCAAGATCTATGTCTGTGCCCAGTGCCGACAGAACGTCACGCGCCATCGGACCGCAGAGCGTGGCGTTGGCCCATTGGCTCGTGACCGTGGTAAGGTGCAACTGCCAATCCAGGACTTCGGTCTGGCGGAGCATGTCCATATGCTGGTTCATCGCGTCGGCATGTCCCGTAAATGTAGAGAGCAACCAGCGGTGTGGCCCGAGGCGCATCACGACACCATCGTCGATGGTCAGCCCGTCATCCGAAAGCATCATCACATAGCTTGCCTGACCTACGCACAGGGTCGACACCAGATTGGTGTAGATCAAATCGAGGAAACGGCCCGCATCCTGCCCCTTGATCTCAAATTTACCCAGCGGTGATCCATCATAGACGCCGACGCTATACCGCACCGAACGACCTTCCCGGTTGATCGTGTTCTGCGGTGTTTCTTCGGGTTGTGGAAAGTAGCCCGGCCTTTGCCAGCGTGCATCTGCTTCATACATTATCGCCCCGGCGGTTTTGTTCCTTGCTGTCAGAGGGGTGTGGCGATAGGGGAACTGCACGCTTTCTTTCCGCAGACCACCGATCGCACCAAAGGAGACAGGTGAATAAGGCGCGCGAAATGTCGTCGTGCCGACGGCCTCCAGCGCGGTGCCCTATGCCAGAGCGACGGTGCCGATCACATTGATATTGCGAGTCTTCCCCTGATCGATCCCCATGCCGGCTGTCGTGTAACGTTTGACATGCTCGATGTTATCATACCCTTCTTGCAGGGCAAGATGTACATTTTTCACTGTCACGTCGTTTTGAATGTCGAGAAAAGCCTTGCCGCGCGTGCCGGGGGTCTGCACATGCCAGAGCGGTGCAATGATGTATGGAAGTTCGTGCCCGTCTGGCAAAATCTGATCGAGGGTAAACTGTCCGGCAGAAGCAATAACCGCGCGGCAGTTCTCTGCGGGTTGGTCGGGGACAAAGGCAGCCGGGTCTGGATCGTACCGCAGCGTGCCGCGTGCTTGCGACCATAGGTGCACAGCCGGGGACCAGCCACTGGCTGTTCTGGCCATCTCAAACCCGGATCGCCTTGACCCCGCGTCGTCCTCGAACGGCGGTATCCACACTGCCTGTCAAGACGCGGCAGTCGTAGGCGATTGCTTTAGTAGCATTCGTCACATGTGCACGGCTGTCGATTACGACAGTCACATGCACTCGGGCCGCGCGTAAATCCGCAGGCGCTGTCATTGTTAGAAAAGAGCGGGACGCGGCGCCCGGGCGCGACGGCGTAGCGGTTCACATGGGTCTGCACGGCCGAAGCCAGCATGATGCCGGCGCGGTCATTGCCGGGAAACACCAAAGCGCGTTCGATGGCACCCCTGGCCTGGACCACTTCGGCGGCGCGGATACGCCAACTGCGCGCAATGATGCCCGGTGTGTCAGGGTGCTCCTGTGCGACCGTGACAAGGTTGTGTTCGCGGTAACCCCAGGCGGTTGCACGTTGCAGGTGGGTGACATTTGGCATCTGTTGGAGTGTGGAGAGTGTCTTTGTGCGCCAGTCAGATGCGGGTGCATCCGCAATGTCAAAACGGTGCGGGAGTATGCCGCCACCGGCCTCGTCGACCGGCATCACGCGTCGCCCGTCTCTGCCAGCAGACTGAGCGGCCGCCAATCCTGCAGGACCCGCACCGATGACGAGCACATCCGTATGTGCATGCCGCGCCTCAAAGCGGCCAGTACTAGGAGGCGTATCCGGGGCATTGGCAAGCCTCGCCGCACGGCGGATCGAGGGTTCAAAGAAGTACCAGTCTGGCCGCATGAATGTTATGTCGTAAAAGCCTGCGGGGATCAGCCGGGCAAAGAGTTGAACTGCAGCACCAATATCAAAGGCTGGATGCGGCCAGCAGTTTACCGCCTTGGCCTCCAGTCCTTGGGTCAACGCGACGGTGGTGATTGGGTGGTTCCCACCGATGCCAGCGATCTCTACCAGCGAGGCGGGTTCTTCCACGCCGCACCCGACAATCCCGCGCGGACGGTGATATTTGAAACTGCGCGCCGGCACCCGGATACCGTTTGCCAACAAAGCTCAAGCCAGCGTTTCGCCCGCATAGCCTTCGTACTCCTTGCCATGGAACCTGAAGCGCACAGGGCGGTTGCGGTCGATCCGCCCGCCTTGTTCTAAGCGGTTACTTTGCACGATGCACACTTTCGATAATCTTATGCGTGCGCGTGTCACGCCGGATTGTCTCCCACATGCCGCAGCCTTTTGCATGCCACCAGCATTCTTCGCCCGGGTCGACCGGGTTTGGCACAACCGTCAGATCCGCCACCCAATCGGTATCGCTCGCAGTCGCAGGGTCAGGGCGTTCTGGCCCGACGGGGCTGCCATAAACGCACTCGGCTTCGTTGCGCTAGCCGGAAAAAGGGCAGGGGATCAGCATCATGGTTGGAACCTCATCTTGCTGTAGTTGTCCCGTTTTCCATCACGTAGTCAAGATCGCGAAAACGGTCCAACGTGAAAGAAGCGGCCAGCGGGTGTGGTGTGCCTGTCGCCAGCACATGCGTCAGTGTCAGCCCGCCTGCAGGGATCGCCTAGTACCCGCCCCACCAACCTGCTGTGACAAAGAGCTCAGGCACATCCGCTCCCGAAATGATCGGCGTGCCGTCTTGTGCGATATCCAGAGGCCTCCCCCCACTGGCGCAGCAATTTGAGCCGTTTGCACGCGGGGAAAAGTGAAAGCATCGACGTGACCGTGTCGTCAAAGACATGCTGTTTGATATCGCTGCGAAAGCTTTGGCCCATGTCCGTAGCTTCCGCTAATCACAAGCTCGCCTTTGTCGGACTGACTGAAATAGAATCTGCTGTCCGGGCAATTCACAATGACATCCACGAGAGGCTTGACCGGTTCTGACACAAAGGCCGAGTGGTTGATCGCCCGCAACGGCAGTTTGAGGCCCGCAGTTTCCGTCAGCATGGTCATGTGACCAGAGACCGCAACTGCGACCTTTTTTTGGCCCGTATCGTACCGCGGTTTGTCTCAACGCCTGTCACAGCGCCGTCGCGCCTGCGTGACGGCGGTTTGCTGGTGCATCTCCACCCCCAGCGCATCCGCGGCGCGCGCATAACCCCAAGCCACCGCGTCATGGCGGTTTACACCGGCATCCCTGTGCACCATGCCGCAAATGATCGGCAACCGTGCATCCGGCCCACCCCCAGCAAGGGCGAAGATGCGACGGCTACCTTTTACTGCGCGCGGCGCGCGATTCCATAGAGCGGCAAAGCACCGCAAAACTGTAACACAGTACGAATTACATGCCGCCGATAAGGATCCAGGTCTCGAAGGCCTTGGTCGTGGTTGCAGCCTCTTTGGTGGCCAGAAACGTCAGCTCCTGGATCGAGATCAGCGACACGATGGCGCTGTTATTGATCAAGGTGTTGAATTGGCCTGCAAGCGGCGGCAGGATCCTTCGGACGGCTTGTGATAAAATCACATCGCGCAGCACATCGTGGCATGAGAAACCAATGGCAAGGGCCGCTTCCCATTGCCCTTTGGCAACCGATTGGATGCCCTCGTGGACGATTTCTGTGATGTTGGGCGCTTCGAAAAGCGCCAAACAGATCATGCCGACGAGAAAATTGGAAAACAGGGCTGGATCGCCAAAGAGCAGGCGAAACAGGGTGGTGTCGACCAAGGGGCAGCTGGTGTCGATGTCGTTGAGGCCCATCGACGGAAAAATCTGGCTGGAGACGAAGAAGTAGAAGATGAAGATAAAAACCAGTGGCGGCAGGTTGCGGATCAGTTCGACATAGGTGCGCAATGATCCGCAAGGCGGCATTGTCGACCGTGCGCCAATAGCCCATCACAAGCCCGATAAGCGTGGCGAATACTGTGCCCCAGATGGCGAGCCGGATGGTCGTGGCAAGCCCGTAGAGCCGCAGGTTCGGCACCCACGCCGCATCCTCCGCATCGTAACGCAGCTCGAAATTGAAGACCCGAGACCAGTTCCAGTTGTAAACGAGTACGTCGTTCACCTGGTATATCGCGTAAATGATGACCGTCGCGACAAGCGCAAACACCCCGAAGTCAAAGCGGGTCATGCGCTTTTTCGGCGCGGTGGGTGGAGGTGGGCGCTGGAAGGTCATCTCTGCAATAGCTACAAGAACGGGCGCAGCGCGCGCCCGTTCCGGAAGTTTGCGTTATTGTTCAATGGCAACCAGATCTTTCCAGGCCGTCTGGCTTTTGAATCAGTAATCATGGGTCTCCTGCAGCCAGCCGTTCGGTGTGTTCACGAGGATCCAGTTGGAGAAAAAGTTCAGCGCGTTCGGATCTCCTTTACGCAGGCCAAAGGCTTCGTCTCCCTTGCTCAGGTTCTCAACGTTGTTGGTGAGAAACACTTGATCGAGATAGGCATCGGATCAGAAACGCGACTTTGGTGCCGACGAGAGGGTCGCGTGGGCGTTACCATTGACCACTTCCTGGAAGGTCTGTACGCCATCATCAAAACGGCGCAGCGTAGCTTCCGGGAACATTTTTTGTGCCAGATCGCAGGGTGTCGCGCCGCGACGGCAAGAGATGGTGCCCGAGGTGTCGTTAAATTCATCAATCGCTGCAAAGCCGGATGCCAATTCGGTGTTGGACGCCATTTGCTGGCCAGAATGCGCGTAGGGCATGGTAAAGTTCACGGTCAGGTTCCGTTGAGATGTAATCGACATGCCACCAATGATGACGTCAAACTTTTTTGCCACGAGTGCGGGGATGATCCCGCTCCAGGCTGTGGGGATGAATTCGACTTCAACGCCCATGTCGTCGGCTAATTTACTGGCTACACCGATCTCAAAGCCAATCAGATTGCCTTCGGTGCCGCGCATGGCCCAGGGCACTCAGGTCGCCATACCGACCCGCAAAGCGCCGCGTCTCTCGATGTCTTCCAGCAAACCTTCCGCGAAGGCTGCTGCAGATGTTGCGACACCCGTGACCGCGATTGCTGCGGCAAGTGCCAGTCCATTTATTTTTCTTATTAGTTTCATCGTCTTTCCGCCGGTGTTGGATCGTTTTGCGCGCTTGGAAGTTTTCAGTACTTGGTTTTATTCAGTTCTCATTCAAAAAGGCTGACCCTGACGGCCAGGTAAATGCCCGCAACCAGGAACCACACCTTAAAGGCCATGAAGGTGTCGGCAATGAGGTTCATCCCTCCGGTCGTCAGGTCGGCAACTGCAAACACGCTGCCAATGACTGAGTGTTTAATCAGCGAAATCATGAGCCCGGTGAGGGGCGGCAAGATTAACGGCAGCACCTGCGAGAAGACGACGTAGCGGTATTTGCCGAAGGTGTTGAGGCTAAACGCATCCGCGCTTTCTACTGTCTGCGTTCGACGCCGATGATACCGGCGCGAATGATTTCTGCGGTAAAAGAATCCTCGAAAAAGGCCAGGCAAAGCACACCTGCCCAAAACCGGTCGATCCGGAAAATGGGTGCGAGCACGAAGTAGAACAAAAACAGCTGCACCAGCAGTGGCGTGTTGCGGATCGCTTTTAAACACCACGTGGCAACGATCCGTCCCGAGATCGAGCTGGACAGCCGGGCAAAGGCGGTTGCAGCACCTAAAATGAGAGTGAAGACCCTGGCAATGCCTGCAAGGCATAATGTTTCGAACAGCCCACGGATCAGCGGCCTCCAGATAATTTCGCCATCGATCTCTCGGTAAAAGAACGGCTCGACCCGGTACCATTGCTAATTGTAATCCATGGCATTTATTCCACGCCAAATCAGCAGTGCAATCAGCGACAAAATCGCAACGGCCTGTCTTACCTGAAACAGTCGTTGCCGGACAGATAGGGGTTGCCCTGAACTCTGCCCCGACGTTGCGCGTGGGGCGTTGCCTACGAAATCGTCGCTTTCATTCAACTTCCCAGTGCAGTTAGCCTGGGTGAGGGTACTGTCCGGTACCAGTGAGCTATCAACCGATTTGACCATCGCAGGCCGTTACGATCCGTAGGTCGCCCAAATTCAGGCGTTCTTTAAGCTTGATCAAGGAGCGTTTTGGGCGGTTCATTGTGCATTCAGCGCGTTTGCCGGGCTTTGGCGCTGTGAATGTAGGCGTAGTCGCGGGGATAAGAGGCGCCGGGGACAATCTCCAAAGCTGTGAATTGCGGTCCGCTGTTTTGAAACACTTCGGGAAGCTCCGCGTCAAAGCATTTTAGGGTGGCGCGTGCACGCGTGCCGGCATATCCGGCCGCCCCCGCAAAACCTGCAAAGTCAATTTTGTTAGCGCCGGGTAAAGGATGAGCACCATTCACCTTGCAGGTGCGACTGGTAAACAGGAAATGATAGAGGTTTTTCGCGCCGGACCCTGCAACAGTCACCAACGCACCGGGCTTCATGAGCAAGCTGCCATCTGCGTCAAGCACCAGAACGCGGCGATCCGGATTGGCAAGGGCCAGTCCTAACCCATGTGACGCGGCCTAGCGCATCGCGCCAACGGCCACATAATTCAGGGGACATGGATTGATGGCCATCCAGTCGAAATTGGTCTGATAGACTGCGACGACGATGTCGCTTTCCCGCACATGTGGTATCAGCGCCCGCAGCGCGTCATCTCGGCGCAGTGTCATGGGGCCACCGGGGTGCGGCCGATCTGAAAAACATGCGGGCGTGACAGTCTTTAGGCGTCATCAACCGCAGCTGAGATGTGCGCCACATCTTCGGGGGTTTCGATCCGAGAATGTGACAGCAGCATCGCGTTTAGCACGGGTTTTATGATCCGCACACCGTATGCTGCAGAGTCGGGCACGGTCAGATTTGGCTCCTTCCTCTGCAGCCCGACCATCATAACGACAGGTAGGGTATATTCAACACCAATGGCGCGAATGGCATTCAGTGGATCCATCAAACCAGTCTGTTGCATGAGTAAAAGTGCCATTGTAGGACATTGCAGCACAAATGCTGACGCCCTCGACCTCCTTGCAAAGTCGGGTCAGTCGAAAGGCCGGATCTTGCGACATTGGCAAGAGCAGCCCATCGCTGGTGACAACATCAGGCACGGCAGCGATCTCGCGTATCTCGGCGCGTTTAAACTGGGCAATGATGTCCGCGCCGCGCGGATGTGCGACAGAAACTTCATGTATCTTCATCACCGTGCCCCCAGAAACGCAGACAGGCTATGAATGCAGGCGTCCAACTCGGGCTGCGTGCCGATGGTGATGCGCATAAATCCGTCAAAGGCGGGCGAAGCAAGGCGGCGCACGAGGATACCATCGCCGCGTAGATTCGCTTCGGCCATTGCTGCGTCGGGCAGCTCAACTAAAACGAAATTCGCCTGCGATGGGATCACGCGCAAACCCAAATTCTGCAAGGCGCGGGTCAAAGAGGCGCGGTTGCGTATCGTTTCGGCGCGCACAAAATCGACGTGCCCGCGGTCTTCGAGCGCCGCGATTGCTGCTGCCGCCGAAGGTCCTGCCACTGGAAAAGTAAGGCCGACACGGCGGGTTACATCGATGATCTCGGCAGGGCCGTAGCACCAGCCCACGCGCGCGCCCGCAAGCCCGAAGATCTTGGAGAATGTCCGGCAGAGGATCACATTTGGCAGTGCATCGACCAAAGCGGCGCCGGCCTCAAAGTCGGGGGCGTCGACATATTCCTCGTACGCGCAATCGAGGATCATAAGTGCTGTGTCGGGCATCGCGGCATGTAGGCGCCGGACCTCTGCGCCGCTCAGGTAGGTGCCTGCGGGGTTTTCAGGGTTGGCTAGATAAACGATGCGCACTTCTTCCGTCATGGCTGCGATCATGTTATACACCGAAGGCACAAAGTCATGATCGGGCACGGACAGCGCTGTACCACCAGCGGCATAGGCGTAGTTCGGCACTTTCTGGTAGCCATTGGCGCTGCGCATGATCTGTTCGCCAGGGCGCAGATACGCCCGTGCAAGCCGTGCGATCAAGTCGTCCGAACCTTGTCCCACCGTGATCCGGTCGGGATCCAGATCGAAGCGCGCGCCAATCGCAGGCGCCAGCAGCCGGTCAGGAAATTCCAAGTACCGCTCCATCCGTCTGCTGGCCGCTTGTGCTGCGGAAATGGCGAACGGGCTCGGACCAAAGGCGCTTTCGTTTGAATTGAGAAAAGCCCATGTAGGCGTCGCGTCGTTCCCTGTGGCGGGCAACATATGCGGTTGGATCAATTCGATCCCGTCTTTGGCGCGCAGGTGCATTGCGGTCTCGGCTGTTGCTTGGTTCTTGCCAGCCTAGCATCGCACCGCGCCCGTGCAATGGCGTTTGTGCTAGAGCGGCGGAGGCTTCTGCTTTAAACTTTTAAGCAAAGACACGCGCAGAGGAACCCCACATGTCGCCCACCCGTCTCATGCCGCAAATTGACCTATCAGCACCGGGCAAACATGTGGGGGATTTAGTGTTACCCTGGTCGGACAATAGGGTGCCGCTCGGCTTTTATCCCATCCCGGTTGTGTCGATCAAGGGAGGCGCTGGGCCGCGTGTGCTGATCACAGGGGGCACGCACGGGGACGAATTCGAAGGTCCGGCGGCGATCATGCGTTTGGCCTAAGCATTGCGACCAGAAGATCTTGCAGGTCAGGTCATCCTGTTTCCAGCATTAAACACGCCAGCCGTTTTGGCCTCTTCCCGGACGTCTCCGCTGGATGGTGGCAATCTGAACCGCGCGTTCCCTGGTGACGAAAATGGCGGGCCGACGGCGATGATCGCGCATTTCATCGAGGCAGAAATTTTGCCCATATGCGATGCAGCGATTGATTTGCATTCGGGGGGCAAAGCGTCTTTCTTTGCGCCTTGTGCTTTGGCAACCAACTGCAGCGACATGGGGCTCGCCGAACGCAATATGGATTTGGCGCGCGCCTTAGGGTTGCCGCTGATCTGGCGGTTGGGTGCGCTGAACGACAATCGTTCGCTGAACAGTGCCGCAGAACGGCAAGGCGTTCCTATGATCGCGGCAGAACTGGGCGGGGGCGGAGGCATTGACCCAAGCATCACAAACCAGGCCGAAAGAGGTTTGAGACAATGCTTGCAACACCTTGGGGTGCTGGCCGGTAACGCTACGTTGCCTCCTCATCCCGCGCGGGTCGTTGAATTGATTGGTCCGCAAGCGTCGCTTTTCGCCACCGGCACGGGTCTTTTCGATCGGGCGGTTGCAGCGGGCGCTGACGTTGCCAAAGGCGACTTGGCAGGTATGCTTCACTATATTTGCGAACCGGAACGCGCGTCCGAACCAGTCACTTTCGCATCCAGTGGCCTCGTTTTGGCGCATTCCTGTCGCGGGTTGGTACAACGCGGTGATATGCTGGCTAGGGACGTGTCTTAGCCGTAGCGCAAGCCACTGCCTTGCGTGATGCGCATTTTCGCCACACCCGGCCTGATCCGTACACTGCTACATGAGAACCTGAACCATGCCCGCATGAACCCGCGTCTTGAAAACGCGCATCGCGCGGGTTGCAGGGGCCGCGATCGCCCGCCCATCGCGCACATCAAAGGCGCCTTGATGCAGGGGGCATTCAATGACGTGACCGTCAAAGTACCCGTCGCAGAGATCAGCGCCACCGTGATTGCAGGCGGCGAGTGATGCATAAACACCGCTTGGTGTGTCATAGATCGCCAGCAATCGGGACCCCAGTTGCACCCGAGTGACCCAGCCGGGCTCCAGCGCGTTTTGTGCGAGGGCATCCACCCATCGTGGCTCTGCCATGGATCAGTGCTGCTCGGCGCGCAACTGGCGCCAGATGTCGCGATGCGCGCCTAAATATCCATCTGGTTCCACATGGATATGCGATTTCAGCTTTTCATGCAGCCTTGGCAAAGCATGGAACGGGACTGACGAGACATAGTGATGTTCAGCGTGATAATTCATGTTCCAGCATAAAAACCGCCAGGGCAGGGACACCAGGTTAGTGCGGGTGTTCTCATGCATCTGGGCGACAGTTGGGCGGCCCACATGTTCTGTCATGCGAATAAACCGCATCACGGGTTCGCCCAGGAGCACCGGGATCACCCACAGCCACAAGAGCGCCCAGTTGCCGAGCAGCGCCATGGCGGCGACGATCAGTACGTAAAGGGCCAGCATGATACGCGCTTCCCGGATCACAGCACGGCGTTCGACCTTGGGCACAAATCGCTGTTCTGCTTGCGTGAGCCGTCCGCCCGCGTGGCGAAAAAGCTCGCTAAATTTGGTGCGCCAATAGGGCCAGGAGCTGAGATAAAGAAAATACGTGGCGAAAGACGTTGGCATCGGAATAAGTTCCGGGTCGTCGCCATCGATTTGCGTATGGGTGTGATGGTCGCAATGTTCATAGCGAAAGTGTTTGTGCGGCAACATGATGATGAAACCGCAGATATTGCCGGCCAGATCGTTGAGCCATCTGGTGCGAAACACTGTGTAGTGCACGCACTCGTGCTGCAGAGAAAAGTGATGCACGAGCACAATCCCCTGCACCAGCATTGCAGGCCAGATCAGCCAGCTGTCCCACGCCAGCAGCACCAGCGTTGTGGTCGCTGTTAAAAGCGCAACCCAAACGATCAACCAGCGAAACGCGGGCCAGTTGGAACGCTGCATGAAAGATTTCAACTCTTCCCGCGTCAGCTTCCCTTCGGCCAGAGCTTGCGTTAGCGGGGTCACGATTGTCTGTGGGCGGGTCGGTTGGGGCATGCGTCGTCCTTTTGCGGCGTGGCGAAGAGTGTAGCGCGATCACAAAGCCAGGGTCCAGACGCGCTTTGCCGCACGAATAGATGGGCCCGCGCAAAGGACCCGATTGCACAAAAAGGGGCTGCTAGGCTTTGCACAGGACAAAAGCCTTGGGGGCGATGCATTGAGTTCATCTTTCGACATTCGCGCGGGCCAGTTTCGCGGTCATGGGCAACAAGGTGTCGGGGCTGCGGAACCAGATCCCGAACTGACCGAAGTGGGGCCGGGCACACCCTGCGGCGAATATCTGCGTCGCTACTGGATGCCCGTGGCAATGACAGACCAGAATGTTGATTTGCCATATCGGATCCGGGTGGTGGCCGAGGGTCTTGTGTTCTTTCGCGAAAAGAAAGGGGGGTGTTTGGGGCCGGTGCATCTTCATTGCTGCCATCGTAACATGAGCCCTGAGTTCGGTATCGTGGAAGAAGGCGGGATCCGCTGCTCCTATCATGGCTCGAAGTATGCGCTCGTTGGTACAATCCTCTAGACGCCGTGCGAGCCGAAAGCATCAGGTGTGAAAAACAAGGCCTGTCTGGGCGCCTATCTGGTAATTGAATACAAAGGGCTGGCGTTCGCGTATATCGGTCCGCCTGCCGAAATGCCGCCCTTTCCGGTGATGGATACCTTTGATCAGGACGGCAATGAGATGATCCCCTATCTCATCCAGTCACCCTGCAATTGGCTGCAAGTTATGGAAAACGCGTGGGATCTGTTTCACGTGGTCTACCTGCACACCCGCGCTGTGCGTTCGCAATTCATCGATGCTTTTGCAGAACTGCCGATGATCGAATTCTTTGAACGCCCCTATGGTGACTTCTATACCAATACCCTGCGGCCATGGGACATCATCTGGATCAGAATTCATGACAAAATGTTGCGCTCTTTTACGCAGAACGGAGGGCACTACCCTCTTCCCGACCATAGCTGTTATTTCGGGCAGTGTGGACTGTCGCGCTGGATGACCCCGGTGGACGATGTCAACACGATGGTCATCGCATGGCGTCACTTTCGCGATGGTGATGATCCGCGCGGTTTGACCAACAAGGATGAAGGTGTTTTTGGCAAGGCTGACTTTTACGGGCAGGGGGGCGATCGCAGCTAAGAACAGCGCCAGCAAGATCCCGGGGATTATGACGCTTGGGTAAGTCAGGGGCCGAGGAATATACACACCCGCGAAAACCTCGCATTTATTGATCGGGGGGTCGCCAAGGTGCGCCGCAAGTTGCGCGCAGCCATCCGCAGTGTTGAGGCTGGCAAATCCGCGCCACAACCCGCGTTGATCTACGAGACATCCCCGATCCCCACATTTGGCGGTGACACCATGTTGCGCATATCTGAACAACCCGGACGTGACGATGGAGGAGTGCTCAAAGAGGTCGCGCATCAGGTGGCCGACATCCACATCGCGGCGGATGCTCTGAAAGGTGCGGCGCGCGGGGCGAAGATCATCGAAGATCTCAAAGCCTTTGAGGCCAGCTGGACACGATCCGTATTCCCATTAATCCTGGCCGGGTTGAATGGTCTGGGGAAAAACCAGGTGTTCTCCTGAAAAAGCCGGATGGCGGTTTTTCCGCCATGACATTTTTTTCCGGGTGGCGTGATCGCCGGTGGGCCAAGGGCAGGTGGTGTTGCTCTATGGCACGCCAAATAGCGGAAGGGTCCAACAGCGCACCCAACGTGTTGATCAGCGACAATAATGCACTTGGCATATTTCTGCAGGAAAACTTCATTGTGCGCTTGCCTGCATTTCGGGATGCGGCGGCATATGCAGGCGCGCGCCGGCTAGCCGCCCGCTCGGCGCGCTCACAAGGTGACCCGATGGGACACCGCTACAGCGAAACAATCATGGCCGATGGTGTGACGATCGAATCGGTCTGGCAAGAACTTGATCCGTCCAAAGCGCTTGAGCTACCGCCAGAGCTGACCGGCACCAAGGCACATACGATGTTCACGCTGCTGGCGCCCGCGCGCCACGCGCAGATTATTGTGAACGGGCAGGCCTTGCTCGGCGCGGTGGGAAGACGCGTTCAGGCTGGTTTTGAAACGACCAATGCATTTCTATATTTTTCAGTAACTTGGGTCCTGCCACCTGGATCCACATGACCCTTCAATCTGCTGAACAGCTTTCCTTTGACAGATGCGTGGTCGCGCAGCCTGTCTGGACTTGCTTTACCACGGCTGCTGACGCAGTGGCGCTATCCGCACATGTGTTACTTCATGCCGGTCTGGCTTTTCCTGAACTTGAAACCATACCGCAACCCATGCTCAATTCCGCCTGTGTGGTAGCCGTTTATGAAGGTTTCGTGAGGGATTTTGACGCAGCACGGGAGGGTATTCGCGCCGGAGATACCCAGCTTAGACCCGCACAGGATTATGGCGTCGTGACGCCGCTTGCCGCTGTGGTGAGTGGGTCCATGCTTCTGCATGTGATCTATGACGCGCAGCGGGGCGGCGCACGCGCTTTTGCGCCGATTAACGGAGGGGCCGGCACCCGGCTTGCGACTTGGGTTGTGTCAACAGGCCGTGCTTGATCACATTCGCTGGCTGAACGGTCCGGTGCGCGATGTCCTGTCACAAAGGCTTGGGGAAGGGATCGGGCTTTTGTGTCTTGATGCGCAAGGGGTGGCAGGGGGGGGACGACTGTCACGGGCTGACATCAGCGGCACATGCGGGTCTGATGTCGAAACTGAACGCACGCACGCGTGACGCCATTCGCGACCAAAAGGCCCTGGCGTTTTTACACGGCGCGCCATCGATCTTTCTGAACCTTTGGATGGCAGCCACGAAATGCATGCTACGCGCGGCAGAGGATGTCATGGGATCAGGATTTATCACAGCTGCAGGAGGCAATAGGTCCCGTTTGGTATTCAGGTGGCGGGGCTGCCGGGGCGTTGGTTCTCCGCGGCCGCGACGCCACCACTCGGGCGGATCGAGGCGGATGTGCCGGCGGTGCGCGCACTGCCGGCTGTTGGCGAAAGCGCTGTGGTGGAGGTTTTGGGCCTTTGGGCCATGGCGCTGCACCTCTCGCCCACACAGCGGGAAAATCTGGGTCCGTCCATACCGCCAGACGCGGGTCATCGGCGGTCAATGGCGACAATTGGGCGACATCCGGTTTTTCGCGCGTTCGATTTGTCCTTGGGTCTGTCTGCGCGAGCCATGGTCGCACACCGGGCGCCGCCCGTAATCGGATTTGGAATCGTCAACGCTGACAGTACGTTGGGCCGTTTGGGCGCTGGCGTCTACGAGTTGCCGTTGGACGTGTTTGAACAAGAAGTTTAGGCGCTGGACGCCGTTTAGTCGCGCCATAGCGCGGCAGTAGCGCCGAATAAGGGGAGATGTCAGTCGCCCTTGTAATACCCGATCACGTCGTTGTCGGTGGTGCAGCCCAACCCATTCAAAAGCCGGTTGGAATAATTGAAATACGCGCAGACTTGGTTGACCTCGAGGATCTCTCCATCCTCACACCCTGCAATTTTGAGCACTTCGAAATCCGATTTGACCAGTTTCCCGACGTCCGTGGTCAGTTTCGCAGCATAGCGCAGCAGCGCAAGCTCCTTCCCTTCGAACACATCTTCGGGGCGGTGCGCTTTGAGCGCCAAAAAGATCCGATCACTGCGCGGCTGATCCTTTAGAAGATTGCGCACATTCATGAAATGATGCGTCAGCGAATAAGTGCAGTCGTTGAGGATCGAGGTGTAGCTGGCCACGATCTCCAAGAACCAGAACGGCAGGCGATTGTCTTCGGAATGCAGAACTGCACGGTAAAGTGTGACATGCCCGTCCATCGTCTCTGGCCGCAATGAATGGACCCGCATCACTGTATCGACAGTGCCGTGGGGCGTGCGCGCACGATCCAACAGCGCTTTTAACCGTGGGCCCGCCGCGGCGTCGGACAGCATCTCAATCCAAGCACTCAT
>JBGCDG010000078.1:0-50292 GCA_045105195.1 Roseobacter sp. | reverse complement strand
TCAATCATGTGCACTGGGATACGGATCGTGCGGGCCTGATCCGCAATACTGCGCGTGATCGCCTGACGAATCCACCAGGTCGCATAGGTGGAGAATTTATACCCACGGCGGTATTCAAATTTGTCCACCGCTTTCATTAGGCCAATGTTACCTTCCTGAATAAGATCCAGGAATTGCAGGCCACGGTTCGTGTACTTTTTGGCAATCGAAATCACCAAACGCAGGTTTGCCTCGACCATTTCTTTCTTGGCCTGACGGGCCTCTTTCTCACCCTTTTGCACTTGCTGGACGATGCGGCGGAACTCCGAAATATCGAGCCCTACATATTGACCGACCTGCGCCATATCCGTGCGCAACTCTTCGACTTTTTCGGTGGACCGTTCGATAAACATTTGCCACCCACGACCAGATTTAGCCGACATGCGTTCCAACCAATTCGGGTCGAGTTCATAGCCACGGTATTCGTCGACGAATTCACGACGGTTGATCCGTGCCTGATCCGCCAGTTTCACCATCGCCGAGTCGATCTGCATAATGCGGCGGTTGATGCCGTAAAGCTGGTCGATCAGAGCTTCGATACGGTTGTTGTGCAGATGAAGTTCGTTCACTAACAGCACGATCTCTGCACGCAGTTTTTGATACAGCGCTTCATCATCTTTCGTGAAGCTGCCATCTTCGTTCAGCGTTGCAGAAATCCGGCTGTCCTGCATTTCACTCAACTTGGCATAGTCGTCAGCGATGATGTCCAACGCTTCCAACACCTGTGGCTTGAGAGCGGCTTCCATGGCCGCGAGGCTCATGTTGGCCTGATCGTCCTCGTCATCGTCGTCTTCCACGGCAATCGGATTGCCATCAGCGTCAAGCTCTGGGCCTTCGTCTTTCTTTTCGGTCGTCGCACCTTCGGCTGCAACAACAGGTTCATCGACGCTGCCATCTTCATCAAGCTGATTGCCAAACGTAGCTTCGAGGTCGATGACATCTCGTAGAAGAATGTCCTCGGAGAGCAATTCGTCGCGCCAGATGGTAATCGCCTGAAATGTCAAAGGGCTTTCGCATAGCCCAGAGATCATTGTGTTGCGACCAGCTTCGATCCGCTTGGCGATGGCAATCTCGCCCTCACGGCTCAGCAGTTCGACGGAGCCCATTTCACGCAGATACATGCGGACCGGATCATCTGTCCGGTCAAGCTTTTCTGCGCCACCGGACCCCAGCGCCACTTCGCGTGTGCCTTCCGTTGTCGCAAGCTCGGTCGAGCCTTTGGCGTCTTCTTCCTCGGCATCTTCGTCTTCAATAATATTGATGCCCATCTCTGAAAGCATCGACATCACATCTTCGATTTGTTCGGAACTGACCTGATCAGGCGGCAACACCGTATTCAGCTGATCATAGGTAATGTAGCCTTTTTCGCGAGCTTCGGCGATCATCTTCTTGACCGCGGCCTGGCTCATATCCAGCGAATGACCCGATTCCTGGTCGTCTGGCTTGGCGTCTTCGTTGGTATCTTTGGCGGCCATGCGGAGCTCCTTCGTATCCCATCGATTCGCTTGCCCGAATCAGAAGAGAATCATCTAGGGTTTTAGGTGATTCGACCACCCGTTAAGCATCATTTTCTCAAGGTTTGTAGTTCAAATAAGGTTAATTCTTCGAACGACCACCCCTAGTGAAGTCAATTGCGTCAAAACTTTTACGACTGATTCGTACTTCATCTGCGTCAAGCTTCACGCCGTTGTCTGCAACATGCACTTCTGAGTTGTCCTCCTGACCACTTCGCAACGCCCGGTCGGCAGCTTTCGCAGCTTCCGTCAATCGCCAGGTAAGACCTTCATCCGCACTCCCGCTCAGATCCTCAACCGCATCTGCGATCTCAGCATGCAGGCCACGAGCAGTGTGCAACTTGGCGAGCTCTTCCGCGACCGTCATGCGCACTTTCTGGATATCACCGCGTTGGCGTATGCACGGCACGATTGCCACGTGGCTACGCGACAAGAGTTTTTCAAGTGCGTCAGAACCCAAGCGTTGCGTTATCCTCACACCCAGGTCCTCTGGTGTGTCCTGAATGCCCTCCAACAACACATCACGAAACCCGCCATGCGCAGAGTCCACACAGCGCATACGTTCCAAATCTGCTTCGAAAGCTTCGATCGTTGTCGGACAGGTCGCAAGGGCAGCCAGAATAACGGCCTCGCGCATATGCTCTGTCACCTCTTCAGAGGGTGCCGTCACCAAAGTGGACGCTTTGGTCGAAGGCGTCGCGGATTTTGGTACGTCATTCCAGCGGACGCCTGGTTTGCGCTTGGGCGACGCACCAGAGCGCTGATTTCGAAACAATTGCCAGCGCAAATCTTTGATTTCTTGCCCGTAGTGACTGCGAATTGATGGGTCCTGGATCAATTTGATTTTGTCACGGAGCGTTTTGTCCAATGCTGCTTTTCGCTCGGGACTGTCGAACACCTGCGCTTCGGTTTCACGTTGCCACAGGAGCTGCACCATCGGCATCGCCTGATCCAACAGCTTTTGCAACGCACCAGCACCCTGCGCGCGCAGCAAATCATCTGGGTCTTTTCCTGCTGGCATCAATGCAAAACGCAAAGAACGCCCTGCTTCCAGCAAGGGCAATGCGAGATCAATAAGGCGCATGGCTGCCCGCAAGCCCGCAGCGTCGCCATCTAGCGCGATGATGGGTTCAGGAGAAATCCGCCAGAGCATTTGCAACTGGCTGTCTGTCACGGCAGTGCCCAAGGGCGCCACGGCCGCTTCAAAACCCGAAGACGCCAGCGCAATCACGTCCATATAGCCTTCGACAACAACAAGCGGCTGCCCCTTGCCCGCCGCCGTGCGCGCAGGTCCGTGATTGAAAAGGCTGCGTCCCTTGTCAAAAAGCACAGTTTCAGGAGAATTCAGGTATTTTGCATTGTCCCCAGGATCCATCGCGCGGCCGCCAAAAGCAATAGCCCGGTCCCGCGCATCACGAATCGGGAACATAATACGGCCCCGAAATGTATCGTAGGGCTTGCCGCCTTTTGACGAGGGCTTCGCCAACCCTGCACCAAGGATCAACTCATCTTCAATGTTCTTGCTTTTAAGATGATCCCAAAGCCCCTGCCATTGATCGGGTGCAAACCCAATTTCCCACCGTTCCAACGTGTTGGCATCCAATCCACGCCGCGCCAGATAATCCCGTGCATCAGCCGCAACGCCTGTGTTCAACTGCAAGCGGAAAAACCGCACTGCGAGTTCCATTACTTCACCCAGCTGGCTACGCAGGTCGGCCTTTTGTTGCGCTTGCGGGTCACGCTCGGGCAGCGTCATGCCTGCCTCACGCGCGAGAATTTCCACTGCTTCCATGAAGCCGACGTTTTCAGTTTCCCGCACAAAAGAAATCGCATCGCCCTTGGCGTGACAACCAAAGCAATAGTAAAATCCCTTGCGGTCATCCACGTGAAACGATGCGGATTTTTCCTGATGAAACGGGCAAGGCGCCCACATGTCACCCTTTGCCTGATTGGATTTGCGTTGATCCCACATGACTTTGCGTCCGACCACCTGGGACAGACTCGATCTGGAACGCAATTCGTCAAGGAATCCGGGTGGCAGGCTCATGCGCAGAGTATCGATGCGCCGCCCGTCAGAGTCCAGTCACCTAGCGTTCGATTTCGCAGCCCAGCGCATGCGATTAGCAAGGCGGCAGGAGCCACTACTTTGCCAGGCAGCTTTCATTCCAGATATCACCCAGGTCGTTCTCGCGCACTTGCTTTATGGGCAGCTCGTAGACCCAAGGCGCAATCAGCGGAATCGTTTTGTTAAACTTTGCAGGCCACTGCGGGTCCGTGTCCAAAATGACTTTTTCCACGCCGCGTTCTTTTACCTTGTCGAGCCGCGCTTTTTGGATCGCATCAACAACATCAGCCTGATAACCGCAGGAAACTTGCTTTTCGGTTTCACTTGACGCGGGCAAAGCGGCAACGATGAGTGTGGCGGCGAGGATGTGGCGCAACATGAATCAATCTCCTGATGTGTAACTTGCGCAGACCCTAACCCCGCGCGGTCACGGCTTCCATAGCTTCTTGCAACTCTTCGACCAATGTGACCGCCATGGAACGAAAAACCAAGATCAACAGACTGTCCGGCGCCAAACGCGTGATCGAGGCAGACATATGTCCGATCAACGTGCGGCATGTGTGCCCATGGGCAAATACAGCGGGGCGCAGATCTACAGGCGTCAGACGCGCCATGACATCTTCTGCGCCCAAACCGCTCAGCTGCACGCAAAGCCAGGCGTCGCTTTGATCCGTCAGGGCAGCGTGCTGCGCAAGACCTCGATCCGGGCTAACCCCAACCAAAAGCGCCGTCTTGCGTGCAAACCAGATCAATTTTGCTTTGCCCTGCGAAACCGCTCGGTTTGGAGCAGGGAATCCCACCCCATGCGCTGTTTCCAAAGCAATGGATACCGCTTCGTCTTGACCGGCGAAGGGCGCAATACTCGTCAAAGGGCCAAGGTCGATCTCCGCCAAACTCAGCGCTGCGATTGAAATTGGCAAAAGAGCCTCGCCGGGCGATGTTGCAACCAGTTCAACCACGCATGCGCCCCCCTTCCGGGTCAAAAAACGTCGGCGCCCAGATCTCTGCCATCACCTCCGTCTCGCGCAATGCGTCTACCACACGTATCTTTTCACCGTGCCGCGCGCGTCCCCGTGCCAGAAAACCAAGACCGATGGCGTGGCCCAGCGTCGGAGAGTGCGCCACAGAGGTCACATAACCCTGATCGTGCACCCGGATCGCCGCTTTGTCGGATTCAAAAAGATGCGCGCCGGCCGTGAACACATCTGACGGCTCCAGCGGTTTTAACCCTACCAATTGCGCGCGGTTCGGATCAACGAGTCCTGGCCGGGCTGCCATCGTCTTGCCAATGCAGTCCTTCTTTTCGCTGATCATCCGCGCAAATCCAATATCAAACGCGGTGGGGGTGCCGTGGATCTCCGCATGCGTGATATGGCCCTTTTCGATGCGCAGCACGTTTAACGCTTCCATTCCGTAAGCACCTCCGCCCATCGCCTCCGCGCGTGTAACCAATAGGTCAAAGAGACTTGTACCATATCGCGCAGGCACGGCGATTTCATAGGCATGCTCCCCCGAGAATGAGATACGGAACAGCCGTCCCGCGACCCCACCAATTTGCGCCGCACCACAAGACATGAAGGGCCAATCCGCATCCGTCAGAGGCATATCGAGCATGTCATTGAGCAAAGCACGGGAATTTGGGCCCGCAATGGCATACTGTGCCCAATGCTCAGTCACGGACACAAAGCGCAGATCAAGCTCCGGGCGCAAAACCTGATGCACAAATTCCAAATGCTGCATCACAGGGCCCGCAGCCGCCGTTGTCGTGGTCATCACATAGTGTTGCGCGCCAAGACGGGCGGTTGTGCCGTCATCCATGACAGTACCGTCCTCGCGCAGCATCAACCCGTAGCGCACCCGCCCGACCTTCAGACTGGAGAACGTGTTGACGTAGATAAAGTCGAGAAATTCCGCTGCATCCGGACCCTGAATGTCAATCTTGCCCAGTGTGGAGACATCGCTGACTCCAACCACATTGCGCACCATGGTGACCTCGCGATCACAGGCCTCCCGCCATGTCGCCTCCCCGGCTTTGGGAAAGTAGCTGGGGCGATACCACAGCCCCGCTTCGATCATAGGTGCGCCGCGTGCCACGCTGGCGGCATGTGACGTGGTATGCCGACGCGGTGCAAACCCCATACCCTGTCCGCCCGCCCCCATGGCAGCAATCGAGACCGGCGTGTAGGGCGGTCGAAACGTCGTGGTACCCGTTTCCGGAATGCCTCGCCCCGTCGCATCAGCCAGAACTGCGAGCGCCAACACATTGGAGTTTTTACCCTGATCCGTCGCCATACCCTGCGTGGTATAGCGCTTCATATGCTCAACGGAGCGGAAATTTTCTGCCGCCGCTTGCGTCACATCCTTGACCGAAACGTCATTCTGATAGTCTAACCACGCGCGCCCCTTGCAAGGCACTGCCCAGAGAGGCTTTAGCCTATAGGGCTGGTTCTGTGCGTCCGGGACATCCAACTTTTTGGCCTGCAACCCCATTGCGGTAAGCGCCTCAGAAGCCGCTGCAGCTCCCGATGCCAAACAGGCCGCCGTACCAAAAGTCCCCGCACAGGCGCCGGCCGCAACAAGACCCGGGACCATGTCCGACATTGGTACAAAACTTGCGATGTCTTCGCGCCATGTGGGACGGCCATTCATATGGCAGGTAAGATGCACGGTCGGATTCCATCCGCCCGACACCGCCAGACAATCCACTTGGAGTGATTGCCTGCCCTGGCCTGTATTCACAGCGATTTCCGAAAGGCCCAGTCGCCCCTTGCTGCCTTCGACCACCGCGCCCGAAAAGACAGGAAAATCACCCAAATTCATTGGAATATCCGCGCGGGAATCGATCAGCGCTGCAACTTCGACCCCGGCGTTGGCCAAATCGGTCGCCGTGCGATGCGCATCGTCATTGTTGCCAAAGATCGCCACCCGTTGTCCCGTCGCAACACCCCAACGGTTCAGATAAGCGCGCACCGCACCTGCGGTCATTATGCCGGGTCTGTCGTTATCGGCAAAGGCGATTTGGCGCTCCAATGCGCCCGCCGCAAGAATGGAACGTCGCGCCACGATCCGCCAAAATGTCTCGCTCAGCTTTCCCTTTTCGGGCGTTCCCGGCCAGCGCTCCAAGGCACCATAGGTGCCCTGGTCGTATGCGCCGGTCACGGTTGTGCGGGTCATGACGCGCACATTCGGGAACCCACGTAATTCGGTGTGCATTGCCATCGCCCAGGCGCTGCCGGGAATACCATCAACGCGTTCAGTTTCAGCGTTGAGCCGCCCACCGGGCAAGCTGTCCTCATCCGCCAGAATGACATCCGCCCCTGCGCGTGCAGCGACCAACGCCGCCATCAATCCTGTTGGCCCGGCGCCGACCACCAGGATATCGCAAAAGGCAAATGCCTTTTCATGGCGTTCGTTGACCGGCTGCCCGCTGAGCCCCCCAAGCCCTGCGGCACGGCGGATCACAGGCTCGTAAAGTTTCTCCCAAAGAGCTGTCGGCCACATGAAGGTCTTGTAATAAAACCCAGCCCCCAAGAACGGCCACACGAAATCATTTATCGCCATCGCGTCAAACTTGAGCGATGGCCAAGCGTTTTGGCTTTTCACCTCCAATCCATCGTAAAGCTCTAACGTCGTCGCGCGCAGGTTGGGCTCACGTGCGGCCCCCTGACCCGCAGTTACAAGCGCATTGGGTTCCTCGCTGCCTGCCGTCATCGGGCCACGCGGACGGTGATACTTGAACGACCGCGCCATGAGGTGTTGCCCTTTCGCCAGCAATGCTGAAGCAACCGTATCCCCTGCAAAACCTGTATGCCTGACATCATCGAACTGGAACCGCACAGGCGTTGTGCGATCAATCAGACCTTTTCCGTCCACCCTCATGCCCCGACACCTTTGCTTTGCGCCAAGATGACATCGTGGATTTCATGGGTCAGCGTATTGCGGGTTACAACCAGCCAAGCGCCACAGCCCGCTTCGTGGTACCAAAGATCACGGGTTTGCCCGGCCGGGTTGTCGCGCAGGTGCATGTAGTCATCCCATGCGTCAATACCCGCATCTGGTGATGGACGTTTCTGGCCCACTGCAGAACCTCTGTAGGTAAACTCGCGGCGATCACGCGCACCACAGAGCGGGCATGTCAGTCTCATCGCTTTCGACCCTTTATCATTGCGTTCATCCCAGTGCGTTCAATGAAGGTTGTGTTGGGATCCCGTCCCTTCTTCATCCATCATCCCGACGCCATCGCGAAAGCGATTCAACCGAAAGGCTGCTGCCGTTTCATGCGCGCCATCCGTTGCCATCAAATGCGCAAAGGCAAAACCCGAGGCAGGAACAGCCTTGAAGCCCCCGTAACACCACCCGCAGTCAACATAGAGACCTGCGGTATCCGTCTTGTCGATGATAGGCGAGCCATCGGGTGTCATATCCATAATCCCGCCCCAAGAGCGCAAAACCTTTGCCTTTCCGATCATCGGCATCAGCGTCATACCGGCCTCCATCACATGTTCCATCATGGGCAGGTTGCCGCGTTGCGCATAAGAGGCGTAAAAATCCAAATCACCGCCAAAGACCAGCCCACCCTTGTCAGACTGGCTGATGTAGAAATGTCCCATGCCGAAACTGATCACTTGATTGATGCAGGGTTTTAGCCCTTCGGTTACGAAAGCTTGCAAAACGTGGCTCTCGATCGGCAACCGCATGCCCGCCATGGCCGCAACCTGTCCTGAACGGCCCGCGGTGACAATACCGACCTTCTTGGCGCGAATGGCTCCGCGGGTGGTCTGAACGCCCCGGACGACACCCCCTTCAATGTCAATGCCCGTAACTTCGCAGTTCTGCACAATATCGACACCGCGCGCGTCTGCGCCGCGCGCGTACCCCCAGGCCACTGCGTCATGGCGGGCTGTCCCTCCCCGCGGGTGCAGTAGCCCGCCATAGATGGGAAAGCGCGTGTTGTCATAATCCAAATAGGGCAGCCGTTTGCGCAGCGCGTCACGGTCCAGAAGAATGGCATCATCGCCTTGCGCCCGCATCGCGTTCCCACGCCGCACAAAAGCATCGAGTTGCCCGTCGGAGTGAAAAAGGTTGATGACCCCACGTTGTGACATCATCGCGTTGTAGTTCAGGTCTTGTTCCAACCCCTCCCAGAGTTTCAGGGAATGGCTGTAGAATTCAGAATTACCCGGCAGGTAGTAATTCGCCCTTACAATTGTGGTGTTGCGCCCCACGTTCCCGCTACCGATATAGCCCTTTTCCAAAACCGCAATATTGGTCATGCCGTGGTTCTTGGCGAGGTAATAGGCCGTAGAAAGCCCATGCCCGCCGCCGCCAATAATGAGTGCGTCATACTCAGTCTTGGGACTAGGGTCGCGCCAATGCGCCGCCCAACCGAGGTTCCCGGTCAAACCCTCTTTCAAAATGCGCAGGCCGGAAAATCTCACGTGTCTTGATCCTCACTTTGAAGCAAGACTAGCAAGATGATGCAGGAGGCACCAAGGCGTAAACCGACCCATGGTGTCGCTCACAGACCTCCAGTTTTTTATTCTGCGTAGGCTGCGGCACGCTCTGCTTCATTCAGGATCGCAGGCGTCACAATCAACGCGCGGTCTTTGTTGAAAAATGGGTTCTTGTGAACGCGCCCTGTTGCATACTCTGCCAACGTCCGTTTCAACAGGCCACCCAACAAACGCGCGATGCCCTTGTCTTTGACCGGGCCGCCCGGCAGTGCCATTCTTGTGAAGACTTGTGTCACAACCGGGCCAATGGCTTCAAGTGTGTCAAAGTTAGGTCGCCACAAACCTACCAGCGGAACACGCGGTGTACTCACGGTATTGGCTAAAGGAGTGTTGCAGCAGGACGCATACCAGCGGTGCAACCCTTTGGCCGACAGTCGCGCGCAGGCAACGTTTTCCACACCGCTGGTGATTTCGACGCGCGACGGCAGAACCTGGACCAAAGGAGACCCTCCGCCCGCGTCCAACGCCTCTAGATGTCCCAGATGGCGTGCAAAGGCGCGACAATCTTTGCAATAACATACGAGATGGCACCCGTTTCCTGGTGCCACCTCGTGCAACACACCCCGCAGTGCGCCGCAAGAGCAAGAGAAGCCGATATCAGTCATACCCGCAGCTTAAGGGTTGGCTGGCACTGTGCAATCCGAAAACACGCTTGCACGGCGCCCTTTCGCCGAAAGCTCAGAGACCTTTGGCCTGATAGCTCGCCGCCACCTTTCCAATTGCCACGAGATAGGCTGCCGTTCGCAGATCTTGCACATCATCGCGTTCATGCCAGACGTCTGCCATGGATTGATAAGCGATGCGCATGGTGTCATCGAGTCCAGATCGCACCAATTCCAGCTCCCCAGCACCGCGCAGGTATTTGTCTTTGAAATTCGGGCTGAGCTCCCAGTTTAACTCCTTGTCATGGGACAGGCGCTCCAGCTCGTTGATCAGCAGCTCGTGACGGGATTCCTCCTGACGCCGTTGCATCCGGCCAAACCGAATATGGCTCAGGTTCTTGACCCACTCAAAGTAACTCACCGTGACGCCGCCCGCATTTGCATACATGTCGGGAATGATCACCGTGCCCTTGTCACGCAGGATTTCATCCGCACCAGCCGTCACCGGCCCATTTGCGGCTTCGATGATCAGAGGCGCTTTTATGTTGTTTGCATTGTGCAGATTGATCACACCTTCAAGAGCCGCAGGGATCAGGATGTCACAAGGCTCTTCCAGAACTTTTTTGCCGTCTGCCACTTGATGGCGGTCTGAATAGCCCGCGATGCCACCGTGCTTGGAGATCCAGGTCCGAATTTTCTCAACGTCCAGACCGTCGGTATTATAAAGCGCGCCGTCGTGTTCAATAATGCCGACAATGACGCAGCCGTCCTCATCCGAAAGAAACTTTGCCGCGTGATAGCCCACGTTGCCCAGCCCCTGAACGATGATACGCTTTGCATCCAATGTACCGGTCATGCCGGCTTTCTTCATGCCTTCGCCATCGCGAAAGAATTCGCGCAACGCGTATTGCACGCCGCGGCCAGTGGCCTCCACACGACCTGAAATACCACCTGCATTCAGCGGCTTGCCTGTAACACAGGCGTTGCCATTGATATCTGTCGTGTTCATGCGTTTGTATTGATCCGCGATCCACGCCATTTCGCGTTCACCCGTTCCCATATCAGGCGCTGGGACGTTCTGGCTTGGATTGATCAAATCCCGCTTGATCAACTCATAGGCAAATCGCCGGGTGATCAGCTCCATTTCTTCCGGGCTATATTCTCTCGGATCGACGCACAGCCCGCCTTTGGAGCCGCCGAAAGGTGCTTCGACCAAAGCGCATTTGTAGGTCATCAACGCAGCAAGCGCTTCAACTTCGTCCTGATTAACCCCGAGAGAGAAACGAATCCCGCCCTTTACCGGTTCCATGTGTTCCGAATGCACAGAGCGGTAACCGGTGAACGTCTTGATCTCGCCACGCAGACGAACGCCAAACCGCACTGTATAAGTCGCGTTACACACCCTGATCTTTTCCTCCAAACCAGGTGAGAGGTCCATCAGCCCAACAGCCCGATTGAACATTTGATCGACGCTTTCGCGAAAGCTGGGTTCTGAGGCCAGTTGGTTCATTTTTGTTCTCCTGTTGGATGACCCTCGACACGCCGAGGTTGTCTAATGCGATCTACACTAGGCTCAGACTGGTATTAACGCCAGTTTTTTGAGCACTGTGAAGAAACGCTAGCAACAGAAACTAAATGGCCGGTAAACGCGCCTCGTGGGAATTCATGTCTGGTCTCGCTCTGCGAGCATCACGGCGATGACTTCGGCCATGTATTTTGTCGTCCGTAACGGGGTCATGCCGCCGACCCCAACCCGTGTGGACGCGCGCCACCACAGGCCTGGACGCCAGTCGCGCGGATAGGGTTGCTTCAGGCGCAACAAAAACCCGTTCGACGGTTTGAAAGCAAAAGCGCCCCGGTCAATCGACGTGACGTCTTCGATCTTCACCAGCACAGTACCCGCATCGTCACGCAGTTCGGTCCGGGTCAGCTCCAATGTCTGACTGGTGGACTTGCGCATAGCATTCGCCATCATCAAGGCACCCGCGCCCAAAACAACCAGGAAAACTTGCCAGCCTAAAGACGGCGGCGTTGTCACCGCCACATAAAGCACAAGAAGGGCCAGGACGGACAACATCCCGATCCCGAGCACACGTCGCCCAGTGGATGCTTCAACCCGTGCCAACACTTCCTCTTCGGTGTGATCATCCATCTGAGCGCCTCGTTTAAACTTGACGAAACGCCTACCCCGGTCGGCAGGTAGCTCACAAGCTCAAACGGCTTTTTTGATCCGAAAAAGCCCCGGCAACGCCGCGCGCAAGGCCTCTGGACGATAGTTGGACACCAAGGCTGCACGCAAACGGGCTGTGGGGTGCATGGCCTGCGTTGACGCCGGCCCCCTGCGCCACTTCAGCAGCCAGGGCACCAGTTTATAAAGGCTATTCACATCATAGAGCTCAGGCGCGGGACCAACTGCATCCACCAGTGCCGTCGGAATACGTTTACCGGGTTGCAACTGCAGCCCTGCTTGATGCGCTCCGGTCCAAATCCAGTCCAGTGGCGCTGCGGCCAAGCCCTCCGGCGGCATTGAGCCCCCGATAATCCCATGGCTGCCCGCGAACCAGACTTGCTGGTAGCGGCGCGCATTGCTTTCGTCACCCTGATTGAGCCCGGCATCCTGCGGTGTGGCATCAAGGTTATCCCAAAGGCTGGGTGCAAAGGGCGCGCGTTTTTCATCCAGCGCCACCGCATGGCGTGCTTTTTCCACCAACCGCGAAAGTGTGGTGTCATGGAAAGCGTAGCGTTTGTTCCATATAGCGGCGAAAGGTCCAAGAAGGCTGCGTGGCACACCAAGCGCGCCGACCGTGTCCCAAACCCCCAGGTAGGTGATCCGCACAAGATAACTGTGATCTGCGCGGCGGATCACATCTTCAGCACTTGTGGCATAGTCGGGTGACAACTTGCGCCGTTCCGCCCAGACATGTCCCGCATCGGGCCCGTTGTCAGCGCCCCGCAACCGGTAAAGCCGAAAAGCGCGATCCACATTCCGCGCTGTGGGATCCGAGAGAATACCGCATTTTCGGATCATACCGACAAGCGAACGGGCCGTGTAAGCGCCGCGTGAAAACCCAAAGACCATGATCTTGTCGCCAGGCTGGTAACTGTGACACAAAGTTTGATATGCCGTCTTGATGTTTCTATTCAGCCCCCAGCCAAAGAGCCCGCCACCAACCTTGCTGAACCATCGCCCCAGTTCGCTAAACCGCCCGCTCCCGGTGCCGACACCCTCGACATAGAAAACCCTCTGATCCGGTGTTTGCCCGCAGGCTTGCGCAAGGCGCGCCACATGTGTCTGGCTTGTGTCGTTGAAACGGTTCCAAGTTCCGTCACAGAAAATCGCGATAATGGCCATTTGCTTCTCCCGTATGTCGGCCTAGACCTAACGTGAGAACACTGGCAGCCGGTTAGGCACCCGCACGCCCCGTTAACCCATTCGATGCGCCAAGCTGAAAGACACCTGATGCAAAAAACCGTTGCCCTTTTATCTGTTCTGCTGTGCCTGACCTTCGCTGGTTCTACCCTCTGGGTGCCGGATTTTGGCGGGTTTGATCCCGAGCAGTTCCCGATCCCGCAGGACAATCCGCCCGTACAGCCTGCAGGCTACGCCTTTGCGATCTGGGGCGTGATCTATCTATGGCTGATTGCAGGCATGGGGTTTGGCCTCTGGCGGCGAACACTGGACCCGGCCTGGCACGCAATGCGCGCACCGCTGTGCCTATCGCTTGCGGTAGGTTCCATCTGGTTGCCTGTCGCGGTGCTCAGCCCGGTCTGGGCGGCCATCCTGATCTGGGCCATGTTGTTGCCTGCATTGGTTGCACTTTTTCGGGCGCCCTATCAAGATGGCTGGTGGGCGCTTGTGCCGGTTGGGCTCTATGCCGGATGGCTGAGTGCTGCAAGCTGCGTCGCTCTTGGACTGATCGCTGCAGGCTACGGGTATATGGGTGCTGAAACCGCCGCGTTCACCTTTATTTTCCTGGCTCTCGTTGTCGCCTCCGCTGTACAAAGCCAGTTGCAGCGCGCGCCAAGTTATGGGCTTGCGGTGGTCTGGGCGCTGGTGGCCATCGCCGTGCAAAATATGAACAGCGCACCCACGGTTGCAGCCCTTGCTGCAGGTGGCGCGCTCTCGCTTCTCTTTTCGGTTTGGAAGGTCTGGAGATCCAATCGCCCCTAGGCGCTCTGACTAGTCCTTGCGGCGCCCATCCGTGTGTTTGCGCAGTTTGGAGGGCGGCGCTTTTTTGCGCCCCTTATACGGGTTGGTATCCCCCTGCCCTCGCATCCATAAACGGATGGGCGTGCCTGGCATATCAAAGTCCACGCGCAATCCATTCACGAGGTAACGGTTGTAGCTTTCGGGCACCTTGTCGGGATGCGAGCACATCACGACAAATCCTGGCGGGCGCGTTTTGGCCTGTGTCATGTAGCGCAGCTTGATGCGCTTGCCCTGCGGCGCGGGCGGCGGGTGCGCCTCCAGCATACCGTTAAGCCAACGGTTGAGCTGTGCCGTTGTCACGCGACGGTTCCAGACCTCGTAGGCGCGCATGATCGCCGCTTGTAGACGTTCGAGCCCACGCCCTGTTTTGGCAGAAACCGTGACCAAGGGTGCACCACGCAATTGTGGCAAGAGCCGTTCAAAACTTTCGCGCAGATCCTTTAGCTTGGCCTGCTTGTTTTCTTCGATATCCCATTTATTGACCGCAACAACGACCGCGCGCCCTTCGCGCTCCGCCAGATCGGCAATACGCAAATCCTGCTGTTCAAATGGGATTGCCGCATCCAGCAGGACCACAACAACTTCGGCAAATTTTACCGCACGCAAACCATCACCTACCGACAGTTTCTCAAGCTTTTCCTGCACCTTGGCCTTTTTGCGCATGCCTGCGGTGTCAAAGATCCGCATCGGCACAGGCGCGCCATCCGTTCCGGCCCAATCCAGCCGCAGCGAAATCGCATCACGCGTTATCCCTGCTTCCGGCCCGGTCAACAATCGATCTTCGCCCAATATGTGATTAATCAGCGTGGATTTGCCCGCGTTAGGTCTCCCCACCACCGCGACTTGCAGCGGCTTTTGCGCCGTCGGCATGGGGATTGCCGCTTCCATGTCGCCGTCATCTTCATCCAGCGTAACATCGACTTCAGGGGCATCTGTCTGGGCGCGTTCTGCATATTGATCCGCCAGCGGCATCAGCTGCGAATATAGATCGTTCAGCCCCTCACCATGTTCTGCAGAGAGCCGGATCGGTTCTCCTAGCCCCAGGCTGTAGGCCTCTATCACACCGGCATCCGCCGCGGAACCTTCCGCCTTGTTCGCCGCCAGAATAACGTGACCCGCGCGCTTACGCAGGATTTCGGCAAAAACCAGATCAGAAGGTGTAATCCCGACGCGTGCATCGACAATGAACAAGCAGATGTCCGCCATATCCACTGCGCGTTCCGTCAGGCGTCGCATGCGTCCTTGCAGACTGTCATCTGTGACATCTTCGAGGCCTGCCGTATCGATCACCGTAAAGCGCAGATCAGCCAGCCGCGCGGCTCCCTCGCGCAGATCTCGAGTCACACCAGGTTGGTCGTCAACCAAAGCAAGACGCTTGCCCACCAAACGGTTGAACAGCGTGGATTTTCCCACATTGGGACGCCCAACAATGGCGAGGGTGAAAGACATGGTGCAGCTCCGGATGCCAGAGGTAAAACCGGCCCATAACGCAATCCGGGACTAACGGAAAGCGTGCAATTGACCCTTTGACGACACAACGTACAGAATGCCACCTGCCACAACCGGACTCGACGTGGCGCCACCCGGTATTTCCAGGCTGCTCAACAATGCACCACTTTCGGGATCAAAACTGCGCAACATCCCATCGTTGGATGCAACATGGACCCGTCCGCCCGCCAGAACCGGACCGTGGTGCACATAGACTTCTGCACGCCGGCTTGGGCGGTCCTTCAGAAAGCGCGGCAACGGGATGCCCCAGATCCGGCTGCCGTCACGCGCGTCAAGCCGGAGCAATTCATTCAAATCCGAGAGCACAAACAGGCTGTCACCGGCAGGGGTGATATTGCCCACGGCGCCTTCATTCGCTGTCCAGATCCGCGCACCAGAGTTCAGATCAAGCGAAACGATCCGTCCGGACTGGTTGCCGATGTAAACGCGGTTGCCCACGATCACAGGCGAAGCAGTAACATCTCCAACGTTTGCTAAGGCGACGCCGGGACGTTCACCGCGGGCAGACGCATCCCAACGTCGCAACCCGCCTTGCCGAAACACAGTCTGGATTTCACCTGATCCAAACGCAAAGACAACCAGCCCGTCCGACACAGCAGGCGCCGGGGCGCCAAGCACATTCAGCACATCCTGTGTCGCGACCAGTTCCCACTGCACGCGCCCATCATCGGCTGAAATCGCCCAGCCGCGATCATCCCCAGCCGTCAGATACACTAGGCCGTCATAAACTGTTGGTGTCCCAGAAGCCGTGCCGTCAAGGCGTTGACGCCAGATTTCGCCGCCCGTCGCAGCATCAAGCACGATGAGGTTTCCATATCCAAGCGACACGTAAATCCGACCATCATCAAAGGCCAAACCGCCGCCCGTCGCCTGACCACCACTGTCCCGGCTGGGGCGCGTATCCGTCTTCCAGACTGTCTGCCCAGCCGTGGAGGTCGCTGTTACCTGCGAATCCGCGTCTAAAGTGTAAACGACACCGTTTGCCACCACCGGTGACGCCGTGATCCGCTGTTTGCGTCCGTCGCCTTCACCAATATTAGCGGTCCAGATACGGGTAAGTTGACTGCCAAGCGCCGGGTGATCCGTCCGGAAACGAGGGCTTCCCATCGCTTGAGGCCAACTGTTGTTGTTTTGTGTTGTGGGCAATCTGATAGCGCGGGATTCGTTCTCAGCGACGGTGGTTTCAGCTGCGGCTGTCCCGTCCAGTATACTGCGTACACCCTCGCGTTTGCCCGGCAAGATCGTGTCGTCTTCTGTGCAAGAGGCCAGCATCGCCAGCGTGATCGCAGCAAAAACTCCACGCATCAGAGTTTTGCGTGCCCGCGTTCCCGTCACGCCCATTCCGAACCGCCTAGGCAACGTCTGATGTTCCAACGTGATGCACCGATTCTGTCGACGTCCATATTAATTACCAAGTCCCGGCACGCTTTCCAGGTCAGGCGTACCTCCGAGTGCTACAATCACCTGTAAGGCGCGTTGTTGCAAGTCCGCGCTGACAGCCGCGTCTTGAAGGATCACCTGAAACCGATCAATTGCCGCGTCAGTATTGTTTTCGGCAATATCTTGCAGAGCCAGCTGCTCTTGCGCCAGAAGCGACAGAGGTGCGCCGGGTACAGCCATCCCTTCAAGCTGCTGGCGGCGCGTATCCGGGTCCATCGTTTCCGCCTGCAATACCAGCGACTTGAAAGCAGCGATCTGACGATACATTACAGGCACGTCACCATTCACGGCCACCGCATCCAGCAGCGTCGCCGCTTCGGCTGTATCGCCAAGTTCGGTTGCTTGAGCCGCTGCGAGGAAAGCAAGCAGCGCTTCCGCACCCGGGGTGTCTGCACCAATGGTTTCGAGCTGTCCCTGACGGGCCTCTGGTTCTTCGCTGGCGAGGGCGCCCAGGATCTGGTCTCCCAGTGCCTCAGCCGTCGCACGTTCCTGCGCCTTGCGGTATTCCGTCCAGGCCGCACCGCCGACGATCAACACCACGACCAAAGCTCCGATCCAACCGTAGCGGCGCAGTGACGCATAGAAACGATCGCGCCGAACTTCTTCGGTGACTTCGTCGATGAAACTGTCGGTATCGCTCATAGAACCCTGCCAAAATAACGCTCGCCGCTTCTCTTACAGTGCGCGGGCTGGCAAGCCAAGAGCCGACAGCAAACCTCCCATCGCCCCATTGCGTTCAAGGTTAAAAATTCGTAAACTGAACTGGATAGTTTAGCGTAATCCACGACTGGAAATGGGTCACGGGGGCGTGGTTTGCCCGACCGGGCACAGAAGACGACCTACCAAGAGGCACTTGCAATGCGTATCTTCTCCCTCCTCGCAGCGCTCGCCGTCGCGACAGCATTGTATTTTGCGATCGTGGAACGGGACCGGTTTTTTGCAATGATCGGGCACGAAACGGTCGCTGTGCCCGTGCGCGATTCGCAAGCGGAACTGCCGGAGCCGGACACAAGTTCGGACACGCTGGTCAAAGTCATCGTGCGGGCATCGACCGCCGAAGCGGTGGAAACGGCCGTCGCGCTGCGCGGCGAGACCCGCGCTGCAAGGGTAGTCGACGTTAAGTCTGAAACATCTGCTGTCGTCGTTTCCGAACCATTGCGCAAAGGCCAAAGTGTTCAAGCGGGGCAAGCACTGTGTCGCCTCGACACTGGCGCGCGTGACACGGCGCTGGCTCAGGCTCAAGCTCAGCTCGAAGAAGCGCGCGCGCGGGTTCCAGAAGCCCAGGCCATGGTTGCTCAATCGCAAGCTCAACTTGCAGAAGCGCGCATTGATCAGAACGCCTCCTCCAAACTCAGCGAGGGCGGGTTTGCCTCCACAACCCGCGTTGCAAATGCCGAAGCAAACGTGGCCACCGCACTGGCTGGCGTAGAATCGGCCCGCGCTGGCCTCAGTGCCTCGCAGGCGGGGATCCAAGCGGCCGAAGCTGGCGTTGCCTCAGCCCAAAAGGAAATTGACCAACTGGTCATCAGCGCGCCTTTCGCGGGCCTGCTGGAAAGCGATTCCGCGGAACTTGGGGCGCTGTTGCAGCCTGGATCCCTCTGCGCAACAGTGATCCAGCTGGACCCAATCAAACTGGTGGCCTTTGTCCCGGAAACCGAAGTTGCGCGCGTCATTCTCGGAGCGCCGGCCCGCGCGACCCTGGCGACGGGTCAATCCGATGTGATGGGGCGCGTTACTTTCATCTCGCGCTCCGCCGATGAAATGACACGTACATTCCGCGTCGAAATCGAAGTTGCCAACGCCAGCCAGGCCATTTCTGACGGGCAGACCGCGGAAATCCTTATTGCCGGTGAAGGCGCAAAAGCACATTTGCTGCCCCAATCCGCACTCACGCTGAATGACGACGGCATCCTTGGCATTCGCAGCGTCGACGATGCGGCAATCGTTGCCTTTCACCCGGTGGATTTGTTGCGTGACACACCGGACGGCGTTTTGCTGGGCGGACTTCCCGACACACTGAACGTCATTGTCCTCGGGCAAGAATATGTCATCGCAGGGATCAAGGTTGCGCCCAGTTTTGAGGATCTCAGCCAATGACGGGTCTGGTTGATTGGGCCGCCAGCCGCGCCCGCATGATCATCGCTTTTATCCTGCTCAGCCTTGTCGTGGGCGGGTTCTCCTATTCGATGCTGCCGAAAGAAGGTGAGCCGGACATCGAAATACCTGCGCTTTTTGTCTCGGTCCCCTTTCCTGGCATCTCGGCCGCCGACAGCGAAACACTGCTGGTTAAACCCATGGAAACCGAGCTTGCGGATCTCGATGGGTTGAAATCCATGAGCGCCACGGCCTCTGAAAACTACGGCGGCGTGGCATTGGAGTTCGAATTCGGTTGGGACAAGACCAAGGTGCTTGCCGATGTGCGCGACGCCATGGGCAAGGCGCAGGCAGATTTTCCCGACGGGGCCGAACAGTACTCAATCACCGAGATCAATTTTTCTGAGTTTCCGATCATCATCGTTGACCTCACCGGCCCCGTGCCAGAACGCACCATGGTTCGGATCGCCAAGGATCTGCAGGACAAGCTGGAATCTACAGACGCCATTCTGGAGGCAGGCATCGCAGGATCACGCGATGAAATGGTCGAAGTACTGATCGATCCGCTGCGGCTGGAGGCCTACAACGTGACGGCCAGCGAGTTGATCAACACAGTTCAAAACAACAACCAGTTGATCGCAGCCGGCGAAGTCGAGACCGCGCAAGGCACGTTCGCAGTCAAAATCCCCTCTTCCTTTGACGAACCACGCGATATCTACGACCTGCCCGTCAAAACGAACGGCGACCGCGTGGTTACACTGGGAGATTTGGCACAGATCAACCTGACCTTTGAGGATCGTTCCGGTACTGCGCGTTTCGACGGCGAGAGCACTGTGGCCCTGCAAGTGGTCAAACGCAAAGGCTTCAACCTGATCGATACCGCCGATATGGTGAAAGAACTGGTCGCCGAGGAAAGCCGCAACTGGCCTGAAGGATTGCGCATTGCGGTGCATCTCGGCACCTCCAACGACCAGTCGCGCATCGTGGACAGTATGGTGCAACAGCTACAAGGATCGGTGTTCACTGCCATTGCGCTAGTGATGATTGTGGCCTTGGCAGCATTGGGAATTCGCGCCTCACTCCTGGTGGGATTTGCCATTCCAACGTCATTCCTGCTGTGTTTTGCGTTCCTCGCTTTGATGGGTATCTCGATCTCAAACATCGTGATGTTCGGGCTGATCCTCTCCGTTGGCATGTTGGTCGATGGTGCGATCGTTGTGGTAGAATACGCCGATAAGCGCCAGCAAGAAGGCGTTGGCCCCATGCGCGCTTACGTTGAGGCGGCCAAACGCATGTTCTGGCCTATTATCTCGTCCACTGCGACCACGCTCTGTGCATTTTTACCGATGCTTTTCTGGCCCGGTGTTCCCGGTGAATTCATGGGCATGTTGCCTGTGACACTGATTTTCGTGCTTTCTGCGTCTTTGGTCGTCGCGTTGGTGTATCTGCCTGTGATGGGCGGTGTGACGGGCCGCCTGGAACGCTGGATTGCGGAATACATGCAAACCGTGGCGAACCTAAGATGGTTCCTCCATGCCGCGCTTTTCCTCATCGCAGCTGGAATGCTTGGCGGGACAGTTCTGCTTGATCCGATTTTTGCGAGCATCGGCGCGCAATTCGCCGACATGAACGGACTCAATGTTCTTGGATCCGTAATTCCGACATTCTTTATGGTTTTTCTGCACATTGTTGCCGCTGCGGCAGTAATTGCTGTCGCCATCGGTGGCGTTTTGCTCTTGCTGGTTGCGGCTCTTGCGCTGTCGACACGGATGGGGCGCGCCGGACGCTGGGCTGCGAGCAAGGTTTTTCGAAAGGAGCCAACCGAAGTCGCAGCCGGGTACAGGCGGTCGCACTTTGGCCATGTGATGGCGGTAGTTGTTGGCAACCCGGTGATGCCGCTTGTGATGGCAGGTGTTGTTTTCGTTTTCGTTGGTAGCGTTCTGATTTACTTCACAAATAACAACAACGGTGTTGAGTTCTTTGTGGAGTCCGAGCCGGAGCAGGGCATCGTCTATGTGCTGGCACGGGGCAACCTGTCGCTTGACGAAAAAGACACGCTGGTGCGCCGCGCCGAAGAAATCGTTTTGGCGCACCCTGGCATTAAAAACGCGTTCTCCTTTGCCGGCGAAGGCGGGCTGAACACCGATACCTCTGGCACAGGCACGCCCAAAGACATGATCGGCCAAATTCAGTTTGAAACGATCGCCTGGGAAGATCGCGCGGATCGACCCGATCTGGATGGCAATATCGTGATCGCTGAATTGACCGAAGCATTGGCCAAATTGCCCGGTATCAAGACCGAAGTACTGGAGGTCGCACAGGGGCCTGGCGAGGGCAAACCGCTCCACCTGCGGCTGAAGAGCGACGATTTCGCCCTTTTGGGTGAAGCCGCCCGCATTGCACGCGCGCAGTTTGAAATCACGCCCGGCCTGACCCTGATCGAGGACACCCGCCCCCTACCCGGCATCGACTGGCAGATCGACGTGGATGTGGAAAAAGCCGGACGCTATGGCGCAGACGTGGCGACGGTCGGGGCCATGGTGCAACTCGTTACACGCGGACTATTACTGGACACAATGCGGGTGCCAAGCTCGGACGAGGAAATCGATATCCGCGTACGGCTCCCACAGCAGGACCGCGTTTTGTCGACATTGGATACGTTGAAAGTGCGTACCAATGATGGGTTGATCCCGCTGAGCAATTTCATCACCCGGACGCCCGTGCCAAAGCTGGCCGAAATCAACAGGATCGATCAAACGCGCTTTTTTGACGTCAAAGCGGATGTCGCGCCGGGGTTGGTCAAACTCGTCGAAACGACCCGCACCGAAACCGGCGACCTGGACGTTGACATCGCAATCCTGCGGCCTGCCGGGACCCAAGCCGACCTCGTATCACCGGATCAGGAGAAATACAGCACGCTCTCTCTTTTGATCGACGATGGAAGAAACCTTCAAGACGCCCTAGACAGCGGCGCGATGCGGCTTGTGCCCATCAATGCCAATGAACGCATTGGCGTCCTGACCGACTGGCTTGCGAAAACCCCCTTGCCCTACGGCATCGACTGGGAATGGACCGGCGATCAGGAAGAACAAGCCGAAAGCCAAGCCTTTTTGCAAACCGCATTTTCAGCGGCCCTGGGATTGATGTTCATCATCTTGCTTGCCCAGTTCAACAGCTTTTACAACGCCATCCTTGTACTGGTGGCGGTTGTTCTGTCGACCACTGGCGTATTGATCGGCATGCTGGTGATGGATCAGACCTTTTCCATCATTATGACCGGAACCGGGATTGTGGCGTTGGCGGGCATTGTGGTGAACAACAATATCATTCTGATCGACACGTACCAGGAATACAGCCAGTATATGCCGCGTATTGAGGCGATCATCCGCACGGCTCAGGCCCGCATCCGGCCCGTACTTTTGACCACAATCACCACCATGGCCGGCCTGGCCCCAATGATGTTCGGCTTGAGCCTGAATTTTGCCGACGGCGGCTATACCATCAACAGCCCGACCGCACTCTGGTGGAAACAATTGGCCACGGCCGTTGTCTTTGGCCTCGGCATCGCCACTGTATTGACGCTTATGGTCACCCCGTCGATGCTCGCCATCCGTGTGTGGGCGACAACCTACATGCGCTGGGTTGCGACGCTGCTGGCCAAGATGTCCATGGGCCGGGCGTCACGCGCCGCGCGCGACTGGGCACTTGAACGCGACGCGCGTCGGATATCCGGGACGGAATTGATCTGGCAGGAAGACACGCATCCGGCGCTTGGGACCGCATACACAAAGACCCCTCTCAAGGCGGCGGAGTAATGCTGTTCACAACACTGTGACAGGTGTCTGAACGCGCTTATGTTAGCTCTAAGAGTGAAACGAAAGAGATGTCATAGGAGACACATATGTTACGCGCCATCGCCTGTTCTGCACTGATCTGCATTGCCACCACAACCAGCAGCATCGCCGCCGACCTGATCGAAAAAGTCAGTCCACATTCCGTGCAAGCCACCATGGATCGTCTGTCGGGCGCGGTCACAGGCGCGGGTGCGACAGTCTTTGCACGTGTCGATCACGCAGGCGGTGCAGCATCTGTCGACATGGATCTCGCGCCCTCACAGCTGTTGATCTTTGGCAATCCCAAACTCGGGACGCCAGCCATGCTGGACGGTGCCACAGCTGGCCTCGACCTGCCGCTTCGCGTCCTTGCTTATGCCGACAACGAAGGCGTTGTGCGTGTGGTCTACCATGATCCAGCCACACTGGCGGCGACCCACGGGCTGCCAAGTGATGCAAAGTATATCCAGATGATGACAGGCGCACTTAACAAACTGACCAGCAAGGCAGTTGCCGCCGATTAAACCGGCAGAATCGCCACTGCTTGTGAAACTGCACAATCCAGCGCTGCAATACCCTGACAGTCGTGCATTGTTGATGTTTAGAACCTTCAAAGCCCGGTGCTCCGCGCCGGGCCTTGAAGGCTGTATCGGATGTCAAAACGCCTCCAAGAGCGTTCTCGGTCTCAAATTTCTGTCACTCAGAGCCTCCTGCCACCGTTGTTAACGGTGTCGGCAAATCCGGGGTGACAGCGTTATACCCCAACCTTATTTTAACATTAATGTAAATTTTCATGTCAATGCCGGGGCCAGATTTTGACTCTCGAATATGCGGTTTTTGAAGCAATCAACGGCTTTGCGGCGGTGTCGGCTGAACGTGACAAATTTTTTGTTTTTCTCAGCCGAAGCCAGGTTCTAAAAGGGCTTGTGCCCGCAGTGATCTTTTGGATGCTCTGGTTTGCTCCGATTGCAAACATCAGAGAGGTGCGCATCAAGATCATCGCGATAAACTTCGCGACAGTTTTTGGTATTTTCGCAGGTCGCATTCTGGCGCAGATCTTGCCATTCCGTGATCGTCCGATCTTTCACGCGCTTTCCGACGTGACCATCCAGCATCCCTTCCACCTGGCGCGACCGCATCTCGAATGGGCGTCTTCTATGCCTAGTGACCACGCGACAATGTTCTTCGCGCTGGCTACTGGCATGTTCTTTTTAAACCGCAAGATTGGCCTGTTTCTCTTTGTTCACGCGGTCATGGTTATCAGCGTACCGAGGATCTATCTCGCGCTGCACTGGCCCAACGACATTCTGGCAGGCGCTCTCGTCGGCATCATCATTACTCTGCTCTCAATTCATCCACTCTGTCGCCTATTAGACCGTAGTGGCTTGGCAGATTGGGTGTTCGCTCGCGAACGACTACTCTATGTACTTGCATTCTTGGCCACTTACGGCATCGCAACGATGTATGGCAATTTCTGGCGTCTGGCTAAATATGTCATCCAGACGATCACTTGATACAGTGAACCGTAAACCAAGAAACGCGCAACGTACCGGGTTTGCGGGATCAAACCTCCACAACTTTCAGCCTTGATCTTCCGACTGCTGGCGACGCCAGAGTTGCGCGTAGCGCCCGTCTTGCGCGAGAAGCGCGTCATGGCTGCCGCGCTCCACGACTTCGCCCTTTTCCAAAACGATGATCAGATCTGCCTCAGCGATCGTGCTCAGGCGGTGCGCGATGGTCACGACCGTGCGCCCTCTGCCCGCTTGCAACAATGCATCCTGTATCTCTGCTTCCGTATCGGAATCCAGTGCGGATGTTGCTTCGTCCAACAGCAGGATCGGAGGATCCTTCAGCAAAGTTCGCGCGATGCCCACACGTTGTTTTTCACCGCCAGAAAGCTTTAGCCCGCGCTCGCCGACCGTGGTGTCATAGCCATCCGGCAAGGAAAGGATGAAGTCATGGATCTGTGCGGCCCTGGCGGCTTCTTCAACGTCGTCCTGGGTTGCTTCATCTTTGCCATAGGCAATGTTGTAGCGAACAGTGTCATTGAAAAGCACTGTATCCTGCGGCACTACACCGATCGCAGCATGCAGACTGTCCTGCGTGATATGGCGCACGTCTTGCCCATCAATCCTCAGCGCTCCGCCATTCACATCATAGAACCGAAAGAGCAACCGCCCGATGGTTGACTTCCCGGAACCGGTGGATCCGCAGATCGCGACCATCTGACCAGGTTCTGCAGTGATTGAAACACCTTTCAAGATCGCCCTGTCCGCGTTGTATCCAAAATGCACATCATCCAGCTCAATGCGACCACCTGCGACCTGCAACGGTTTTGCATCCAGCGCATCGACAACCTCAGCAGGCTGCTCCAGCAGATCGAACATCTCCCCCATATCGACCAGAGACTGGCGGATTTCACGATAGACGGTGCCCAGGAAGTTAAGTGGGATGGTAATTTGAATCATATACGCATTGACCATGACGAAATCGCCCACCGTCAAAGTGCCATTCTGCACCCCAACCGCCGCCATGACCATAACGACGATGAGGCCGATCGTAATCAGAACGGACTGGCCAAAATTCAAGAATGCAAGGCTTTGCGCCGTCTTGATCGACGCGCCCTCGAACTTTTCCATGGCGCTGTCATAGCGTCGTGCTTCGCGCGCCTCAGCGCCAAAGTACTTGACCGTTTCATAGTTCAGCAAGCTGTCTACGGCCTTTTGGTTGGCGTCTGTATCTTGGGCGTTCATCTCACGGCGTAGTTTCACCCGCCACTCGGTTACGGCAAAGGTGAACCAGACGTAAAACGCAATCGTTACTGCGACGGCGAGCAAGTAGTAGAAATCAAACACAACAGCGAGGATGAGCCCGACCAACAACAACTCCAGGATGAGCGGGCCGATCGAAAACAGCATGAAACGCAGAAGGAAATCGACGCCCTTGATACCACGTTCGATAATCCGGCTGAGACCACCTGTTTTGCGCGTGATATGATAGCGCATCGACAAGCGGTGAATGTGGCCAAAAGTCTCCAGCGCCAGCAAACGCAATGCGCGCTGCCCCACACGCGCAAAAACCGCATCGCGCAACTGTTGAAAACCCACGGTCATCAGCCGCGCCATCCCGTAGGCCACCGTCAACCCGATCGCACCCAGCGCCAACATCGGAACGCCTTCCTCGGCCAAGGCGTCCACAGCGCCTTTGTAAAAAAAAGGGGTGCCGACAGCGATCAGCTTGGATAAAACCAGAAACGCAAGCGCACACAGCACCCGTCGCCGCACCCAAGGTTTGTCCTGCGGCCAGAGATAAGGCGCAACTTTCTTGATGGTGCGCCAGCCGGAACGTCGCTCCTCATCCTCGATGGAAGACGCCGTTTCAGCTTCCGTCTGATGTGCGGCAGTATCTGTGGGCATGGAAAGTCCTGTGTTTTCGCCCGGCTGTACCTAATTCACGCAGGGCCGGAAGACCAGTATTCAGGACACTTATTCGTTCGGCAGATCAAATACCTGACCAGGATAGATCAAATTGGGATCACGGATCGCCCGCCTGTTGGCTTCAAACACCTGAACATAAAGCACTCCGTCGCCGTAGCGCTCTCGTGCGATGGCCCAAAGCGTGTCCCCCGCTTGCACGGTCACCGCCTGCACAGTGCCAGACGCATCTACATCTTGCGTGGCGGCTGCCAAAACCGATGGCGCTTCTCTCTTGAACGGCGTTTCCAGTCTGCTCGCGACGCTGCCATCTTGTGAAAGCGCATCGAGGCGAAGCGTGTAAACACCCGGATCAACATCCGGCACGATACCTTGCCAGCCGCCATCTTGATCTACCGCTAGTTGCGCAACCGAACGATTGTTCAAGTAAACGCGGATCTGCTGGGCTGAATCGCTGGCTCTGCCAGCAAGCTGTACGACGCCATCATCAGTGTAACCAATCGTATCCAGGACAATGCGTGATGTGGGTGCAGGTGCTGTCTGCAACAGCGTCACACCAGTTTCATCGGACCGCAACAAAGCAATATCACGGGTTGTGGCGCCACTGGTTTCTGCCTGCTGTGCCGTTGTCACGGGTTCCGCGCCATCAGAATCCACGGACGTCGACGCGGGTAATTCGGTCGTCAAAGCACCCTCGGTCGCTTGGTTTTCCGGATCAACAGTGGCGGTGTTTTCCTCTGCAATCTCGGTCAGCGCGCGACTGGTTTGGGGCGTCTCTGCGCTTTGCTCAGCTTCAAGTGTCGCAACTTCTTGATCCAGGGTATCCGCAGCCACAGATGCAACACCATCTGGCCTTTCGGAAGGCTGATCTGTTTCAGCCTGAGGCACTTGAGCAGTTTCGTCTTTCGCGATTGCATCGCTCTTCGCATCGTCCACATCAGCGATAACCGGCGCAATCGCAGCCCCAACAGGTGCGATGATGATCTCTTCACGAGAAGAAACAACTTCATCACCGTCGCCCGAGCGCAAGGACAGACTCCGCGCGCCGTCATCCTCGGGCACGTTGCTGATTGCAGCAAAAGCGCCCTCCGCATCCGCATCGGCGGTTCCAACGACTTCGCCATCGAGCAGAATATCAACGCTGCTGCCGGGCTCAGCGCGTCCTGCGACCACAATCGTGCCACCTGCGTCAATGCGCACTTCGTCAACCGTGGGCGCGACAGGATCAACAGCGACATTCGGCTCTGTGGTTGCAGTGATAGGTAGATCGGCATTGGGTGCGTCAGAGGATTCCGGCGCGGCACTGTTTTCCTGGCCTTCTTGGCCTTCTTGCGCGCGCGTGGCTGACGTCACGGTTTGATTGGGCGCAATCACATTTGAAACGTCCATGTCGCTGAGACGTGTGGTATCGCGCTGCGACAGAAACCAGCCCGCCGCCAACAAAATGGCAATCACAGCGCCTGCTGTCCAAAGTCCTGTGCCACCGCTCGGGCGGCCAGACCTGTCGTCGCTCATTATTTTACTCTTTTTCCCAGAATTCGGCTTGTGGCCGGGTGCAGAATTGCGCCTACATAACAAGGCCCTCCAGCGCGGTCAAAACTTGAACCATCATAAATACGTCATATTGAATAGGAATCTCGCGTATGCGACCAAAAAGCATCTGTGTTTACTGCGGATCCAGGTTTGGGACAGACCCCGCTTACAAGGATGCTGCCGAAGCCTTTGGGCGCGCCATCGCTGAACAAGGCTGGCGGCTGGTCTATGGTGCCGGAGACGTCGGCCTTATGGGTGCGGTCGCGCGCAGTGCGCAGACGGCAGGGGCAGAAACATTTGGCGTCATTCCACAGCATCTGGTGGACTGGGAAGTGGGTAAAACGGACCTAACCTCTTATGTCGTCACAGAAACAATGCACGAACGCAAAAAGGTCATGTTCATGAATTGTGACGCTGTTGTCATGCTGCCGGGCGGCGCAGGATCACTGGATGAGTTCTTTGAAGCACTGACGTGGCGGCAGCTTGGTCTGCATGAAAAACCCATTTTGCTGATGAATACGAACGGCTATTGGAACCCACTGCTTGATCTGATCAATCATGTCACAACGCAGGGTTTTGCAGACGATAGCCTTAAGGGTTTCTATCACGTCGTACCGGACGCGGAATCCTGCCGAAACCAGTTGACCCAGTTATTTGCTTAACGCCTCGAAGAAGCAAATGCCCTAAATTCACTGCCATCCAAGGTTTTTCCAGCTTCACGCCTGCGTCGTTGGGCGCGGCTTGCGTTTCCAAATCCGTAAATCGGCAACGACCTTCGCCGTTGCCAGCAGCACAAAGATGCAGAGGTTGGCTTTGGAACCCGTCTCCATGGTTCCATCGATCAGCATGGCGTGCACAACGCTGCCAATCACCACAATAATCGCAAATCCGGCATGGACCTGCCGCCATACACGGGGTTTCAGCGGGAGGCGACGACGCATAGCCGCAACGAAACCTGCCAATAACACCGCCCACATGGCGATAACACCCCAGATCGAAAAGGACGTAGGAGATACGAACATAAGCGCGTCCATGACGTCCGGCGGGCTGGTGATCCAAAGGCCCATAACATGGATGATGACTGCAAAAATCAGCAAACCCCCAACCCAAAGGTGTGCACGCCTCCCCGTAGGCCGCTCCATTCCCGGAAGGTAGCCGCCCATGAGTAACGGTTGCAATAAAATGAGCGCCATGGCGATCACCCCTGCCAAACCCGCAATGATATAGATAGGTTCACGCCATGCCAGCAACGGACTTTGCAGCGCTGCACCGATTGGGACAACAATCGCAAGAACAACAGCGCTCCAGATGAACAGCGCCCGCCACATGCGCGATGCTTTGGACTTCATTGCAATCAGACAGGCTGCAGCACGAAATGAGCTTCTAAACTGGTGTCTGTCGGGCTGGACATAACAGGGCGCAAAAACACTGTTTTGAAGTCTTCGCTGTCATAGGCCAGATGACCATGCGCCTGCCCAAAAGCCGGCACGATCTGTGGCATCTCCAAACGATAGACACCATTTGCATCACTCAGTGTTGCGCCGTGGCTATGTGGGTCGCGTTCGTGCCCTTCGGTGGTATGTGCCCAGATCTGTATCCGCTGGCCCGCGAGAGGCGCTCCGTCGCCCGCACGGCGCACCGTTCCAGACATCCAGAAACCTCCGCCACCGATCCGATCCACCACATCCGCACCCGGCAGATAGTTGTTAGATCCCCCGCGCATGGAGGTCGTCGGGTCAAGGCTCTTGGCACGGGCGGGAACCGTCACTCCTGAAATACCGGTTGATGCGAGTGCACCACCGGCAATGAGAAGTGTGCGACGGGTTAAGAGCGCATGGGCCATATCGTATACTCCTTTCGACGGTTCGCAGAACAGCTGCCTAACGTAGATCTGTACGCGTTAAAACATAGGTCTTTCTTTCGAACTTCCGAGGGCCCAGGCCAAGCTGGCCGCAGGAAATTGCTCACACCTGCGTGAGGTCTGTTTAGACTGAAATAATATTCGACAACAAAAAAAGGCCCCGCAGTCCAGCGAGGCCTTTTCGAATGAACGCCGTCCCAGCCGTCACATACGGCTTGCGACATTTTCCCAGTTGACCAGATTGTCCAGGAAGTTCGTCAGGTAGGCGGGGCGCTTGTTGCGGAAATCGATGTAGTAGGAATGCTCCCACACATCACAACCAAGCAGGGCCGTTTGCCCAAAACACAGTGGGTTCACACCGTTCTCGGTTTTCGTGACGGCCAACGCGCCATCCGCGTTCTTGACGAGCCATGCCCAGCCAGAACCAAACTGTCCCGCGCCCGCGGCGGAGAATTGTGATTTGAATTCGTCGACAGAACCAAAGCTCTCAACAAGAGCCTTTTCCAACGCGCCAGGCATTGCATTATCGCCTGGCCCCATCATTTCCCAGAACTGGTTATGGTTCCAAAGCTGGCTGATGTTGTTGAAAATACCATTCTGCGCGACGGCCGAAGCATCATAGGTACCCGTGATGATGTCTTCCATGGATTTGCCATCCCATTCGGTACCGGCAATCAGCTTGTTGCCGTTGTCCACATAGGCTTTGTGGTGCAGGTCATGATGGTACTCCAGCGTCTCGGCTGACATGCCTTTGGCAGCCAAAGCATCATGCGCATACGGAAGGTCGGGAAGTTCAAAAGCCATTTGGGGCCCCTCTCCAAAGTTGATCATTTCTAAAGAGCAAGAAAGCGCTGCCCTAGATCAGGTCAAGTACCAGCAGGATTAAAAAGTTCCAACCCCGGAGAAATTTGTGCCGACGCTATCCCGCGGTTTTGATCTGGCAGGACCCTTTGCCCGAGAACCGGTTGGGGTATTCGTCAGGTTTGGCATAAAGCGCGAAAGCCCCTGTCTTTTTGTTCAGACGTGCATGGTAGTCAAAGTGGCCAATTTTCTGTTCGCTTGAATCCGCAGCGTCGCGCACGGTCCAGCGGACGTCCAACCGCCGTTCTGTGTTGCGCACAGATGTCGCTGTCAGCGGCTTTCGTTTGAAATGCAAAATAACCGCATCCGACACGATAGCCGTCCCATCATCTTGCAGGACAATACCGACTTTTTCTGAAATCCAATCGACGCCCTGTTTCTTTTTCGTGATGGTGCAATCATAGAGCACTGCGGATGATGCGGCCGTTCCCATCAGGCTCAGCGCAACCACGGCGATCCATGCAATTTTTTTCAACATTGTACTCTCCAACACCAACACGGCCAGAAATTAAACGCCACATTTACATTGTGCAAGCACTGGCGTACGCGCGACCGCTCTTTGGTTAACGATGTGGGTATTCAGTAAGCAGATCAACCTCTGATCCTTTTTGTGCCGCAATGCTCAATAGATCAAACACGTAGCGCGCCTGACTGCGAAAACAGATCACCTGAAACGCATCATCTGCGCACAGCCAAAGCGCAGCTGGCACCTGCGCCATGCGCGTGCGTCGAAACATGCCTTGGACAAAGACTGCGGGGGCAAGATCGACGGGGCAAAGTTTGGCCACCACATCGCGCGCATGCGGGCCACATACCCGAAACGAGGCACGCGCATCTGAAACGTTGACGGCAAGCGCGTGCGATTTCTGCAAAACCCCGTGCATTTCGCCCAAGACTTCCGGCACCACATCATAGGCGCACAGGATTAACGCTTCATCCGGGCTCATCCAGGCAACGCCGTTTTCGCCCTCTATGCGCGCCGTGCCCGGGCCAGGCATATCACCAGGCATAGCTATTGTTGCGGCCGCATGCACAGCTTGCGACATCAGATCGCCACGCAGCGTGATCATGCCCTGCAAGGGGACCTCTTTGACCAGGGCGATACCGCCATCAAAAGATGCGCCGTTCAACGCGGTTACGGGCTCAGACATTCTGTTTCTCCCCGTCCTTGTCATAGAATACCGGATCAACGATGCGCGCTTTGAAAGTCGCACCTTCCGTTCCCGGGAATTCGATCACATCGCCCATCCGATCAGGACCATCCAAGACAAGCCCCATTGCAATGCCACAATCCAGAGTTGGCGAATAATACGTGGACGTGACGCGCCCAATGACATTTTTCTGACCGTTCGCATTTGTGCCCTGCCCAATGGCATAAGCACCGTCCGGTATGACTGCGCCGGAGAGCGTTTCCAATCCAACAAGCTTCCACCTTTTTGGATCCGCCATATGGCTGCGTTCTTGCGCACGCTTGCCAATAAAGTCCTCTTTCTTCTTGGAAATCGCCCAGTGCAGGCCCAGATCCTGCGGGATCACGGTACCGTCGGTCTCGTCCCCGATCATGATAAAACCTTTTTCAGCACGCATGATGTGCAGCGCTTCGGTCCCGTAAGGCATCGCGCCAAATTCGGCTCCCGCTTCCATCAAAGCTTCCCAAAAGACCAGTCCCTGACTCGCATCGACCGCAATCTCAAAGCTCAACTCGCCCGAAAATGAAATCCGATAGACGCGCGCATCAATGCCGCCGATTTGACCGTCCGCCCAGCCCATGAAGCCCAGCGCCTCTTGCGACAGATCCATACCGCCGAGCTTTTCCAGAACCTTGCGTGCATTCGGACCGACGACCGCGATCTGAGCAAAAGCCTCAGTCACGTTGGCGACATAGACTTGCCAATCCCACCACTCCGTTTGCAGCCACTCTTCCATGTGCTGATGGATATGCTCTGCGCCGCCCGATGTAGTATGACAAAGATAGGTGTCCTCATCGATGCGCGCGACAACGCCATCATCCATCAGAAAACCATTTTCCGAGCACATCAACCCATAGCGGCATTTGCCGGGTTTCAACGACGACATCATGTTGGTGTACATCATGTCCAGAAACTTTGGCGCATCAGACCCCTTTACGATGATCTTGCCGAGCGTCGATGCATCGAGAAGCCCCAAATTTTGACGTGTGTTGGTCACCTCGCGGTTGACCGCATCTTTCAACCGCTCTCCCTCACGAACAAATGCATAAGGGCGTCGCCACTGACCTACCGGCTCCCAATTGGCACCATGGGCGTCATGCCAGTCGTGCACAGGCGTACGGCGTATGGGTTGGAAAACCGCACCGCGCGCCTCGCCGCCAATCGCCCCCATTGAAATCGGGGCGTAAGGGGGGCGAAATGTTGTTGTGCCGGTTTGCGGAATGGGCTGGCCCAGCGCATCCGAAAGGATCGCCAGCCCATTGATGTTACTGAGCTTGCCCTGATCCGTCGCCATCCCCAGCGTCGTGTACCGCTTGGCATGTTCAACCGACGCGAACCCTTCTTGCGCAGCCAGCTGGATGTCCGAAACCTTTACGTCGTTCTGATAATCAAGCCAGGCCTTGTTGCGCAGCTCAATGTCCGCTTGTGCAGGCATCAGCCAAACAGGGGCCATTGGCGCCTCAACATCACATTCAGCAACGGGAGATTTTGCCTTGCGGATTTTCCGACCGACCGCGGCCGCTCCCAATCGCGCCGCAGCATCCGCGTCCTGCAGTATCTCATTGAGGTCGAATGCCCCGTTTGCGGATCCAGCAACCGTTACAAAGCCCTGCCCTTCATCGCCAATCGGTGCTTTCTGTGGGTCAGGCCGAAAACAGGCGAACGCAGCATCCCAAATCAGCTTTCCACCACAGTGCGACCAAAGATGCACAACGGGGGACCAACCGCCTGACATGGCAACCGCATCGCAGGCGATTTCCTTGATGACCGCGCCGCTGCTCTCTTGTTCACAGATCGCAATACCCTCGACGCGCTTTGTGCCTTTGACTGCTGCGATCCCATGGCCCTTCATGACCGTAATTCCCAGATCCTGTGCACGCCGCATCGCCGCGTCCCCCGCTCCGTCTGCCCGCGCATCAAGAATGACTGGCACAGTCTGACCCGCATCGCAAAGCGCAAAAGCCGTGCGATACCCATCATCGTTATTCGTGACAACTACGGTCCGCTTTCCGACGCAAACACCAAAGTTCACGAGATAATCGCGCACCGCCGATGCCAGCATAACACCTGGTATGTCATTGCCCGCAAAGGACAAAGGACGCTCGATTGCGCCTGTCGCGGTAATGGTATGAGCTGCCCTGATCCGCCATAGACGGTGCCTTGGGCCGGAACGCACCGGCGCGTGATCGCGTAACTGTTCGTACGCCAGGACATAGCCGTGATCATACACCCCGGCAGCCATTGTACGCCTGCGCAGGGTGACATTTTCCATCCTCTCAAGAGTACTCAGACAGTCTTGCACAAAGGTTTCGACAGGCTTGCCGGCAACACTGCCCCCATCCACGACAGCACGCCCACCCCAATGGGCAGTTTGTTCCAGAACCGTCACCCGCGCACCGCTCTTGGCGGCCGTGAGCGCGGCTTGTAATCCCGCGACACCGCCCCCTACGACCAGCAGGTCGCAGAAATGGTAGTAGTGCTCATAGGTATCCGCATCCTGTGTTTCAGGCGCCCGACCCAAACCAGCCGATTTGCGAATGATGGGTTCATAAATGTATTTCCAGAACGGGCGCGGGTGGATGAACATTTTGTAGTAGAAGCCAGCCGGCAGGAACCGCGCGAGTTTGCTGTTGATTGCACCAATGTCGAACTCAAGGCTCGGCCAGTGGTTCTGGCTTTCGGCTTTCAGGCCTTCAAAAAGCTCCGTTGTCGTAATGCGCTGGTTCGGCTCGAACTCAGCGCCACTGCCCATGTTCACAAGCCCATTGGGCTCTTCAACGCCAGACGCAACCACGCCGCGTGGTCGATGGTACTTAAAGGACCGCCCCACCAGCATTTGATCATTCGCAAGCAAAGCAGAGGCAAGCGTGTCGCCTTCATACCCTTTGAAGGCCTTGCCATTAAAAGAAAACGCAAGTGGCTGGTCCTTGTTAAGCAGCTGCCCTCCCGTATTCAGACGCGTACTCATGACAGATCCCTCCACATCCAGCCGGGACGTTTCTTCCTGATTTTCGCACACAGATCTTTCGGCGGTTCCAAAGTCTGCGCTGAATAAGTACCAAAGACCTCCAACGTTGTGGTGCAGCGTGCCGCGTGAAACCACTTGCCACAGCCATAAACATGCCGCCAACGTTCAAAGTGAACGCCCCGAGGGTTTTCGCGCATGAAAAGATAGCCCTCGAAGGCTGCATCTTCACTGCCAGGTCCAAATCGTTCCAAATGCGCCTCACCGCCGCCGTGGAATTCAGTCTCTTCGGCAGTGACGCCGCAAACCGGACAGGTCAAAATTAGCATGGGCAGGCTCTCCTGAGGGTCGACGACGCAAAAAGGGCGCGCGTCGAGAGACACCCGCCCTTTTCGGTTTTTTCAGCGCGTTGCGCGTTATTCGAGAGTAGCAGGCGCCACTTCGGGCTCCACCACGGGGTTCGTTGAATCAATGGGCGCTGTGCCCGGCTCGTTCTCCGACGCACCTGCGCCCAAAAATACGAGTCCAACGACAAAAAGGCCGATGAGAAGCAATCCGACGATAATCCCTTTGCCACCGATGCCTTGGTTGTGCTGTGAGTAGTCTGACATGGTCTTCCCTCCTTTACTGAGGTGTCCATGTTGACGGCGCGCCCCCTGCCTGCAACATAGGCGGGAATCCCCGGTGGATTTCGGCGGGCGCAAGCCTTTCCCGCGGCGCGCCGTCGGCCAAGGCCCGCGCATTTGGTGCAGCACTTAAAATGCGCTATATATTGTAGGGTCGCCAAAAACGGAGAATACGAATGAGCCATGAAATGACTGCCGTACTCGTCTTTGGCGCGCTTTGCGCTTTGGTTTTGGTGCTGCTGGTGCTGGAACAGCGTGGGATTGCCAAACGCAAGGCCGCACGCGGCGGGCGCGAGATCGATCTGAGTGACATCATCGCCTTCGGCGCGCCCGGACCGGATGGGGCCAAGCGGAACGACAAGTAAATGACTGAGAGCTCTGCGATTTTCGCAAGTCTTGGGGGTATCATTGCATTTGCTGTGATAGCAAATGTGTGGGCAACGCGACATCAAGGCGCGCCCCGCGACGATGGCAGCGCAAAGCGTGGTGACGGATCCGGTGCATCTGGTGGCGACGGCTGTGATTTCTGACATCAGTGCGCGACCCCAGCAGCCACAGATTCGTCAATAAACCGACCCTCGCGAAAACGCTCCAGCCCAAAGGCGTCCGTCAAAGGCCCGTGCCCATTATGGATCAGTTCCGCCATGGCCCACCCTGACCCTGGTGTCGCCTTGAAGCCGCCCGTACCCCAGCCGCAATTGATAAAGACATTCTCAACCGGTGTTTTTGACAGGATGGGGGAACGGTCCCCCGTCACATCGACAATGCCGCCCCATTGCCGCAGCATTTTCAGGCGGCTGACCATCGGAAAAGTTTCGATCAAAGCGCGGACGGTTTCCTCAATATGATGAAACGACCCGCGCTGTGTGTAATTGTTGTAGCCGTCCGTTCCACCACCGATGACCATCTCGCCCTTGTCAGACTGGCTCATGTAGCCGTGGACAGTGTTGGCCATGACAACCACGTCCATGCAGGGTTTGATCGGCTCGGAAACCAATGCCTGAAGAGCGACAGATTCGATCGGCAACCGAAAGCCTGCAAGCCCTGCCACATGCCCGGAATTGCCCGCCACAACCATACCAAGTTTGTCGCAATCGATTGGGCCTTTGGTGGTATCCACCCCGACGACCTTGCTGCCGTCTCGGCGAATTGCGGTGACTTCGCACTGCTGGATCACATCCATACCCATGTCAGAACAGGCCCGTGCGTAGCCCCAAGCTACCGCGTCATGACGCGCGGTTCCCCCCCGCGCCTGCCAAAGCCCCCCCATGACAGGATAACGTGGCCCTTCAAGGTTGATGATCGGCACGAGTTCCTTGACCCGTCGGGGTGAAATGAATTCGGTTGTCACGCCCTGCAACGCATTCGCATGCGCGGTGCGTTGATATCCGCGCACTTCATGATGTGTTTGTGCCAGCATGATGACGCCACGCGGACTGAACATCACGTTGTAATTCAGATCCTGGCTCATCGTTTCGTAAAGCGACCGGGATTTTTCATAAAGCGCCGCCGAAGGATCTTGCAGATAATTCGAACGGATGATCGTTGTGTTACGGCCCGTGTTGCCGCCACCCAACCAGCCCTTTTCCAGAATGGCCACGCGTTTCACACCGAAACGCTTGCCCAGATAGTACGCTGTGGCCAGCCCGTGACCACCCGCACCGATAATGATGACATCGTATTTCGCCTTGGGTTCGGGATTACGCCACGCCCGTTCCCAACCGCTGTGATAGCGCATTGCTTCGCGTGCAACGGCAAAGACGGAATATCGCTTCATATCTTCAAATCCCTGAACAAACGGCGCACGGCGGAATCACGCAACGCCAAGTTTGCAACAGTTCTGCGCGGACTGCAGGAAAAAGAGGATACTCAGCGCGTCGTTTAAGTGTGGATTTGCGACACGCGACATCTTTGCGCAGGGTAACGGCCGATTGCGGTCCGATTGCCCCTTTTGCGCGACCCTGTGGAAGGTTACATGAGTAAGATATCGGGCGCGGGGGGAACATGAGTTTCTGGATAATATCAGCAGGTTTAGCCATTGCTGTCGCTTTCATTCTGGCGCTGGCTCTGGGCTCTCCGCGCCGTGGCATCGGTGAACCCGCCGCCGCCTACGACTTGCGTGTTTACCGCGACCAGTTAAAGGAAGTCGATAAAGATTTGGCCCGCGGCGTGATCGACCCCACCGACGCCGATCGTATCCGCGCCGAAATCTCGCGGCGGATACTCGGGGCAGATGCGGCTTTGCAGACCGAAGCAGTAGCAACTGATGCCCGCAAAGGAGCTCCCTTGGTGATGGGCGGGGTGCTTTTTGTGCTTTTGGTTGGTGGCAGCATGGCGCTCTATTGGACAATTGGCGCGCCGGGCTACGGTGATCTGGGCTTGCAGGATCGCATCACACTGGCCGAAGAGGCCCGTGAAAACAGACCCGACCAGCAACAGGCAGAAGCCAGCTTGCCCCCCTACGTCGCCCCTGGCGACATCAGCCCCGATTTTACAGCTTTGGTTCAACGCCTGCGTGACACCGTCGCCGATCGGCCGAACGACCTTCAAGGCCAGATACTGCTGTCTCAGAACGAGGCGCGTTTGGGCAACTTTCCCGCAGCAGCCCGTGCCCAGGCGCAGATTATTGCGCTTCAAGGGGCAGATGCGACCGCAGAGGACTATGTAAATTACGCGGATATGCTTGTACTTGCCGCAGGTGGCTATGTATCGCCCGAAGCCGAGGACGCGTTGAATCAGGCCCTGACATTGAACCCCGAAGACGGAACCGCCCGCTATTACATGGGCTTGATGCTCGCACAGACCGGTCGCCCCGACACCGGCTTTCGTATTTGGGATCAACTGCTGCGCGAAGGGCCAGAAGACGCACCATGGATCCAACCCATTCTGGCGCAAATCGAAAACCTATCCCGCCGGGCGGGTGTGAACTATCAGGTGCCTGAGATCGGTGGCGCACAGGGCCCGGAACGTGGCCCCTCTGCCGAGGACATCGAAGCGGCTGGCGCAATGAGCCCCGCAGCCCGAATGGAAATGATCCAAAGCATGGTCCAAGGCCTCTCTGACCGGCTGAGCGAAGAAGGCGGCCCCGTGGAGGATTGGGCACAGCTGATCACCGCCCTAGGCGTGCTTGGGCGCACGGGCGCTGCACGCTCGGTCTATGACAATGCCATTCAGGTTTTTGCAGATGATACACGCGCATTGGACGTTTTGCTGCGTGCGGGCCAGCGGGCACAAGTCGCCGAATGAGTTTTGATGATATCCCCGAATTTATGGCTGCTTTACCGCCGATGCAAAGCTTGATTGGGCTGGACCTGGGCACCCAAACGATTGGAGTTGCGGTAAGTGATACGTTTCTGTCGGTAGCGACCCCGCTTGAAACAATCAAACGCCGTAAATTCACGCAAGATGCGCAGGCACTGGCGGCGATCATCTCGAACCGGCAAGTCGGCGGGATTGTTCTCGGACTGCCGCGCAATATGGACGGGAGCGAAGGCCCCAGATGTCAATCCACACGCGCCTTCGCGCGCAACCTCACCCAGTCCGGGGTGGTGCTCTTGCCCATCGCCTTCTGGGATGAACGCTTGTCAACGGTGGCCGCAGAACGCGCGCTCTTGGAGGCGGACACGTCTCGAAAACGTCGAGCTGAGGTTATTGATCACGTGGCAGCAGGTTATATCTTGCAAGGTGCACTGGACCGGATCCGTGTTATTCGCACAGAACAGGACAATTCATGAGTGACGACATCTGGAAGCGGGCTGAAGTTGAAAGCCCCTGCGTCAAAATCTGCGTGGTCCATCCGGAGGCCAGATTGTGCACCGGGTGTCTGCGCTCGATTGACGAAATCACGCAATGGTCGAAGATGTCCCCCGAAGCGCGACGTGCGGTGATGGAGGAATTGCCCGCGCGCCAGTCGCAATTGACCAAACGTCGCGGCGGCAGAGCGGCACGCTTGGCGCGCTGAAGTCACGTGCGGCACAATGCGTCGCCGTCCACTGCCCAGCGTTGGAAACGCCACTTCGGGTTTGGACACCTTAATTTCCGTTCCATACGTTTTGCCAAATCTGAGCAGAAATTTCAAACGGCGCACATCAACACCACGCTCACCCGGTAGATCTGCGACTTCCTGAGTGGAAGTGATAACGTTTGACCAGCCGTTGTCGATGTACGGGCACATCCTGTTTTGCGTCAAACGAAAAGCTCCAAACCGCACGCTGAAACCCTCGTATAACGGCAAAAAAATGCAGCAGCACCGCGCATGCATGCGCGTTTGACACACTTGCTTATCTGCGGGCGTATCACGTGACGGCACTTGGGGGTCAAAGTGATTCTGGTCGTTGGCTTTGCGCGAATGGATTGACGGATGTCGTGTCTTGCAGGCCCTCACGTTAACGTACGATAACGGTAGATCCTCACTCGATGCATGTCGCTGAGGTTGACAGCTACTGCGCGGCATCAATTCAAAGGGCTCAGCTGCTAAATCACCTCGAACAAAAAGAGTCGCATTGGCAAGCGCTTTGTCCGAATGAAAACATCAAGTACATCAAGGCCTGCGTCGATGGCACGCCACGACCAATGCTCTATCCCGCGCACCGCGAGGGTTGCGTGACCCAAGCACCGTGTTTTGTTTGGCCAAGGAGTATCCCAACGGATTCATTGAGAGAAATGACCACCAAAACGGTTAACACAAAATTGGACGGTCTGACGTCTGACAGAAATACCGCGCGCCATCAGAAGATCTTCAACATCCGTCCCGTCTTCGGCCACACGGCGACACGTCAGGAGCGCTAAAGTGATGATCTCACGCGGATAGCAAAAGCCTCAATAGGCCCAACACAACGCCTGAGATTTTCATAAATTGCCTTTGCGGCCAAGCGCGCATTCAAACAGCTTCGCAGTGCCGCATGCGGCGTCAGAGCCTACTCGTTTGGCATAATTTCGAGCTGCACCTCTGCGTACCAGTCGGCCAGTGCGCGGATTTCCTCATCCGTCAATTCAGCTGCAACCTCGGACATAATGTCATGTTGCCGTTTACCGATACGAAACGCCTTGAGCTGCGTGTCGATGTAGATATTCACTTCGCCCGCCAGGTTCGGCGCATCAAGCAACAAAGAAATTCCATCCGCACCATGACATGACACGCACGCTTGAGGCGCGTCATCCACGCTGATCCCTTCTGGCAGCGTCGCGATTGCGGTATGACCGGCGTACCATGCAGCAACATCCGATATCTGTTGCGCCGACAGTCCAGAGGTCACGACAGACATCATCTCGTGTTCCCGCGCCCCTGTCTTAAAAGCCATCAGTTGCGCTTCGAGATACTCTTCGGGCTCGCCACCAATGTGAGGCGCAATCGGGATTTGTGCGTAGCCGTCAATCCCGTGGCACGTACGGCACATATTGGCGATCTTGCGCCCCGCCTCTGGATCGCCTGCATCCACTGGCTGTGGGATGCCCCAGGCGAGCGCGAGCCCGCCCAGAGCGATTGCAAGTCCGAACCTCATTCAGCAGGTGCGGGGTTGTAAGCGATCCGCCAGATGGCACCCGCGAAGTCATCAGAGACCAGCATGGATCCGTCGGGCAGGAACTCGATGTCCATTGGACGACCACGATATTCGCCCGTGTCCTCGTTCAGCCAACCATCTGCAAAAACCTGAGCACCAGCTGCATTGCCGTCTTCATCAAGTGCGGTGAACATCACGCGCGCGCCCACAGGTTCGGTCCGGTTCCAGGAACCGTGCTGCGCCCAGAAGATGCCACCATGGTAATCATCTGGGAAGCTCTCATCATGATAGAACCGCATACCGAGGTCGGCCGCATGCGCTGTCAACTCCAGTTGAGGTTCAACGAAGGACACGCCCTCAGGACGCGGCACATCTTTGTAATCCCCAATCTCGACACGGCTGTTGGTCCAAGGGAACCCAAAATGCTGTCCGGCGGCAGTTTGACGGTTCAGCTCTCCCGGCGGGATATCATCGCCCAAGCCATCTACCTGGTTGTCGGTCCACCACAGCTCGCCCGTCGCGGGGTTAAAATCTTGCCCCACAGAGTTGCGCACGCCACGCGTGAACACTTCGCGCTCAGACCCGTCCGTATTCATACGAATGATGCCACCGATGCCGATTTCATCATACATCGCAAGTTTATCAAGCGGTTGCACGTTGTAAGGCTGGCCCAATGAAATATAGAGCTTCCCGTCCGGACCGACATCGCACACCCGTGCTGTGTGGTTGAAGCTTTCTTCTTCAGCCGGAACCAGCCCGCCTTGTGCAACGACGACGCCTACAGCGGGATCAGGCCCTTCAAAGAAGAATTCTGCCGCGGGGAAAACCAGCACCCGGTTACGCTCCGCAATGTACAAGAAACCATCCGGGGAAAAACAGGGGCCATTGGGGATGTCAAATGTGACGGAAGGCGCAAAATCCATCACCTCGTCAGCCACTCGATCACGGTCCCGATCAACGATCGACCACATCTTGTCTTTGCGTGTACCTGCGAACAATACTGTGCCTTGTGGCGCCATGGCCATGGATCTGGCATCAGGCACGACGGCATAGAGGCTTACCTCGAAACCATCCGGGACATTGATGTGATCTACAATCGCTTTGAGCGCCTCGGCCCGATCACCGTCCTGATCTATGTGTGTGAACGTCGCATCCGTCTTTTGCATGTTGGACAGTTTGTCCATGTTGTCCTGCGCCAGCACTGGCCCCGTCAACATCGTTCCGAGCAAAAGCGCCGAAAGTATCTTTTTATCTGTCATATAGTCCTCCCAAGTGTCGATCACGCGATGTGAAATCTCGCTTCACGAGTGCTTAGCATCGCTGGACGCAACTGGGCATGTCAACGGTTTTTGGCAGCTTTCAGATCCGACTAAAGTAGGTATCGACGTCCCACCATTACCCGCTAAGGCGCTCGAAAATAAAGTTTTACACATTTTATCAAGCGTGCTGACCGTTGCGTATTCCGATATCGCGAACACCTGAACGAATGCTACGCCATGCATCTGTTATCAGCATATCAGTGCCATTCTATGCAAGAGCATTTTCTCAGGCGCGTTGAAGCTTGCGCGCTTCTTTACCGGCCAGCTTCAACAGATCCTGCATGTATGGTTTCTCCAGATCATCACGGCGCACTGCGGCATAAAGCCTGCGGATCACACCCTTTTCGGTCAGCGGGCGGGTCACGTAATCCGACGAGTATTTCACCTCCCGCACGACCCAGTCTGGCAGCACCGACACACCGCGATTTGACGCTACCAGAAGCAGGATAACAGCCGTCAGTTCCACTTGGCGAATAGCGGCAGGTTCGACCTTGGCCGGGATTAGTAATTGGCTGAAAACGTCGAGGCGCGTGCGTTCAACGGGATAGCTGATCAATGTCTCGCCCCGGAAATCAGCCGCTTCCACAAAGGGTTTTTGTGCCAAAGGATGAACACTGGAAGCCACGAAAACCGCTTCATAATCAAAGAGCTCCACAAACTCGACGCCTGACAACTCTTCGGGGTCGGATGAGACAACAAGATCGACTTCCTCCTTCAGTAAAGCGGGCAGCGCGTCAAACGCGAGGCCGGGACGTATGTCGACATCGACATCTCCCCAAGACTTGCGAAAGTGCTCCAACACCGGGAACAACCATTCGAAACACGCATGACATTCAATGGCGATGTGCATGCGCCCTGTGCTTCCCGCGCGCAACCCGCTGAACTCATCCTGCAGCGCTTGAACTTGAGGCAGAACCTGCTGCGCCAGCTTTAAGAGACGCATGCCAGCCGGTGATAGCTTCAGCGGCTTGGATCGGCGCACGAAAAGCTCCACACCCGCCTGATCTTCTAAACCTTTGATCTGATGACTAAGCGCAGATTGCGTGATGTGAAGCTGATCTGCCGCACGGGCGAGCCCCCCTGCTTCGTGTATTGCTTGAATGGTTCGCAAATGACGAAACTCGATATGCATGGCAGGCTCATGTTAAAGATGAAAGTTATGAGTTTGTCTCACTTATCAATCTATGACACAAGGTGGCGCAGCAAAAGGAGTCTCTAATGCCATCGCCCGCTGTTTCATTTGAAGTGTTTCCACCACGCTCGATCGACGCCTCTTTCAAGCTCTGGGACACAGCGCAAGCGCTCGCGCCTCTCGAGCCGCGGTTTTTCTCGGTGACGTACGGTGCCGGTGGCAGCACGCGGGACCTGACCCATGATGCCGCCTACACGCTACACAAGACGTCTGGGCTGCCGGTCGCAGCACATTTGACTTGCGTTGGCGCAACCAAGGCTGAAACACTCGCAGTGGCGCAGCGTTTTGCAAAAGCAGGCGTCACGGACATCGTCGCGTTGCGCGGTGATGCGCCCGAAGGCTCGGATGGCTTTTCCGCACATCCAGATGGGTTTGCGCACTCGATTGATCTGATTTCTGCATTGGCCGAAACCGGTCAATTCACACTCCGCGTTGGTGCTTACCCCGAAAAACACCCCGAAGCGAAAAGCCAAAGGGCCAACATTGACTGGCTCAAAGCAAAAATTGATGCGGGGGCCTGCGAAGCAATCACCCAGTTTTTCTTTGAAGCGGACACCTTCCTGCGGTTTCGCGACGAATGCGCGGACGCAGGCATTACCGCACCGATAACGCCCGGAATTTTGCCGATTGCAAACTGGACCAAGGCGCGCGCTTTTGCCCAAAGTTGCGGCACGTCTGTACCGTCTTGGCTGGATCAAGCTTTTGATGCCGCGATACGCGATGACCGCCATGATCTGCTTTCGAAAGCGCTGTGCACCGAAATGTGTTCGGATCTCGTGGACGAAGGCGTAGAAACCCTGCACTTTTACACGCTCAATCGCCCCGAGCTGACCCGCGAAATTTGCCACGCTCTTGGTGTGACGCAAGCGGTGACGGGTGTACGCGACGTCGCATAAAGCGAAATTTGCGCACTGTACTGTAGCGCGGATGTCGTCGCATGTTGCACCGCATCATGTGCTAATCGAATTGTTGCGTAATCAACGCTTTTCGTTCCCGGTAGGTGCCCGACCATTGGAACAGAAGCCCTCTGCTTTTGCTTTCACCGAAAACCCAGCATCGGGCGAGACACCTATATTTGACAACGGGCCTCATAGCTTTTCGCGCTGTGTTAATTTATGACCTCACTCAAGGTGTATTCGAACAGGGTTGGCCACTCCATTCATGACTTCTCTTGTTGAACCACATGCGACGATCGACGTACGTTCTCACGCTGTTCTCAAACGAGGCAAACAACGGGATATCTACTTCTTGGGTGCCCGTGATGGACTGGCAACGGATGATGGAACGCCCGTTGTGCTAAAAGTTCCGCGCTATGCGGAACGCGAACGCAGGCAAGTCTGGTACAAACGTGCTTTGCGGACAGTCTTTCCGTCGAGCACGCTGCGCATTATCACAAATGAAGCGACCTACTGGCAACGTCTTGCGCGTTCAGCCCGCAACAAAAACGCTGTTCCACCGATCTCCAAATTTGTGGCTTATGTCGACACCACCGCCGGGCGCGGCGCGGTGTGGGAAGCAGTGTGTGACGCAGAGGGACAATTGGCGCCTACCCTTGCTGACATGAGGGCACGTCAAGCGCTTAAACCCCAGATCGAACCGTTGAACCGATTTGTCCAGAAGTGCTTTGACGGGCATATCGTTGCGCCTGATCTACACCTGGGCAATCTGGCTTGCACCCAGATAGAGAACCGATGGGAAATTATCCTCATCGACGGCTTTGGGGATCACCGAATGATCTCAATCAGAGCGCTCTTACCGGCCTATAATCGCCGCAGCTTGGTGCGTAGTTTCGAACGAATTGCCCTAGTGAGCAAAATGCAATTTGATTCCAAAACCCGAACATTCTCGATGTCCGAACAAGTTTGACTCCAGCCCAGGAAGGTCTGTCAAACGACTTTGCCGGATGCGAGCCACCGGCGCGTGGGCCGAGACTGCAGGCAACTCCTTGCTTCGACGCTGTCGTGGAGCCGTTCGGAAGGATCTTGCAGGGGTTTGCGCGCGCGGCGCGTGATGAAAAACCTGCCTTTCCCACGGAATGTGCCTGATGCCGGGGCCAGAGCATCACGGGGAAAACGGTTGGCCCACCCGTCTGGTAGGGGCAGCCCCGCGTTCTGCGCCCGCGATAACAGCCAAACAAGGGGAATGTTGGCAAGCGGGCGCGCAGCTTCATAGCCGCCCAATTGCCCTCCGACATCGCCATGTACGCCGGCAAACCACACCTGCTCCACTCTGCCCGGATACCCGTCTTGCGAGGACCAGAGCACCGGAGAATACGCAACGCGGTTTTCGTCCAGCGCAAGCGCTTGGAACCCAGCCTTTACATTGTGACTGAGTGCGTGGTTGTGAAACGCATGGGCCTTTTCACTCAAACGCCAGAGCACCGGCATGTTGAGTCCCAGGGCCTTGACAGTATCCCATGCTCCAATCATCTCAATTTCCACGTCCTGCAGACATTTTGCACGCGCGAAAGCAAGCGCCGCAGTGCAACTAGGATCTGATTGATAATGGCGATAGACATCCCGAATATTGCGTTCAGTCGCCACCTGCGCGCGCAACAACCCCATGCGGTCAATAACGCCCGCTAGGCTGCGCACGGCATAGCCGCCACGCGAATACCCCAGCAGGAATATGCGATCTCCTGGTCTGTACCGCGATGCAAGATACCCGTAAGCCCGTCGGATCTGGCGGTTTATTCCGCGTCCTAGCATCACGTCGCGGGCAGAACGCCAGTCATTCCATTGCAGACCGGGTTCATAGTAAATGGAGACCTGCGCGCCCATTTCACGGCATAGCCTATACGCATGCCCGGCATTCGTCTCACACCCCGGGTCGAGCGAGGACATCGTTCCATCGAGAATAACAACATGAGTAACCGAACCACGGCGAGGTCCAAAATCGCGCGATGGCCGCTGCCAGATTGCCCGGCGCAGCCATAAAAACGCTTTCTTATTCTGCCGCGATAGCCTCACTCTGCATCAACTCCCAAATTTTTAATGGCGTGAAAGGCATGTCCACTCGACGCACTCCTCTCTCCCAAAGTGCGTCTTGAACGGCATTTGAAACGGCAGCCAAAGCGCCAACTGTTCCAGCCTCACCACACCCTTTCATGCCCATGATGTTCGCGGTCGACGGAACAGGTTCAGAGGTGAAACTTATATTTGGAACATGATCCGCGCGCGGCAAGGCGTAGTCCATAAATGTTGCCGTGAGCAATTGCCCGTCTTTGTCATAAACCACATGCTCGGAAATCGCCTGACCTATGCCTTGAACAACACCTCCGTGCACCTGACCTTCGGCCAGCATTGGGTTGATTAGGTTGCCAAAATCATCAACTACCGTATAGCGATCAACAACGACCACACCAGTATCAGGATCAATCACGACCTCTGTAACATGACATCCGTTTGGGAAGCTGCGGCCGGGGAGTGTCGTCCGCTCTTCATGGGTGAAAAGGTCATCTCGACCCTTGTCGCGCGCCATTTCTGCCACATCCAGCATGGTCGGCGTCAGGTTTGATCCTTCGGCCCGGAACCGTTCGTCATCAAAGCTGATTTCCGAGGCCGGCACGCCCATTTCATCAGACAAAAACGCTGTAAAGCTGGATTTGATCGCCTCAACAGTTGCCAAGGTTGCTGTGTTCTGAACGGTGACGGATCGCGAACCACCGGTACCCCCGCCCTGCGCAATAAGGTCACTGTCGCCCTGAATTACAAAGATCTGATCTGCAGGTACGCCCGTCTGATCGCTCAGAAACTGCGCATAGACGGTCTCATGCCCCTGCCCCGTGCTCTGTGTACCGACGTAGATGTCCACCGTACCGTCCTCGTTAAACTTAACCTTCGCGCTTTCCGAAGGATCACCCAAAATACTTTCAATATAGTAACACAAGCCCACACCGCGCAGCAGACCCTTCTTTGCGTCCGCAGATCTACGCGCCTCAAACCCCGCCAAATCGGCCTCAACCTCCGCCCGCGACAGCACTTTTTCAAAGTCACCGACATCGTAGGTTTCGCCTGTAGAATTTTTATAGGGGAATTGGGCGGGCTTGATGAAATTAATCCGCCGTAGTTCAAGCGAGTCCACGCCCAATTCACGCGCAGCATGGTCAATCAGGCGCTCCAGTAGGAATATGGCCTCTGGCCGACCAGCGCCACGATAGGCATCGACGTAGGTTGTATTGGTATAAATCCCTTCGACCCGCAGCCAGGTTGCCTGCACATCATACACCCCCATCAACACGCGGCTGAAAAGCTGGCTCTGAATAAATTGCGCGTACATGCTGTTGTACGCACCCAGATTGCACTTTGTGTGCACGCGATACCCGATGATCTTGTGATTTGCATCAAAAGCAAATTCGGCAAGGCTGGTCAAATCACGCCCGGCGTTGTCGCTGAGCATCGCTTCCGTCCGCTCCGACATCCAGCGCACAGGCTGACCCAGCACCCGTGCGGCTTGGGCTGCCAACGTGTATTCCGGATAGGGAAACCCTTTCATGCCAAACCCGCCACCCGTGTCAGGATTGGTGACCCTCACCTGTTCGGGATCGATGTTCAGCAACTTGGCAATTTCGGATTTTTGCGCCCAGACGCCTTGCCCTCCCAATGACACATGCACGCGATCGCCGTCCCACTCTGCGTAACAGCCGCGCGGCTCCAACGAACTTACCATGACCCGGTTGTCTGGCACTTCGAGTGCAATCGTGCGGGCGGCATTGGCAAAGGCCTCTTGCGTCGCCGCTTCATCGCCGATCCCCCAGTCGAAACCGACATTGTCGGGGGCTTCCTCATGCAGAACCGAACCACCCGCCTCGATATCCATCTTCGCAGGCAAATCGTCATATTCGAGCACGATAAGCTCTGCTGCATCTTTTGCAGCCTCGATGGTTTCTGCCACGATAAAGGCCACGGGCTCCCCCACAAAACGCATCCGGTCTTCGGCCAACAGTGGACGACGCGGCGCCGCTCCCATACTGCCATCGCGGTTCTTGATCGTCGAACCAGTCATGGACTTTTCAATCCCGGCAGATTTAAGGTCATCGGCCGTCAGCACAGCCCGCACGCCCTCAGCGGCGCGCGCCTCTGTTACGTCGAGGTTCGTGATCAAGGCATGCGCAACCGGCGCGCGGAAAACGAACGCAAAAAGCGCGTCCGCAGGCGCAATATCATCAACATAGCGACCATGGCCGGTCAGAAAGCGAACATCTTCGACCCGTTTGACCGGCTGTGATTTCCCAAACTTTTCCATGCGCTTCATCCTCGTGCTGCAGTTTCAATATTCTGCAGCGGACACTAGCGGTGGCAGCCGTCTTGTCCAGTGATCTCGGAGCAATGACCGTCGGATCACCTGCGACATATGACCAGCTTTCACCAAGCACAGACGCCGGAGGATGTATTTTCAACACCTGACTGTCACGACATATCAAGAACTTTCCAAAGATCGCCGGTTTGCGGTGCAAGTGAACACATTGTATGAAAATGTCAGTATAGCCACAAAAAGCGCGGCATTAGGGAGTCTTCAGGCATGAAAAAGGAAGTCAGCTTCACCCAAATGAAAGACGGCACCAAGGAAGACTATGCCTTTTTGCACGAACACGAAACTGCATTCACCAAAGGCACGGCGGATCGCTTGCTGAATGCGCTTGTGGGGCTGGATGAGGGCCTCTCGGGCTACCAAATCACACGCCTTGGCCACTCGCTGCAATCGGCGACCCGTGCTGAACGGGATGGCGCCGACATTGACTGGATCGTCGCAGCACTTCTTCACGACATCGGCGATATCTTTGCGCCCTATAATCACGACGAATACGCCGCATCGATCCTGCGTCCCTTCGTGCGAGAACAATGCACATGGGTTGTCGAAAAGCATGGTGATTTTCAGATGATCTATTACGGCGAGCATGTCGGCGCAGACCCGGAGAAGCGCCAAGCCTACAAGGGCCACCCCTATTTTGACGATTGCGCCGCGTTCTGCGAGCGTTGGGATCAGTCTAGCTTTGATCCAGGCTACGACACCCTGCCCATCGACCATTTCCGCGCCCGCGTGCACGAGGTCTTTGCCCGCACGCCCTATGATCCGGCGGTCATCCGCCCCGGCGTGCGGGAACCACTTGCCGTCGCTTGAAATACGAACTTTTGGTTCTTTGCATGCCGCTCAATTGCGTTGGTCCTGCGTTTGCCGGTCAGAATGGGGCGCGCGGGGTGCGGTTTGAACTCCGGGCGCGTAATCTCCGGGAACAAGGCGCTGATTTCGGCCCGCGCCTTGGGTCCCATCATCTTTCGCCCTTCCATCCCGGCGAGCAGGCTCTCGGATGGGGCGCCATCGGCGTAAATCACCTCGTGATGGTCGAACATCAAATGCACGTAACGCACCCACCCCAAGGCGGGCTCCATCTCGACGCCGGGCAGTCGGGTCAGGGTCTTGGCCGCCACAAAGGCTTCGTCCCGGCCCGTCATCCGCGCAAAAATCGGCGAGCGGACGAGCATGCGGTGTTGTTGCGACACCAGCAAGTCACGCTCTGGCACCCCCTCGCCCAAAGCACCCGCGGTAATGCGCACCGGGGTGGTGGCGGCAGAGCGGACTACCAGCGCCTCCCCAATCCAGCGGATCGGCTGTGCGCCGTGATCGCGGGTCACCACTAAATCCCCCAAAGCCAGTTCCTCAATCGGGCGGCGGCCTTCGGGTGTGTCAATCCGGCTGCCCGCCACATAGCAGGCAAAGGATTGAAATTCGTTCTGAATAATCCCTGTGTAGTCTGATTCCGTGACAGAGGTGACATTGATAGACTGGATCAGCTTCATATCCGGCCCGCGAATGTCACCCCCAACCCAACCGGAATTGGCCAGGAATAAGTCGCCATCAGCAGTCTGGAACATCAGCACATCGGAAAACGTCACCGTGGTGCCATCCAGATAGGTCACATCCATCACAACCGTCGCCAGCGAATCCACAAAGGTGGTGTTCACCGCTGTCGTGGTCGTCTCACCGCCAAGAT
>JBGCDG010000077.1:0-11147 GCA_045105195.1 Roseobacter sp. | reverse complement strand
TGGGTCCATCTGCAAAGATCTCTTCCAAAAGATCAGCCACGCATTTTCCGATTCTGTCGGCGCGCACGTCCACGGTGGTGATGCGTGGGTTTGATATTTTCGCCACCTCAAAATGACCAAAGCCCGTAATTGCAATGTCCTCTGGAACGGACAATCCCAGACGCTGGCAGGCGCTCAGGCAGCCGAAAGCAACAGGATCTGATACACAGACCAGAGCGTCAAATTCTGCAACCTTTTTGCCGAACGCTTCGATTGCGGCCGTGCCATGACGCATTGAAACAGGTGCCGGACCCGCATCGATCATCGTGACTTCCGGCAGCCCCAATTGTCTGGCTGCATCGATGACGCCAGCGCGACGCGCAGCTCCGCGCAAATCCGCACCGTCAGACGCCCCGACAAACGCAAGCTTGGTACGACCCGCACCGAACACGTGGCGCACCAAGTGAGACATTGCTTCGGCATTTGAAAATCCGACGACATGCCCCAGAGGCGCGGTTGGCAAATCCCACATCTCAATCACAGGTACACCACGCCCAGAGATCAGCGCCCGCGTTGCCTTACTGTGATAGCCGCCGGTTAAAACCAGCGCTTCGGGGTTGCGGGTAAGCAGTTGCCGCACGAGTTCTTCCTCACGAGCCACACGGTATTGCGTACTGCCCAAAAGAATTTGCAAACCGCTTTCTTCAAGGCCGGTGGTCAACGCCCGAAAGGTTTCGGCAAAATTGGCATTGTTGATCGAGGGCAACGTGACAGCAACGAAACCACTTTTTTGTGTCCGAAACGCTTGTGCGGTACTGTCGTATACATAGCCCAGTTGCTGTGCCACGTTTTGGATGCGTTCACGGGTCTTGGCGCTGACGGTGCGATCATTCCGCAGCGCGCGCGACACTGTCATCGGTGACATATCGACCGCTTGCGCAACGTCCCGCATGGTCACCCGCGCCCGCATGTCTAGAGCCTCAAAGCAGCAGTGGATGTGGCGCCAGAAACAGTTTTAGTGATCATGCGCCCACATCCTCTTTTGCGCCTTTAAAAAACTCCATCACAGCAGCCTGATCCTCGCCCCCGAGGCCAGCCGCAGTCAGCATGCGGTGTATCTCGGCACAAAGCGCCGTCATCGGCATGGAGGTTCCAGTCTGACGTGCCAGATCGTTCACCGCGTTCAAATCTTTGACCATATTATCGATCCGACCCGTGCGCCGGTAATCTTTGGTGGCAAAGCGCGGCAGATACTCCTGCAATAGCGCTGAATCCGCGCGCCCCCCCTTGAGCGCTTGCGGGATTTTCTCGGCCTCCACGCCCGCGTCCAACGCCAGTTGCGTGGCCTCAGCCACAGCGAGAAACCCAAGACCACAGAGCACCTGATTGATTAATTTCGTCGTTTGGCCCGCACCAGATGGCCCCATATGCGTGTAATTCGATGCCACATGGCGCAAAACAGTATGCGCACGGTCCACGTCCTCTGCAGTGCCTCCGGCCATCAAGGTGAGCTCTCCGATCAAAGCTTTGGGTGCCCCGCCAGAAAGTGGGCTATCCACCCAGGCCAGACCCTGCTGGGCTGCTTTCTCGGCAAACTCCCGTGTGGCGTCTGGTTCGATCGATGACATGTCGATGATGACTGTTCCCGGACGCGCGCCTGCGGCAATCCCTTGATCTCCGAATGCGACCAGCCCGACGATGCGCGACGCGTTCAGGCTCGTGATTACATAGTCCGAAACACGCGCAGCTTCCGCCGCGGAAGGCGCCGCGACCGCGCCCTTTGCCACAAGAGCAGCGACCCGGTCTGGATCAAGGTCAAATACGTTCAGCGCATTCCCAGTTTCAAGCAACCGGGTTCCGATGGCACCGCCCATAGCACCCGCCCCGATCAATGCTACGCGCTCTCCCATAAATAGGTCCCCTTTATTTTGGTCTGATCCGACCAATGCATAGCTGGTCGCCGTTTTCGCCCGTGCATCAAAGCGATGCTGTGATCCCGCCATCAACGTAAAGCGTGTGGCCGTTCACGAAACTTGAAGCCTCGGACGACAGAAAAACCGCAGCTCCTACCAACTCTTCGACCTGCCCCCAACGACCAGCCGGTGTCCGCTTTTCCAACCAGGCGGAAAATTCCGGGTCCGCGACAAGCGCTGCATTCAGCGGCGTGTCAAAATAGCCCGGCGCGATGGCGTTGCACTGCAATCCGTGCTTGGCCCAATCTGTCGCCATACCCTTTGTCAAGTTGGCAACAGCGCCCTTGGTTGCAGTGTAGGGTGCAATGCCCGGACGTGCGAGTGCCGTTTGCACCGAAGCGATGTTGATCATCTTGCCCGCACCGCGCGCGATCATGTGGCGTGCGACGGCTTGACCGACGTGAAAAACGCTAGCGATGTTAGTCTGCAACAAGCGCTCGAAAGCGTCAGCGGGAAAGTTTTCAAGTTCGGTGCGATGTTGCATCCCGGCATTATTGATCAGAATATCAATCGCGCCCGTTTCACTCTCGAAACCATCCACAGCCGCACGCACCTTGTCGTGGTCCGTTGCATCGAAGGCCAGTTGCTGCACAGTGACGCCAAGATCACTCAGTTCCTGTGCAGCCTTCTCCAGTTTGCTGGTATCGCGCCCATTCAGCACAATTTCAGCACCTGCCGCGGCCAAGCCCTTGGCCAATGCAAATCCTATACCCTGCGATGATCCGGTGATTAAAGCGCGCCGGCCTTGCAATGAAAACAGACTAGACATGATATCCTCCCTCAAACGTCAGCATCACTGACGAAAACCCTATTGTTACCGATATCATGATACCGATAACAATATATGTCAACGCGCGATTACGCGAGGTTGGAAGAGCTCTTAGCTAGAGCGTTTAGCGTTCACATACCGCATCAGTTCAAAGAAAGTCGTCGCGGCGCGGCGTAAAGCAATCGATCAACTCGCCTGCCTCAAGGCAAACACATCCGTGCGTTTCATTTGAAGGGATCACCAGACTATCACCGGGACCCAGATCAAAATCATTCAGGCCAACTGTAAACCGAAACCTTCCGGCGCTCACGTAGGTCGATTGCACATGCGGATGGTTGTGCAGACGCCCTTCGGCTTCTTTCTGAAACCGGAATGAGACCAGCATCAAGTCGGCATGATCCGCCAAAACTTGCCGGGTAACGCCGGGGTCGGTCGGCACGATCGGAAATTGATGAGACATGACGATCCTTCCTTTTCAAATACTCCTGCAAAGATGAAGCAGAACTACTCGAAGTATTCCATATGCTTCGCGTGAATTTGTGTAATCGTATCATCAAGGCGGCCAAGGTGTAGGCGCACAACATCTGATGCGGCGTCTGGGTTTCGCGCAAGAAGCGCTTCAGCCAACGCGCTGTGATCTTGATAAAGCGTTGCCGCCTCGCTTTGGCGCCCAAGGCTGAGCACGCACAAACGATCAATCTTCTTTTTACATTCCTGGATGGTGTCAAAGGCCAGTGGGTGACCACATTGATCACAAATCAACTTGTGGAATTCATAATCCAGCCGGTGGAATTCTTCCGCTGATCCTTGATCCACCATATGCTTTTGCGCCGCTAGGTTCTTGGCGAGTTTTTCCGCATGAGATGACGCCCAGACCGCGCAGGCACTTCGAATGACTTCGAGTTCAACCGAAAGCCGCACGAACCTTGCGTGCGCGATCCGCTCAATGGAAAACCCGCGGACTTGCGTGGCTTTTTGTGGACGAATAAGCAACAGATCCTGCGCTTCGAGTTTGTTAAAAGCGTCTCGGACAGGCTGTCTGGAAACTCCAAACTTTTTTGCGATGTCCGCTTCTGACAATTTCGCACCTGGCAGAAGTTCGAGTGAAACGATTGCATCGAACAGATTGTCAAATACCAAATCCGCTGTGGTGCGTCGTTCGATTTGCGAAATGCCCTGCATGCGATGCCTTCTCGGTTTTGTTATTCAGCCAGCCAGTGTGCTTGGACGGTGCGTGATACGCATAGAACAATCCTTCGGCTGCCAACATGCCCCTATGTCACGGATCCAGCAACATATTGGGGCACAAATAAATGTATTGACAATACTAGTATACTAGTCATCTAAGTAATGCAATCCAAACTATAGCATTGTGCGGATCTGAGTTCTGGCTGTACCGTGCCAGTTCCGCACAGCGGAAAGAGAAAGTAAACCAAATGACACAGTTGGCCCAAACGCAGACCGACGCATCCTCTCCTCTCGCTGGCAAAGTGGCGATCGTCACCGGGGGCGGCCGGGACATCGGACGTGCATGCGTTATGAAGCTGGCAGCTGCAGGCGCTTGCGTCGCGATCAACTACCATAGTTCCTCGGAAGGCGCTGATTCAGCTGTTGCTGAAATCGAAGCCATGGGTGGGAAAGCGATTGCGTGTCAGGGCGACATGACGTCAGACAAAGACGTGGCCGACCTAATCCAGAAAACCGTGGCCGCTTTCGGCGAAAAAATCGACGTCCTCGTGCACGTTACGGGCGGTCTGGTCGCGCGCAAAACAATCGCCGAGATGGATGTGGACCACTGGAACAAGGTCATGGATCTGAACGCCACCTCTTTCATGCGGGCGATCAAGGCCTCTTTGCCGCATATGACGCAAGGTGGCGCGATTGTGGGTCTGGCAAGCCAGGCTGGACGCGACGGTGGTGGTCCAGGCGCGGTGGCCTATGCCGCCTCCAAAGGCGCTGTTATGACGATGACCCGGGGGCTTGCCAAAGAGCTGGGCCCGGACATCCGCGTGAATTCAGTCTGTCCCGGCATGATCGATACTGATTTCCACAACACGTTCACCAAGAACGAGGTGCGCAGCCATGTGGCGAACATTACGCCATTGAAACGTGAGGGAAGCTCTGAAGACGTTGCAAACCTCGTGGCGTATCTAGCCTCCGATGACGCTGCCTTCATCACAGGCACAAACGTCGACATCAACGGAGGCCTACTCTTTTCGTAACTGGCGTAAGCCAGAACTATGGACGCAAGTCCGCCATCCCAGGGAGGAAAACATGAAACATACAATCTCAAATTCAATGCTCGGTGCCGTTGCAGCGCTTGCGCTGCTCAGTGGAGCTGCGACCGCTACGGAGTGGCGCGGATGGAACATCCACACTGATGGATATCCAAACACCGTCGCAATGGATAAATTCGCAGAATTGCTCGCAGAAAAAACCAATGGCGAAATCACATTGCAAATGTTCCATGGTGGAACGCTTGGCAGCCAGCCTGACGCGATTGAACAAGTCCGCCTTGGCGGCTTGGAAATCGGCAACTTCAACTTGGGCCCCATCGGTCCGATTGCTGCTGCCGCCAATGTTGTGTCTTTGCCCTTCATCTTCAAAGACGTCCCCCACATGTTCCGTGTGCTTGAAGGCGAAGGCGGCAAAGCAATCGCCGAAGGCATGGCCGCAAAAGGGCTGGTGCCGCTGGCTTGGTATGACGCCGGTGCGCGCTCTTTCTACAATGGTTCCACAGCGATCAATACGCCTGCTGATCTGGATGGCATGAAGGTCCGGGTCATGAACAATGATCTGTATTCCGGCATGATTGCGGAACTTGGCGGCAACCCCTCTCCCATGGCCTTCTCCGAAGTTTATCAGGCGCTGAAAACTGGCGTTGTAGACGGTGCCGAGAATAACTGGCCTTCCTATGAAGCCACGGGTCACTTTGAGGTTGCGGGCTTCTATTCGCTGAGCCAACACCTGATTATCCCCGAGTGTATTTGCATCAACGCCAATACCTACAACGAGATGTCGGATGAGCACCGTGACGCGCTGGTGTCCGCGGCGATGGAGTCGGCCGCGATGCAGCGTGAACTTTGGGCAGCACGCGAAGCTTCCAGTCGCAAGATGGTTGAAGAAGCAGGCGTTATAGTCAACGAGATCGCAGACAAAGCGCCATTCCAGCAAGCAATGGTGCCAGTTTACGAGGCCTACCTTGAGTCCACGCCAGAGCTGCGCCCACTGGTCGCACTGATCCAAGCGACAGAATAATCACGCTGTGACAAACCTACGTGCTCGGCCTGAATGGGCCGGGCACACCATTCGCTGAAAGAACCCGATGTCACATATAAACAAGCACGCACAGCAGTCTGGCCCGGTGGCTTGGTTTGAACGCGCCTTGGACATCATTGCCTATGTTTGCCGCGTGATCACCGGAGTTTCCTTGGTCTTTCTGACCGTCATTTTCGGCTGGCTGGTTTTTGGGCGATACGTTCTCAATGCCACGCCGACCTGGGTGGAACAGGCCGCTCTCTTGCTGGTCATGGTCATCGCTTTTCTGGGGGCCGCCGTGGGTATTCATGAGAACACACATCTGTCCGTTTCAGCCTTTCGCACTGCCGCACCATCAGGCATTCGCCATGTGTTTGTCATTATGAGCGACCTGCTGTTGATCACCTTTGGCGCGCTCATGTTTTGGCAGGGCGGGAAGCTTACAATGTTTAAATGGGGCTCAACCATCCCCCTGATCCAGTTGCCTGAAGGCCTGCGATCATTGCCATTGACCGTGGGCGGCGCGTTGATCGTCCTGTTTTGCTGCGGTCATCTGATGCGACTTGCACTCGGGCGCGATACCCGAAGCGAAACAGAACTTTAGGAGCAGCACATGGGTCTTTTCGTCTTGATGGGCATCTTCGCCCTGTGCGTGATCATTGGTGTTCCAGTGGCCTTCGCGCTTGGAATCTCCGCGATAGCCGCTTTCTGGTATGAAGGTTTGCCCCTGATGATTGGCTTCCAGCGGATCATTTCCGGCATCAACGTTTTTTCCCTGATGGCGATTCCTTTCTTCATCTTTGCCGGAGAGCTGATGTTTCACGGCGGCATCGCCGCGCGGCTCGTACGCTTTGCTTCGGCCGCTGTTGGCGCCGTGCGCGGTGGCCTTGGCATTGTAAATGTCTTTTCTTCCATGCTGTTCGGCGGCATCTCCGGCTCTGCTGTGGCGGATATTTCCGCTTTGGGCTCAATCCTGATCCCGGTCATGAAAGAAAAAGGCTATGACGCGGATTACGCCGTTAACGTCACTGTGACGTCTTCGATCGCAGGCATCGTCATTCCGCCAAGCCACAATATGATCATCTTCGCCATCGCCGCAGGCGGCGGTATTTCCATATCAAAACTGTTCCTCGCGGGGGTATTGCCCGGCATTTTGATGTGCACGTGCCTTGCAATCGCAGCCTATGTGGTTGCGGTCCGGCGTGGATACAAAGCCGAAACTTTCCCTGGCTGGCAAGCCCTTGCCATGAGTTTTGCAGCCGCGATCCCTGGTCTTTTTACGGCTGTTATCATTGTTGGAGGGGTGCTTTCAGGTATCTTTACGGTAACCGAATCCGGTGCTTTTGGCGCAATCTACGCCTTCGTTGTGACACTTCTGGTGTACCGCAGCATCACATGGAAGACTTTTCGCCTCGCGGTCGGGCAAGCGGTTAGAACAACGGGTATGGTGATGATCCTGATCGCTTGTGCAGGCGCTTTCGCCTACATGCTCACCTTTTACCGCGTACCGGACAAGGCGGTGACAGTCCTTACCGGTTTGACCGACAATCCAATCTTTATACTGCTCTTGATCAACCTCGTGTTGCTGGTGCTCGGTATGATTATGGATATGGCCGCGCTTATCCTGATTTGCACACCGATTTTTCTGCCCGTCGCGAACAGCTTGGGCATCGATCCACTGCAGTTCGGAATGATCCTTATGGTGAACCTTGGGTTGGGACTTTGCACACCACCTGTAGGCGCGTGTTTATTTATGGGGTGTGCGGTCGGAAAGTTACCCATGGAAAAGGCTGTCCGCACCATCTGGCCCTTCTATGCCGCAATTTTTGCAGCATTGATGATGATCACTTTTGTACCCCAAATTTCCCTCATCCTGCCAAGACTATTAGAATAGCCGACGGGCGTCTCAAAGATCAGCGAAAAACCTATATTGATCTGAAACCGCATGTAAAAACCGATTCAACAAGCTCTATTTATCGGACTCTTAAGAGTTTGAGGTTACCGCCCATGTATAGATAGAATCTGTAGGATGAGCGCATGGGTATTTTGGGTAGAGTTGGCGTTGCCGGGCGATTAAGCGTTTTGGTGCTGCTTTCGGTTGTCGGGCTGTTTTTCATGAAGAAAACGTCTGTTTTCACATTTGAGAACGCAGCGATCGATCTCAAGGAAGTTGAGCTCACACATCTAACCGATGTCGCTATGTCGATTGTGCGCGGTTACCATGCCCAAGAGGTTGCGGGCGACATGACCCGCGAAGAAGCTCAAGCTGCAGCAGCGAATGTCATCGGTGCCCTGAGGTATGAAGGCGATAACTACTACTTCGTCACGGATATGGACCATATCATGATCACGCATGGCGCTAACCCAGCGCTCAACGGGCGGGATTTCACTGAGTTTACAGACCCAAACGGAGTCTTTCTTTTTCGTGATATCGTAGACAGTGTCCGCGATGGGACGGCCGGCACTGTCTGGTATCAATGGGCCGCACCAGGCGCTCAGGAAGGCGATGCACCCATCGACAAGATTTCCGTGGTACAACAATTTGAACCGTGGGAATGGGTTGTCGGAACAGGCGCATATCTATTGAATATCGAAGCCGCGCAATCCGCCGTAAACCGCACCTTGTATGAGACGCTGGCATTGCTTTCTGTCGCCCTTCTGGTTCTGGCGGCGGCCATCACCTTTAGCGTAACACGCCCGCTAAGCCGACTGACACATCGTATGTCTGATTTATCTAAAGGCGATACCGAAACGGATGTTCCATACAGCAAGGATCGAAACGCTTTTGGCGAGATTTCCCGCGCACTTGAGGTTTTCCGTACTGGTCTCATCGAGCGTGAAGAAATGCGCCAAAATGAAATAGTTCGCGAGCATGAAGAGCGCGAACGCGAGAAAGAAGCCACCGATAAAAAACGTGAGCTCGAGATCCAACAACATGAGGCTGAGGAACAAGCCCGTGCAGAAAAACAACGTATTCAAGATGAAATGCAAGCAGAACGCGAAGAGCGCCAGCGCATTAGAGCCCAGGAAAGCGAAGCCCGAACGCAGGAACAAAACAAGGTCGTAATTGCACTCGGTAAAGGCCTTCAAAAACTTGTGGATGGCGATCTTACCGGCGAGATTTCTGAAGTTTTCCCGGAGGACTACGAGAAACTCCGCACGGACTTCAACCTGGCACTGGTTTCGTTGCGCCATGCGGTGGGTGCGGTGACGCAAAACGCCGAAACTATCCGGCATGAAGCGGATGAAATCACCTCTGCTGCGGATGATCTTTCGCGCCGCACGGAAAAGCAGGCCGCTACCCTCGAAGAGACGGCCGCAGCCTTAGACGAATTAACCAGTTCTGTGCAATCCGCGGCAACTGGCGCGAACGAAGCATCGAACATGTCCAATCAAGCCAAGAACAACGCTGAGAAAGGCGGCGCAGTCGCACGCGAAGCGGTAAATGCGATGGAAGGAATCAAAAGTTCGTCCGCAGAGATTTCCAAGATCACGCAAGTCATTGAAGAAATCGCATTCCAAACTAACCTGCTGGCACTCAATGCGGGTGTCGAAGCGGCACGCGCTGGCGATGCAGGACGCGGGTTTGCAGTTGTTGCCACGGAAGTCAGAGCACTCGCGCAACGTTCTTCAGATGCAGCCCGTGAGATCAACCAATTGATCTCAGACTCAAGCGGGAAAGTTGAACAGGGATTTGAGTTGGTCGACGAGACTGGCAAAGCACTCAACGCAATACTAGAATCTGTTTCCGAAATTGCTGGCCGCATCAACAGTATTGCATCATCAGCCCAGGAACAAGCACAAGGTATCAAGGAAATCAATTCGGCAGTAAATGACCTTGATCATGTTACACAACAGAATGCGGCGATGTTTGAAGAGACAACGGCAGCGAGCCATGCTCTGAAACAAGAGACTATTTCTTTGGTCTCTGAGGTTGATAAATTCAAACTTGGTGATGACAGGTCCGCTAAATCTGGCACCTCTTCTACCAAGGCTTCTCAGCACGCCGGCAACAAAGAAGCCGTTACGAGTGAATCGACCGCGGATAATGTCATCAGCCATTCAAGTGAAGATACCAAAATGGTTGCCAATGGGTGGGAAGATTTCTAACTAGATGTGGGTGCATTCAGTTATCCGCCAATACGAACTGAGGCTGGTAGATCGGGTACCCGATTTGCCAGTACTACTTTTCTCTCGTGAAAATTAGTTTCTGGCTGCAAATCCCCTGCGAAAAAGATGTGAGCGTTGCAACTCCCCCTAATTGATGTCTTCCACCAATAGTTACCAACGGTTGTTAGCGATTGGCTAAAATGGAAACGCTGATTTGTGCACCTCCGGCATTAAACGGACTTTGACCATGCTGCGTTGAGTTCCGTCGAGGGAGGCGTACACCGCGCACTCGAAATAGACAGTCTCACTAATTCACTTAACGCAGGTCCAAACCGACTCTCGATTATCTGTCTTTGCTGGCGCAACAACGTTTTACTTGGGAATAGTATTGACGCTTTAATGCTAATGCATTCCAAGTCTCGAAAGCGGTTTCGACCGACGAGTTTTCACGACTTTACCCAATCCCCGCCTCCGCCGTATTTGACTTAAACGCAGAACATTTCGAGACATTCGCATACACTGCCGGTTGGCGCATTGGCGTTATTTAAAATCAACATTCTAGACTAGTTTGCAGCGGTTTGGTCTCATTTATTAAGTTCTATCAATAGCCGTTAGTGTTTGTTGAGTTTCCAGCGCATTGCAGAAGACGGAGTCGTATATTTCGATGCTGAACAAGGTATCGGCCTGAACAGTCAACTTGGAAGGTGCCTCCTCTTCTCGAACATGGGACCGAGATGGACGCTGGACATTGAGCTGCGAAGCGCCGAAATTTGGACGTTGAGCAAGATAGATGCCAACACGGAACAGTAGCACTATCGATCGGGCGGCAGAGGGAGTGTTCGCGAGGCAGCGGAGGATTTTGCTTACTTTCGCTTCCGTCGAACTACCCGAACTGTTCTTTCACGTAGAAGACGCCGTGTTAAGATCGCGGCTGATTGAGGCGATACGTCAGTGTATGGACGGTCGAAAGCCTGAAAAGCGCGTTATCCGGCATGAAAATGAATTGCAGAAACGTCTTCCGAGCATGGCGGATATTCAAGCACGGGAACTAGCTCAGG
>JBGCDG010000076.1:0-11924 GCA_045105195.1 Roseobacter sp. | reverse complement strand
TTTGAGGAAACCGGATTGCGGGTAAGCGTCGGTGCGCCTTGTCTTGTGAATGAATTTCACGATCCCAAGAGTGGATTTCACCAGATCGAGGTCTTCTTCCGCTGCAGTCTCACGGATGGAGCAGAGATCGAACCTCACTGGAAGGATCCCGAGGAAGTTGTGAACCGTCACGTCTGGGCCGCGCGTGATGATTTTGCACGGCTGCGGGTAAAGCCGGACGCACTAGAGCGGATCGCTTTTGAACCAACCACTGCGCCTAGCTACGACCCGTTGGAGACGATTGTTTCGTAACGGCTAAAGCTATGCCGCAGATCACAAGCACGGCAGACAAAACGACCGCGGTGGTGACCGTTTCGCCCAAAATGAACGCGCCCGCAAAGATTGCAATGATCGGGACGCTAAGTTGCACGACAGCGGCGACGCTGCGCTGCAATTCGGGCAAAACTCTGTACCAAAGCGCGTAACCCAGCCCCGATGTTACAGCGCCGCAGAGGACGGCTAGAAATACGCCCCAGACCGTGACGTGCTCTGCGAGAAAAACTGCTAACACGACCATAACCGGCACGCTAATCATGAAATTCGCGCCTGTTTCAGCAAGTGGATTTTGGGCGTTTTTGCCCGAAAGCGTGTACGCAGCCCATCCGAGCCCTGCGATCACCATGAAGACTGCACCCGCAATGCTGCCTTCGCTGTTGCCATCAGGCCAAAGCGCCACCAGCAAACCAACAAAGGCAAGCGTTGCACCGGTGATCTGCCGCCTCGTTGGACGGGCGCCGATACAGGCGCTGTAGGCAAACATGGATACTTGAACGACCCCAAACATAATCAAAGCGCCGAGACCCGCATCAAGGCTGATGTAGGCAAGAGAAAAGCCGACCATGTAGATCGAAAGGCTCGCAGCACCAAGTAAACGGCCCTTGCCCCGCACCGGCAAACCCGCGGAACCTCTGCGTGCCACCAAAGCCCAAAGGAACAAAGCTCCAGCGAGCACGCGCAGCAAAGCAAAGCTGTAGGGGTCGATAAGACCCGGCTCGATAGCCATCCGCGTAAGTATCGAATTCGACGCAAACGCGACCATCGTAAAGGCAGTCAAGGCTATAAGGCGCATATCACCGCATTAACTCGAAGTGCTCTGAGAGCCAAGTAGAAGTTTCTGTATTACAGGCGGGTCATTTTCCTGTTTGTTTTGAAGTAGCGGCTGTAAATTCTGGAGTGTTTCAAGAACCCCAATTTGTCAGCAGAAGCATTGCTCAATTTTTTGGATTTTGCTTTCGCCTTTCGAAGATATGACTGTGTGTGAAATCAAAGTTCAGTTGCCCGATACGATGTAGGATAAGGTTACTCTGCAAGACTTGACGGAAAGAATAGCAGCACCAAAAATCTGGCGAGAGCTGGCACGTTGTGCGGTGTAGGACAGCCTCTTTTCTTAGTGCTAGGCCTGCACCCTCGTTCGTGTTGATCGCAAAGCTGTCAGACGTGAGGACCCTTCTGAAAATCCAGAGATCCGCTCTGAAATGAAAGCCGTCGCGCTTGCGCACCACAGGTTCTGCCATTCGCGGATCGGCGTGGTGCTGGAACACAAAGATAGAGTATTATCGGGCATTGGATGCTTGCCCCGCAAAAGAGTGCGCAAAAAGCTCAAGTGTTTCTACATTGGATTGAACCCTGGCGTTAGACCGCCAGCGGGTGGTGGCTCTCTCCCCTTGGGATCCGCTAATTTACGCTAGGTCTGTTGAGGTACCGCTCTTTCTTTGACCGGTTATCGTATTCCGCTGGTCTTATGCCAGCGAGACTGAACTGCCGGTGGTGGCAGTTTAAGTTGGTACGCCATGCCGCCACCAGACGCACGAGCATTGAACGGGCAGTTGTACAGATGCTCGTTCAGGCGTTCATCTTGCATCCGACCATTGAAGCGTTCGACGAAGTCTTCCGCACTGGCTTGCCTGGTGCGATGTAGTACCAGTCAACCTTGCGATTTTCCCGCTTTCTCAGGACAACCATTACTGGTCAGCTCAATTCCATTGTCGCTGGACATCATGTTTGTGGCACAGCTCCTTTGCACGAAACTCAGCCTGATGTTTTCACAGTATCCCGGTTATCTGTTCTTCGCTGGATCGGTTTTTCTTTATTGTTTTTCTCCTACCTTGGAGTATTGGTTACGCTCTAAGGCCGGACATGCCACAGGCGCAGGTCAACGCGATCCCGGTGTCCTATCCCTAATGAGGCGCGTTTGCCCGCGCATCGGGTTTGAGCGGCAATTTCACTTCAACCGTTGTTCCCCGCCGATGCAGACCCACACCAAGAGAGAGTTCACCGCCGTACGTTTGGGCGATTTTCCGAACGATCGCGAGTCCCATGCCACTCCCTTCGACTTCATCTCGCGGGCGTAGTGTCGTCATCGCAGCGAAAATCCGTTCGCGGTATTTTTCTTCGATCCCGGGCCCATCGTCGGAAACACGAAGTACCGCAACACCATTCTCTTCGTGCAGCGATACCACAATTTCGCCCGTTTTTTTATCGTGGTGCTTGATTGCGTTAGAAACAAGCTGAGTAAATAGCGTCAGTGCATCGCGCTCTCCAAGAAGCAGCGTATTTGTATCCAATTCTGCGCGGACAGCAAAGCCAGACGGGATGCGCATGGCTTCCAGCATATCGGAAAGCGCCAAATCAACGTCAATCTTGCAGACATCCTGCATGCGTCCAATGCGTGAGAAGGTCAACAGATCTACCAGCATGCGATCCAGTCTGCCTGTATGCCGATTCATGAGGTCGATGCTTTGGGAAACAGATCCGTCCACGCGCACGCCCGATTCCAGCAAGTCTTCTTCGATCCATTGGGGCAATTCTATGAGCGCCCTGACTGAGTTTCTGACGTCATGGCTGATGAGGTAGACGAAGTCTTCAAGTTCAGATGCAGACGAAAACATATCTACATTGAACCTGTCCGTGGTCTCGTGATGGGCAATGACGTTCTGTCGCATGATCAACTATCTCTTTGTCCAGTTCGAGGTTTGCTAACAGGATGATTTGAATACAGCGTTAATGCGTTCACTTTTGTTCTCAAGCGCTACTTCCAGCTCCCTGCAACACATCACCGTAGTGAGAAACGAAAGGCTTCGTTAACCAAGCTCGAATAAGCTTTTGATCACAGGGCAGTACATCTAATCTGAGGTGGACCTATGTTGGCAAGCGAACGCGCGCTTCGAAATCAGCCAGAAGACGACAAAGCCGTAGCGACGATCCTGCTTGTTGACGACGACTTCGTCAGCATTCTGACAATGCGGCGTGTCCTAAAAAAGCTCAATATTTCAAATCGCATTTTGGTCGCCAGAGATGGACAAGAAGCACTTGAAACACTGAGAAGTGAAATTCCGCGCAACCCGGCAATTCGTGCGCCGTTCATTGTCATGCTTGATATGAACATGCCACGTATGAGTGGGGGCGAATTTCTGCAAGCAGCAGCTGCAGATCCGGCTTTGAAGGACATCGTGATCTTTGCCTTTGAGACAACACGCGTTGCAGGGCGCAAACGAGAAGCAGCACAGCCCAATGTTTCAGCGACCCTCAGCAAGGACGCCCCGGCCGAGACACTATCACGCGCGATAATCTCTTCAGGCTGCGAACCGCTGCTTCGATACGTTACGCCTCAATAGAAAAGGGCCCGTCAGCTGACGGGCCCTGATCATTTAGTCGAAAAAGCGTGATTACATCATGCCGCCCATGCCGCCCATGTCGGGCATGCCGCCACCGGCTGGTGCGCCGCCGTCTTTGGCAGGCTTGTCTGCGACCATTGCTTCGGTCGTGATAAGCAGACCTGCGACAGATGCCGCATCCTGAAGAGCCGTGCGCACAACTTTGGCCGGGTCAATCACACCGAATTTGAACATGTCGCCATACTCTTCGGTCTGTGCATTGAAGCCGAAAGTGACGTCGCTGCTCTCGCGGATTTTGCCTGCAACTACAGAACCGTCAACGCCGGAGTTCTCGGCGATCTGGCGCAATGGCGCTTCGATGGCTTTGCGAACGATGTTGATACCAACGCTCTGATCGCTATTTGCGCCTTCAAGACCATCGAGCGTTTTGCCCGCTTGGATCAAGGCTACACCACCACCTACGACGATACCTTCTTGAACCGCAGCACGTGTCGCGTTCAAAGCATCGTCAACGCGGTCCTTGCGCTCTTTCACTTCGATTTCAGACATGCCACCGACACGGATCACAGCAACACCGCCTGCCAATTTAGCAACACGTTCCTGCAGCTTTTCACGGTCATAGTCAGATGTGGTTTCTTCGATCTGAGTACGGATTTGCGTCACACGCGCTTCGATCTCAGCTTTTTCACCCGCACCGTCGACGATCGTTGTTTCGTCTTTGGTAATCTGGATTTTCTTGGCCGAACCCAGCATGTCCATTGTGACGGACTCAAGCTTCATGCCCAGATCTTCGGAGATCACCTGACCGCCAGTGAGGATCGCGATGTCCTGCAGCATGGCTTTGCGGCGATCGCCGAAACCAGGTGCTTTGACAGCTGCGATTTTCAGACCGCCGCGCAGTTTGTTCACAACCAACGTTGCCAGCGCTTCGCCTTCAACATCTTCCGCGATGATGAGCAGCGGTTTTTGCGACTGGATAACTTGCTCCAGCAGCGGCACCATGGGCTGCAAGGACGACAGCTTCTTTTCGTGCAACAGCACGATGCAATCTTCCAGCTCTGTAGTCATCTTGTCAGGGTTGGTGACAAAGTAAGGGCTCAGGTAGCCGCGGTCGAACTGCATGCCTTCGACGACGTCTGTTTCTGTTTCCAGACCTTTGTTTTCTTCGACGGTGATGACACCCTCGTTGCCTACTTTTTGCATCGCGTCAGCAATTTGCTGGCCGATTTCAGCTTCGCCGTTCGCAGAGATTGTACCAACTTGTGCGACTTCTGCACTGTCGTTTACTTCACGTGATGCTGATTTGATCGTTTCGACGACCTTGACCGTTGCCAGATCAATGCCACGCTTCAGATCCATCGGGTTCATGCCAGCGGCAACCGATTTCATGCCTTCTTTGACGATGGCTTGGGCCAAAACAGTGGCGGTTGTTGTGCCGTCGCCTGCTTCGTCATTAGTCCGGGAAGCAACTTCCTTGACCATCTGCGCGCCCATGTTTTCGAACTTGTCTTCAAGTTCGATTTCCTTGGCAACCGTTACACCGTCTTTGGTGATGCGCGGTGCGCCAAAAGATTTGTCGATAACCACGTTTCGGCCTTTGGGGCCCAGTGTCACTTTAACCGCGTCAGCAAGGATGTTTACACCCTTGAGCATACGGTTGCGGGCATCGGTGTCGAATTTGACGTCCTTAGCAGCCATTTCATATTCTCCGTAAATTTCGTTTCATTCAGCGTACAGATCTTACGATCCGGGGCGTTCAAGCAGCTTTTGCGGCTGCTGCATCTTCGATGATGCCCAGAATGTCGCTTTCTTTCATGATCAACAGATCTTCACCTTCGACGGTGACTTCTGTGCCGGACCACTTGCCGAAAAGGATCTTGTCGCCTTCTACGACACCCATTTCGATCAGCTCTCCGCTGTCTTTGCGCGCGCCTGCGCCACAAGCAACAACGATGCCTTCTGCTGGCTTTTCTTTCGCTGTTTCGGGGATGATCAGGCCGCCAGCGGTTTTCTCTTCGCTTTCGACGCGGCGGACCAATACGCGGTCATGCAGTGGTTTAAATGCCATCTTTGCAGCTCCTTGAGGCTCAAAGTTTCTCCCAAAAGGCCTTGAACAGTTCGCTCACGGTCCCTATTAGCACTCAAACTCCAAGAGTGCTAACGACGCTTAGCTAAGGATCACCTTGGTGTGAGTCAACAGCAGATCTACAAAAAAACACTCTCGATATTCCGCATTTTTCCCGCGGGGGCTGATCGCGCTGTCAGACCCTACCCTTCCAGAACAGAAATGCGGTTTTTTACTGCATCTGCGCCGAGCGGGGTAAGCCCGTAAACACCCGTTTCCACCTTTTCAAACCACCCGTAGTGGTTGTCCCGCATCATTCGAGTTGCCTGAGGCACCTCAATCTCTTTCGCCACATGTGCACCGCGCGTCGCACCAGCCTCATATAGGTAGAGCGCAATCTTCGTACAATCCTGCCTGTAAGCTGTTACAAGCCCGGTCGTCTGCTGCCCCCCTTTATTTGGATCCCCTCGACGTTTGGCGAACTCTTTAAGTAAAACGGCCTGCTTCCGCTTTGATTTCCGAGGGGCGTAAGGACCAGGATCGGCGTGCACCGTGACCAAACCGTCTTTGATCCGGACGGTGAGCACCCCCACACCCAGACGGCGCGCCAAGCCAACGGCTTGTTTGATCGATTTGGAAAACCGTTTTCCGGGTTTGTGCTCAACTGCGATGTATACAGAATCCGAGATCGACAACCGTTCGACAGCCTGATGGAATAGCGTCAATGAAAAGCCTGTCTTCAATTCGACGATTACGGGTGGATCGGCCCCGCGCAACGCCATCACATCCACCCCGGCAATCTCGGACTTTACAGCGTAGCCCTGCGCTTCGAGAAACGCTTTCACAGCTGGATAGAGATCAATCTCGCGAGCGGTGTTTGCCATATTACAACAGTAAAAGAATGAACCAACGAATAGCCAGCGCAGCATTGAATTTTTACAAAATTACCCGGCACCCGCCTATCCGGATGCTGGAATGCCGCAGCGCGGCAAAGACGGGGTGACAAGCTGCGGCACCGTGTTATAAGGCGCGAAAAGTACTTCTGCGCATGAGATTGGATCACCTGTATGACAACGCTTGTTTTCGGCCACAAATCCCCCGATACCGACAGCACCGGATCACCCATCATCTGGTCGTGGTATTTGAACCAGATCAAAGGCATCGCAGCCAAGCCCGTTCTTTTAGGTGAGCCGAATACTGAAGCCGCCTTTATGTTGGAACGCTGGAAGCTCGACAAACCCGAGCTTCTTTCGGATCTTGCGGATAACACACCTGTCGTCATCGTTGACACGAATAATCCAGCCGAATTGCCCGCCAACATCAACGATGCAGACATCACGCAGATTATCGACCATCACAAACTGGTCGGCGGGCTGGAAACCAAAGGCCCAATTGATATCCGCATCGAGCCGCTTGCGTGTACCGCAACGATCATGTGGAAGATGATCGGTAAAGATATGGCGCAGATGCCCGAAACTGTGAAAGGCGCGATGCTGTCCTGCATCCTGTCAGACACGCTTGAATTCCGCAGCCCGACGACAACGCAGGAAGACAAGGCCATCGCGCATGACCTCGCACAGGATCTTGGCATCGATATCGCGACTTATGCCGCCGAGATGTTTGCTGCGAAATCTGACGTCTCCGCGTTTTCTGAAGCGGAGCTTTTGCGCATGGATAGCAAAGAATACGCAGTCAACGGAAAACAGTTCCGGGTTTCAGTACTCGAGACAACATCGCCCGCGCAGGTGCTCGATCGCAAGGATGCGCTGATTGCAGCAATGCCGGGTGTCGCTGAGGCAGATGGCGCTGATCAGGTTCTTCTTTTTGTCGTTGATATCCTGAACGAAGAAGCAACCTTACTGGTGCCAAACGATCTAGTCAAAACATTGGCCGAAAAGAGCTTTGACGCCAGCGTTTCCGGCGACACGGTCGTGCTGCCTGGAATCATGAGTCGTAAGAAACAAATCATTCCCAACCTGGCAATCTGACCCGGTTTTCTGACATAAAACGTCTAGCGGATCCCCAAAAATTGCAAAGCGGGTCCGCTGCGCAGTCAAGGGTACGCATCGATGTCACTCTTGCCCCTCCGAGGTGCCCATGACGCAGATTATCAATGCCCTGCCCGAGGTTTCCCACGCCTATGACGCGCTCTTCGTCGATCTGTGGGGGTGCGTGCACAATGGCGTTGCAGCTCTGCCTGATGCGGTGGCGGCACTGCAAAACTACCGACGTTCTGGCGGCAAAGTTGTGTTGGTTACAAATTCACCACGCCCACGTATGGGTGTTGAAAAGCAACTAGCGCATTTCGGCGTGCCAGACGATGCCTGGGACATCATCGCCACATCAGGTGACAGCGCGCGATCTGCGATGTTTCTCGGCACTGTAGGCACGCGTGTTTGGCATATCGGATACCCCGGCGATGAACGGTTTTTCGAACCAATTCGCGTTGTCTCTGATCCCGTGCACATCGAGCGGGTCTCGCTGGAAGAAGCCGAAGGCATTGTCTGCACCGGCCCCCTTGACCCAATGGCGGATCCGGCAGTCATGCGTCCGGAATTTCTACTCGCAAAACAACGCGGGTTAAAATTGCTTTGCGCTAATCCCGATATTGTGGTGGACCGTGGCGATGTCCGCGAATGGTGTGCTGGTGCACTGGCGCAACTCTACACGGACATGGGTGGAGAAAGCCTGTACTTTGGCAAACCGCATCCTCCAATTTATGACCTCGCCCGCCGTCGTCTGGCCGAAATCGGCGCGGTGGTTTCAGATGATCGCATTCTGGCAATTGGCGATGGTGTTCTGACCGATATTGCGGGTGCAATGGGCGAGGATATCGATTCCCTGTTTATTTCTGGCGGGCTGGCTGCTGCGGAAACAAAAACAACACAGCAGCCCGACCCAGTCTCCTTGGAGAGCTACTTATCCAAAGAGCGCTCCGCACCGACCTACACGATCGGTCATCTCAGGTAACACGATTTCGCTTGATTTTCTGCAGCCGCAAAGTAATAAAGTTTCAAACAGTACTTTGTATATATCAGAAAATTACCGAGAGAATCGATATGCTGGATAACCTGCCGCGCGGAACGATCTGTATCGAAGACATTGAAATGGGGATGAGGCGCCATCTTCGGAAAGTCGTGACCGATGCAGATATCGAGATGTTTGCGCAAGTCTCTACAGACCGTAATCCGGTGCATCTTGATGATGACTATGCGCGCGATACAATTTTTGAGGGCCGAATTGCACATGGAATGCTCACCGCTGGCCTGATCTCTGCTGTGATTGGCGAACGACTGCCCGGACATGGCACGGTCTATCTGGGTCAGTCCCTGAAGTTCCTGGCCCCGGTGCGGCCTGGCGACCTTGTCTATGCAGAAGTCAAGGTCACCGATATTGAACCGGCACGGCGGCGTGTAACGATGGATTGCCACTGCGCGGTAGACGGAAAAAAGGTGCTCGTCGGCGAAGCAACTGTTATGGCACCATCGCGCAAGTTCGACTGACGGCAATCCCGCCACCGGGCGCTTGCGTGTGCTGCCGCTGAACGCTACGCAGGGCGCATGAAGATTTTGCGTGACTACCAGTATGTTGAACCTGATGTGCGCGGCGCATGTGCTGCCATCGGTAATTTCGACGGTGTCCATCTGGGCCATCAATCCGTAATCGGCCTGGCCCGTCAGGCCGCACCGGACGCGCCGCTTGGCGTATTGACATTCGAACCCCACCCCCGTGCTTTTTTCGCACCCGACGCACCACCCTTTCGCCTGATGAGCCGGGAGGCCCGCGCCAGTCGTTTGGAAAAACTCGGTGTCGAAGTTCTGTTCGAACTCAACTTCAATGCAGCACTCGCAGCCCTTTCGCCTGAAGAATTTGCCCAGCGTGTGATCGCAGACGGCTTCGGTCTAAGCCATGTCATCGTGGGCGCTGATTTTTGCTTTGGCAAAGGACGCAGCGGCACCGCCAAGGATCTGAAAGCCTTTGGTGCGCAGATGGGGTTCGGCGTGACAATCGTGCCCCTGATGGAACATGCGGAGGTCACCGTTTCCTCAACTGCGATCCGCCGGGCCCTGAGCGACGCTGATACCCGCGCCGCGGCGTCGATGCTGGGACATTGGCACCGGGTTGAAGGACCCGTGATCAGCGGCGAACAACGCGGGCGCGAGCTGGGATACCCCACTGCCAACATGTCCATCGATGGGCTGCACCCGCCTGCTTTTGGAGTCTACGCCGTGCTTGTCGATGTGCTGGATGGCCCGCATCAAGGCAGCTATACCGGTGTTGCCTCCCTAGGGATAAGACCGATGTTTGGCGAAAACCGCCCTAACCTTGAAACCTTTGTCTTTGATTTTTCAGGCGACCTTTATGGCGCAGCACTGTCCATCGCCTTGATCGAACATCTCCGCCCAGAGGCCAAGTTCGACAGTCTTGATGCGCTCATTGTGCAAATGGACGCGGACAGTGCCCGTGCACGCGCAGTATTGGCCGCTTTATGAAAGACCCGATTGACCGCACAGGATTGAAAAACAGGTTTTGGGAACGCAAACCCCTGACCAAGATGAACGACCGTGAGTGGGAAGCGCTTTGCGATGGCTGTGGCAAATGCTGCCTGAACAAGCTCGAAGACGAAGACACTGGCGCCGTTGCGCTCACACGTGTCGCATGCCGCCTGCTGGACGATGAGACCTGTCGCTGCGCACATTATGACAACCGACATCAATTCGTGCCAGACTGTATCGTGTTGCGACCTGACAATCTGGACACGCATGCATACTGGATGCCCAACACCTGCGCATATCGGTTACTTTGGCAGGGTAAAAAGCTGCCCGACTGGCACCCATTGATTACCGGTACTGCGCAATCCGTGCATGACGCCGGCATATCTATACGCGGCATTACCCTAAGCGAGTTCGACATCCCGGAAGAAGACTGGGAAGAACATATCATTGAGGAGCCCTCCTGATGTTTTTGACCTCTGACAATACTGGCCCCGCCCATCCGCAAGTGATGGAACACGTGATGGCCGCAAACGCGGGTTATGCCATGCCCTATGGCGCGGATCCGATCATGGATGGCGTTCGCGATAGCCTGCGTACAGTTTTCGAAGCACCCGAAGCTGCTGTTTACCTGGTCTCGACGGGCACGACGGCAAACGCACTGGCCTTGGCCTGCTACTGTCAGCCCTGGCAAACTGTGTTCTGTTCACCTGTCGCGCACATCCACGAAGATGAATGCAATGCGCCTGAATTTTTCACTAGCGGCGCTAAACTGACACTGGTGCCGGGCGCGGACAAAATGACACCCCAGGCATTGCAAAAATCTATTGAAGTGGAAGAGTCTCGTGGTGTGCATGGTCCGCAACGCGGCCCGGTGTCGATCACTCAGGTGACAGAACGCGGGTCCATCTACACGTTGGACGAATTGCTTGCACTGACCGATGTCGCAAAGGCTTATAGCCTGCCTGCGCATCTGGACGGCGCGCGTTTCGGCAACGCCATGGTAGCACTTGGCTGCACGCCCGCCGAGATGACCTGGAAGCTCGGTGTGGATGTCGTCAGTTTTGGTGGCACCAAGAACGGCTGCATGGGCGTCGAGGCCGTCATTTTCTTTGATCCGCAAAAGGCATGGGAGTTCGAGCTTCGGCGTAAGCGCGGCGGCCATCTCTTTTCCAAACACAGGTATCTTTCGGCGCAAATGCAGGGCTACCTTAAGGACGGGCTTTGGCTGAAAACCGCACGTGAGGCCAATGCACATGCGGCCTATCTTGCGAAAGGGTTAGCGGAAAAAGGCGCCGAATTTCTACATGAACCTCAAGCCAACATGGTGTTTGTGCGATTCCCGCGTCGCATCCATGCCAAACTTCATGCTGCGGACGCTAAGTATTATATTTGGGAGGGCGCTCTGGAAGGCGAAGATCCGGAAGAAATGCTCGCCGCGCGGCTGGTCTGCGACTGGTCCATAACGCATGCGCAAATCGACACATTCCTAAGCCACTTCTAAAAACGATCGTAAGAGTGATGCCACCGGTTTTGGGTGCGTCAGCGGCACCATGTGCCCGGCCCCTGTGACGACGTCCCGACGTGCCTGCGGCAAACGCCGTTTCAACGCCTGATGAATTGCAGAAATGATCACCGGGCTCTGATCGCCTTCAATCAACAGAACCGGCATCTTGAGACGCGACAGTCTTTCCGGCGCGAGCAATCCTGCGC
>JBGCDG010000075.1:0-9925 GCA_045105195.1 Roseobacter sp. | reverse complement strand
TTTGGCCCCGCCTTGGCGACAACTGCTTTTATCATATATGGAAGCTACGGTCTTTTGTTCTCAACCGGGACTATCGGCAGAGGTCTTCAGAGATTCAGCCGTGTCATTAATGTTGTACTCGGGACTGTATTTGGTGCTCTCGGGGCCAGTCTGCTCGTGGACGCTTGGAAAAGTTCAAGACCAGTATAAGCGTCGCGAGCGCCAAGATGATTTAGGCAGTATGTGTGCTAGTATCCTTAAGTCAGCGTCCGCAAAGCGGCCATCGGTGCAAGCGCAGCGAAATCTCACTTCGTCCCGCAAAGCGTGAGTTCTAGAGGGTCAGGATTTCGGCAGCGCAGCGAAAATCCGGTCTGACGGGCCGCGCCGCAGCACTAGGATGTCATGGTCAACGGCAGCAATGGGCCGTCTACGAACAAACTTTCCATAATCGCGGATAAATTTACCACTTGGCTTAACACCAGCCGTGATTGCCGTTTGAGCATTTCGGAGTTAGGAGAGATCAAGCTTTTCTAACACACGCGGTATGGCCTTTTTCATCGCAAAAAAGCCTTTCGTTGCATGTGGCCACGCGGTCGTGTCGAAGACGCGGCGGACTTGAATTAGATTGATCCCTTCCGCCCGAAGAGTAGGTTCCGCAGCGGCAAGTGTCTTTGCAACAGGCCCTACCGGCGCATAGCCTGTCACAACGGTCTTTAAGTTGTTTGTTTGGCAGCTAGCAATGATGTCCGCTGTCCAAGTGTTATGTTCGATGATCTGCACACCTGCACACGCATCGCGCATGGCACCACCCGCAAAAGTTTGCGCTATATTTCCGATGGGTAACGGCGACCGGCTGGTTGTCGCCAGCGCGCCGATCTTTGCTGCAGGTGGGTGAGGCAACGTCGCTTCCACTTGCATATCATCCTCAGTCACCAACAGAAGGTAGTCGCCTTTGATCTCTGCGGATGTTGAGGCGTCGGGCAAAGGTTGGCGTCGATGGTCGGTCGTCTCAGACAGCGGCTCAACCTTTGTGTTTAGTTGATTCAGGGGCGCGAAGCGCTGTTCCGTGAACTTGGATATATTGGAAACCCGCGCTACATACGGCCGCCCCTTGGTTTGTATTCCCGCCACCCAACGCCATGCGAGCGTATTGGATGCAGGGTCACCATCCATCAGGTGCCGCAGGAAAAAGTCTGCTCCCAATTCCCAAGGGAGGCAAAGCGTGAATATCCAAATGGAAGCAAACCACATCCGCGCGTGATTGTGCAGATATCCTGTGCCCACCAGCTCCTTTGCCCAGTCATCAAAGCCATCAATACCGGTTTCCCCAGCGATAGCTGCTGCATAATTGGCAGCCAAACAGCGATCTTTGTCCGCGCTTTTTAACTGCTGCAAAAGGCCTGCCTGATAGGCGGGCCAAACAGTTGGATGGTGTTCAAGCCAGCCTTTGAAGTAGGTGCGCCAAAAGACCTCATGTGCAAACCTCTCCGCCGTTTTGAAGGAATGCGCTTCTAAGGTGGCGGTTAATACCTCGGTCTCGGTGATCAACCGGTGCCGGATCCACGGCGATAATGCGGACACATTGGTGCGCTGGCTTGGCCCAAGGTCGTAGTTGCGCCACCGGTCGTATAGATCGCCAGTGTGGTCTGCGAATTGCGCCAATCGCGCAAGGCCCGCTGCCCGTGTCGGCGTAAACTCCGGTACTTCTGACTGTCGGCTCAGGTCAGCGTTAATGGCTTTGGTCTTCATGTCAGGAACTCAGGTTTCTGATCGCGGCAGACGCGGTATTGCGTAAGGAACACTGCGTTTGTACGCGGCAAAATCTGCGCCGTACCGTTTGGCAAAACGGCGCTCTTTTAGTCGCGGTGCCCAAAGGCAGTAGGCAGTCAGTGCAACCGTCAGACACAACTGATCCGGCGTCCAGACCGGCACAGTCCACGTTGTCAGCGCAAAAGCCACGTAGATAGGTTGGCGGATTACACTGAATAGCCCCTTTGTTGGCATATCCGGAAACACGGGCTTAATATTCTGCACCAGCGACATCCACCCCAACGCGCCGGATTGTACTTCTGCCCCGGCATCGTAGCTGGCCCAGATCAACAACAGCCAAGACGCCGCATAAAGGCTGCAGATTATGACAAACGCAGTTCCTTCGGCCTGCCACCAAACGATTCCGCTAGGGGTCCAAAACGCAAATAGTGCCAACAATTGTACCGATGCGATGATCGCGTAGGTCGTCGTCGCCAACGTCGGCCCGAATGCACGCGGTGCCAGCTTGGCCAAGACCCCTCCGCCGCGTTTTGACAGCAGCATCGAATGGGTCAGCGGAAATTGCAGGACCAAAAAGACGTTCGCGATAATTGACCAAGGGGCAGGCACGCGGCCAAGGCTTTCGGACATACCAAAAAACATGGCAACAATCATGGCAAGGACGGCGGCGGCAAAGGTCACATGGCAGATTAGGCCATAGAGAAATGCAACGCCAACGCGGGCTGTCCCGGCTGGCGCACGGAAAACGCCAAAAGCGAGGCTGAGCAGTCGTTGCAAAGGGCGTGTGTCAGACATTTTCATACAGAAGAAAATAGGCGGCGCACGACATACGTCGAGTGCCACAAGCTGCGACGTTTCATCCATTGCCAAGATCATCGGCGCGCTATCTGTGCGGCATGGAACTGGATTTGACGATACCGCCCCAAACACCATGCGCCGCCGATCTTGTGTCGCAGTATATAGAACTTACAAAAAACGTAATGCCGAAACTTGCACGAACGACGCACGAACATTGGCCCGTGCGCAATGATCATTGCTTTCAACGGATCGTCTTGGATACTGTGTGCGGTGGCGTTTGGTATGATCATCTGAACCGCCCGGCATATAAAAACCTGACATTCCAACAGGTGGAACAAGCGGTGAGGCTTTGCGATCAGATCATTGCGGGTAACGCAGATCTTGTGGCGCTGAACGCCCAATCTCTAGTCTGGCGTGGTAAAGCACGCCCCACCAAGATAGAGGGTTAAGATGGCACAGCGCACATCATTGAGGGATGCGGCAAACGTTGAAGTGGCGGATGATATTGATGATCTTGTGTCCGACAAACGTGCTGGTTGGCGTGCAACGGCCGCCAAAGGACGCAGACGGCAACGACGGTACAAAAAGCGTCTGACGCAGGAATTGCTCCGGCATCTTGACGATGAGGAATAAAGGCAGCGTTTTGCTAGAATGACGCGAAATGCATGTCGCCATCTGCACCGCTGGGACCTTCGAAATCCTCCGCCTCTGGTATCCTGCCAAGGGCGATTTTACCGCCCACATAGCCCCCCCCCGGTACATCCTCATGTGTCCCAAGTGATAGCGCCTTGCCCCCAAAACGTGCGCGCAGTTCATCCATGACAGCGCTGATGTTTTCCCAACGGTCCGGATCCTCTGCGTCGCCAGATGGTTTAGCAAAGAAATCACTGGTTATTTCAGGTTCAGTATCCAGGCCATGCAACATTACGGACAACGTATGTTGGACGAACGGCATCTGCGCACGCGCCTGCGCCACCCCTTGCGATAGCGCCAGCCCAAAGCTGCGGTCATCGCGCGACGGCTGAAATTGGCCTTCCAAAGTCCACCGCGGCGCCTCGGTGCTTTTGCGCGCGTTGAGCGCATACGTTGGCTGCGCAATGCCAGTGTTAGCTTGGAGGCGCGCACATCCGTGCGCCGCAGCCTTCGGGCGCGCCCCGCCAACAATTGCGGTGCACAATCGTCGACCTTGTCCGGGCTGCGCCAGTCACGCGGCAGCACACGGCTGTGCCCTAACATCCGTTTGCGTGTCTGTTCTCGCACAACATGGGTGCCGTGCAGTTCTTGGACAAACCTCTCGCCCTCGACGTTCCCCCGCAAAGCGCGGGCTTGTTTTGGGGCCAAATCCCAAAGCCTGTTGAAATCCGCAACACCTGCGGCCTCTAGTCCGGTAACCATGCCCGCCCCGATACCGGGCAGCATCATCGGTGCAAGCAGAAGAGTACCATCGGGTTTATGCTGTTCTGCCGCGACTTTGGCCAACAGATCGGTTGGCCCGAGCCCGATACAGTATGTCACGACAGGGCTGAACGCGTCTCGCAGCGCTGTCTTGATCCTAGCGGCCAATGCCAAACTCTGCAGCTCTTCGCTGGGCAGGAGCGGGCAGACCACCTCGTCAATTGATCTGACATGTTGGATCGGGACCACGGTTTTGATCACGGCAAGGATGCGTTTGTGCAGCCGAATATAGACGTCCGGGCGCGCTACAACAAATGTCATATCGGGGATGATCAAGCGTGCCTCGAGGGCTGTGACGTTGGTCTTCACGCTAAGCGCCTTGGCCTCGCGGCTGACTGCGATGCAGCCAGTGTGTGTGGAATCGAGGGCCGCAACGCCAATTGGTTTGCTACGAAGTGCAGGATTGAAGTGCTGCTCGGCCGATGCGAAGAAACTGTCAAAATCAAGATAGAGCCGTTCGGGCGGGCGGGATGCGTTGGACATGGCATCTTCCCTTCGGGTCTGTCGCGGGTTCCATCAGGGAAATGACGCATTTACGCGCCGTTCCTAAGGACCGCAACGCGCATTTAAAAACAAATGCGCTGGCCTAGTGCCCATCAGCCGCTATCTGTCTGCATCAAAGACGGCGATCGCAGGGAAGTAAAAATGACGATAACCAGTTCGATTGAGCTGAAGGACATGGTCCTTGCAACAGATATCGGGACGTATGGACCGGATGACCCCGTACCGGATCGTCACCTGTTGGACATGACGCTTGAAATCGCGCCAGCGCAGGTGCTGATCCCGCAAAACAGCATGGAACATGTGTTTGATTACGATCCGTTGATTGCAGACATCATAGTCTTGGCAAAAACCGGCCACCGCGAAACGCAGGAATGGTTGACGACGCAAATTGTCCAGCTTTGCGCACATTATTCGTATGTTTGCGGGGTCGACGTTTATTTACGCAAGTTCCCGGCTGATCACGTCACCGGCACGCTTGGGGTGCGGTTGCGCGTGGGCGAAAACGATCTTGCGGCACTGCGTGCGCACATATGATGTATTTGCGTTCCGAGAGTTCAGGTTTCCGGTATGTCTAGAAAGACCCTAAACAAAGCCAACCTTGTCGCCCTCGGGCCCGATCGCCTTGCTGATCTGTTGCTTGAGGTCAGCACCGGCAGTGCAGATATCAAGCGGCGCTTGCGGCTTGAATTGAGTCATAACCTTGGCACATCAGAGCTGGCACATGAGGTCCGCAAGCGGTTGATCGCGTTGCGCAAATCCAAAACCTACGTCAGCTGCCGAAGGCGCAAATCACTTGTCACGGATCTGACCACGCAAGTGGCCATGATCGTCGACAAAATCGCGCCTGACGATCCAGGCGAGGCATTCGAATTGTTGTGGCAGTTCATGGACCTTGCGCCATTCATTTACGCGCGCGCGGATGATCGCCGCGGCGATATCAGCGAAGTGTTTGACGCTGCGATCCAATATTTTGAAGACATCGCGCCACGTGCAGAACCTGATATTAAAACACTGGCTGACCGCGTTTGGACCGCCCTGTGTGACAATGAATATGGGGTTTGGGATGATATTATTGGCATTTTGGCCACAACACTTGGGGATGCTGGCTTTGACCAGCTCAAAGCGCATATTCAGGACTTTGTAGCCACCCCTTTGACGCGAACGGACGCGGATCATGAAGCGATCCAGTTTTTGCGCGACCTGCGCGGCGAACGTGATTGTCGCGCCGATCTAAATGCTCGGTTCGTCAAAAGATGCCTGCAAGATATCGCTGAAGTCACAGGCGACACATCCGCATATATCGCGCAGTTCACACCTGATGATCTACGCCGCAAAGACATCGCCGCAGAAGTCGCAACGCTGATGCTGGTAGAGAACGCGCCAGACAAAGCCCTTGTCGCGTTGAACGACGCAAGCGGCACCGACGGACAAGCTGCGTGGGATGATGCCATGATCGCAACGCTGACCGCCCTCAACAAACCTGATGACGCACAAGCCCATCGCTGGGCCTGTTTTGAACGTGATTTAAGCGTGCCGCATCTGCGTGATTACCTCGAGGGTCTGCCCGACTTCGAAGATGTTGAGGCCGAGGACCGCGCAAGAATTTATATCCTGTCTTATCCAGCCGTCTTGTCCGCATTGCATTTTTGTCTGGAGTGGCCTGACTTGCTGACCGCGTCGCAATTGGTGATCAAACGAGCCGATGAGATTGATGGCGACGACTATGAATTTATCAATCATGCTGCGGACGCCTTACGCGACAAATACCCTCTTGCGGCCGCGTTGTTGCTGCGCTCTATGATCGATTTCGCGCTAAACCATGCGCGTACAACGCGGTATAAATATGTGATCGATCATCTTGAGGACTGCGAAAAACTGGATGCCGACATTGAGGACTACGGTTTTTTTGTACCTCATGAAAGCTATGTAGAAACTTTCCGAAAGCGTGATGGACTGACGACATTGATTGGAACGGCTTTTTAGGTAATTAAATGAAAAGTTGCGTTGAAAATTTGCAAAAGTAATTTGCGACTCAAACCCTCCTCGGACGCGAAATAGAGGGAGACAACGGTCCGATCATTTGGACAAGCGGTAATCTGGGCCTATCACCGGAGACTTGCAAATAAAGTACCGAATTTATGTCGCGCACGGCACAGCTGAATTCCAAAAAATCTCCTTTTTTGCATATCCGATCCAATGCCCGCTTTGGGAAAACTACACCGCAGCGTGGTCGGGTGGAGTGAATGTCTGGTTAGGGCCGAAGCCGCAATATTTCCCAAACAGATGATCACTCAATGGGTGCAACCGAGGTACATTGATCCGATCCGACTACGGGCGGCTTCGGAAACCTCGGGAGATGCACTTGGATCAATGTGCAAGCCATATGGCTCGATTAACACAACTGCAAAGTCGTCGTCGTCAATGCCTGCACTATTGCCCACGCTCAAAAACGCGTAGCGTATGCCTGCCCACATCTCGAACCCGAGGTTGATTTCAACGTCGTCATCATATCCTGAGTTTGGGACGTCGACGATTGTGTTGATTTCGCCGAGTGCATCTAGCAGCATTGTCCCGGAGGAGTGGGCGATATGATCAGCGACCTGAATGCCCGAAACGCGCCGCGAGTCCTTCTCAAACTGAATTGTGCAATCTTCGGGGCCATCAGTCTCTTTGGCGATCCTAACTGCTGTGCCTTGAGACGAAAAAAGACCCTCATCAAAGAAAACTTGATGGCGCTGATCTCGCAGGCGTGGATGTGCGGTTGCCTTCTTCAAAAGCTCGAGGGACGCGGGACCTATGTTCTTGTCTCCATCAACAACGCAGACCGGGATCTGACATTGGATCTCGCAAAGCCTCTCAGTGCGTCGCGCAAGCGCTGTAAATTTGGATTGTCGCGCATTGTTGTAGAGGATGTGTACTCGTAGGTTGAAAGATCAAATTCACAATTAGCAGAAAGTGCTTCGAGTTCTTTATGTGGGTTTTCGTCACAGATTGCGAAAGCAGCAAGGGAAAACCCGTGCGGGTGATGTTTGCTATCGTCCAAGTAGAAACGGGCAATTTCCAAAACACAGTCAGTCGGGCTTTTCATTCAAAGCGCTTCCGTTAGGAAACACGCTCTGGACCGGGAACAAGTCGTTGATTCAGAGAAATGTTGTAACGGGTCTTCCCGCACACCGAACGTCAGTGCGCCAAGTTGCAGTGAAAACGATCAATAGCTGATTTCGGGAAGCTGCATTGCGGCATTGAGAGGGAAAGCCATGCCCTCTATGGGCCGACCATATCAGCGCCTGCACCGCATTAAGTTGCCGTGGTCAATGCCAGCAATCGGCCGTCGATATGATTTTGGGTCCTCCTAGAGGTTATTCAGTCTGGGGGTAACGCGCGACAGCAGTAATTTTCTAGGTATAGATTTTTTCGTCTAATGTCATAATCTCCGATGACAAAACCGACAAAACTGAAATAACCTGCAAGGGGGCGGGATTTTGTTGCTTCTGTCAGTATTGTTACTGAGACCGGCCCTCACAGCGTCAAATGCACGTGTGGATTTACGACAAACCGCCGGGACGGGCGACCGCCTAGTGGACCAGTTTCCGAGGTGGCGTCGCGCAAAGCATCCACAGCAACTAATTCCTTAAGTTGCGCCTCTAAATCACGGGCACAGGAGATGCGCTTGCCCGAGCTTCGCTGCAACTCGCGTTTTGTGAACTCTTTCCAGCCATGCGATCTGATCACATCCAGAAGGTTGATTGCGTTAAACATCTCCTTTGTCGCGCCGAAAGCCGCATACGACCGTTGCGCCATTGGTATGATGTAGGTTTCAGCCAGCGCTATTGCGGCCTTGTCAGAATAATCATCCTGAGGATTTTATAGCGAAACCGGATCGGGCTAGATCGGAATGCAGCGCGCCAGCAAGCTGTCGTCGCCTCTATCCATCAGCAGGCTCTTCAACTTGTCAGGCTGAATACCTCCCAGCACATTGATCAGCAGCCTCGGGATTGTCACGGTATCTCGGCCCACGCGCTCGACAGAGTAGCAACGACCGCCATTCGCCTCCAGCCAGAACGGGCGGTCGCTGCTGTTACTGTAGCGGACCATCCCAAGCAGCCAGCCGGACAGCTCGTCCCGGAATTGCAGAACGCCCTTCGGTTGGGCCGCGCAGATCGTAGCCAATTTCTCGATGGTGCAATCCGTGACGATCAGGCGGGGCATGTGTAGTTCCAGCGGAATGGTTATCGCGTCGGGCATTTCCGGAGAAGACTCCGCTTTCGCAAACGTTGCTTTCACAGCCTTTTTCGAGGCGTCTTCTGCGTGGTCCGTCAATGCTTTTTTGCTTTCCACTCCGCGTAAGCTGTTTCCGATTTCTTGCGGATCGGTTTCGACTTCACGAAGCGGATCGATCACCGCGTCCAATGTCAGACACTTGCCTGCCGAAGGAGTGCCGATACACATCGGCCAGAGAGCGAGAGCCTGCGACCAAGATGGTTTGGGGCTGACCTTTCGCGCATTCCCGATCAACGACGTCGCAACACAAAGGAATGCAAAGAAGACATAACCTGGTGGAGCACTCTTTGCTTTGGCAGCATCCCTGATCCACTGAGCAAGTGCAGTCGGGAGAAATGCCTCCAGATCAAGGGCTGGAGCCGGTTGCATTTCCGGCTGCGTAAAGGCTGTCGGTAAAGGTACCCAACCGTCTACGGTGTCGGCATTTACGGGCTCGTTGGTTCCGACTGAATACACATTGTTGCAAAGCTGTGCGGCGTTCTGAATGGTGTCGTGCCGGTAGTCTGCGCGTTTTGCATACTTCTCACGCATCAGACCTGATCTGCGAAAGATTCGGTCCATGCGGGGCATGTCCTTGCCGGTCCAGAACGCAAGGTGAGACATCAGGGTCATGTCAGCTGATGAGTGATCGAACCCACTACCTCCCTGTCATATGACGGGTATTGCTTGGCCAGGATAGGCGTCCCAATCAATGGTCAGTGTCGGCGGTGCCGTCTCTGGATTAAAGTTTGGGGGTATATCGGTCGTGGCCGTTTCCTTGCTGCCTGTTGCGGCTTGTTTTGTTAATCCGTCCTTTCTTTACGCACCGCGCGAAAGAATATAGAGGGCTTATTGTGGAGTAAAATACATATTTTTCAATGCGTTATATTTTCTTTGCGCTTAAGCGCAGGGCTAGATAAGAGTGCAGGAAAGGCAATGACCCGAGGTATAGAGCGAGTCAGAACGGGTAGTTTGGTGATCGAAAAAACTGTTAGCAATCCTGATGAATTCGATTGCATTGACGAGCGCCTTGTTTCCTAGGCACCTTCTTGGTTCACATTGCGCTGTCTGTTTTCGAAGTCGACGGGCGACGGCATCGCGTTTTTGGCATGTTTGCGTTTCGGGTTATAGAACATTTCAATGTAGTCGAATATGTCCT
>JBGCDG010000074.1:0-10500 GCA_045105195.1 Roseobacter sp. | reverse complement strand
GACTTCAATCACCACCGTTCGCATTCCAGCCTCGCTGGTATGACACCAGCGGAATATGTTAACCGGTCAAAAAAGGACCAAAACCTGAACAAAGCTAACCTAAATTAGCGGACGCAATGGGGAGCAGGTCACGATCGGCAGTGCCGCTTATCGGAAGCAGCCGTATGTGCAACGTGCTGCTTTAACAAAGGAATCCCGTTCCGTTAGCGGACAAAACGATCCGGCTATTATGATCACACGAAAACTGTCAGCGCAATTTAGCATTTAATCTCTTTGACGTGTTTGTTAGCCCGTGCATTCGAGCTAATTCCAGCGTTCAACTGTAATACCGTCAAACTTCACGATGAGATAACAACTCGCTTACCAAAACAACACAACCTTTCTCGCAGGCCATGACGGGCTAAACCTGTGAACGATGACGACGTCACAAAAGAAGGCGAGACAGCCTTCATACTAAATTGTCATGTTGCCGCGTGTGGCAATTGTTGGAGCTTTGATCGACTGATACCGCCAGCGCGGTAGTTTCTGCGGCAGTTCGTCACAAAGTTGTGTTGGTAGTTAATCCTTTTTGCCAAATTTTATAAACGTTGAATGCTGTCCGCTGCTGAAATGCTGAAAGGAAAAAACGCCACGGGCCTCGAAAGGCCCGCAGCTAAAGCTTACAGAAAAGCATCCGGTCTAGTGAGCCGTCGCGGTGTCCGGACTTTGCGAAGTTGAGCCCAGAGCCGTCGCCGCAGCGTCTTCTGCATCTTGATCCCATTCAACAGGTTCCGGCGTGTCTACCAGAGCATGCTTCAGCACTTCGGAGACATGCGTTACAGGAATTATTGTCAAACCTTCCTTCACGTTATCTGGAATCTCAGCAAGGTCTTTTGCGTTCTCTTCGGGAATAAGTACCTGTGTAATTCCGCCACGCAGAGCTGCAAGCAATTTTTCTTTCAATCCACCGATGGGCATCGCATTACCTCGCAAACTGACTTCGCCTGTCATTGCGATGTCTTTGCGAACTGGTATTTTAGTCAAAACTGACACAATCGATGTCACCATTGCCAAACCCGCAGATGGACCATCCTTTGGAGTAGCGCCGTCTGGAACATGAACATGTATATCAATTTTGTCAAAGACGGGTGGCTTAACACCAATCCGCGGGCTGATCGAACGAACGTAGCTCGACGCAGCGTCGATCGATTCTTTCATGACATCACCAAGTTTACCAGTAGTTTTCATCCTACCCTTACCTGGCAATCTCACGGCTTCAATGCTGAGGAGTTCTCCTCCTACAGATGTATAGGCTAGGCCCGTCACCACGCCGATTTGATCCTCTTTTTCCGCTAATCCGTACCGAAACTTCTTTACCCCAAGAAAATCGCTTAGGTTCTCGGGCGTAACAGCAACAGAAGAAGTTTCCTTTTTAATAATCTTTGTCAACGACTTACGCGCCACCTTGGCGATCTCTCTTTCAAGATTACGCACTCCAGCTTCGCGCGTGTACGTGCGTACCATTTCATTCAGTGCTTCATCAGAAAGCTTGAACTCTTTAGCTTTCAACGCATGGTTCTTAATTTGCTTGGGAATCAGATGCTGCTTGGCGATTTCCCGCTTTTCTTCCTCCGTGTAGCCAGCGAGTGGAATGATCTCCATTCGGTCGAGCAGAGGACCCGGCATATTATAGCTGTTGGATGTCGTTAAAAACATCACGTTTGACAAGTCGTACTCGACCTCCAAGTAGTGGTCTACAAATGTTGAGTTCTGTTCCGGATCAAGAACTTCAAGCATGGCAGACGCAGGGTCACCACGGAAGTCCTGTCCCATTTTATCAATTTCATCCAGTAATATAAGCGGGTTGGTTGTTTTCGCCTTCTTCAACGCTTGGATGATCTTACCAGGCATAGAGCCAATGTAGGTTCTTCGATGCCCACGGATTTCCGATTCATCACGAACGCCTCCAAGACTAATACGGATGAATTCGCGCCCCGTCGCTTTTGCGACCGACTTACCCAAAGATGTTTTCCCAACACCAGGCGGGCCAACTAAGCACATAATGGGCCCTTTTAATTTGGCAGACCGCTGCTGCACAGCGAGATACTCGACAATCCGTTCTTTGACTTTATCCAGCCCATAGTGATCGTCATCGAGCACTTTTTGAGCGCGCGGAAGATCTTTTTTCATGCGAGATTTCACGCCCCAAGGAATGGCGAGCATCCAATCGAGATAATTCCGAACGACAGTTGCCTCAGCAGACATCGGGCTCATATTTTTAAGTTTTTTGACTTCGGCGTCCGCTTTTTCTCTCGCTTCCTTGCTCAGTTTTGTCTCGGCAATTCGCGCTTCCAGCTCTGCAACTTCGTTTTTTCCATCTTCGCCATCGCCAAGCTCCTGCTGGATCGCCTTCATCTGCTCGTTGAGGTAATACTCACGCTGAGTGCGTTCCATCTGCGACTTGACGCGGGTTTTGATCTTTTTTTCAACTTGGAGAACGGACATCTCTCCCTGCATCAACCCGTAGACCTTCTCCAACCGTTCAGAGACGCTCAACGTCTCCAGAAGATCCTGTTTTTGTCCCACCTCAATGCCCAAATGGCCAGCGACCAGGTCCGCCAGTTTTGCAGGTTCCGTAGATTCTCCGACGGCTGTCAAAGCTTCCTCGGGCACGTTCTTTTTGACTTTAGCGTACCGCTCGAATTCGTCCGATACCGTCCGCAGAAGTGCCTCGGTCGTGGCAATGTCGCCCGGCATTTCTGTAAGGTATTCTGCCCGTGCCTCGAAAAAACTCTCGTTTTCCAAAAATTCCGTTATTCTGACACGCGCCTGACCTTCCACCAAGACTTTGACAGTTCCGTCGGGCAGTTTGAGCAGCTGCAAAACGTTAGCAAGGACGCCCGCTCTAAAAATGCCGTCATTGTCCGGATCGTCTTCGCTTGGGTCACTCTGGCTTGAAAGCAATATTTGCTTGTCGTCCGCCATGACTTCCTCGAGGGCGCGAACAGATTTATCGCGACCGACAAAAAGCGGAACGATCATATGCGGAAACACCACAATATCGCGCAAAGGCAATACTGGGTAGGAGGCGTTCAGAGGCTCTTGCATGCTCTTTCCTTATAGTTGGCAAGATGAACCTGGCCCCGCGCAGGCAGCGACACGCATTCATCTCCATTTCACGGTCTTAAATTTGGGAAGCATAGCCTCCCATTTCAAGCTATCCGTCGAAGTGTGGCTTCAAGCATGACCAGAGAAACACCAAACTACAAGGCGTTACGTACTGCTTTTTGAGAAGTATTTTGCGTTTTTTACGCAAGCCTATCAGTCAGCGACACCGACAGTGACGATACGCGCGTGGATAAGGTCTTTACCTCGTCCGCAATGACTGTGAAGCCCTTGCCAGCATCTCCAACACGAGCCGCCTCAATGGAAGCATTGGTCGCGACCATATTGATGACCCGCCCGATCTTACCGATTTCTTTGGCAATACTGTTTGTTTTTTCCAGATCGTCAGCCTTTTCTTTTTCGCTGAGGTTCAGGAAAAATGCTGCAATGCCGCGGCTGATGTCATTGAGACCCTTTGCAACACGGGTGCAGCATAGATCATAGAGATTCTGCCCAGCTTTAAAGCCACGGATCCCATCCTCGGGACACTTGCTGCATCTATCGAGAATACGTACCAGCTCACCCAGATCAGCACTGACCTTCACAATCTTCGAAGAGAGCTCTTCTGGAAGCTTGATATCATGGTGTTTCAAGTGGACAGCCTCTAGATCGTGAAGGCTTTTGTGGGCACGTGAGATTTCTGATGCGGCTTGCATGAACTCATCAGGTTCGACGACGTCTTTACCTGAAGAATCTGTCTGCATCTGAAAGACCAGAACTTGCATGGCGGCCACACGCGCTGCGGCGAGATCATCGCGGATCCCGTGCAACATTACGTCGAGTGAAAGAGTTTCGTCAGTATCAAAAGCGGGCTGCATCGCGTTCATTGGAGTTCTCCGGACAGGTGTCTACGCGATGTCTAGATGCCTTTGGATTAAACACGGGTTAATATACGCAGGAATAAGCCTTCAAAACCATAAAATTTTGCCTGTTTTGGAATAAACGTTGACCTAGACGGGCTCAATATCGCCAAGCGCTCTCACCTGATGAAACGTCTGCTGCCACGCGCTAAAGTTTCCTTGTTCAATTGCAGCACGCATATCTGCCATAAGTTCTTGATAATAGTATAGGTTATGCCACGTTAACAGCATAGAACTGATAATTTCCTGACTGCGAAACACATGGTGCAAGTAGGCCCGGCTATATCCGCGGCAGGTAGGACAGTTACAATTTTCATCAAGCGGCCTGGGATCATCTGCGTGCCGCGCATTCTTTATATTCACCACACCGCGATGAGTGAACACCTGCCCGGTACGCCCCGAGCGGCTGGGCAAAACACAATCCATCATATCGATACCACGCGCCACAGCACCAACAATATCGTCAGGCTTTCCCACGCCCATCAGGTAACGCGGCTTGTCCTTGGGTAACTGATCCGGCGCATAGTCCAGACAAGAGAGCATTGCCTCCTGCCCTTCGCCCACCGCGAGCCCCCCGACAGCGTAGCCATCGAACCCGATGTCTCGTAACGCCTCAGCGCTTTCACCGCGCAAATCTTTTTCCAGCCCACCCTGCTGAATACCAAAGAGCGCATGCCCCGGACGATCTCCAAACGCAGTTTTCGACCGATCCGCCCACCGCATGGACAGGCGCATGCTATCAGCGATGGCAACCTTGTCCGCAGGCAAAGCCGGGCATTCGTCAAAACACATTACAATGTCTGATCCTAACAAACGCTGGATCTCCATCGAGCGTTCAGGTGTCAATTCGTGCTTGGATCCATCAATGTGGCTTTTGAAGGTCACGCCTTTCTCTGTCAGCTTGCGCAACGCGGCGAGACTCATGACCTGAAACCCCCCTGAGTCCGTCAGGATCGGGCGATCCCAATTCATGAACTTGTGCAATCCGCCGAGCCGGTCGATCCGCTCCGCAGTGGGCCGCAGCATCAAATGATACGTGTTCCCCAGAAGAATATCAGCGCCGGTTTCGCGTACAGAGCCGGGTAGCATGGCCTTTACGGTCGCGGCCGTACCCACTGGCATGAAGGCCGGCGTGCGTATTTCGCCGCGCGGGGTGGAAACTACGCCGGTGCGCGCTTTACCGTCGATGGTCTGTAGATCAAAAGAAAAAGTCATCCTGCTCCATTGGCGGAAATTTCACAGCTTTCCAACCCCCTTGATAAGTGATCGGTGCTTCGACACTGTATCGTTATTTTAGGTACAGGTATTTCAATGAACAAGCCGGATGATTTGGACCGCATTAACGCCCTGACGCGCACGGCCCGTTCGACATGGTTTGCCTTGCTCGCTGCGCTCGTTTTTATCGGATTTACGCTGATGGGAGTGGAAGACATTGACTTTTATGGCGTTGACCGGTTCACAACACTCCCGCTCGTCAGCGTCGAAGTGCCTACGCGTTTCTTTTTTGTCGCCGCACCAATTTTCGCGGCCGCCCTTCACTGCTACTTCCACTTCTATCTGATCCGACTATGGGATGCGCTTGGCTCGGCCCAGCCAAGACAGACAGACGTGCACCTGGGAGATGCTGTTACTCCTTGGCTCGTCAACGATGACGCCCTTTTTTTGCGCGCCACAGTAAAACAGGACGGCGCAATCAAACCGCGGCATCTCGATGGAATCTCTTCTATCCTAAACCTTCTTCTCATTTTTTTCTTTACCCCAGCAATACTCGCCGCAACCGTCCTATACTCTCTCCCAGCAAGAGATTTCACAACAATACTTGCTGCCATGTGCTTTCTCATGTCGTTGTACGTTAGCGTCGTAAGCCTGCGTGACGTATGGACAGAACTAACCGCCAAAGCACCCGCAGAAGCTGTTTGGGTTTGCCTTCTGGCGATTATTTTCGTTGCTTTCATTTGTGCGAGAATTCTTCTGCAACCAACACCGGAAAAGGTACAAAACTTCGCAGAAAATCAACTGAAACTGAGGCTGTGGGGTCTTGAAATTGTGGATCGCCCACCGAACTGGACATCATACCGCATCGCACGTCGCACATTCAGAGACACGTTCTGCAAAATTGAAGAAATCGAGCCTGCGGGCGATTGTAACAACCTGACGCGCACAGAAAGAAACGCATTCTTTTCAGATTTCAAGCGTCTTCGCCGTGGCGCTATACGAAACATACGGCGACCGGACTGGGACAAACCCTTTCCTGCGTCAGGTCTGATTAATTTCTGGAAGGCAGATTTTACAAACAGCTTCCTCCCTGGCGTAAACTTGCGCGAAGCGAAGTTAAAACATGTCAGTTTTAAAAATGCCTACATGGAGGCGATCAATCTCAACCACACCACAATGCAGAATGTCGATTTGACCAGGGCAGAGATGCACTTGGCTGAAATGATCGGTGCGGATATGACGGGAATCATGTTGAAAAATGCCAATATGGAAGCAGCCGTTTTGGATTTTTCACTCATTGCTGGCACGAGGGATAAGATAGTTGATTTTGGTGGTGCCAATCTCAGGCGAAGTCATAACGGCGGCGGCGCATTGCGACATGTAGATCTGACTCAAGTGACAAACCATTTTCAAGCAGACTTCAGAAACAGCTTTCTTGACGGTAGCGTCGCAATGTCTGCTAAGTTTCGCCAACAGATGGGCTTCCCGTGTCAATGGGTCGAAAAAGAAATTGCGGAGGATGCTGAGTATTACGGGCGTTGGCGCGGATGGATTGAAGCGAAGCCAAACCGAAGGGAGTTCGAAACCTGGGCAACTCTCGCGCCACCCGCGTTCAAAGACGTAGATGCGATTGCGCCAAGCAAGGATTGCGCCTGGAAGACCGATCCAATGTCCAGCCCTAACAACAACTGATCCTGCAGTTCCTCCAAGCTTTAGCGTGGTAAGAAGTTCTTCAATTCTTGCAGTTACTGCGTGCAGGCATCACATCGGTGAAAGAGTTATGAAAAGGCAGCGCATATGAACTTCGAAACCCTGATTTTAGAGCTTTTATCGGGCAATATTGTGCTAATTCTCTTTGCGGTTGTCGTGATCGTCGTCATCTTCAAGGGCGTCAAAATCGTGCCGCAGTCCGAGAAATATGTGATTGAACGGTTCGGCAAACTGCGCGCGGTGCTCGGCCCTGGCATAAACCTCATCGTTCCGTTTTTCGACCGCGTGGCGCATGAAATATCGATCCTCGAACGGCAACTTCCGAACGCGAGCCAAGACGCGATAACCAAGGACAACGTTCTGGTGCAGGTAGAAACCTCAGTCTTTTATCGCATTACCGAACCGGAACGCACCGTGTACCGGATCCGCGATGTAGATGCAGCTATTGCCACCACTGTCGCAGGTATTGTGCGCGCTGAAATCGGTAAAATGGATCTGGACGAAGTGCAATCCAACCGCTCACAGTTGATCACGACCATCAAATCGTTAGTCGAAAGTCAGGTCGACGACTGGGGCATCGAAGTTACCCGTGCGGAAATTCTCGACGTAAACCTCGACCAGGCGACGCGCGACGCCATGCTGCAACAACTTAACGCAGAACGCGCAAGACGCGCGCAAGTAACGGAAGCCGAAGGCGCCAAACGCGCGGTGGAACTGGCAGCGGACGCAGAACTTTACGCCTCCGAACAGACAGCAAAGGCCCGCCGGATTCTTGCGGATGCTGAAGCCTATGCGACGCAAACTGTTGCGCAAGCAATCAACGAGAACGGATTGGAAGCCGCGCAATATCAAATCGCGTTGAAGCAGGTGGAATCGCTCCAAGCGCTCGGCGCGGGGGAAGGAAAACAAACCATCGTGGTGCCTGCGCAAGCCATCGACGCCTTTGGGGATGCCTTCAAATTGCTCAAAGGCCGCAGCGCATGATCGCTGCACTGCTCAGCATCTGGTGGCTTTGGATCGCAATCGCATTGATTTTGGGATTTGTTGAACTCGTTGCCCCAAGCTTCATCTTCCTCGGCTTTGCCATTGGTGCATTGGCAACATCGGCTTTCGTCGGCTTGGCCGTCGTGCCATCACCAGCGGTTCTTTTCGCCTTTTTCGCCTTTGTGTCTCTGCTGTCATGGATCGGGTTGCGCTTCGTCTTTCGACGGCAATCCAGTGACGTAAAGATCATTCACGACGACATCAACGACAATTGAGTGACGCACGGTGCTGGCTATTTACCGATTGTAAGCCATTGCTGTTCGACTGTGGAGGGTAGGAGCTGATGAAGGACTTCTAAGAAACGTGCTTCCTCCACACCGCTCAAAAGACCCTCCCACTTTCTCGTGCCACCACCATCAAAAAATGCGGCGTCTTGCGTCCAAAAGCCCTTTCCCCCTTCCGGTGCATAATATTTCGCCTTACTGCGCATCGTATCGATCCGCGTCGCGCGAACGATAGCCTCGATCAAAGTCGGGTCATGTTCAATTGACAGATCATCCGCCAATTTACGTACAGTGGTCACAGGATCTGCAATCATGTTCGCATAGTGGAGCAAGACAAGACCCTTCTGATGGGGACGTTGCGTGGTTTTGGAATAGTGGGAAATCACCGACGACAGCGAATCCTTGTCACTCGCCTGCGGGTCAAAAACACCATTCAGGTAGCTTTCCAAAGCGGTCGGCAGGGGTCCACACAGAACGGGATCCTCTGCATCCTTCATGTTAATCACATGTTTGCGGATCGACAGAAACACATCCAGAGGATGGCGATAGACGGCAACTACGTGCACGCCTTTCCAGATGGGAAATCCATCTGACGGCGTATGAGTCTTGACGACCCGCCGCCCGGACGGGCTGAGCGGTACGTTAGGCACGCGATCTGCATCTCCAAGCGCCGAGTCCAACCAAGGTGACAATGCAGACAGGCGGTCAGGCAATTCTGTTGTGCCATAAAGCAACATGGCGATCATCGTTTGCGTCCAAGTGGTACCACTTTTCGCTGGTGTGCAGACGACAACGTCCCCTTCATTTGGGGTCCAATCTGCCCATTTTTCCGGACGCGTAAGCCTGCCACGATATTCTTGCAAAGCTGGGTACAGTAGAGTTGCGGATGTCGGCATGAATAATGTTCCTCATGGAATCTCGCTGCGACCCTAAACCAGTTCCCAACTGACAGCCAAGGGCATACGGTTGAGGTCTGACAGGCCAACTGTTACCCAAGATGATATGCATGGCGCAAAGGATGGATCTATGGAAGAACTGACCTTCGGGTGGGAAGAGTGGATTTCGTTGCCGGAACTTGGGCTGCCAGCGGTCAAGGCTAAGGTGGATACAGGGGCACGCACATCAGCGTTGCACGCTCACGATATCGAAGTCTTTGGCCCAGCAAAAACACCAAAGGTTCGGTTTAATGTCTATCCTATCGCCGGGCGGAACGACGTCGCGATCACCTGTTCCGCTGCATTGATCGACCGGCGCGAAGTCACGTCTTCGAACGGTGAGACCGAGCAACGTTTTGTGATCTCATCGCATCTGCATGTGAATGGGCAGTCCTGGCCGATCGAAATCACCCTGACCAACCGCCAACAGATGAGTTCGCGCATGCTGCTTGGCCGTCAGGCCTTGAGCGATCACATTACGATCTCGGCGACAGAAAAGCACCTGCAGCCGGAATTGAGCTATGATGACTATCACAGCGCGTCACTGAAACGCAGCGCGCCCAAACGAGCCCTGCGCATTGCTGTGCTCAGCCGAGAGAATAACTACTCCACCCGGCGGCTTGTCGAAGTCGGGGAAGCCCGTGGGCACGTGGTCGAAGTGATTGATACCACGCGATGCTACATGGCCATCAACACAATGGCACCCGAAGTTCACTACGACGGCAAGCGCTTACCCCGCTATGACGCTGTGATCCCGCGGATTGGTGCGTCTGTGACGTCCTACGGTACCGCTGTGATACGCCAGTTCGAAGCCATCGGGACCTACTGCGTCAACGGTTCAGCCGGTATCACAGCCAGCCGTGACAAGCTGCATGCACACCAAATCCTGGCAACCAAGAAGATCGGTATGCCTTCAACCGCCTTCGCCGCCTCACCGAAAGACACGTCGAACCTGATGGGGCTCGTGGGAACAGCACCGCTGATTGTAAAGCTGTTGGAGTCCACCCAAGGCAAGGGCGTAGTGCTGGCTGAAACCAAAAAGGCTGCTGAGTCAGTGATCGACGCCTTCCGGGGACTCAAGGCCAACTTTCTAGTGCAGGACTTCGTCAAAGAAGCCGCTGGCGAGGACATCCGTTGCCTCGTGGTTGCAGGCAAGGTCGTCGCTGCCATGAAACGCACCGGGGCTGAGGGGGACTTTCGCTCTAACTTGCATCGCGGCGGATCGGCTAAAGTAGTTCGCATCACTAAAGAAGAACGCGAAACTGCAGTGCGCGCCGCGCGGGCCTTCGGGCTTGGAAAGGCGGGCGTGGATTTGCTGCGCTCTTCAACCGGCCCCAAGGTGCTCGAAGTCAATTCTTCGCCTGGCTT
>JBGCDG010000073.1:0-13340 GCA_045105195.1 Roseobacter sp. | reverse complement strand
TTTGGAAAAACGCGGCTTACTGTTTGTCTTTCTTTGCAAGCAAGGAATCAGAGTGGTGGCAGGCGACGCTGCGATTGTCTGGGACGGATTTCGTAGCAGGATGTTCGGTGTCGCAGACTCGCTTTGCATAGGCGCAGCGGGGGTGAAAGTAGCAACCGGTGGGTGGTGCCAGAGGGGATGGAACCTCGCCTTCGATGGTGTCAAAAAGTACAAGCTCATCTGCGTCCAGAACCAACTTTGGAACGCTGCCGAAAAGAGCTTCGGTGTAGGGATGCGCTGGTGAGTTGAAGACGTCCTTTACCGGACCAAGTTCGACGATACGGCCGAGATACATTACCGCAACGCGGTCGCTGACATGCTGGATCACAGACAGATCATGGCTGATGAAAACCGATGTGAGTTGAAGGTCGCGGGTAAGTTCAAGAAACAGGTTGATGATCTGGGCTTGGATAGACACATCAAGCGAGGCGACGGGTTCGTCGCAGATCAACACGTCAGGTTGCATGGCAAGAGCGCGGGCAATCGCGATACGTTGGCGCTGGCCACCAGAAAACTGATGCGGATACCGCTCGACCCATGTGGGATCAAGGCCTACACGCTCGAACCAGCTCGACACATAGAAGCGAGCGTCGGCTTTCGTTGTCAGGCCGTATGCAATTGGACCTTCCGAAACCGTGTCACCCACTTTCATGCGAGGATTGAGGCTGGCGAAGGGATCCTGAAACACCGTTTGAACACGTGTGGTGACTTTGGTACCGCCTTCCATCACCGGCGCGCCGTCGATTGTGATCGTGCCGCTTGTCGGCGGAAGGATGCCAGCGATCACACGGCCCAATGTGGATTTGCCGCAACCGGATTCGCCCACCAAGCCCAACGTCTCGCCCTTGCGCACAGACAGCGACACGTCCGAGACGGCGCGCACGGCGCGTGTTTCGACATTGCCCCCGAGTTTGGCGGCAACCTTTTCGCCGAGGCTTAACGTTGGGCCAAAGATACGCGTGACGCCCGAGATATCGACAAAAGCGCTCATGCGGAGGCCTTTGCGGATTGGTTGACTGGATGGACGCAGCGCCACCCACGATCCGTGCCTTTCGTCGTCGGTGGATCAGCCGCGCATTGTTGTGAGGCGTGATCGCAACGTGGGGCAAAGGGGCAGCCGATGGGTAGCGACAGCAAGGACGGAGTGGTGCCGGGAATTTGGGTTAGAGGCGCGCCCGGTTCTGCCATAGCGGGGAGGGAGGCAATCAGACCGGCCGTGTAGGGATGACGCGGGTCGCGTAACAGCGTCGCGGTCGGGCCTTCCTCAACGATACGGCCTGCATACATCACCGCCAGTTTGCTTGCGAGACTTGAGACAACGGCAAGGTCGTGGCTGATCCAAATCATCGCGGTGCCCGTCTCGCGTGCGAGATCACGCATCTGAGCGAGGATTTGGGCTTGGATGGAGACATCAAGTGCCGTTGTTGGCTCGTCTGCGACGATCACCGAAGGGCGATGCAGAAGGGCGATTGCAATAGCCACGCGTTGACGCATGCCGCCTGAAAACTCGTGCGGATAGGCGCGCAGACGGGCGGCAGCAGAAGGTATGCCTACTTGGGTAAGCAATTCGGTCGCACGGGCTTCAGCCGCGCGGGCGCTCAACCGCTCATGCGCATCAATGGCCAGTTTCATCTGCAGCCCGATTGTCAGCATCGGATTTAACGTCGCGATTGGGTCTTGGAAGATCATCGAAATCTCACGGCCACGTCGCGCCCTTAAGTCGGCCTCGGTTAGGGCCGTCAGTTCTGTGCCATTCAGCATGATGGAACCTTCGACAATGCGCCCTGGCGCATCGACCAGCCCCAGTAAGGAAAAACCTGTAACTGACTTGCCGGACCCGCTTTCTCCGACCAGACCAAGTATCTCGCCCTTGCTTAGATCAAAGGACACGCCGTTCACCGCCTTGACGACGCCTACACGGGTGAAGAAATGTGTGCTGAGGTTTTTGACGCTTAGGATCGGGCCACTCATTTGCGCAGCCTCGGATTGAACTGGTCGCGGACTTGATCGCCGACAATGTTGATGGCGACGATCAGGATGATAAGCGCGACGCCGGGATAGACCGATATCCAGTAGCGTCCGCTCATCATATAGGGGAACCCGTTGGAGATCAGCATGCCAAGGGAAGGTTCTGTAACTGGCAGGCCGAGGCCAAGGAAGCTGAGCGTCGCCTCAAGCGAAATAGAGTTGGCGATTTGCACCGTGGCGACAACGATCAGCGGCGGGGTGCAGTTGGGCAGCAAATGCCGCCAGACGACTAAGCGACCGCTTAAGGGTGTGGCCAATGCAGCCTCGATATAATCTTTGCCGCGTTCGGCTTTGGCGGCCCCATAGGCGGTACGAGCGAAATAGGCGTATTGCGCGGCCACCAATGCACCGATCAGTTGCGCTTTGCCTTGGCCCAAGAGGGCGACGATTACCAGCGCCAGAAGAATTGCAGGGAAAGACAATTGCAGATCAACAAGACGCATGATCAGCGCTTCTATCCGTCCGCCAAGATAGGCCGCAGTGATGCCCAAGGCTGTGCCGATGGTCAGGGACACGAACCCCGCAGCAAGGCCGATCTGGATGGAAATGCGCAATCCGTAGAAGATCGCAGATAACAGGTCACGACCTTGCGGATCCGTGCCCAAAAGATGCGTGTAACCGCCCGATCCGACAAAGCCCGGCGGGCGGCGGCTGTCCATCAGCGACAAGTTCGCCAGATCATAGGGGTTCTGAGGCGAGACAAAAGACGCGAAGATCGCAAGCAGGATCAGCAGGACCACAACTACAAGAGCGACCATTGCAATCTTATTCTCGCGAAATTCAGTCCAGAAGCGGCGCAGGGGCGTGCTGGCTTTGCTCATGCTGCGGTCCTTTGACGTACACGCGGGTCAATCAGCGCGAAGACAAGGTCAATCACAAAGTTGATGGTAACGAACAAGAAGGCAACGAGGATCAGGTACGCGACCATGACGGGGCGGTCGAGTACACCGATGCTGTCGATGATCAGCTTGCCGACGCCGGGCCACGAGAAGATCGTTTCGGTCACGACAGCGAAGGCGAGGGTCGAACCAAGTTCTAATCCAAAGACCGTGATTATTGGGATGGAGATCAGCTTTAGCAAATGCCGTCTGAGGATCGTGCCCTCTGACAGGCCCGCTGCACGGGCGAATTTTACGGTATCAGTCAACATGATTTCGCGCGTTCCAGCGCGCGCCAGGCGGATCATCATCGCAAGTTTGAAAAGTGCCAGATTGACGGCAGGCAGCACGATATGCGACAGCCCGTTAAGGGTCGGAAAGGACCATGCCACGCCCCAGATCTCTACCGTTTCGCCGCGCCCACCCGCGGGCAGCCAGCCAAGGTTCACTGCAAAGAAGAGGATCAAGATCAAGCCGACCCAGAACGATGGTACTGAAAAACCAAGCACGGAAACGGCCATGATCGTCTTGGAGATCCAGCTGTCAGGGCGGTAGCCTGCGTAGATGCCAAGGCTGACGCCTAATACGGTCGCGGAGATGACCGAGATCAGCACCAGTTCCAATGTTGCGGGCAGCCGCCCGCCAATCAACTCAAGCACAGGAATGTTGTAGACGAAGGAGCGCCCTAGATCGCCTTGCAGCAGGTTGGTGACGAAAATGAAATACTGCTCATAGAGCGGCCGGTTGAGACCTAGGCGACGGATTGCTTCTTCGCGGATATCCTGTGTCGCTTCGGGAGGGATCACGATGTCTATGGGATTGCCAATTGCATTAACGCCGCAAAAGACGATCACAGACATCACGGCCATAACCACGACGGCTTGCAAGAAACGTTGGATGACGAAGCCGAGCATCTGCTCTCCCGCTTAGGCAAAGGAAAGGCCGGGCAGCGTCACAGCCACCCGGCCTTCCTGCATCGTTACGTTATCAGGACGCGGGTTTGATGAAGAATGCAAGCGTGTCTTCGTCAAAGCGCGGCATGAAATCGAGCATGCCTGCTTTGGCACCCCAAACCGTTTGAAGTTGCACGAGCGAGATATAGGCCTTGTCCGCCATCACCTTTTCCATCGCCATTTCATAAGTCGCCCGGCGCTCACCATCATCCATCATCTGCGCGCCTGTTTGCAGCAGTGTATCCACATCGTCGTTCTTGTATTCGATGCGGTTATAGGCGCCCAGCTTCACGTCAGGATTATTGGAATGAGCAAGGCCACCCAAGGTGTAGGAGGCTTCGCCTGTCAACGTGCCCCATCCGTTCATGAACATGGAGTATTCCAAACGCGCTTGTGCTGGGAAATAGACCGTCTTCGAGATCGCGTTCACATTCGTTTTGATGCCCACTTGGGTCAGCATCTGGCCCAAGCCTTGACAGATCGCGCCGTCGCCCGGCAATCGGTCAGCGGTGCAATACAGGTCAACCTCGAAACCATCGGGATAGCCAGCATCAGCCAGCAATGCCTTTGCTTTGGCAGGGTCATAGGCTGGCATTGGGATGCCGTCGTTCGAGCCAAAGAAGCCCGGAGGCATCATTTGGTTGGCGGGTTTGCCGAGGCCTTCCAGAACGATGTCGACCATAGTCTGGCGGTCGATTGCATGATCCACGGCTTGGCGCACTTTCAGATCGCGAAACGGGTTCGCGTCCAGATCAGAGCCGTCGACGGCTCGCACAAGTGGCGTGTCTTCACGTTGGTCCAGTTGCAGATTCATGATGTAGACGCTGTCGCCTTTAACTGCATCAATGTTGGCGTCGCGTTCTAGCGCCAGATAGTCGACAGAGGAGACGTAGTTGATCACATCAACCTGCCCCGCCTTCAATGCAGCGAGCCGTGAACTGTCATTCGGGATTTCCTTACGGGTCACGGTTTCCCATGCGCCCATACCGCGCCAGTAGTCGTCGTTGCGCGCCAAAACCAGGTCGCCCTTTGGTTCCCAGCTGACGTACTTGTAAGGGCCAGTTCCGATGGTTGCGGCACCAGAATTGAAGCCTTCAGCCGCTGTTTCCGGCGTTGAATAGTCCGCAGCAGCCTCGGAAGAGACGATGAACAACCGGATGAAATCATTTGGCAGCGTGGCCGCCTGGCCGTCCGTGTTGATGTGGATCGTGTGCGGATCAATGATGTCCACGCTGGCGACCCGGCGCACGTAAATCGCTGTCGTTGTGGGACCGGTGACAACGGGAATACGCTCGATTGAGAATTTCACATCTTCTGCGTCGAAATCTGATCCATCGTGGAATTTGACGCCTTGGCGCAGTTTAAATTCCCACGTGTCGTCATCCACTGGGGCCCAGCTGGTTGCAAGGCCGGGTTCGATCTGCAGGTCAGTGCCGGACCAGACCAGCGTGTCAAAGATGTGTTTGGCCGCCTCTGCGTGAGGCCCAAGGGCCGAGAAATGCGGGTCCATAGACTCGGGCCCGCCGCGCACGCCCATCGTTAAGCTTTGCGCATATGCTCCGCCCGCAACACTCACCCCGAGTGCCAAGGCCAGAGGCGCTAGAAATTTCCGGTTTTTCATGATTTTACCTTCCCGTTGGTGAAGGAGGTTTCCCTCATCCGATCTTAAGTGAAATCTTGGTTCCATTTGGAACTTGCTATCGCAGAATGTGGCGAGATATGATGTCAGTCAAGTTCATTTTGGAACTCAGCCTGCTCAGCCAAAGGAACGAAAGCCAAATGCCAGGACCGCAGATCGCCGATGATCAAGAGTGCCACAGGACTTCGGACGGTAGACATTCCGACATGTTGCAGGCCAAGCTGTGGGGCAATCCTTGCCCGTTTACCTTTCGGATTAACTATCTGGCCTTGCTCTATAACACGCCGCTGTATGACTGGATTCAATGCACGTATGGACTGAAGCGGCCCGAATATGTGGTCTTGTATTCATTGGCGCTTGTCGATGGGGGAAGTGCCCGTGATATCTCGCGCACATCTGGGTTTCCCAAAAACACGCTCAGCCGTGCCATCAAACGGTTGGAGCTGATGGAGTTAATAGAGGCGCGCAGCAAAGCGCCCGGCGGCGGACGAAAACAAGCCTTGCGTCTGTCGGAAAAAGGCTGGTCCATGATCCATGAAACGCGGCCCGTCTTCGAGGCGCAAGAGAACCGCATGTTGGATGTCTTGTCCGACGGTGAGCGGCAAATATTGTCGGAATTGATGTCGAAAGTGGTGATCGCAGCACAGGGTTGGTCGGGCGATCTTCCATCACATGCGGCGTTGGGTGGAGCCACCGATACAGAAGGGATGCCGCAATGAAAATTGCCGAAATGAATTGGCGTGATGTCGAGGCTGCCGCAGCCCGTGATCCGCGCTGTATCTTACCCATCGGCTCGACTGAGCAACACGCGCAACTGTCACTTTGTGTAGATATGATTCTTGCAGAAACAGTGGCTGCAGATGCTGCTGAGCCACTAGAAATTCCGGTCTTTCCCGTGATGCCGTTCGGGTTGGCCCCCTATTTCAACGCATATCCGGGCAGCATTTGTTTGCGGGTCGAAACGTTAATGGCGGTGATGCGCGATGTTGTGGCTTCGGTGCGGCGCGCAGGCTTTCGTCAGATCTTGATCGTGAATGGTCACGGCGGCAACAATCCGGTCGGCGCTTTGGCGCAAGAGCTTATGGCAGAGTATGACGATACGTCGATCAAGTTTCACAATTGGTGGAACGCACCGCAGACATGGGCCAAGATTCAATCGATTGATACAACCGGCTCGCATGCCAATTGGATGGAGAATTTTCCATGGACGCGGTTAGCACATGCTCCTGCACCAGAGGGTGAAAAACCGAGTGTGGATATGGAGATGATGCGTGCGTCTTCACCTGCTCAGGCGCGTGTGCTTTTGCGCGATGGTTCGTTTGGTGGGCCATGGCAACGCCCCGATGATGAGATGTTGGCGATTTGGGAAGTAGGTGTCTCTGAGACCCGCGCCGCTTTGGAAGGGCCGTGGCCCGCTTCACAAAATGGCTGAGCCGATCCTGATTTGGGGTGCTGGTGCCATTGGCGGCATTCTTGGGGCCTATTGGGCGCGGGCAGGTGTGCCCGTTCAGATGGTCGATATCGTGGCCAAGCATGCTGAGGCATGTACCGCCAGTGGCCTGATAATCGAGGGCCCGGTCGAAGAGTTTACCCAAACGGTTCCTTGCGTTACGCCTGATCAACTGACTGGCACTTATGCAAGGGTTGTTTTGGCTGTCAAAGCGCAAGCGACGCCTCAGGCGATGGAGCAACTTTTGGCGCATCTGGCGGCGGATGGCTTTGTCTTGTCGGCGCAGAACGGATTGAACGAGCGGATGATCGCGGAGCTTGCAGGCCCTGAGCGTACGATTGGCGCCTTCGTGAATTACGGGGCGGATTGGATTGGTCCGGGGCGTATCTTGTTTGGCAATCGCGGCGCGGTCGTCGTAGGAGAGATTGACGGCAGCCTGCGTAGACGCACGCAAGACATGCATGAGCTGCTGCAAATCTTCGAACCTGAGGCAGTTCTAACACAAGATATCTGGGCCTATCTCTGGGGCAAATTAGGCTATGGTGCGATGCTATTTGCCACGGCGCTGACACCCGACAGCATGACAGTAAATTTCGCTGATCCCGCGCGCGGGCCCGCTTTGATGGGATTGGCGCGCGAAGTGATGCGCACGGCTGTGGCCGAGGGCGTTCAACCCAAACCGTTCAATGGGTTTGAGCCAACCGCATTTCTGCCCGGCGCGTCTGATGCGGACGCATTGCAGAGCCTTGCCGATCTGGCTGAGTTCAATTCAAAAACCGCCAAAACCCACACAGGTATCTACCGAGATCTCGCGGTGCGCAAACGTAAAACGGAGGTTGATCCGCAAGTCGGCAGCGTCGCAGAGATTGCTGCGGGGCATGGACTTGCGACACCGTTGCTCACACGATTGGTTGCGCTGATCCACGATATTGAAGACGGGCGCCGCGAAATGTCGGAAGAGACGTTTCACGAACTGACCAAGGTGATCGGATGACGGCGCGAACGGCCTTGGTCACCGGTGTTGTTGGCGGGATCGGCGCGGCAATTTCTGCGCGGCTTGCCTTGGAAGGCGCGCAGGTTGTTGTCAGTGATCTGGCTGGAGACGCGGTGCAGGAAGCTGCACGTCGGCTGGGACTGCCCGTGCTTGCTGCAGATCTAGGGGATCCGGGCTCTGTTACGGAAATGCATGCAAAGTTGGTCTCGGATTACGGAGCGCCGGACGTCCTGATCAATGCGGCAGGTGGGGTGCGCGGACAGGTCGGCACCCCTTTGGAGGAGGTCAAACCCGACGCGTGGCGCAAGATTTTTGCCGCCAACGTGGATGCCACACTGTATCTGTCTCAAGCTGTCGTTCCTGCTATGAAACAGGCAGGATGGGGGCGGATTGTCACCATTAGTTCAGGTGCGGGATTGCGGCCGAGCTTGACCGGTATTCACGCTTACACGGCAGCGAAACATGCGCTGGTCGGCTTGACCAAACAGCTGAGCCTAGAGCTGGCCCCCCATGGCATCACAGTCAATTCCATTGCGCCCGGTTTCGTTCTGTCGAACCCTGCCACTCAAAAACAATGGGACGCCTATGGGCCTGAGGGACAAGCCCAGCTTATCAGTCGTATCCATACCCGCCGTCTGGGCCAGCCGGAGGATATTGCCGCCGCTGCGACCTTCCTTGCGTCAGAGGATGCGCGCTGGATCACTGCGCAGATACTAAGCGTCGATGGCGGCATCACCTGAAAGAAGGATTACATGGCTGACCGCGTTCTAACCCATGCACTGGATCACCAACTGCAATTGCTCGACGCCTTGAAAGCACTGGTAGCCTGCCCATCCGTGGGGGCGGACCCGGCTATGGCCCAAGGAATGGAGGATGCACGCCAATTGATCGAAGCGCGTCTCGATGCAATGGGCTTTGTGAATCGCAAGCGGCTGACTCCCTCTGATGGGAGTGGGCAGCCGTCGCTATACGCCGAAAGATTGGATACGCCCAACAAACCGACGATGCTGATCTATGCGCATTATGACGTTCAGCCATCGGACCCTCTCGACAAGTGGGTCACGCCGCCCTTTGAGGCGACGGAAAATGACGGCAGACTCTATGGGCGCGGTATCTCGGACGACAAAGGGCCCATGATGATCGCGCTCGACACTTTGGCCGCATTTGTCGCTGTCGAGGGCCAGTTGCCGATCAATGTGAAACTGCTCATCGAGGGTGAAGAGGAAACTGGATCGCCCTCATTGCCCGGCATATTGGAGACGCATCGTGAGCTGCTGGCGGCGGACGCCGTGTTGTCTGCCGACGGCGCGCGTTGGCGACCTGATCTCGTTGCTCTGAATGTCGGTTCACGCGGCAATGCTGGTTTTGAGGTGCGGGTGCAAACGGCTTCGCAGGACCTTCATTCAGGCCGCTATGGTGGGATCGTGGCAAACCCTCTGCATGTTCTCTCAAAGCTTGTCGCCAGCCTACATGACGCGCGGGGACATATCGCGGCACCGGGTTTTTACGATGGGGTGATTGAGCCTACGAATGCGGAGCGTGCCGAAATTGCGGAAATCCCGTATGACGAGGGTGCTTCATTCGAGGCCATTGCTGCGCAGCCTGTTGGCGAAGAAGGCTATTCGTCATTGGAGCGGCTTTGGATGCGCCCCACGGTGGATGTGAATGGTATGTGGGGTGGCTATACCGGCGCTGGTTCCAAGACGGTGATCCCGAACGAGGCCTTCGCGAAACTAACAATGCGGTTGGTGCCAGGCCAAGATCCTCAAACCGCCAAAGACGCGTTAATGGCTCATCTCAAAGCGCAGCTCCCTCCTTATGCCACGTTGGACATCTACGGTGACCGTGGGCAGGGCGGTGCCTATGCTGTGCCTGAAAATCACCCGTTGCTGGGGGCGGCTGTTGCGGCGCTTGAACATACGACAGGTGAGACACCGCTGAAGGTTCGCATCGGGGCGTCGCTGCCACTCACAGAAATTGTCTCGCGCGTGTTGGGTCTCGACACGGTCATGTTCTCTTTTGCGCTTTCTGACGAAAACTTCCACGCGCCTAACGAATTTTTCCGCGTGTCCTCGATCAGTGATGGGCTGGCAGCGTGGGTACAAATCATCCGCGAGATTGCATTGATTGCACCAGATGACTTCGCGCCGTTCCGACAGACGTGACCGCTGGGCCGATCATTGATAATCGTTATGGCGCAGTTCTTCTGGCCACCGCCGCTGCCGTCTTTACGGCTGATGTCACCGTCTTGCGATTTGTGTCCCCCGAAGTGCCCTTTGCGCAGATCATCTTTTTCAGATCCCTGTGCCAGTTGATCATTGTGGCGGTGTGGATCGCCGCAACGCGACCGGATCGTTTTCTCTCCCCGCGCTGCCCAAAGCTTGTCATCCGAGGGGTCACCAGCCTTGTCTGCTAATGGCTGTACTATGCCAGCTTTCAGATGTTGGACCTGGCCTTAGCTTCTGTCCTGACCTTTACAACATCTCTGTTCGTTGTCGCCTTGGCGCCATTTGTGTTTGGAGAGCGTATTGGCCTGTCACGCGGCTTCAGCGCTGTCATGGGGTTCATCGGGGTGGTGGTTGCCAGCGAAGTCAGTGGCTTGCGTGTGGAGCCCGGCGTACTCTACGGCCTTGGCTCAGCCTTTGCCGCATCTCTGCTGATCTTTCAAAACCGCGCATTGGCCCGTTTCGAGCATACCGCGACGATTATGGTCTGGATCGGGTTGGTCGCCTGCATTGGAACGTTTCCTATGGCTGTCGCTGGACTGTCTGACGTCGGACCGCGCGATACTGCGTTCCTGATCACAGCGGCCATCGTCATTGACGGTGGCCGCGTTAATTTTGGGATTGCCAACAGATCGGAATACATCTGGCGTCACTTGATTTTTTTGGCGAAAAACTTTGATTAGATGCGAAGCGTCACAGAAACCGGTTTGAAGAGCAATCTGCGACACGGATAGATTGGTCGACGTAAGCAAATGTTTCACATGTTCAATACGGATCGTGGTGTCGGTTTCATGCGGTGAGATATCCAATGCATTACGAAAGTGACGCTCCAGCTTTCTACGGCCAACCCCTAACCTTTCGCACAAGTTGGCAGTGCTAAGAGGGTATTCCATATTCTGTTGCATCAAGAGAATGGCACGTTTCACGAGGTCATTTGACGTTGTAAGGCCCAACGGGATGACGGGTTGTGACGTCTCCCCTTCAAGCACATCGTCCATGATAAGGATGTGAAGGCTTTTTCGCGCTTGGGTCACTCCAACATGCCGCGCAACCAGAAAGGCTGCGAGATGCGCTGATCCCACGCCGCCCGAGCAAGTCAACCTATCCTTATCGACAACAAAAATCTGATCAGATACAGGTTCTAGCCCTTCGAATTGATCCAGAAAATCACCGTGGTGAAACCAATGCACGCAGCATTTACGGCCTTGCATGAGCCCCGCGCTGTGTAAAATGAACCCACCTGTACATATGCCTACAAGCGGGACTTTCTGCACCGCCGCTTCTCGAAGAAAAGCCAAACAGTTCGGATCAAAATCGTCAGTTTGATCAAGCAGGCCCCCGACTACCACGATGTAATCGTAATCTTGGGGGTCACCCAATTTTGCATCTGGCTGCACGGTTACACCGCAACTTGAACGGATCTGTGAATTGTCAGCTGATAAAACGTCCCATCGACACAAGATTTGCCGGCTACTATCCCCGTCGTCCGCCGAAAGCCGCAGAACATCAACAAAATTTGCAAACGCACTGAGCGTGAAGTTTCGAGCCAGGATAAATCCAATCGATAACCTCGATCTACTAAGTTCCACTACTTGCTTCATGGCTTCCCCCCAAATTTAGAGCAATTCACTGATTTAACCCAATGTCGCATTGATACTATACAAGAGACGCAAATAAACCATCCGAAACTTAAAACAGAGCGTAGATTATAGCTTTGGCGCTACTTTTTCGGCGCGAATAAGGAGGAATTGCACGCAGTGACGCGCGGAATACTGGTTTGTCCCAGATCAAGCTGCGCGAAGGTTTTTTGCTGCGCGACACTAAGCGTGTTTAGAAATGGAACAAAAGATAAAATACGAACGCCTTTGCAGTGATCCTTGCGCTAAGAAGAAACCTAGCATCGTTCCTGGGGGCGCTTTTCATTTTCCGGTCAACGATCACGATTCTACAAAACATCTGGGATTTCTGTTGCTTCCAGAATTTACGCTGCTTGCATTCAGCGCAGCTCTCGAGCCCTTGCGGATTGCCAATCAGTTAGCACAAAAACCGCTCTATCATTGGGTGGTGTTTTCGGAGACCGGGTCACCAGTCGTGGCCTCCTCAGGGGTAGAAGTTGGCGTCGACAAAGCGATCACGGACATCCAACAGGACCATCGCCTGCTTGTCTGTTCAGGCAATCAAGGCATCCAAGCCGCCAGCGAAAAGGCTGTTGCGGCATTGCGAAAACACGCCCGTTTTGGTGGAAAGTTTGGGGGGATTTGCACGGGCGCCGCAACCCTTGCTCGGGCTGGATTGCTGGAGGATCGGATCTTTACACTCCATTGGGAAAATCAGCCAGGCTTCGTCGACCAGTTTCCAAATCTTGCCCCTACGATGGGTCGCTTTGAAATCGACGGTGATCTTTGGACTAGTGGCGGAGGGAGCGCCGCAACCGAAATGATGCTGGCGGTGATTCAACGGAACTATGGTCGCAAATTTGCAATTGCGGTCTCAGATATGTGTCTGAATGGAAGTGACTTTGAAGCGTGGACTGCGCAACGCTCCTCTTTTGCGCGCGCGCTGAGCACGCGCAACGCAAAACTTGTTCAAGTTATTCAAAAGATGCATGAGAATATCGAGGAACCATTGCCGCTAGAATACTTGAGTGACCAGGTCAACTTGTCTCGCCGTCAGATCGAACGCCTTTTCCTACAATACCTCAACGAGACACCTACAACAGCATATCGCAATATCCGCCTTAACAGAGCGCGGACGTTGCTCGCGGAAACCGAAGTATCAGTGCTGGGGGTTGCAATCGCATGCGGGTTTAACTCGAGCGGTGTGTTTTCGCGCCACTACAAAGCGCGGTTTGGAACTTCACCTTCCCGGAAAGTGTGATGTGACGTCACATCTGGTTCATCCAAACCATGTTTCATGGATGTGAGGACCACGTTGGACCGCAACATTTCCGGCACATTCGCTGCAGCTGCTCCGATGTTTGATACACTTCCCAGTGAACAGCCCCGAGTATTGTAGACGCTTTCTTCCCTAACTTTGAGGCAAGGAGGCTGTTATGGGGAAGCCAAATTTCAGTGACGATTTCAAGCGAGATGCGGAGCATCAATTTATGGTGCAGGGGTGCGCCGTTGGTGCGG
>JBGCDG010000072.1:0-22221 GCA_045105195.1 Roseobacter sp. | reverse complement strand
CGCGACATGTCCCAATTGGCCTGAAACGCCAGACTGATAGAGCCCCCCCCTTCGTTCGCCCGCGTCGAAGTGCTTTCGACGCCATCGATCACAATCAGGGCAGACTCCAACAACTGAATGACACTTCTGTCCACGTCATTGGCGCCCGCACCCTCCCAGTCCACTGCAACAACGACGGTTTCGTTCACAACATCTGGAAAAAACTGCGTGCGCATGTTGGGAATGGTTGACAGACCCACCAACAGGATCAACACCACCATGAGGTTCGCCAAAGTCGGATGCCGGGTAAAGTAGGAAATGATACCGCCCGCCGGGGTTGGGATTTCACGGGCCACCGGGGTTATCCTCCCATCCGGCGTTCAATGCGTTCCACGACCTGGGCGGGCACTTGGTCTTCTTCCAGTTGCGCGATGATGCGCGCGCGGGCCACTTCGGGCATGGCGCGGTCCTGACGGATGAATTCAACCAGTTCCGCACGGCGCTCTGCACTCAACTCAAGCAGTGACTGCTCCGCATTCTCTGATACAGACCCTGGTTTTCGGGCCGGGCGAACAGAAATACCCTCGCCCAAAAGCGGCGTCAGCTCTTGCACCACATCGCGGCCTTCCAGACCAAAACCCCGGACCAGAATATCATCGCCTTGGCGCCGTAGCAGGTCTACTTTGATCGCCTCAAGCCGCCGCTCCTGACTCAGCACCATGACCTTGCCCGTGGGGCCCAGCGCCGTCGATGGCAGGCGCACCACGTTTTCCAACCCAGGTTCGAGAACAAGAACCGACACGAAATCACCTGGGCGGAAGCCTGGCGCAGGATCCAGTTGCGCGAAAACAAGGCGTCCGGTTTGCCCCTCTCCCGTTGCAGCGCTCACGCGGCTGATCTTGCCCGTCGCGGTCAAATCCGCGTCTGCGGCCTCCAACTGTAGCGTCACGGGCGCTTTGATAAGCCGACCAGAGGCATCTAGCAGACGCGCATATTGAGCGGTGGACAGGCGAAAGGACACTTCCAGTTCAGCAGGATCGACCAATGTAGCAAGTCGTTCGTTTGCGGACACCAACCCGCCCGCAACAACTGCCGTATCCCCCAACGTTCCCGGAAACGGCGCAACAATAGTCGTATCGCGCAAATCACGCTGCGAATCCGCCAGAGCGATTTGCGCGCGAGCCAATCGCGTTGCCGCCTGATCGACGCGTGCTTCGGCTTGCGTGACTGAGAGCTGCCGCGTGATGACAACTGCATCCGCTGCAGCCGCGGCGAGTTTGGCTGTCTCAACCAATGCGGCGGATCCAACGCCACGATCAGCCAGCCCCACCTGCCGGTCGAGTGCCTGCGCCCGCAACACCGACTGAGCACGCGCGGCGTCTTCGTCGAGACGCGCCAATTCAAGACCACGCTCCGCGTCCCGCACTTCGGCCTCAGCATCTGCAAGATCAGCACTGAGCCGGTCGACCTGTGACTGCATGTCAGACGGGTCAATGGTGACCAAGACATCTCCCAACGACACGGCCCCGCCCTCTTCAAACGTGGGCGCCAGTGCAATGATGCGCCCTCCAACGGCAGCCCTTAATTCCAGTGTTCGGCGGGCGGCAATTTCACCAAAGGCGTTGAGCACGGGGGTTTCCGTCTTCGCCTCGGCGCGGACCAGATCGACGACAAAAACGCGTTCACGCGCGGGCGGTGCAGGGCGTTCTTCGCTCAGACGGGTCTGAATGGCACCACTCACGATCTGGAAGGCATAGATCAGCAGCCCCAGAGTCACCGAGGCAAGAAACAACCCAATCATGCTTTGACGCAAGAAACGCATTACACCGCAATCCTTTATGCCCGTCACAAGATAGGGGCAAACATCTCCGAGCGCCAGAAATTAGCGCCCTTAGAGCGTGTAACGTCTGCGTCTGCTATTTCCGTCGCAGATGTTCGTCCAATCGCGGTAAAATCTCGACAAAGTTACAAGGTCGGTGACGAAAATCGAGTTGTTTCGCCAAAATTTCGTCCCAGGCGTCCTTGCAGGCACCCGGACTTCCGGGCAACGCGAAGAGATACGTGCCATTGGCAACCCCCCCGGTGGCACGGCTTTGGACAGCGCTTGTTCCAATTTTTTGCATCGACACGATGGTAAAAACCGTACCGAATGCATCGATTTCCTTTTCATAGACGTCTCGGTGTGCTTCGACAGTGACATCGCGTCCGGTCAACCCCGTACCACCCGTTGAAATCACCACATCGATACTGCTGTCAGCACACCAGTCGCGCAGCAGATCCGCGATCTGGTTGCGCTCATCTGTCAGGATACGGCGATCCGCCAGCTCGTGTCCTGCTGCCATCAGGCGGTCCACCAGCACATCACCAGAACGATCCTGCGCCAGATCGCGGCTATCTGACACTGTCAGAATTGCGATTCGGATCGCCATGAAGTCTTTCGTCGCATCAATACGGCTCATCTGAGCAGGGTCCTTTTCAAAACAGAGCAGTTACGAGAAAGCGTGCCGAAACGCGTACCGCTCTCTATCCCCGCAACCATATGGGTCGGGTCAGTCACCAGACAACTGTGCTTTAAGACTGAGAAGATCAGCCCAGGTTTCACGTTTGGCCGCAGGATTGCGCAACAGGTAAGCAGGATGGAACATTGGCAAAACCGGCAAGCCCGCAGCTTCGGCCCAGGTGCCGCGCAACCGGGTGATACCCCGCTTTCCCAAGAGCGTTTGCGTCGATATATTGCCCATGACCACCAGCACCTTTGGCTGTGCCAATTCGATATGCCGCAGCAAAAACGGGCGCATCATTGCGATCTCTTCGGGACTGGGGTCGCGGTTCTGCGGCGGGCGCCAGGGCAACACATTCGTGATGTAAACCGGCGCGCCCCCATTGTCCCGCCCCATATCAATGGCCGCCAGCATGCGGTCGAGCAACTGGCCCGCACGCCCCACGAACGGCCGGCCTTCCTTGTCTTCGTCGCGGCCTGGTGCTTCGCCAACAATCATCACATCGGCGCCCGCGATACCGTCTGAGAAAACCAAATTCCGTGCACCGCGTTTCAACGCACAATGCTCAAACACCGAAAGTGCCGCGCGTAATGCATCAAGGTCCTGTGCCGCACGCGCTGCAGCCTCGGCAGCACCAACCGCATTGACCTCGTCGGCAGCCGCCGGTTTGACCTGAGGCACGTTCTCAGACGCAGGTTCTGGTCGCTTTGGCTTTGCCAATTTGTCCGGCACATCATATCGGTTCACCGGTGCGTCGCCGATGGCGTCCACAGCGCCTAACTCGACCTGCCAGCCCAAAAGCGCGAGCGCGTTATAAAACTCGGATGATTCCATGGTCGTACTTTACCGCCCCTTTGCTGCATGTTGAACCTCTCGTCTACCGACCTTCAACACCTTGCCGAGCCATCTGGCGATCCCTATAAGGTGACAAATCACCGGAGGGTGCCACCATGACGTTTCCCCATCGCCATCTGCTCGGGATCGAGGCTTTACGCCCGGAGGAAATCGCAACCCTTCTGGATCTGGCGGATCAATATGCCGCTTTGAACAGACAACCTGACAAGCATGCGGATGCTCTTTCGGGACTGACCCAGATCAACATGTTTTTTGAGAACTCCACACGCACACAGGCGAGCTTTGAGATTGCGGGCAAGCGTCTTGGAGCGGATGTGATGAATATGGCAATGCAAGCAAGTTCCGTGAAAAAAGGCGAAACACTGATCGATACAGCACTCACGCTCAATGCTATGCACCCTGATCTGCTTGTGGTGCGCCACCCACATTCTGGTGCGGTGGATCTCTTGGCGCAAAAGGTCAATTGCGCGGTACTGAACGCAGGAGATGGTCGGCACGAGCACCCCACACAGGCGCTCCTTGATGCTTTGACGATTCGCCGGGCCAAAGGCCGACTGCACCGCCTGTCGATCGCGATTTGCGGCGATATCGCCCACAGCCGCGTCGCCCGCTCCAACATCATGTTGCTGGGAAAGATGGAAAACCGCCTGCGTCTGATTGGCCCCCCAACGCTGATGCCCGCAGGTATTTCGGAATTTGGCGTCGAGGTTTTCGACGATATGGCCGAAGGGCTGCATGATGTGGATGTGGTCATGATGCTGAGACTTCAGAAAGAACGGATGGATGGTGGGTTCATTCCATCAGAACGGGAGTACTACTACCGATACGGTCTCGATGAGGACAAGCTCAGCCACGCCAAGGCAGACGCCATTGTGATGCACCCCGGCCCAATGAATCGCGGTGTGGAAATCGATGGCACACTTGCGGACGATATCAACCGGTCTGTCATTCAGGATCAGGTGGAAATGGGCGTCGCGGTGCGCATGGCGGCGATGGACTTACTTGCCCGCAACCTGCGCCTGACACGGGGAGCGGCATGACCTTGGAAATTCGCGCAAACGAAAGTGGTGTTGTCCGCATCTTTGCCCTCTCGATGGAAGAGGAAAAAGCCCAAGCGTTGAAAGCAAACAGCGGTAGCGGCGGTACAGGCGGTGGCTCCAGCTTGAAAGAACTCGCCCTGGGCGCCGCCGCATTGGATCCGGCACATGTAGAAGTTTTTCCCATCGACGATCTCGGAGAAATGGCGCTGCCGGACTATCTTGTCGAAGGTGCTGGTGCAAAGGCGACTGAGATTGATGCCGATCGCTTCAAGCTAGCATCACTCGAAGGCTGGGTCATTATCGTCTACTCCAGCGCCTTTCGCGGTGTGGCGCAATCTTTGACCCCCTCTTCACAGCTCACCCTGATTGGCAGCTACGGACAGGAAGGGACCGAATGGAGTGCACCCGTCGATCTCAGCACGCCTTCCGCATTGCCGCAGGAGTTAGAGACCGCGGCGCCCAAGAAACGCCCGTCAGATGCGGCAATGTCGGGACGCATCGCAATGCTGGCGCTCTTGGTCGCTTTCTTTGTGGTAGGTCTGATGCTCTGGGTTGGAGGTTGAAAATGAATGATCTCAGCCTTGTTAACGCGCGTCTTGTTGATCCCGAAAAAGGCACCGTCGTCACCGGCGGGTTGCGCCTTGAAAACGGTAAGATCGCTGAAGTTCTAAGCGCCGATGCGCGCCCTCAGGGACATGTCGTGGAGTGCGGGTTGAAGTACCTCGCACCCGGCATCGTGGATATAGGCGTGAAAGTGTGCGAACCGGGCGAGCGGCACAAAGAAAGCTATCGCTCCGCTGGTTTGGCCGCTGCTGCGGGGGGTGTCACAACGATGATCACGCGCCCCGACACAACGCCCGCTATCGACAGCCCCGAAGTGCTGGAATTCGTCACCCGCCGCGCCAATGAAGCCGCACCTGTGAACGTGCTCATAATGGCCGCCCTGACCAAGGGCCGCGACGGCCGCGAGATGACCGAGATTGGGTTTTTGATGGATGCGGGGGCTGTCGCGTTCTCTGACTGCGACCGTATCGTCACGGATAACAAGGTGCTCTCGCGTGCGCTCACCTACGCCCGTGCCTGCGGCGCTCTGGTCATCGCCCACCCGCAGGATCCGGGCCTGAGCAAGGGTGCCGTGGCGACGTCTGGCAAATTCGCTTCGCTGCGTGGGTTGCCTGCGGTCTCTCCCATGGCCGAACGCATGGGGCTGGACCGTGACATCGCCTTGATCGAAATGACTGGCGCACGCTACCACGCAGATCAGATCACCTGCGCCCGCGCCTTGCCCGCCCTGGAACGCGCAAAGAACAATGGGTTGGACGTCACTGCCGGTACGTCGATCCACCACCTGACATTGAATGCGCTGGATGTTTCGGACTATAGGACGTTCTTCAAACTGAAGCCGCCTTTGCGCGATGAGCATGATCGCCTGGCCATCGCAGATGCCGTCAAATCGGGCCTGATCGACATCATTGCATCCATGCACACGCCACAGGACGAAGAGAGCAAACGTTTGCCCTTTGAGGAAGCCGCCTCCGGTGCAGTCGCTTTGGAAACGCTCTTGCCCGCAGCGATGCAACTGTTTCACGCGGATCTCATCGATCTGCCGACACTCTGGCGCGCTCTGTCGCTTAACCCTGCGAAACGGCTTGGGCTGGACAGCGGTCGCTTGACCCCCGGCGCACCAGCAGACTTGGTTTTGTTTGATCCACACGCCCCGTTTTTGATGGACCGCGCCACATTGCGCTCCAAATCCCGCAACACGCCGTTTGATGGCGCCCGGATGCAGGGCAAAGTGCTTGCGACATATGTTGCTGGCCAACAGATTTTCGAGAAACCCTGATGCCAGTTGTCGAAAGCACAATCGCCATGATCGCCCTCTGGGCACTTCTGGGCTATCTCGTGGGGTCGATCCCTTTTGGCATGATCCTTGCGCGGGTCATGGGGCTTGGAAACCTACGTAATATCGGGTCAGGCAACATTGGTGCGACGAATGTTCTCCGTACGGGCAGCAAGCCTGCTGCAGCGCTTACTCTACTTCTGGACGGGGGGAAAGGCGCGGTTGCAGTGCTGGCAGCACACGCGTTTGGCGGCGAAGATCTGGCCCAGATCGCCGGATTGGCCGCGATGATCGGGCATTGCTTTCCGGTCTGGCTACGCTTTGCTGGTGGGAAGGGTGTTGCGACGTTCCTGGGGATCGTACTGGCACTTGCCTGGCCTGTTGGCATTGGATGCTGCCTCGCCTGGCTGGTTGGTGCGTTCAGTACGCGGATTTCCTCCATGGGCGCGCTGGCAGCCTCTATGGCCTCTATCCCGCTGGCCTGGGTGCTGGGGGCGGGCACAGCCACCCTGCTCTGCATAGTGCTGACGTGTCTGATTTTTTGGCGTCACCGGGCGAACATCGCCCGAATTGCAGCTGGAACTGAACCTAAAATTGGTCAGAAAATATGACGAACGCGGCGCCAGCCTCTTTTGTTCGTGCCTTAGAACAATTACCGCTTGGCACCTTCAACGCGCACCTTGGAAGCCGTCGTTACATTGCAAGCAAAACAGCCTTCAATTCGGGCAGGTCCATCAAACTGGTGGCCGAAGCCTTGGGCGGCGGGGACTACATCAGCCTCAACCTTTTTCACCTCACCAGCGGTTCACGTGTCTATCCCTGCGAAATGAGCCGCGCCAAAGTTATTGCTTTCGTTGAAAACATTTTGCCCGATCAATCGTAGCTGCCATCCGGTCCGTGCACTTCATCCCCGCGCAGCGCCGGCGAGAAAACGCAGATAAAGTGTAGCGGTACTTCGCCTGTCACCCGCACCTGATGCGGCTCGTGCGTGTTGGGCGCGTAAAGCACACCGGGCACGATCTTGTGGACAACACCGGTGTCCAGTTCCTTGACCTCGCCCTCTCCTGCGAGACAAAAACAAGCCTCGATGTGGTTTTTGTATTGCAGATCGAGAACCGACCCCGGCATCACCTTGGTTTCTGTCATGGAAAAGCCCATGCCATCCTGCTGCACCAGTAGGCGCAAACTGGTCCAACCTGGCCCCGAAGCGTCACGCGCTGTTCCTTGCAGCGCCTTTTTATCAACGACGATCATGCAGTTACCTCTCTTTATGCCTTCGGTGAAACTGAGGTTGCATGAAGCCCTGTGGAATGTCACTCCTGTCTTCATGACAAAACACCTGACCAGCCTTAACGGCACCCCCGCCAGCCCCTTTGCTTTCGGTGCGATGCAGTTCGGAGGGCGCGCTGATGAAGACGCCTCCCGCGCGATGTTTGACGCGGCCCTGGACGCAGGGATTACCCATTTCGATACGGCCTATTCCTACAACGACGGTCATTCAGAAGGTCTGCTCGGCAGGTTCGCCAAAGACCGTCGGGACGATCTGCTGATCGCCACCAAGGTCGGATACGCGGGCGGCTCCACGCGGCAGAACATGACCGCAACCTTTGATATCTCCCTTCAGCGGCTGGATATGGATATGGTGGATATCCTTTACCTGCATCGGTTCGACCCGAATACAGACATGCTCGAAACCATGGAATGTTTCGCCGAATTCAAAGCTGCGGGCAAAATCCGCTATATTGGCGTGTCGAATTTTGCCGCATGGCAGGTCGTTAAGGCCATTGGGATCGCCGCCAAGTTCGATCTGACAGTCGATATCCTGCAACCAATGTACAACCTGGTGAAACGTCAGGCTGAAGTGGAAATCCTGCCCATGTGCGCGGATCAAGGCGTCGCCTGCGCGCCCTATTCGCCTTTGGGCGGCGGGTTGCTAACCGGGAAATATGCCAAGGGCAACGGTGGGCGTCTGAGCGAGGATGATAAATACTCCGCGCGATATGGATTGGATTGGATGCATGAAGCCGCCCGCGGCCTTTGCGTTTTCGGTGATGAGATTGGCGTAGATCCCGCAACATTGGCTGTGGCTTGGGCGGCTGCGCACCCGATGGGTCCAACCCCCATCATTTCGGCCCGTTCCAAAGAACAACTTGCACCTTCGCTCGCTGCGCTGACTTTTGACATGTCGCGCGACATATATGACCGCTTGGCCGAGCTGAGCCCCAGACCTCCACCCGCGACGGATCGGATCGAAGAGCAAACATGACCGGGACCCTTCCGCCCAATGCCAGCGTTGCGGCGCCCTCTGAAGGCGACAAACTCTGTGCGCCAGCAGCAGGGCGCAACGCTGACGTATTGTGCGACATGCTGCGGACACATGCGCCTGAAAATGGATCCGCCCTTGAAATTGCCAGCGGCACAGGTCAGCACGTGGTTGCTTTTGCGCATCATTGCCCCGGCCTTCTGTGGCATCCTACAGAGATCGATACCGCACGGTTGCGCAGCATTGATGCCTACCGCGCGGAAACTGTCGCCCCTAATGTGAAACCTGCGCAATTGCTCGATGCAACACAGGTCGGATGGCATGCGACCCACTCAGGTCAATCGCTGATCCTGGTGATAAACCTGCTGCACCTGATCCGCCGCAGCCAGGCGCAGGTACTGCTGCACGAAGCCTTGGCCGCGCTCAAGCCGGGCGGGCGTTTCATCCTTTACGGTCCGTTCAAACGGGACGGCGCTTTGACAAGCGATGGAGACAAACGCTTTGATGCACAGCTGCGCGGTGCCGACCCGGCGATCGGCTACAAGGACGACCAGGAAATCACCAAATGGCTTGAAGAAGCCGGAGCGCAATCCGTTCAACGCAAAGAAATGCCCGCCAACAACCTCGCTGTTATCGCAACACGCTAGCCATCGACTCGGATGCGCGCGTTTGCCGGGTCATAGGGGCTGTCCTCGGTAATTTCGGCATCCCAAAGTTTGTTTTGCATTTTTACCTTCAGACGCTTGCCTGCGATCGCGTGCTCGGGCGCCACATAGCCCATACCGATCGATTTGCCAAAGGCCACCGAGTAGCCGCCAGAGGTCAGCCGGCCAACACGAGTCTCGCCGTCGTAAAGCGCCTCCCGCCCCCAAGGATCGGCATCCTCGGGCCCGTCAATCAGCAGCGTGACACAGCGCGAGCGTATGCCGATTTCCTGCATCTTGGCCTTACCGTTAAATTCTTTGCCAAGGTCGACAAAACGTGGCAGATCCGCCTCCATCGGTGTGGCGTCCCGGCCCAGTTCTGTACCGAAGGCGCGGTATGATTTCTCTTGGCGCAGCCAGTTCTGCGCCCGCGCACCGACGAGTTTTAACCCATGTTTTTCACCTGCCGCCATCAGCTGATCAAAGAGATAATTTTGCATTTCCATCGGGTAGTGCAGCTCCCAGCCGAGCTCCCCGGTGTAGGCCACACGGATCGCCATCACAGGGCACATCTTAAGTTCGATATGGCGCATCGACAGCCAGGGGAAGCGCTTGTTCGAAAGCGCTGTTTCTGGGTCCGCATCGCGGATCAACTCCGCCAACACGTCGCGCGATTTTGGTCCCGCAATGGCAAAGACCCCGTATTTGGTAGTCACTTCTTCTTCGTTGATCCTACCGAACTCGGCCTCTTTCTCCATGATCGCCTTGTATAGGTAATCCTGATCATAGGCCGTCCAAGCCCCGGCAGAAACGAGGTAGTAGCTGTCTTCGGCCTCGCGCACGATTGTGTATTCGGTCCGCGTGGTACCATTTTCGGTCAGCGCATAGGTTAGGTTGATCCGCCCGACCTTGGGCAGTTTGTTGCAGGTGAACCAATCCAGAAACGCGGTCGCTCCGGGACCGGAAATGCGGTGTTTGGTAAAGGCGGTGGCGTCAATCAGGCCGACACCTTCGCGGATTGCCTTGGCTTCTTCGACAGCATATTGCCACCAGCCGCCGCGCCTAAAACTGCGGGCGTCATGGTCGAAACTGTCAGGCGCATCCAGCGGGCCAAAGTAATTTGGCCGCTCCCAGCCGTTCACATGTCCAAACTGCGCGCCACACGCTTTCTGACGGTCATAGGCGGGCGCTGTGCGCAGCGGGCGACAGGCGGGGCGTTCTTCGTCCGGATGGTGCAGAACGTAGACGTGATCGTAGCATTCCTCGTTCTTGCGCGCGGCATATTCCGTTGTCATCCAGCACCCGTAGCGCTTGGGATCAAGCGATGCCATGTCGATCTCGGCCTCCCCCTCGACCATCAACTGCGCAAGATACTTCCCTGTGCCGCCCGCTGCGGTAATCCCGAAAGAGAATCCTTCGGCAAGCCACATGTTGCGCAGCCCAGGCGCCGGGCCAATCAGCGGATTACCATCAGGCGTGTAGCAAATCGGGCCGTTGAAATCATCCTTGAGCCCTACCGTTTCAGATGAAGGAATCCGGTGGATCATGGACATGTATTCTTCCTCGATCCGTTCCAGATCGAGCGGAAAAAGATCGGCTCGGAAAGTTTCCGGCACATCATAAAGAAAGCGTGCAGGTGCATTTTTCTCATAAGGTCCGAGGATCCAGCCGCCACGTTCCTCGCGCACGTACCATTTTGCGTCCGCATCCCGCAGTACAGGATGCTCAGGATTGGTTTTGCGCCAATCTACAAGTGTAGGGTCAGGCTCCGTGACGATAAACTGGTGCTCCACGGGGATCGCTGGGATCTTCAGACCCAGCAGCCGCGCGGTGCGTTGCGCGTGGTTGCCAGTGGCGGTCACCACATGTTCGGCGGCAATGACCATCTGTTCCTCGGAAGGGATAAGGTTGCCGCCCTTTTCAACCATCTTGGTGATGGTGACGTCCCAGTGATCCCCTGCCCAGACATAGCCATCCACTTGCCACTTACGTTCGATCACCACGCCACGCTGCCGCGCGCCCTTGGCCATCGCCATGGTCACATCAGCTGGATTAATATAGCCATCCGTGGGGTGATAGATCGCGCCCTCAAGGTCTTCGGTACGCACCAATGGAAAGCGCTCTTTGATCTGCGCAGGGGTCAGCCATTCAAATGGGACACCGACCGTTTCAGCCGTGGACGCATAGAGCATGTATTCGTCGATGCGGGCTTTGGACTGGGCCATGCGCAAGTTGCCCACGATTGAGAACCCCGCATTCAATCCGGTTTCCTCTTCGAGTGTTTTGTAGAACTTTATCGAATAGTCGTGGATGTGTGTGGTCGCGTAGGACATATTGAAATACGGCAGAAGCCCCGCCGCGTGCCAGGTCGAACCAGAGGTCAGCTCATCACGTTCCAGCAACATGACATCCTGCCACCCTGCCCGCGCAAGATGGTAAGCAATGGAAGTCCCAATCGCACCCCCTCCGACCACAAGAGCTTTGACCTGAGTTTTCATGACGCGCGACTCCCTAAAGCACAGCTGCACTTCGGTGTAACCGCTGCATAAAATCCGCGCAAAACGCGCCCGACCGGTCATGGCGGGAAAGCGACATATGCAATAGGCCGGTGAGCCCTAAAAGATTTTTCCGGGGTTCAGGATGCCTTTGGGGTCCAGTGCAGCCTTGATATCCGCCATGAACTCTGTGGTCGCGCCCAGCTCGCGCACGAGATAGGGCTTCTTGCCCTGCCCGATCCCATGTTCACCCGTACAGGTGCCATCCATCGAAATGGCCAGGTCGCTCAACCACGACACAAAATCCGCAGCGCGGGCCACCTCATCCGCATCTGACATGTCCACCAAAGGAGTCGCATGGAAATTCCCATCTCCCACATGTCCGATGATCGGAACGACAAGGTCGAGCTCGGCTGCGCGGGCCTGCGCCGTGTTCACGCATTCCGCAAGCCTAGAGATCGGCACGCAGACATCCGTCGCAACGCCATTCGCACCTGGCCGGTACTGCAGCAAGGCCCAGTAAGCATCATGGCGCGCTTTCCAAAGCCGGTTGCGCTCTTCCGTGGTTGATGTCGCTTGGTACCCTGTGCCCCCGTATTCTTCGGAGAGTGCACCGAAAAGCTCAGCTTGTTCGATGACGCTAGCCTCTGTGCCGTGGAACTCCAACAACAGCAGCGGCGTCTCAGGCAGGCCGAGCTTTGAATAGTTGTTGGTCGCCTTGACCATTTCTTCATCCAGCAGTTCGATCCGCGCGACAGGCAGACCATATTGGACAACCGCCATAACGGTTTGGCAGGCGGCATCCACAGTGGGAAAGGAGCAGCGGGCCGAGCTGATACCTTCGGGGATCCCGCGAAGTTTAAGCGTAATCTCGGTGATGATGCAAAGCGTTCCCTCGGATCCGACAAGCAGGCGTGTCATGTCATAACCCGCAGAGGACTTGCGTGCCCGCGTGCCCGTCCGGATGATCCGCCCGTCCGCCATGACCGCTTCGAGCGCCAGAACATTATCCTTCATCGTGCCATAGAGCACTGCATTGGTGCCTGACGCATTGGTCGCGGCCATCCCCCCAAGCGAAGCATTAGCGCCGGGATCAATCGGAAAGAACAGCCCCTGATCCCGCAGATGCGTGTTGAGAGCTTCGCGCGTCACGCCGGGTTGCACGCGGCAGTCAAGATCGCCGGAATTGACCTCTAGAACCTTGTCCATTTGCGTCACGTCGATACAGATACCACCCGCAGGCGCGTTTACATGGCCCTCCAGCGAGGTTCCGGTGCCGTAAGCGATGATCGGGGCCCCGTGCTGCGCACAGATGGTCACGATCTGAGAAACTTCATCAGTCGATCGGGCAAAAACGACCGCGTCCGGAGGCTGGTTTTCAATCCATGTGGTTGTGTGCCCATGCTGCTCTCGGATCGCATCACCGGTCTGCACCTGCTCGCCGAACTGTTGTTTGAGCACACCCAAAGCGGTTTTGATTGCTGCTTCATCACGGGGCAGGTTCGTGTGTCTAATCATGATGTGTTCTCCTATTGCCCGAGTACGATCCCTTCGCGGCGTGGATCCGCCCCCCCTTGCAGAACCTTGCCAATGGCAATCGCATGCAAGCCTGAGGTCAGTGCGCGGGGGTTCACTTCAAAGCCCATGTCGGTCAATGGGCCGGCGAGCGCTTCTGCGCTACTGCCCTCTTCCACATCGTATGTGCCGAAACGGTTGACCGCATGCGGCACTGAGACCGCTTGCTGCACATCCATACCCCAATCGAGATGCGCCACAATGCTCTCGGCCACATAGCCGATGATACGGCTGCCACCCGGGCTGCCGACTGCCAGCACGGGCGATCCATCTTTCATCACGATGGTCGGCGCCATGGAAGAGCGCGGGCGTTTGCCCGGTTCTACCCGATTGGCGATTGGCACGCCGTCGCTGTGGCTACGAAAGGAAAAATCAGTCAACTCATTGTTCAAAAGAAATCCCCGGGTCATGAGCCGACTGCCAAAAGCGTTTTCAATCGTTGTCGTCATGGACGCCACATTGCCAGCAGAATCAACAATGACAAAATGCGAGGTCGAGGGCAGTTCGATCGAAGCATCATCCGCCCAATTCAACGCGTGATCAAAAGCCGGAGTGCCGGGGGCGACCTCTTCCAAGGCGGTGTCACCCGTCAGCGCCGCGGCCCGCGTTGCGAGATATTCCGCGTCTACCAGCCCCTCGGTCGGCACCGGAACAAAATCACTGTCCGCCATGTAGCGCCCCCGGTCCGCGAAAGCCAGACGCGACGCGTCCCCCATGAGACGACGCACTGTCGCATCAGCAGGCCCAGCGCTCAGATCAAAACCTTCGAGCATTCCGAGGATCTGGCCCACGGTCAGCGCGCCAGACGACGGCGGACCCATGCCACACACGTCATGCGCACGGTAGGTGGCACAAACTGGTGCGCGTTCCTTGATTGCGTAGATGCTCAGATCTAATGGCGAAAGCACGCCGGGGTTGCCGTCCGCACCTTGCACCGTCGCTACGATGTCCGTGGCAATCGCCCCTCTGTAAAAGGCGTCAACGCCCTCTGTCCCCATCAGACGGAGCGTTTCAGCATAATCCGCGTTGACCAACTGTTGTCCGGCTTCCAGCGGCGCCCCATCCGGCAAAAAATAGCGCGCTGTGCTCTCGTGACGGGCGAGCCGTTCCTGATCACCCTCGACAAGCCCGGCCAAGCGCGGAGACACGGGAAATCCAGCCTCTGCCCGTTCGATTGCCGGCGTCAGCAAGTCCGCCCAATCCAGTTTACCCCAGCGCGTATGTACGGCTTCCATTAAAGCAGGGGTGCCAGGAGTGCCCACGGACAACCCGCCAACAACCGCATCGAAAAAGCCAAGCGGTTCACCGTTCTCATCCTGAAAAAGGCGCGGTGTTGCAGCCAGAGGTGCTGTTTCACGTCCATCCAGCGTGGTCAGTTGCTGCGTTTCCGCATCAAAGTAGACCAGAAAGGCGCCGCCTCCAAGGCCAGAGGACTGCGGCTCGACCAACCCGAGCATCGCTTGCACAGCGACCAAAGCATCCGCTGCAGACCCACCTTGGGCGAGAATCTGTGCCCCTGCCTCAACCGCCCATGGGTTTGCTGCAGCAACCATCCAATTCGACGCTTCGACAGGGAGTCCCGCGCCCTTGGCCGTGAAGGCGGCATCAATTTCAGGAGAGATCGACGCAAAAGCACCTTGGGTTGCGGCTTCTGGTTGCACCGCATCCGCCGCTTGTTGAGCAGCAACCGCTTGCCCCCAGAATAGCATGGCACAGAAAAACAAACGCGTCATTTCAGGTCTCCCCTTTGAATTCAGATTGGCAGTGGTGTTCCGGTTTACAGCATGGCCGGAACAACCTGATCCGGTGGGCGATGTCCATCGTCGAATGTCTTGATGTTAATAATGACCTTTTCGCCCATCTCTATGCGGCCTTCTCGGGTTGCGGATCCCATGTGCGGCAACAACACGACGTTGGTTAACTCGCGCAGCCGCGGATTGATCTCCGTCCCCCGTTCGTAGACGTCCAGACCTGCGCCCGCAATGTCATCCGCCCGCAGCATTCGGGTCAAAGCGTTTTCGTCGATGACTTCCCCCCGCGATGTGTTCACGATCACCGCTTCGGGCTTCATCAGCTTAAGGCGACGCGCATTCATCAGATGGAACGTCGAAGGGGTCGCTGGACAATTCACAGAAATCACATCCATGCGTGCGACCATCTGGTCGAGGCTTTCCCAATAGGTCGCCTGCAGCGCGTCTTCGATTTCAGGTCGCAGACGGCGACGGTTGTGGTAGTGCACTTGCATGCCAAAAGCGCTGGCGCGCCGCGCGACGGCCTGGCCAATGCGTCCCATGCCAAGAATACCAAGCCGCCGTCCGCCCACGCGCCCCCCAAGATACGCCGTGGGGGCCCAACCGTCCCATGCATCAGATTGCATCACCGCCAAGCCTTCAGGGATCCGCCGCAGCACCGACAGCATCAAGGCCATGGTCATATCCGCCGTGTCATCCGTCAGGACCCCAGGCGTGTTTGAGACCAGAATGCCTCGTTGGCGTGCCGTAGACACATCGATGTGATCCACGCCTGCGCCGTAATTCGCGATCAGCTTCAAGCGCTCCCCGGCCTGCGCGATCAGAGTAGAATCAATATCATCCGTGATCGAAGGCACCAGAACATCCGCGCTTTTCATCGCTTCCGCCAATGCGCTCCGTTCCATCGGCGTATCCTCAGAGCGCAGAGTCACATCGAAAAGCTCGCACAACCGAGTCTCCACTGCCTCTGGCAGGCGTCGCGTGACGACAACACTCAGCTTGGGTTTGGACATTTTTGATCTCCCCGCACTTGGCGCAGCCCTGTTTTCTTGGCATGGTGGCGGAACAAGCGACGCGGCACAAGAACCTCGCGCAGGCAAATGAGCAAAATACGAATGACAGGCACGCCATGACTGCGATGATGCGACCGATTCTATGCGGGCTGATGATGCTCGCCCTTGCGACAGGCGCCGTGCATGCAACGCAAAGCGAGACGCTTAAAACAGGGTCCGTCACCAAATTACCCTTACCGCGCTTTGTCTCGATGAAGGCATCAGAAGGGAATGCACGCCGTGGCCCCTCTTTGACCCACCGGATCGACTGGGTGTTCAAACGGCGAGATATGCCGCTGCGTATTGTTGCCGAACATGGCCATTGGCGGCGGGTTGAAGATCGCGATGGCCAGGGCGGTTGGATACATTATTCGCTCCTGTCCGGTGTACGAACGGTTATCGTTGAAAACAACATGCTCACAATCCACAGCCGCCCGAATACCGAGGCCCCGGTAAACGCCGCATTGGAAGCGGGCGTCATTGCGCGCCTGGGAAAATGCGGTCCTGAATGGTGCCAGCTGCGCACGGGTGGCTATCGAGGCTGGGCGTCCAAGTTCGATCTCTGGGGTGTGGCCGTAGACGAAATACGGGACTGATCCAAACACTGATGTGTTGCATTCTGTCCGCGCCAGCGAAAGACTGAAGACGCTGATCGTCATTGCGAGGACACAAGATGCATGCTGCAACATATACCACCTTTGGCCCTGCAGCGGACGTCATCACGCTGTCGGAATTACCAGATCAAGCGCCCGAAGCCGGAGAAGTCCGCATCAAAATCGCCTTTTCGGGCGTAAACCCTTCTGATGTCAAAGCGCGCGCTGGAAGCCGACCGGGTGTCACCAAGCCGCCCTTCCCCGTGATTTGTCCGCATAGTGACGGGTCTGGCATCATCACTTCTGTCGGTGCGGGTGTGGACACGGCCCGTATTGGCGAGCAGGTTTGGATCTGGAACGGCCAGTGGCAACGCCCCTTCGGCACCGCCGCCACGCATATCAATCTTCCCGCAATTCAGGCGGTCCCCTTACCCAAAGACGTCCCGCTTGAAGCAGGCGCCAGCCTCGGCATCCCGGGATTGACGGCCGCGCATGTGGTCTTTGGTGGCGGCGACGTGCGCGGTCAGACAATCTTGATCCACGGTGGTAACGGCAGCGTCGGGCATCTCGCAGTCCAGCTGGCGAAATGGGGCGGCGCTCGCGTCATCACCACGTCGAGCCCATCCGGCTTTGCGCGTGCTCAAGCGGCAGGCGCAGATATCGCGCTCGACTATAAATCCGAAAAGCTTGCGCAGGATATAGCAAAAGCTGCTGACGGAGCACCAATCGACAGGATTGTAGACGTCGAATTTGGAGAGAACATCACCGTGAATGCCGACGTTATCGCGCCGTCCGGCACGCTTGCGGTCTATGGATCCGCCAAGAACATGACGCCCGAGCTGCCCTTTGGCTCTTTGTTGTTTAAAGCGGTGAAAATAGATATCGCTCTAATCTACATTTTACCGCCTGAAGAACGGCAAAGAGCCATCAAAAAACTGCACGCAGCCTTGAGTGCTGCAGCCTTGTCTTGCCCTGTCGCGCAGACCTATCGTCTCGCAGATATACCGCGCGCGCATGAAGCTGTGGAGAGCGGTCAACGCCAAGGTGCGATTCTCGTTGCACCAGACAAGTAAACAAATGCATGCAATTCGTTTAGTTTATCGCATCAATTGAACACAATTTGTCCAAATCGGGTCTTGAACGCGGCGACACATAGGGCTAATTACCGCGACACGTTGGGATGTAGCCAAGTGGTAAGGCAACTGTTTTTGGTACAGTGTACCGTAGGTTCGAATCCTACCATCCCAGCCAAACAATTCACCAAAAGCAGACGGTGCAAATGTCCCACTAGATAGTAGCGTGTCTCCGCGCGTTACGAGAGCTGACGTGAACTTCAGACCCTTGGCAGGGCAATTCATCGGTGCAACATGACTCAAAGTCTGGGGCCGCCAGTTCCGCAGTGCAAGTATCCGGTTTAACCATGTCAGAGAGTCGCGAGTAGATCGCGTTGGTCTTGCCAACTGATTGGCAGGCTATGCCGCCTGACCCAGTTCGATGTAAAACCTGACGGTTGTTTGCCATTAAGTACATCTTTCAAGATGTTCGGTGCTAGGAATGCCAGCTCGATCATTTGCTGCACACGATGGTTTGAAGTGTCTGATGCAGCGGCGATCTCCAAAAGGGTCTTGCTAGCTTTTATTTGTTGGTACACTCATGCGCTTTTGCGATGTTCTTGATCAGAACCTCGTCGCGCTCGCCAGGTGCATCGGTCAATATGAGTTTTGTCTCAACGCCGCGTTTCCTCAATTGGAACGGCGCGGCAATGGTCAGATGTTCCAGCGGGAGGTCTTTCAGATCCTGCTCCAGTATCGTCCCTAGTTTTTCTAGATTGAAGAAGACGTTGAGTTGGCCGGGCCCAGATCGATCCGCTCGATGAGATCAAGCGATGGCTTGATGTCCTTCTTTACGGTGATCGAGTGCACTTTTGCCCTAGCCGTTGCAATTGCCACCGCCGAGGCGTCTGGAACGACCTGCATGAAGATGGATGAGGTATTGAGGTGCTGACGCACGACATGCGCAACTGTCTGTTCCAGTTCTTCTGCTGGCAACCGCCAGCCATCTTTGCTGGCCACGCCGCTGTGTTTGATCAAGCGGCGCGAGATGTAGTACCGCAGTCGAACACCAGCCTTGGTTTTTGAATGTGATGGGGTCAAACGGTCTCCCGTCTCATCAAAGATTTTGCCGCAAAGCAGTGAGCGTTGCTTTGATGTCTTGCGCGCCCTGCCCTTTGCTGCGCCATCTTGTAATGCCGTTTGGATATGGTCCCAGCGATCCGGATCAATGATTGCATCGTGCTGGCCGTCATGAACGTTGGTCTTGTGCCGGATGCGGCCGGCATAGATCGGGTTCGTCAGCAGGTGATGGATGTGGCCGCGAGAAAATGCGTTGCCACCTGATTGGATGCCTTCGGCGTTTGCTCTCTGCCTACTGCGCAACTGTAAGGTGTCAGCTTCCACATAGACACCTCGTACCGTGCCATGGGTCTCATAGAGATCATAGAGCGTTCGGATGGTCTTGGCGTCATCCTCTTTGATCTTGAGTGTTCTTCCGTCAGCTTCATATCCAAGCGGCACTTGCCCACCCATCCACAAGCCTCTGCGTTTTGACGCCGCTATCTTGTCGCGGATGCGTTCTGCCGTCACCTCGCGCTCGAACTGCGCAAAAGACAGCAGCATGTTCAGCGTGAGACGCCCCATGCTGGTTGCGGTATTGAACGATTGTGTCACCGAGACGAAGGAGGCCTCAGCTACATCCAGCGTATCGACGATCCGGGAGAAGTCCGAGAGGGACCGCGTCAGACGATCGATCTTGTAGACGATGATCTGGTCCACTCGCCCGTCTGCGATGTCTTGCAGCAGTTTTTGCAGCGCAGGCCATTCCAGCGAGCCTCCCGACAGACCGCCATCATCAAAGTGTTCTGGCAGCAGCACCCAGCCTTCGTGTTTCTGGCTGGTGATGTAGGCGGCACAGGCCTCGCGTTGTGCATCGAGCGAGTTGAACTCTTGTTCCAGGCCGTCTTCCGAGGACTTCCGGGAGTAGATGGCGCAACGGAGATTCTTCATGGGCGCGCCCCCGATCTGCCGGTCAACCCGAAGAAGCGCGGAAGCGAACATTCGCTGCGCTTTGCACTAAGGTCCACTTTGCGGGACAAAGCTGCCATTCTCTGCAGAGCAGAGAATGGCAGAACTGATTTGGATCAGAACGATGCCAATTTCCGCCATGCACTGACGAAGGCGTCCATAAGCCTAAGTGAATGGAAAACTCATTAACCTATCGAGAACTGCAAAAACGCGGTGTGAATGCTAACAACGTTTTTGCAATCGTTAGCAATCATCCAATGGCAGCACCGTCATCACGGCGAACTGCCACAATGGATGAGCGTGGTGTTTTATCGCCTCCATCTGGCCAGTTGGAATCCCCGCGTTCACCAGGATGTTGAACCCCGACAAATACCGTTCTGCGATCCGCAGACCAGGAAATACCTGTAATTTCAGCTTCTCTTGGTCCGACCAGGAAGCGACGAATTTCACCAGTGGCCGGATCGCCAATAAGCATCTGGTTGTTTCCTTGACCCGCAAAATCCTCTTCGTTGGAATAATTCCCATCGGTCTGGATCCAAAGCAACCCTTTATTGTCAAACGACAAACCATCAGGCGAGTTAAACATATTTCCTTCGTTCACGTTCGTCGATCCGCCATTCAGATCCTCGTGAACCGTCGGGTTGCCGGCCATTACAAAGAGGTCCCATTTAAAGGTATCCGCTGTATGGTCTGCGTTTGAAGGCCACCAGCGCACGATTTGTCCATACTTGTTGGCTTCTCGTGGGTTTGGACCACCGACCGGCGTTTCATCGCCACCGGCATTCGTTTTTATGCCCCGGTTCTTGTTGTTTGTGAGCGCGCAATAAACTTCGGCCTTCAAGGGGTTGGCTGTCACCCATTCCGGGCGATCCATTGTTGTTGCACCAACTGCGGACGCGGCCATTCGTGTTTGAATGCAAATCATGGCCTTATCCATGCCTGTCGTTTCTGGGGTCAGCGCCAGCCACTTGCCTGTGCCGTCGGCTTCGAATTTGGCCGCATATATCGTGCCATTTTCCATCAATGCATCTGTATTGCCACCTTCGGCGTAATATCCATCTGAGACGTAACGGTACAAGAACTCGCCGCGCTCATCATCGCCCATGTAGATGGCAATCCGGCCATCGAAATTTACGACAACTTCGGCATTTTCATGCTTGAACCGGCCAAGCGCCGTGCGTTTTTTTGGCTTGGACGTAGGGTCGTACGGGTCGACCTCAGTAATATAACCGTGGCGGTTTGACTCGTTTGGATCTTTGACAACGTCGAAACGATCATCGACTTTCCACCAGCCATACCCACGATCTTTTCCGCTCACACCGTAGCGTTTTTTGCCAGCGTCCTGTTCATAGCCGTCCGCATCGGTGGTGCCGAAATATCCGTTGAAGTTCTCTTCACACGCCAGATACGTACCCCACGGGGTGCGTCCGTTGCCACAATTGTTGAATGTGCCAAGCGCCGTCTCACCTGCCGGATCAGCGTTGGTTTGCATCAATTCATGCCCACGCGCTGGACCTGTAATGTCCATAGGTTCATCAGGTGTGAAGCGGCGGTTGTATCGGGAGTCTTTTACGATTTGCCATTTTCCGTCGACTTCCTTTAGTTCAGCCGCCGTCAAACCATGAGCATTCTTGCCCTTCATAATATCGTCGTCTGAGACATATTTTCCGTCAGGATTATTGCCCCACATCACCGATCTATTTGTGTACTCATTGTTGGCGACAAGAATTTGATGACCGTCTTTGTCAGTAAAGATTGCCATGCCATCATTGTTGTCGCCAAAAGCGCGGGCTTGGCTCGCCGCTGTGCCACGCGTCGCATGGTCAAATTCCGGAACATCGGAAAACAGCGGATCGCCCCAACGGGTAGCCACATGCCAGTTGTAGCCTTTTGGTACGGTGATAGTATCTTCGGTGCTTGCCGCAATAGCTGTAAACCCGAAACGGTTTTCTGCAGCCTGTGCAGATATCGGCGTAAGCGCGGTGGTTGCAGCTCCTAGAGCAGCAACGCCTCCAAGAGACAGTACACCTCCCATAAAGCCGCGCCGTGAAATTGCCTGTTCAACAACGGCATCAAAGTCGTTGTTTTCAGGCTTTGGGTTTATCGCCTCGTCAAAGTCGTCAAACGAAAGATCATCAAGTTCGTCGGCCGATAGATTGATTTTGGTATCCAAAGTCATGTCTAATTCTCCTATTGAAGGTCGCGCCATTCACAGCTGGCAAGCTATGGTTAACTGTGGTCCTAGTCCTACAACACCGTCAAGCCGGCATGGCTACCTTTAACTTAATCCTTTAGTCGGGTGTTTTTCTTCAAAGACGCGCCACGCCCCGCAAGTCCGTACAGTTCAGTTGCTTTGGGCATGTAACCGAACATCGCGGCGATTTGTGCTAAGTTCCACTGTCCGGGGGGTGTGTGAAAACTCCCCCCCTTTTTCCCGGATGATGGTGTAATTTCCGTATTCGATGCGGAGGTTGTTCATGGCGCGATTTATCGAAGGTTTGGATCGCCAGCCGACGATGTTGCTGCCTGAACATCTTGATGATTATGTTGACG
>JBGCDG010000071.1:0-34394 GCA_045105195.1 Roseobacter sp. | reverse complement strand
TTCCATCGCCCGCGCCTTGGCGTTCTCAGCATCGACAGCCGCAGCACTTTCATCAAGCGACTTTTGGTAAAGCGCGATGGCTTTGTCCATCGAGGCCTGCTCCACGGTCTGCTCGCGCGCGATTTCGAGACGGCGTCGTTCCGTCTGATGCCCGATGCGCGCATCGTCCAACCCGCGCTCTGACGCGATCTTGGCACGCTCAACCTCTTCCTGGCTCGCGATCTCCGCTTCGCGCAAGGCTTGAACACGGCTGATTTCCAACTGCTCGAACGCTGTCTTACGCTCCAACTTGCGGTTATCGAGCTCCTGTTCTGCAGCGATCCGTTCGGCATCCACTGCCTTTTCCTTGGACACGCGCGCGGCCTCCACGGTTTCATCCGCAGCAATTTGCGCTGCATCCATGGTCTTGTTGCGCTGAATCTCCAACACACGGATCTTCTCGTCGCGGGCGATCTTCTCGGCAGTGGTTTCTGCTTCCTTTTCGATACGCTGCTGATCCACCAGACGACGCGAAGAAATTTCGGCCGCCTCCACAGCTTCCTGCTTTTCAATCTCGCGCGATCGAATTTCCGCTTCTTTGGAGATTTCTGCGGCACGGGTGCGTTTCTCCTGCGCGATCCGTGCGTGGGTGACGTCTTCACTGGCCGTCACATTGGCGACATCCACAGCGCGGTTGCGCGCGATTTCACGTTCCCGCAGGTCTTGTTCATAGGCAATGCGCTCTGCGGCAATCTTCTTCTCTTTGGCGATACGCGCAGCCTCTGTGGCCTCGGAAACAGCAATCTCAGCCGCTTCTAGAAGCTGTGATTTGGCAAGGTCACGTTCCTTGGTTTTCTCATCACTCTCGATGCGCTGCACCGTCAACTTGGCATCCTGCGCAATACGCGCAGCTTCAACCGCTTCGCGCGCGGCCACCTCTGCCTCATCCAGTGTCTGATTGCGGGCAATCTCAAGCGAACGGGTTTCCTTCTCAAAGGAAATACGATCGGTCGTGACCATCTTCTGCTTGGCAATTTCCGCAGATTCAAGCGCCGCTGATTTCGCGATTTCTGCAGCCTCAATCGTTTTCATGCGCGTCACATCACGCTCTGCGGTCTTTTCGTTGCTCTCGATCTTGCGCACAGACGTCGCCGCTTCCTGCGCGATCCGTTGGGCGTCAATCGTCTCCTTTGACGCGATTTCGGCGGCATCAATCGCCTCATTACGTTCGATCTCCAAGTGGCGCACACGTTGTTCCTGCGCAATGCGCTCTTTCGAGGTTTCTTCTGATGCGGCGATCTGTTTGGCATCCAAGTCACGCTGACGCTCGATTTCCCGTGCACGCGTTTCCTGCTCTGCCGCGATCCGCTCAACCGACAACGTTTTTTCCCGCGCAATGCGTGCCGCTTCCGTCGCCTGTTGCGATGCGATTTCCGCCTCTTCCAAGGCTTTCTGACGGTCAATCTCAAGCGCGCGCGTTGCTTTATCCGAGGCTATCCGTTCTGCATTGACTTGGCGTTCCTGTGCGATCCGTAGCTTTTCCGCAGCTTCCTGTGCAGAAATCGTGGCTTCATCCACGGCCAGATTGCGCGCAATCTCCTGCTCTCGCGTGTTCCGCTCAAGTGAAATTCGGGCATCCGTTATTTCACGCTCCTGCGAAATACGGGCCTTTTCAATAACTTCCTTTGCCGCGATGTCAGCCTCATCTACAAAGAGTTGACGCTCGATCTCCTTGGACTGGGTCGAGCGGTCCTTTTCGATCCGGGCTTCTTGCAAGGATTTTTCCTGTGCAATCCGCGCTTTTTCCACCGTCTCCTTTGCGGCGATTTCGGCAGATTGCGTATCTTGATCATTCTTGATCCGGGCTTCCGAAACAACGCGCTCTTGCCCGATGCGTGCCTTTTCAACTACCTCACGGGTGGCGATCTCGGCCTCATCTATAACGCGTTGGCGTTCAATCTCTTGCTGGCGGATTTTACGTTCTGATGTAATGCGCGCCTCGGCGATCTTCTCTTCGTTTGTGATACGCGCCGTCTCGATTGCTTCCTTGTTGATCAGCGTGGCTTCTTCGCCTTCCTTTTCCCGCTCGGACCGTTCGCGTGCCAATTCCGCACGTTGTTGCGCCCGACGGAATTCAACGTCGCGTTCCTGTTCAAGGCGTGCTTCTTCGGACGCGCGTTCTATGGCAAGCGTCTCTTTTTCAGCTTCCAGGTTCCGTGCGCGGATCTGAATGATCGCATCCTGTTCAATATCGTTGCGCAGCTTGCGACGCGCTTCAATCTGTTCAATTACGCTGGTCAAACCAATGGCGTCAAAACGATTGGAAGGGTTGAAATACTGGATATCGGTTTGGTCGATATCAGTAATCGCCACCGTTTCCAGTTCCAGCCCGTTCTTGTCCAGACCTTCCTGCGCAAGTTCGGCAACCCGTGCGGTTACTTCCGACCGTTTCATGTGCAATTCTTCCAGCGTCATCTCCGCCGCGACTGTACGTAAAGCAGAGATGAACTTACCCGAGAGCAGCCGGTGCAAACGTTCCGGCTCCAGTGTGCGTCGCCCCATGGTCGCTGCAGCCAAGCTGACCGCGTCTTTCGTCCCTCGGACGCGCACGTAAAATTCAGCATCCACATCGACACGCAGATTGTCTGCAGTGATCAGTGCTTCCTCGCGGGCCCGTGTAAGCGCCAGATCCAGCGAGTTCATATTCACCGGCGTGATGTCATGAATGATCGGCCAGACGAAAGCACCCCCGTCGATTACAACGCGCTCCCCCATGAAACCCGTGCGTACAAAGGCGACTTCCTTTGTGGACCGGCGGTACAGCCAATGCATCACCCAATAGGTGATAAAGATCACGATGACTGCGAGGATCAGCCACAATATGAGTTGTCCGATGATTTGACCGGTCATGCGAGCCTCCCTTAGCGTTCGATTTTCTTGAAGGCTGCCGTTTGCTCACGCAGAGCGATCTCGGTCGGCAGCCGTTCCATGGACGAAGCACCATAAAACCCATGGCAATTCTTTGTGTTCTTCAGAACGAATTCAGCATCTTCAGGCATTGCGACCGGGCCACCGTGGACCAGCACGATAGCGTCTGGATTGACCTCCAGCGCGGCGCCACCCCAAGCATCCGTTAACGCGGGTGCCTCTTCGAGCGTGCACCCAGTTTCAGCACCGATCGCCCCGCCTGTCGTCAATCCCAAGTGGACAACGATGATATCAGCACCGGCGCCGGCCATGTCGCGTGCGTCGTCTTCGCAAAACACGTAAGGCGTCGTCAGCATGTCGCGTTCATGGGCCAGACGGATCATCTCAACCTCGTGGTTATATCCCATGCCCGTCTCTTCCAGATTGGCCCGGAAATTCCCGTCGATCAAACCGACGGTTGGGAAATTTTGCACGCCCGAGAACCCTGCGGCTTTCACTTCATCCAGAAACTTTGGCATCATGCGGAACGGATCAGTTGCGCACACGCCCGCCAGGACCGGCGTCCTTTCCACCACGGGAAGCACTTCTCCCGCCATGTCCATAACCACCCCATTTGCATCCCCGTAAGGCATCAAACCCGCGAGCGAGCCGCGCCCCGCCATCCTGTACCGGCCTGAATTGTAGATCACGATCAAATCGATCCCGCCCGCCTCTTCGCATTTGGCGGACAGACCTGTGCCTGCGCCGCCACCGATGATCGGTTCGCCTGCGTCGCGCATGGCTCGGAATTTCTTCATCAACTCGCTGCGATCGTACATAGTTATGCTCCTTTAGCCTGTGCCGGCCGCGCGTGCAGAGACCTGAAGGTCTGCACGATCAGGGCCGCGAATTCGGGATCGTTGATATTGTATGGGACGCGCAAAAGCTGACGTGACGCGGTTTGGCGCACGGTTTCTTCCAGTGCCGCAAAAAGCGCCCGACGTGCCTCCAGATCCCAGAAGGGTTGATCCGGCGCGTCCAAAAGGCTCACTCCGCCCTCGGGTAGGTAAAAGCGTACAGGACCGGTCATCTGGTTCAGCCGCTCACCAATCAATCTGCCCATCTCGGTGTTCTCTTCGGGCGTCGTGCGCATCAGTGTGATCTGCGGATTATGTTCGTAAAAGAGACGACCCTGATATTTGGCAGGCACGGTTTCGGGTGCCAAGAAATTCACCATGTCCAACGCACCGCAAGACCCAATATAGGGCAGACCCGCGCGGATCGATGCGCCAAACCGGTCCTCGCTCGCCGGAAAAACACCACCTGCGACACGGTCGCAGACTTCGGTCGTGGTGATATCGATCACGGCCGAAAGCATGCCATTGTCCAGCAGTTTTTCCATCGAGCGGCCGCCAACACCGGTGGCATGAAAGACAAGGCAGTCATAATCCGCATCGAGTTCTGTCGTGATCTGCTGCACACAAGGCGTCGTGACCCCAAACATCGTGAGGCCTAGCGCAGGTTTGTCATCCTGTGCCTGCACCGGCGCTGCGTTCTGGCGGGCGTGCACCATACCCGCAACACCATGCGCCGCGTTGGATAATACTTCGCGCGTGATGGAATTGATGCCTTGTACGTCGGACACCGAATACATCATGGAGATATCTGCAGGCCCGACGTATTGCTCCGTATTTCCGCTGGCCACGGTGGAAACGATCATCTTCGGTACTCCAACAGGCGGCACACGAAACGCAGGAGAGACCAGCGCCGTGCCCCCCGACCCGCCTGCTGACAGCAAGCCAGCGATATTCGTTTGGCCTTGGATCCAGCGTTCAAAAGCCAGTGTCATGCCTGCAACAGCAGTACCCCGATCACCAGTAAAGACAGCGGACGCACCTCGCGGATGGCTGGCCGCAATGACATGCGGCGGCACATCCGCATGCGAAACACCGCCCGACGTTGCAAGATCAACGGTGCGCACCGGCAGGCCCTGCGCCTTGATCAAGTCGGCCATGAAACCCAACTCGCGGCTTTTGGTGTCAAACGTACCACAGACATAGATCGCGCCGCGGGCGGACTGGGCGCGTGCCGATGCCAACGGCACAATTTCACCGCTCGCTTGTGGCGCAGTCGTAGCCGTCCGGGCCGATCCCTCGAGGATCGATATCGGCACAGAGGGGCTCCAGCGTGTGGGTGTTTTTGGGTTGGCGTCGTATATCCGCGTGACAGAATAGGTTTCCGTGCGCGCGGTTTGTGTGTCCTGAGGCTCTGCGGCGCTGTCGGTCTCGTCATGCGCATGACGGCCCACGCCCAAAAGCGCCTGCTGCAGATCCCGGTCACCAGCAAGCACCGTGCTGTCCATTACGCGGTTGATGCGCCCATTCACCATGATGGCGACTTCGGAGGCGACCGAACAGGCCACACCGATGTTCTGTTCAATGACAAGAACATCGATGTCACCTTCCTGACCCAACCGGACAAGCATCTCTGCCACCTGATTGACGATCACCGGCGCCAGCCCTTCGGTCGGCTCGTCCATGACCAGAAGCTTGGGGTTCAGCAGCAGCGCACGTCCGATCGCGAGCATCTGTTGCTCACCTCCAGAAAGTTGCGCGCCACCATTCGATTTGCGTTCCGCCAAGCGTGGGAAAACGCCGTAGACGCGCTCGATGGTCCAGTCCCCACCGCGTCGTTCTACCAGTTTGAGATGTTCGTCCACCGTCAACGACCGCCAGAGCCGCCGGCCCTGCGGGACATATCCAATCCCCGCCCGCGCGATTTCAGCAGACCCCATGCCCGAAAGCGATTGCCCGTTAAAAGAGATTGAGCCAGACGCCACCGGTTCCAGCCCCATGATCGCCTTACACATGGTTGTCTTGCCCATGCCGTTGCGGCCAACGACGGACAATACGCCGTGATCAAGCGTCAGGTTGACGCCCTGCAGCGCGTGTGATTGCCCGTAGTAGACGTTCAAATCACGGATTTCGAGGGTGGGGCTACTCATCACCGCCTCCCAGATAGAGCGCCTGAACTTCGGGATCTTCTTCGATCTCGGCTGGTTTGCCCTCTTTGAAAATACGCCCGTTGTGCATCATCGTGACGTATTCAGAAACGCGCAGTGCCACATCCATATCATGCTCGATGATGATGTAGCCCATGTGACCCGGCAATCCGGTCAGGATCTCAACTAGCTCTGAACGTTCCGTCGGCGACAATCCCGCAGCCGGTTCATCAAACAGAATGAAACGGGGCGCTCCGGAAAGCGCCATAGCGATTTCCAGCTGGCGCTGCTGGCCGTAACTCAGCGCGCTCACTTGCGTGTCGCGCGCATCCCACAGGTTGACCATCTGAACGAGTTCTTCTGAGGAGGCGACCAACGCGTCGTTTTTGCGCGCCCGAAGAAAGGAAAACCGCCCACGGGAGACACCCAGACAGGACAGATACACATTGTCGATAACGGTAAGGCCACTGAACAGAAGTGAAATCTGATAGGTGCGTCGCAACCCACGCCTGATGCGTTCGTGCGCCGGGAAGCGGGTGACGTCCTCTCCAAAGAACCGAATTGAGCCTTCTGACGGCGGAAAATCCCCCGTGATGCAATTGAACAGCGTAGTCTTTCCTGCACCGTTTGAACCCAGCACAGCGCGCCGCTCACCGGGACGCACAGAAAGCTCGATATCGCTGAGCGCTGCCAGCGCGCCAAACCGCTTGGACATGCCGCGTAGCTCAAGCGCGTTATCGGTGCCAGTATTGGAGCGGGTATTCATTCCCGTACCTCACCCGTCAAGGGATCCCGATTGCGGCTCGCCCGCAGCTTTTTCCACAGGCCGAGCAAACCGTCTTCGGAGAAGGCCACGACAATCAAAAAGCCCAGACCGATCAACAGTTGAAATCGCTCTCCGCCCAGCCCAACAGCGATCAGAAAATCAACCGCAAATGTCTTCAGAATGACATAGAGGAATGCGCCGATGAAGGCGCCCGCCGGATGACTGAGGCCCCCGACCACCGCGATGATTAAGACATCAATTGCAGGCTGGATGCCGACGGTTCCAGGGCTGATCTGCGCGGATTGCCATGTGAGCAGTATGCCACCCATGCCTGCCGGAATGGCGGAAAAAGCGTATGCCGCGACCCGGTGCGCCGTAACGTTGAAACCAAGCGCTGCCATCCGCCGGGGATTGTCGCGCACCCCTTGCAGGGCCAGCCCAAACGGCGCGCGCGACAAGTAAAGCACCGAAAAGTAAGTAATCACGCCCCAGAACAGCGTCAGATAATAGAATGCTTTCGGTTCCCGCCAGTCCACGCCAAACAATTGCGGCGGCAATACAGAGTTGAAGCCCTGAAAGCCGTTGAAAATGTCATAGTTCTGGCGGGTAAAATAGAAAAACGCAGCCGCAATCGCCAGCGTGATCATGATGGTGTAAATGCCTTCAGTGCGCACGGCGAGCCAACCGACTGCCGTGGCAAAGATGACCGCAAACAACAAAGCCAGCGGGATCGCAATATACCAGGGCCATCCCATGGAAATGGTATCAATCGCACTGTCGCCAAAGATCGCCAGCATGTAGCCTGCAACGCCCGCGAACGTCATCTGTGCGAGGCTAACCATCCCGCCATACCCGCCGAGGAACATCAACGATGTGGCAATCATACCAAGGATAAACGTCCAGCCAAAGATCTGGAACATCACGAAGTCAGAGGCGAATGCCGGGACGATCAACAAAACAATGCCGACGACCCAATAGGGGGCTGGTATCCGTTCGATCCAGACCCGCGTGTCCTCCTTGACAGCGGCTGGATCCGTTGTATCACCCATCGCCATGCCGTTAACGCCCCATCAGTCCCTGAGGGCGGAAGGCGAGGACCACCACCATGATCAAGAAGGTCAGGACCACGGCATAGGTCGGAAAGTAGACGGACCCGAATTGTTCAGCCATGCCGATCAGAAGCGCCCCGAGCGCCGCGCCCGGAATTGACCCCATGCCACCCACGATCACCACCACCAGCGAAGCAAGCAGAAACCGCACGTCTTCGCCCGGCGCTGCAGATTGGAAAGTCGCCCCCACCACACCGGCAAGACCCGCAAGACCGGCGCCGAAAAAGAAGACGCCCATGAACACCAGTTGAATGCGCGCACCCGTCGCGCTTAGCATGTCACGATCATCCACACCTGCGCGGATCAGCATACCAATGCGGGTTCTGTTCAAAACCAGCCACATGGCAACACCTATAGCAACCGAGGCGGCAAAAATGACGATGCGCACCATGGGATACTTGAGATAGGTCGTCACGACTTCGCCAGAACTACGCACCCGTTGCGACGTGACCAGACCGGTTTCCATCGGTCCGGACAACCAGGACGGTGGCGAGATATTGTAGAAATCGCCACCAACGCCCCAGAGCATCAGATCCGCCAGCACAATTGAAATGCCGATGGTAACAAGTGTCTGACGTAGATCCTGCCCTTCCATCTGACGAAAGACCGTAACCTGCAGGATGACGCCGAGTACTCCAGCCACCAGAAAGGCTACGGGAAAGGCCAACAGCCAAAAACCTGTGATGTCTGCGATGAAATAGCCAATGTAACCGCCCAATAGGTACAACCCCCCGTGCGCCATGTTCACATTGCGCATCAGGCCAAAAATGAGCGTGAAGCCTGAAGCGACTAGAAAATAGAGGCCACCTAGTGTGATTCCGTTGAACAGTGCGTTCAGAAAAACCTTTTTGCGCCCAATAGCATCGACAAGCCATTCGGGCCAGATGGCAAAGATGAGGTACAACATGACCAGCACAAACAACGCAATGATCGCAGACCAAATGGGCCGGCTCTCGACGTAAGCTCTCACAAGCGAACCCCCTGCATGTGGCGCAGATACACTGGCATTGTCTCCTCCCGAACGCGCCAGATCGATTTCCGCCAATCGACGCGTAACGAACATGATAACGCCGGAGCGTCGATCATTGCGTATCCAAAAGTATCAAACAGTGTCTCAGCGTCGCTAATTCTGCGTGCTACTGGCGGGCAACACGCTGATAATCCGTCGGCGCAATCCCAACGTTATGCGAGAAAAATCGCGTGAAGGATGCCTGACTGGCAAAGCCCAGATCATGCGCAATTTCGGTCACTGATTTATCCGTATCCATCAACTCTTCTATCGCCCGCTCGGATCGCAATGTGTTGAAGTAGACATTCGGCGTGACGCCCGTCTGTTTCTTGAAAAGCTTGAAGAAATGCGGTCGAGACAACCCAACTTCACGCGCCAGATGATCCAAGCCCTCGTGATCAGACAGGTAGTTGACCATGATCTTCTGAGATCTCCGGATACGGAAGTCACTACCTCGCATGCACGCCGCGTCGAAAGCTGGCCGCTTGATATCCCGCCACGACAGCGAGTAGCAAAGCGACGTCAGTTCGATCAAAAGATGTTCGACGCTCGGATCGTAGACATCCGTCATCATCTGGTTGGTCAACTTGGCGATGACGGTCTGGATTTCAGGGGTCAGCTGCAACGCATTGCGTCCAAAATTCAACGCAAATTCAGATGAATTGGTATTTTCCAGAAACCACATCGGTTTGACATAAAGGACCAATGCCAGACACCGATCGTTCGATTCAAAGGAATGAGGCATCCAGGGGCTTACCGCGACGCCAACATTGGCATCACACATGATCGTTTCATCACACACGCGAGTTTTAGGAGGTATCCCCGCCACATGAAAAATTAGATGGCCTTCGCGGTGTGCATGGGTCGTTATGGGGCGATCAAGGTCATAGAGCGCGGCGCGCCCATAGGTGCCGTGACCAACGGCCAAAGCTTTACTCATAGTTTCCTCCCTTTCTGCGCTCTGCCCTTCTGCGAGGGCATGAACGGAGACGGTCGAATAAGACAAAGCCTACGACTTTTTGGCAAATGAATTCTGCGAAAAGCAGACGAATGGGTATGTTCAGGCGACGCTCAAATCACGGGTTAACGTAGGATGTCTTGATGGTCGTGTAGAATTCGGCGGCATAACGCCCCTGTTCACGCGGCCCGAAACTGGAGCCCTTCGTGCCACCGAACGGCACGTGATAATCGACACCCGCAGTGGGCAAATTCACCATTACCATACCCGCCTGAGCGTATTTTTTAAAGTGTTGCGCGTATTTTAGCGATGTCGTGCAGATCCCAGCGGTCAGGCCAAATTCAGTATCATTTGCCAGCGCCAATGCGTCATCATAATTGCGCGCGCGGATGACGGTGGCAACGGGTCCAAACACTTCTTCACGGTTGATGCGCATGGAAGGGTGCGTATCCGTGAACAGAGTCGGCTCAAGGAAAAACCCAGGGGTTGCCCGCGCGACAACGGAACCACCAGCGCGCAGATTCGCGCCTTCGCGCCGCGCACCTTCGATGTAGCTGAGGTCTTGATCCAGTTGCGTCTGATCAACCACCGGCCCCATCTGTGACGTCGGATCCAAGGCAGATCCTACTTTTAGCGCCTGCACCTTTTCAGTCAGACGCTCAATGAAGCGGGCGTGGATCCCTTCCGTTACGATTAGACGCGATGAGGCAGTGCACCGTTGGCCCGTCGAAAAGAACGCACCGTCCAACGCGGCATTCACCGCCACGTCAAGATCAGCATCATCCAGCACCACAAGCGGGTTCTTTCCACCCATTTCCAACTGGAACTTGCGATTGTGCCGGATCGACGCCTCAGCAACGCGCGCGCCCGTCGCGGTCGACCCTGTAAAGCTGATCGCGCGGATCGCAGGGGCGTCCAAAAGACATTGCCCCACAACACGGCCCGGCCCCATCACAAGGTTGAACACCCCATTGGGTAGCCCCACCCCTGCAATAATTTCCGTCAGCAACCAGGCCGAACCCGGAACAAGCTCTGCTGGTTTCAGCACGACCGTATTGCCGTAGCAAAGTGCTGGTGCAATTTTCCAGGCAGGAATCGCGATTGGAAAGTTCCACGGCGTGATCAAGCCAACCGGACCGACCGCTTCGCGCGTGACTTCGACCGACACACCAGGGCGCACAGATGCCAGCATTTCGCCCGACAACCGCAAGGCCTCTCCCGCAAAAAAATAGAAAATGCGGGCCGCGCGCTCGGTTTCCCCCAAAGCTTCGCGCAGGATCTTACCCTCTTCCCGCGCGAGCATTTCACCAATCTTTTGCTTACCCGCCATTATGCCATCGCCAATAGCCTTGAGACAGTCATGACGTGTTTGAGGGTCAGAATACCGCCATGTATTAAAAGCCTGCGTGGCCGCCTCTACCGCCTGCTCCGCCTCGGCTTGCCCGGCTTGCGCATATTCACCAATGATCTCGTCCGTATTGGACGGGTTCACATTCGGGACAGCGACTTTGCCGCTGACCCACTGGCCATCGATGAAGTTTTGTTTCATGCGCTTCCTGCCTGTCTAGAATGCATCTTCCAACATCCGCCGTATCTGTTTGGCAGACCCAATTTGCGGTGTGCCAAAACGGGGTTCCATGAACTCCAACGTTTCGGACACTTCTTCCCAAGCCATTCCAATCTTGCGAAGGCTGTCTGGCAGCGCGAATTCTTCCAGAAACTCGGTGACAAAGTCCGATAGCTGCGTGTCGGCCGGCAATCCAAGAACGCGGGCAATCACTTCATCATTGCTGGAAGTTGTCGATGCCAGCATCCGAGCCAGCAACACACGGTGCAAAAGCGCACTGTCCAGCGTGCGCCCGACGGCTTTGGAAAAACTGTAGCCAAAGGCTTCGACGAAACCGGGGCCTTTTTGTTGCGCGATCGCTCCGCTGAGCGTGGCGGCCATGAGTTCGCGCGGGTCGCGCGCCACCTTGGCGCCCCGTATGCGCGTCAAAGCATCAATCGCCAAACCATCTGCCAGTGGGTTGAATGTATCGGTGGTTAGAACCGTCATGCAGCGGCCGATGGTTTGCGTAATGGTGCGGGCGAACTCAAGCTCCTCGGTCTTTTTGATGACTGTCGGGTCGCAGATGATCACTGTCGCCGGCGTGCCCTTGAACGCATGGTGGCCCGTTGTTTCAAGGCAAGGGTCGGGCAAGCCTGTCAGCCCGGGAATAATGAACAGCTCGGGTCCAAGCTGCTTACGACGTAACGCGCCGCGCTCTGGCCAATTGGTGGAATCATAGCGCTGCATCGAAATGGTATGGCGACACTTACGGCCATGCACCACCGCATCTGCACTGCCCACAGCCAGGATCAGATCGACCGGGTTTTCAGCAGCATATGCACTGATGGTTGCAGATGTGTCGTATTTGGTATGGGTCGGTTTGAATGCGCAATGATGCACTGTGCTGCACAAAAGCAGCCCTTCTTCGACGCGGGCTAGAAATTCGCTGTCCTGTAGCGCTTCAGGATAGATCAGAACCGACGATACCGACTGACGATCATCGACTTCGGCGCGCAGCGCTTCTTCGAGGATGTTGCTCGCAAAATGTATGCGCGAGTGCATCGTGATCAGGGTCATATCAAGCGCACAGTCAATGTTTGGGTGAGAAATTCAAAACGGGCGGCCCACATTCATTTTGGGCCGCCCGGTAGACGTTTAGTAGGAGGTTTTACACTCAGGAAGTTCTCGCGATGGCAAACCAAGTGCGTCAAACGCGGCCTTTTCGAGACCAAGCGTCTGAGTCACATTGTCGTATTTCGCGACCATCGCATTGGCTAACGTCCCGTCTTCAAGCTCGACCACTTCGTTTACGAAAGTCGTCGCAACAGCTTGGCGGTTCTCGTCCAGGACGATTTTACCAGTCGGGCTTTCCAGCTCGAGGTTGGTGAGGCATTCGCGCAATGCGGACTGACCCTCGCCAAAATTACCACCGGTTTGGTCAACGCACTGCAGCATTGCAGACGTGGCGTTGTAGTAGGTGGTTGCCAGAAGCGACGGAGATGGGAAGCGATCTTCAGGCGCAAAGGTGTCCTGATACAGCTTCACATATTCTTGCCAGGCCGGATCTTCCGATGTGTCAGCCTGCGGACCTGAGGACGGCGTTCCAATCAGAGCATTCTTTGCGTTGCCCTTCGAATTCAGAACATCGCCGTTCACCATGATCGTACCACCGATGAGGTTCGCGTCACCACCAGCTTGCTGATACTGGTTCAGGAAGTTGACCGCATCGCCACCACCGAGGCCAAGGTAAATCGCGTCGACATCATCAGGAAGAGAGGCAATGATCGAGCCAAAGTCTTTTGTACCCAGCGGCACCCAGAGGGCTTCGGTGATTTCGCCACCCGCTTTGCAGAAGTCGATCGTGAAACCCATGACCTGCGTATAAACGAAGGAGTAGTCTTCGCCGACAGTCGCTACAGTTTCCCAACCTTTTTCGTTGAACACATAGTCACCAAGCCCAACGGACCATTGGCCCCCTTCCGTGTTGAAGCGGAAGAAGTTTTCAGACGGGTCGACATATGTTGTTTCCAGCGCACCGGACGCACCATTGATGAATGTTACTTCAGGCGCAGTCTTGGAAAAGTCCCGGATTGCGATGCCTTCCGAACCAGAAAGCGGGCCTACAACGATTTCCACACCGTCCTGCTCCACCAGTTTACGCGCACCGCGCACAGCACTGTCAGGGCTTGTGTCGGTGGACTGGATGATGATCTCGATGTCGCGACCACCGGCTTTGTTCTCTGCTTTCGCCAAAGCGGTTCTGACACCCCGGACACCATCTTCGCCCAGAGCCGTATATGTACCTTCCAGTGTCGCAAGGACGCCGACTTTCAGCGTCTCGGAAGATGCTGCGCTGGCGAGTGCACAAAGCGACAGGGCCGACACGCTGGAGACGAGAATCTTTTTCATAGGTTCCTCCCTTAAGATTTCATTTGGCGTTTTCGCCTGCACAAACAGTGTCACCGCAGACCGCTTTCCCGGATACCGAAAGGTGCGAGCACATGATAATCTGTCTGTTTTTTTGCCCCGATGGGGTGCACGAGGCGCAGTTTAACGATGCAGTCAACTGCACATCCCACGTTGATTTGGCGTTCTCAGGATAATTGCGGGGTATTCAGTTGTGAAATCTCCAACGTCAAATGATCTGCGCTGCTTGTTGCGCCAGTAGGTATCACGTCACCCTTCCTGTGCAGTCAGCATCCACTCTTTCCGATTGCCCACAATCTGAAATTGGATCAATGCGACCGCCATGCTCCAAAACGGACGAGGCGGCTTTTTACCACACCATTGTGCACCTGCCGCTTGTCACCAATCGAACCAATTTCCAGTTTTCTAACAGAGGTTTTTTCCGCAAAGCCGCCAAAATATGCTCTTTTTTTGATCTACTCAAAATTTTTCTTTGCCTCTACGTTAAGTGTCATTTGACTTGAACAGGGTCGCCTTCCGCAAATGGAGCGTACCCACACAACTCGGGAGTGCCATAATGAACGTAATGCCTACGACATGTGCGAACTGCGAGGATACTGTCGCCCTCCACCCGCTTGAGCCTTTGACTCGCGAAGAAATGCTGAAGGCTGCCGAAATCGTACGCAATGACGCGGGCGATCTTGCCGATGCGCTCCGTTTCGAAACCATCGAGTTACTCGAGCCCGAAAAGAGTGTCGTGCGCAGCTTCACCTACGGCGACGATTTCGAGCGCGCGGCACGGGTCAATGTATTCTATGGCACCCGCCGCGGGGTGACCAAATACAAAGTATCGATTTCCAAAGGATCCGTTCTCTCCAAAGAAGATCTCTCTGACGTCCATCCGATGATCCAGGGCGAAGAGTTCATGCAGGTCGAAGCATGTGTGAAAGCCGATCCGCGTTTTATCGAGGCCTGCAAGAAACGCGGTGTCGAAAACATGGATCTGGTCTGTGTTGACCCCTGGTCGGCGGGCAGTTTCGGGGATGAGGGCGAAGAAAGACGGCACATATCGCATACCTTCGCCTGGATCCGGTCCTTTCCTGACGACAACCTTTATGCGCACCCGATTGAGGGGGTTAACGCGGTGGTCGACATCACCGAGATGAAGGTACTGCGGGTCGATGACTATGGCGTCGTGCCAGTCCCGAAACAGGACAGCAATTACACCCCGGAGGCACAGCCAAAGCTCCGCGATGATCTCAAACCCATTGATGTGGTGCAGCCCGAAGGCGTGACCTTCAAGATGAACGGGCGCCGGATCGACTGGCACGAATGGTCCTTTGTCATCGGTTTCAACGGGCGCGAGGGCCTGACCCTGCATGACATATCCTATGGCGAGCGGCCGCTGTGCTACCGCGCTTCAATCGCGGAAATGGTCGTGCCCTACGGCAGTCCCGACAAACAGCACTCCCGCAAGAGCGTCTTCGATATTGGTGAGTACGGGATCGGCAAACTGGCAAATTCGTTGGAGCTGGGCTGCGATTGTCTTGGCGCCATTCACTACCTTGATTGCCATGTGCCCGGGATCGACGGGGAGCCGATGCTGATCAAGAATGGCATCTGCATTCACGAAGAAGATTATGGCATTCAGTGGAAACACTGGGATTTTCGAACAGAAAAAACAGAAGTGCGTCGTGCCCGGCGGTTGGTTGTGTCCTTTGTCGCCACGGTGGGCAACTACGAATACGGTTCCTATTGGTACTTCTATCTCGACGGCGAGATGGAGTTCGAGATGAAGGCCACAGGCATCATCAATACTGTCTCCTGTTTGCCCGGTGATTTGGCCAAAACCAAATATGGCACTGAGGTCATGCCCGGCGTTGTCGGTCAGAACCACCAACATATCTTCATTGCCCGGCTGGACATGTCCGTGGATGGCGATCGCAACACCGTCAAAGAATGCGATACCGCGACGCTGCCCATGGGGCCGGAAAACCCCTACGGCAATGCGTTCTTCCTCAAGGAGACCCCGATCGAAGTGGAAGGTGGGCGTTCGAGGAAACCGGAAGCCGAACGCTACTGGAAGATCGCCAGCGACGAGAAAGTAAACGCCATGGGCACGGCCACAGCCTATAAGCTGGCACCGGTGCACTCCTGCACCATCTTCCAGGATCCGAGTGGTCCCACGGGTAAGCGGATGGGCTTTTGCTATTCTGACCTTTGGGTCACAGCCTATGACCCAGAGGAACGCTATCCTGCAGGTGAATTCGTCAATAACTGCGATGGCACTGATGGAATTGACACCTGGGTCAAACAGGAACGGCCGGTCGCCGGTGAAGACGTGGTCGTCTGGCATACTTTTGGCCTGCACCACATCACAAGACTGGAGGACTTCCCCGTCCAGCCCTGTGTGATGCTGGGCTTTAAACTGATGCCGGTGGGCTTCTTTGACCGCAATCCAACGCTCGACCTGCAGCCCGATACCAACAAGGCAAGTAAAAACGCGCTGGCGGCCGAGTAGGCCGCAGCACGCACCGCCGACGCTTTCGTCGGCATCTGGGAGGAGACTGACAAAATAACCTGCGCGCTATTCGCGCGGGACCGAAATCCATGTGCCTACAGAAGAGGAAATCACGCAATGAAAAGTACTAAGTTCAACGGGTATCCCATGAACCGCCGCAGTGTTTTGCAAGGCCTTGGAGCCGGTTTTACCGCTGCTCTGGCCTCAGGTTCACTAAAGACAGCCCATGCTTCCACGGGCGGCACCTATGCCGTTGAGTTGTGGGAGAAAACAAAGGCAGGCCTTGCTGGTGGCGGGTTTCGCATGGATCTGAACCTGCATTCCTGGGAAGGCTATACTGAGGAACCTGTCTTAGCCCCCTTTCAGGCCGATACCGGGGCGACAGTCAATCCGCAAATGCTGATTTCCGACCCTGCAGCCGTAAACAACCTGCGCTCGGGCGGAACATCGACCTGGGACGTGATCAACCTCAACAACGCATGGCAGCGCAAACTGCTTTACCCCGAGGGGCTGATCCTCCCGCTGGACACAGAAAAATTCAAACCGCTCTACGACATGAACGTTGCGGGTTTCGAGTTCCCTTACAACTGGGCCATGGACGACAGCGGGGAAAAGGTGCTCGGCATGATCCAGCGCTACGGGCCATCGGGCATGGCGGTGAACACCGACGCGATGAGCGCCGAGACCCTGACCAAGGGCGGTTACATGGAGATGATCGAAGGCGCCGCAGGCGAATATGCGATCCTTGATTACGAAAACTGGGTGATCATGCATGCCTGTATGGCTGCTGGATTCTCACCTTTCCGCCCACACACCGAAGACGAAATGGCGAAATACGAAGAGGTGATTTTCAAGCTCTTCAACAACGCCAAGAAGGTTTCGGACGATCAAGCATCGCTTGCGCGCGACATGATCACCGGTGAGATCATGGGCACTTTCCCGGGATCGGTCTATTCCGTTTCCGCGCCCCGCTACGAAGGCGAAACACAAATTGCCTGTGTGGTTCCCGAAGAAGGAATTGAGGAAACCAAGACCGCCGCCAACCCGATGGGTCAGGCAGGGATTATCTGGATCGAGGTGACATCGCTTGTCGCCAATCCCGAACCGACCCCGCTCGCCGAAGCCTTCCTGGTCTATTGCCACACGCCCGAAGCTGCCTATCGCGTGGCCGCCAAGGCCCCGGGCACGCTTAACCCGGTAGTGCAGATGGGCGACCCAGGCATCCTGGAGAAATTCGGCGCGGATGAACTCGAAGCTGTGCAATGGGATGAACTCGACACCTTGGTGAGCCGCTGCATCGATTTCGACATCAACCCCGATTATGACGCAATGCACGATCTTTACACCGAGGCTAAGCGTTCTCGCGGGTGACCTCCAGAAGGGTCGCCGGGCTATCGTCACCCAGCGGCCTTTTCAATTTTAGACAGGAAAAGAATGATGGGTCATACCTCTATTCTCCAACTCAAAATGGTGGACAAGTTCTTCGGTGACAATGCCGCTGTAGAACGCATCTCTCTCGACATCATCGAAGGTGAGTTCTTTACCATCGTTGGGCCATCAGGTTCAGGCAAGACCACGCTGATCCGAATGCTGGTGGGTATGGACACGCCCAGCCGGGGCGACATTTTGCTACGTGGCAAACGGATCAATGACGTGCCTGCCAACAAACGCCCCACCTGTATGGTGTTCCAGTCGCTTGCCTTGTTCCCCCACATGAGTGTCGGTGAAAATGTCGCCTATCCGTTGAAATGCCGTGGGATGGATGCACAGGCCCGCAAAGCGCGGGCGCTTGAGTGCCTAGAACTGGCCCATCTGCCCGCTGAATACTACGACCGCCGTGTGACCCAATGCTCCGGCGGAGAACGTCAGCGGGTGGCCCTTGCGCGCGCATTGGCTTTCGATCCCGATATCCTGTTCTTCGACGAGCCGTTGTCCGCGCTCGATTACAAACTGAAGAAGCTTTTGGAAAAAGAGCTCAAGGACATCCAGCGCGAGACCGGCAAGACGTTTATCTACATCACGCATTCGCTCGAAGAAGCCATGGTCATGTCTGACCGGATCGGTGTGATGAACGAGGGTCGCATGGTCCAGATCGGTGCCCCTCGCGAGATCTACCGCAACCCCAACAGCCGCTTTGTGTCGGAGTTCATGGGAGAAGTAAACGTCCTGCCAGTGCAGGCGAAAGACGGAAAGCTGCATTGCGCAAAGTTGAACACCAGTTTCGAAGTTCCCCCCGGTTCAAGGGAGAAAGACGGTGTTCTGATCATCCGCCCCGAAGACATGCGTTTTGTGAATGGCGCACCACCTGAAAATGGGGTGATGCATGGCGAGATCTTCAACGAATACCTGCTCGGAAGCCGGGTTCAGTATCAAGTTCGCGCAGGCGACACCACGCTGCTGGTTGAAAAACAACGCGACAGTGCCGCGCCTGATCCTTCAGCGAGGCTTACCTTTGCACCTGAAAACTCAATGCTGTTTGCCGAATGACTGATACAGCTGAAACGATGTCACACGTCGTGAAAGACGAAGTCCCCACACGGCGTAGAAAGCGTCATATCCCCGCAGGGGTCTGGTGCGCCGCGCCCATTGGAATGCTGCTTTTTTCTGGCTTTCTTGCACCATTGATCATGGTGTTGCTCTTTAGCTTTATGCCCCGCGGTACCTTCAGCCCCTTTGGCACGCCCACGCTGGAAAACTATATCGATATCTTCACGCAGAAATTCTATATCTCCTTTGGCTGGTCCTTGTTCCTGGCGCTCATCTCCACCACAATTCTGATGATCGTCAGCTATCCGCTGGCAGTCGCCATCAAGAAGGCCGTACCGCGCCGAGCGCTGATCTTGACCATCCTGATCGTCGCACCGCTATTTGTCGCCGAGAACATCCGCCTTCAGGGCTGGGTGCTTTTTCTCGACAAGGCGGGTGTGCTTGACGGTTCGATCAAGCATCTAACGGGGTTAGAGGTCGGGTCGTTGGTTACAAATGTCCCCGCCATCATCTTTGGTATTGTGTATATCTACCTGCCCTTCATGCTGTTTCCGATGATCATGGGGCTGGCGAATGTACCGCCCGACGTCAAGGAGGCCGCCGCCGATCTTGGCGCGAGCCGTTGGCAGATGTTCCGCGATATTGAACTGCCGCTGGCCGCGCCGGGGATTTTGATCGGAGGACTATTGTGCTTTGTCATCTCGCTTGGCGCTTTCTCAGAAGCCAAATTCCTGGGAAAGGGCGTCGTCGTGACGATCGCGCAGGATATCGAAAGCGCCTTTACCTTCGGGCAGAACTGGCCCCGTGGTTCTGCGCTCTCGGTGCTTGTGATTATCCTCGCGGGAGCAGCCGTCTATCTGGCCATGCGACGGCTCGACCTTGAGAAGATGCTGGGGCGGGCGTCATGACACAGAGCAGAACCGTCTTCGGTGACAGATTGCTGCGCAGCTACGTCATCATGGTTATCGTTGTTTTCTATGTCCCGATGTTGGCCGTCGCACTCGCTTCAATTTCCCGCTCGCGCTTCTTTATCTTTCCGATCAAGCGTACATCGTGGAAATGGTACACGGACACTTTCGCATCGCTCCAGATCAAAGAAGCCGCGCTGACGTCGATCACCATCGCTTTCTTTGTCGCGATCGTTTCGGTTGTGTTGGCGCTGGCTGGCGCACTGGCATACGCGCGCTATGACTGGAGAGGCAAAAAAATCTACCAGCAGCTTTTGCTGGTCCCGATCTTTTTTCCGCAATCGGTGCTCGGTCTTGCACTGCAAATCTGGTTCAGCTCTATCGGCGTGCAGATGACATGGACCGCAACCGTCTTTGCGCATCTGGTTTGGATCGCACCTATTGTGACGCTTATTATCGCCATTCAAGCCTTTGGCTATGACGCCTCCATCGAAGAAGCCGCCGTGGACCTTGGCGCCAGCCGTCTGCAGGTTTTCCGAGACATCACTCTGCCCTTGCTCGGACCGGGCATCTTCTCAGGCTTTCTTTTCGCCGTACTGCTCAGCTGGGGCAATTTCCCACTGTCCTACTTTACGTCAGGTGCATCAGTGACGATCCCGGAATGGCTCTATGGTAAAATGATTGGCGGCTACACCCCGATGGTCCCTGCGGTTGGTTTTCTCAGCGTTCTGGCCGGAGCGGTCGTGTTGATCGTCGGATTGACGATCAACAGCCGGTTGCAGAAATCCTGACCCGATCAAATTTCTGCGATGGCCTCCAGGCTTTCTGGCAAGATCTGCCCACCATCCACAACGATCTGCTGGCCCGTGATGTAAGCCGCTTCGTCAGACGCAAAGAACAGCGCTGCATTGCCGATATCCTCGATCTTCCCCAGCCGCTTCAAAGGGATCGAGGCGGCCATGGTCTTGAGATAGTCCTCTCCCAGATCCTGCAGGCCTTCGGTATAAATATTGCCAGGCATCACCGCGTTGATAGTCGTGTTGTAACGAGACAGTTCCATCGCTGCAGTCTTCAGAAACCCAAGCTGGCCCGCCTTTGACGCGCCATAATGCGCCCACCCCGGAAAACCGGTCACGGGGCCCGTAATCGATGACGTCAGGATCACACGCCCTTGCCCCGCTGCCTCAAACGCAGGGATGCAGGCCTTTACGCAAAGGAAGCTGGATTTAAGATTGGTAGCCATCACCCCGTCCCACTCTTCAGGGCTCATCTCGATCAGTTTGGTTTGCGGGAACACACCCGCATTGGCACAGAGAACATCAACCGAACCAAACGCTTTCGATGTGGCGGCAACCAACGCCTGAACGTCGTCCCAGTCAGAAACATCACATAACGTGTAGGCGGCGGATCCACCCGCGTCGTTGATTTCCCCCGCGGCGGCCTGAGCGGCCTCTTCCCCCCGTGCCGCGATCATTACGTTAGCACCCTGCGCCGCGAACACCTTGGCGATTCCCTTACCGATCCCCTTGGATCCGCCGGTGACAATTGTGTTCTTTCCTGCAATCGAAGTCAGCATAAAGACCCTTTCTTGTGCTGTTTGACACGTAGCCAAGGCGGGAAGACAGCATCACGCAAGTGAATTGTTGTCAGCAGCAAACTAATCCCCTTAACTGCCCTGAAACGGGCGGAAATCAGGGAAAATGCCGAAATGCTCTACCAAAGTGATTTTATCGCACGTCTTGACACCGGACTGCGCGAGGTGCTCCCTGTCTGGGGTCTGAGCGACAAGACCAAAGTCACTTTGTTGACGGTGTCAGAAAATGCGACTTTCCTCGCCCATGATCCGTCTCGTGTACGCCCGGTAGTACTCAGAGTTCATCGACCGAGCTATCATACGCGAGAAGAAATCACGTCAGAGCTGACCTGGATAGAAGCCCTGCGCGCAGTAAATGCGGTGGAGACGCCCGCGCTTATTGCGACCCGATCTGGCGACTACATCACGTCTTTTCAGGACGGGGAAGAAACCCGCCATGTTGTCGCCTTCGCTTTTATGAACGGGAAGGAGCCTGACGCGGATGCAGGTCTCATACCCGGCTTTGTAACACTGGGTGAAATCTCTGCCCGGCTGCACAATCACACCGAAAGCTGGCAAGCCCCGCCCAGTTTTATTCGCAAGACCTGGGATTTCGAAACAGCTTTCGGCCCTGCTCCGCACTGGGGCCTGTGGCGCGATGCACTTGGGCTGACACCTTCGGGCGCTGAAGTTCTGCAAACTGCGCTCAACCGGTTGACAATGCGGCTGGATGCGTATGGCAAAAGTTCGGGACGTTTCGGCCTCATTCACGCCGACTTGCGGCTGGCGAACCTACTGGCGCACTCAGACGGCCTCGGAGTCATTGATTTCGACGACTGCGGGTATTCCTGGTTCATGTATGACTTCGCTGCCGCAATCTCTTTCCTTGAACTCGACCCCATCGTACCAGACCTGCAAAACGCTTGGCTGGAAGGATATCAAAACGTCCGGACACTCGATGCCGAAGACATCGCCATGCTGCCCGATTTTATCCTCTTTCGACGTATCCTCCTGACCGCCTGGATCGCCAGCCATCGCGAGACCGACACCGCCCGTGACGCTGGAATGGAGAGCTACACAGACGGGACGATCCAGCTTGCGCAAACTTATCTGCAAGTATCATGAGCGGAGTGCGCCCGATCCTTGGCATGAACGCCTTTCAAAAAGGTGATGCCAGCAGTGCTGCGCTGGATCGGCGGTTGGCCAACTTTGGCGCGGCCTCCGTATTGTTCTATCGACAGCCCATAGAAATGGTCGGTGCCCAAGGTGCTACGATGATTGCGCGGGACGGTAAACGTTATCTGGATTTCTACAATAATGTGCCGTCAGTCGGACACACGCATCCAAAGGTCGTCGAGGCGGTGCAGCGTCAGATCGCTACGCTTAACACCAACACGCGCTATCTTGTCGATGTCGTGGATGGCTACCTTGATGAATTGAAATCTCACCTGCCAGATCATCTTTCAAATGCAGTCATGACGTGTTCGGGCAGCGAAGCGAATGACCTTGCGCTCCGCGTTGCGCGGGCTGCCACGGGCCACAGCGGCGTTGTGGTGACCGAAGCCGCGTATCATGGCAATACCGCGCTCACTACAGACGTCTCTCCCTCCGCACTCAAGCAAAGCAAATTGCCAGATTGGGTTGTTGCCATCCCACCTCCAGGTCCGGCGCAGTATGGCGACGATATCGCGGGCGGGTTTGCCAAGGCTGTGGCCGCGGCCATCATGACACTGGAAAACCGCGGGTACCCTCCTGCGGCGCTGCTCATCGACACGATTTTCTCGTCAGACGGTATTTTCGCAGATCCACCCGGTGCATCAAATGACGCCGTCGCTGCGATGCGGGCAGCAGGCGGTCTATTGATCGCAGACGAAGTACAACCAGGCTTCGGGCGCACCGGGACGCATTTCTGGGGGTATGAACGTCACGGGCTGAAACCGGATATTGTGACAATGGGTAAGCCAATGGGCAACGGGTTTCCCATGGCCGCCATGGCTGCACAACCAGATCATCTTGCTGCCTTTTGCGCAGATGTGGGTTACTTCAACACGTTTGGCGGCAATCCTGTGGCGGCTGCTGCCGGGCAAGCTGTTCTTGATGTGATCCGTGAAGAAAGTCTGCTGGAAAATGCCCGCATCGTCGGCATGGGTTTGATCGCGGGGTTGCGCGCAACGGGTGCGGATCACGCCTGCGTCGCTGATGTGCGTGGTGCGGGTCTGTTTATCGGTCTGGACCTGGTGAACGCGGAAACCGGCTTGCCCGATCCTGCTTTTACGGTCCAACTGATTGACGCCATGCGCGACGAGGGCGTGATGGTCGGCGCAGCAGGCCGTTTTGGCGCAACACTCAAGATCCGCCCGCCGCTCTGTCTGACACATGCGGAAGCCATCCGCTTCAATGAGGCTTTTCAAACCGTGCTGCGTCGACTGTCTGGGTCTTAGTCTAACGCCACCCATTTGCGCAAAGGCCTGGATTTCTTCAATCCAACCGCAGACAAGCGCATTTCCCGTGTTAGAGTAGCCGCACATGTGCCTCTGGGCGCTACGCCACAGAGCCATACACCGGAGACCATAATGACGCCGCACCCGCGACCCTGGACCGCCTTTTACGGCGCGGATGTCGACCCTGATATCACCGCACCGCCTTATCGCAATTTGCCCGATCTCATCCGATCTGTTTCGACGACCTATGGCAAAGCCCCAGCCTTCACCGCCTGTCTGCCCAATGGCATGAACGGTACGCTTAGCTTCGCGCAGGTAGACCGAATGTCAGATGAATTCGCGGTCTACCTGCGCGAAGTCGCTGGCTTGGCACAAGGCGATCGTGTGGCTTTGCAAATGCCAAATGGACTGGCATTTCCCATCGCCGCTTTCGGGATCTTCAAGGCCGGCTGTGTACTGGTGAATGTAAACCCGCTCTATACGACCGAAGAAATGTCCAAGCAGTTCATGGACGCGGAGCCCCATGCGCTGGTGATCCTCGATATGTTTGCGGACAAGATCCCAGCCGCCACCCGCAGCCATCCCATCCCCAACATCATCGTGAGCCGAATTGCCGAATTTCTACCGGTTTTGCCGCGCGGCATCATCGGCCTGGTGCAGAAATACTGGGATCAGACTGTGAAACCTGTAGAATTACCGCATATCCGACTGCCCGACGCGCTAAGCGCCGGACGCACACATCTGGACGCGGAGAAAATCGATGTGGATGCGTATCATCAGGCGATTGCGCCGGACGATATCGCCTGCTTACAGTATACTGGCGGTACGACGGGCATCGCCAAAGGAGCGATGCTGTCGCACGCAAACCTGATCGTCAACATGACACAGTCCCTGTCCATGGTACCGTCCTTGACCAAGGGGCAAGAGATCGCACTGACAGCCTTGCCGATGTATCACATCTTTGCCTTCAACCTGAATTTGATTGGGTTTTACTGGCTGGGTGCGCGCAACATCCTGATCCCGAACCCGCGCCCCCTGAGCAATCTTAAACGCGCGTTTGAAAACTATAAGATCACCTGGATGAGCGGGGTAAACACGCTGATGAACGGACTCTGCAACGAAGTGTGGTTCAGGGATTCACCGCCGAAACATCTGAAATTTGCATCGGCTGGCGGGATGGCATTGCAAGCTGTCGTGGCCCAGCAGTGGAAAGACATAACCGGCACCGAAGTGCTACAAGGTTATGGGTTGACGGAAACCGCACCTGTCCTGACCTTTGAACCACTTGGAAAAACGCGTCCCGGAACCATTGGTATCCCACTGCCCGGTACGTTGGTCGCCTGCCTTGATCCTGATGGACAACAGGTGCCCGAAGGACAACCTGGCGAACTTGCTGCCAAAGGTCCACAGGTGATGGCAGGCTATTGGAACAAACCCGAAGAAACCGCCAAAGTGATGGTGAACGACTGGTTTCTCACTGGCGACATCGGCGTGATGGACGCGGATGGCTATTTCACCATTGTGGATCGCAAAAAGGACATGGTTTTAGTCTCAGGCTTCAACGTTTACCCCAACGAGGTCGAAGACTGTCTGGCCAGCCACCCAGGTGTGCTGGAATGTGCTGTGATTGGTGTTCCGGATTCAGCGTCTGGCGAAGCAGTGAAAGCCTTTGTCATACGCCGGACGCCAGATGTCACGGAGGCAGAGATTCGCATGCACTGCAAACAGCATCTGACCGCATACAAAGTACCTAAAGCGGTTCTCTTTCGCGACAGCCTACCCAAATCGACTGTTGGCAAAATCCTCAGGAAGGACCTGCGCGCGCAAGCCCAGGCGTCTCAGGCAGCGGAGTAGAACCCAATGGTCAGCCCTTTAGAACAAGCGATCCTCGCGCTGATGATTTTTGCAATCATGCTGGGCATGGGTGCCTCTCTCACGCCGCGTGACTTTTATCTCGCCCTGCGTCGCCCCTATGGGCTCGCCATTGGGTTGGTTTCGCAATACGGCTTCATGCCGTTTATCGGGTTTCTGCTGGTCAGTTTTCTGGCCGTACCTGATGCCATTGCGCTGGGTATTCTCATCATGTCTTGCATGCCTGGAGGCACCACCTCGAACATCTTTACTTATTTTTCCAAAGGTAACCTGGCCCTTTCAGTACTGATGACAGTGACCTCGACTGTCGCGGGAATCGTCATGATTCCGCTGGTGCTGTTGATCTATGCCTCCGCTCTTGATCTGGAGATCCCGCGCGAAAATATCATCGCGACACTGGTTTTACTACTCGTACCCGTCGGGATCGGGATGGTGCTGCGCCGCATCAACGCCAATGCCGGCGCCGTGGTCGAATTCTTCGGCTCCGTACTCGGCGTTGTTTTCATCCTCTTTCTGGTTGTCAGCTGGATCCCACGCAACTGGCAGTTCCTTCTGGAAACCACATCAGCAACCTATGTAGCAGCAATCGCCATTGGTGCGATCGGAATCACCATCGGCTATTTTTTCGCGCGTCTACTTAAATTGCATCCCCGCAATGCGCGCACTGTTGCGTTAGAAACCGGAATCCAGAATGGGCCACTGGCACTGGCCATTATCGTCTTTACTTTCCCAGACGCAGAAGCCGCTGCACTGACCGCTGTGCCCGTACTTTATTCACTTTTCATCGTGATCATCGCAACAATGGTGACGTTTCTCTTCCGCCGTGCCAACACTGCAGCAGAGCAGAAAATACCGGACAGCTTACTCTAGTAAATCCGCATCATCAGCACCCACGATCTGAGAAGCATGCACGCGAGTCGCATTCAATTTACCTGCCCAGCGACAAAAATCTGAATTTACTGTTTAAATTCAATATCTCAGCAGAACGCTGCAGGGCTAGCAGCCCGATTACTCACAATTTGACTTTCTTCCTATGTATTCCATCACGGCGCATTGCAGCGTGTTATCGCTTTCTTGGTAGCGTTCTTGCTAAGAATAACCGGCATACGTGCGCCATACGTTTTCTCGAGTAGCCTACCAATGAGTAAAGATAAACTTTCAGCTGATGTTCCACCGGATCTAGCCCCCCTCTTTGGGCAAGCGCAAGAACGCGTCAAAAAGTATTTCGAAACTCGAAATAGCGACAACATCGAGGGAAAGTTCTATCTTGGCGATGATCGGCACATGCTTTTGCGTGGTGATGCTCTGAGTGTTGAGCTTGTCAATGCTCTGCGCAGCGTATGCGGTGATGATCATTTTACCCAGAACGCCGCCCGCGCACTTGTTTTTGATATCGGCCATTCCCTTGGCGCATCAGACGCAAGAATGTTCATCAAAAAGATGAAACTCGAAGATCCCATAGAAAAACTAGCCGTCGGGCCGATTTACTTCGCATATTCTGGCCTTGGTCGCGTTGAGATACTACCGGAGTCAAACCCCTCCAGTGCTGATGATTTTGTTATGAGATTCAGGCACAAAAACGCTATTGAAGCTGAAGCCTGGGCATCTCACGGGGTCATACTGGAACATCCGGGATGCATGCTTGCCAGCGGCTATTCATCCGGCTGGGGCAGTGTTTCTTTTGGCTTTGATCTCGTCGTTGCCGAAGTCACATGCGTCGCTGCCGGGGACGCGCATTGCGAATTCGTTATGGCCCCTCCGCATATGCTTGAATCGCATACAATGGCACATCCGACTCATCACGATGTGTACGTCCCGCAACTCTTTGGGCGGTTGGAGCATGAGCAGAAAATGCGCACCCTCGCGTATCGGGATAGCTTGACTGGCCTCGTCAATCGCACCTTCCTGAACGAACATGTGCAAAAAAATCTCAAACATATCTGCGCACGAAACGGCTCGTTGGCCATTGCCCACATCGACTTGGATCGCTTCAAATCGATAAACGACAGCTATGGTCATGCTGCCGGGGATCACTTGCTTGTGGAGATGGCCCGGCGCATGCAGGATAGTTTGGAAAGTACGGATATTGTTGCCAGGGTAGGTGGTGACGAGTTTATCGCAATCCTTCCAGGCGCACTGGATGCTCAGGATCTAAAGGCGAAAATCAGGGCATTGCTACGCGGACTGCAGGAAAAAGTTGACTATCAAGGTATAACGCTGCGCTCAGGTGGCTCCATCGGCGTCGCTGTCTTTCCAAACGATGGTGACTGCGTAAGCGATCTGATGATAAACGCCGATCTGGCTCTTTATGATGTCAAGAAGAACGGACGCGGGTCATTTCGGTTTTATGATCCAGGAATGAGGCGCGTGCTGAGCTTACGAAAAAAGCTCGAAGATGAACTACGCTGCGCGCTCGACGAAAAAGCGTTGGAGCCCTTCTTTCAGCCGCAGGTGGACATAACAGAAAACAAGGTAACTGGTCTGGAGTGTCTCGTGCGGTGGAAACACGAAACAAAAGGATACATTTCTCCTTGCGAATTTTTACCCGTTGCAGAAAGTGCCGGCGAAATGGTGCGCCTGGGACGTCAGATCATGGAGAAAGCAATCGAACAGGCCTCGTGGTGGTTTGCAGACGGGTTTGATTTCGGTCGTCTCGGTCTGAATGCCTCGGCTCAGGAATTGCGAGAAGATGATTTTTCAGAGTGGCTCATCGAAACAGCAAAACGGCTCCATTTTCCAGTAAACAGATTATCTGTTGAACTCCTCGAAACCATCATGGTCGACGACGAAGAGCTGAAGCTCTCGAGTAAGCTGTCGACTTTGCGTCACGCCGGTATTGACGTGGAATTGGATGATTTTGGCACAGGATATGCGAGCTTGCGTCAAGTCGATCCAAAAGAGATAAGCCGGTTAAAGATTGATCGATCATTCATACAAGATATTGATTTAAATCATAAGAATGCCATGATCGTACGGTCGATTGTCGATCTTACAAAAAGCCTCAATATGCAAGTCATCGCTGAAGGGGTAGAGACAAAAGAGGAATTGGACACCTTGTTCGAAATCGGGTGCGATACGATCCAAGGCTATGTAATCTCCCGCCCGTTGTCGGCCTATGAATTGAAGACATGGCTCAAAAACTACAACAGCTTTCAGGATCACAATCAAGTGCCGCGGGTTTTAGGGAGCACTGGAAGCTAGCCAAGACCCGAATGGGACAGCTTCAGTCGCGGTATTTTGATCGTATCAGAACATTGTTTGATCTTAAAATCGCAATAGTTCAGCTCCTGGCAACACAAATCACTCCGCGCTATCCGACCCAACACGCGCAGCAAAATTTTCGAAGAACTTTGCTGAGAGCTTTTTGGCTGTTCCTTGAATTAGTCGGCTGCCAAGCTGCGCCAATTTACCGCCGATGTCTGCCGTCGCATCATATCGCAACAGCGTACCATCAGCATGCTCTTCGAGGATTACATCAGCGCCTCCTTTGGCAAAACCAGCTGCTCCACCATTACCTTCGCCTTTAAGTGAAAAATGCTCAGGCGGGTTGTCTGGATTAAGTGTCACCTTACCTTTGAACTTCGCCTTGACCGGGCCAATCTTGAGCACCACCAAGGCTTCGAGGTCTGTATCAGAATTCTTTGTCAGCTCCTGACATCCCGGGATACAGTCTTTAAGCACCTCCGGATCGTTCAGCGCTGCATAGACCACATCGCGTGGTGCATTGATCACGATTTCATCGTTGAGTTCCATGGCCCGCTCCCTGTTTTTACGTTGGGAACATGACCACAAATGTGCATAGATGGGAATGCCGAAAAAGTGAGCCGCGCGTCTATCATGATCTTCCGACAGTCGCTTTGATCGCAATACCTGATTTTGCGCACTTCGGCGTTTTGGCCAGTTGCCCCACTGTTATCAACAAATTCTGGGGTTTCATTTAGGCTATTGTTGGAATCATGCAGCGCCACGGCTTTTCTCGATGGCGGGTGGCTGTTTGACAACTAAAACCCGACCTTTGAGCCTGCGCGCGTCATCTTCTTGTATTTGTTCCTCGAGACTCCATGGACGAAAACGAGGATTGACCTTAAATCCAGCAAACGCAGATATTTTTTTAGCCCGTTCTGGAAAGTCGATCAAAGATATCTAGAGTTTATTCACAGGGATTTTCAACGTCATATTCCCATCATCATCCCGCGGAACCTCACCGGCGCGCATATTCACCTGAAGGGAAGGGATAATGAGCGACGGCATCGCAAGTTGCTTGTCTCGCGTTTCGCGCATGTCAATGAAGTCATCGCGGCTAGCGCCTTGCCCGACATGAATATTCTTGGCTTTTTCCTCACCAACAGTCGTTTCCCAGGCAATGGCACGCCCACCTGGTCCATAGTCATGGCAAACAAAGAGCCTTAAGTCTTGCGGCAGACTCAAAACCCGTTGAATAGAGTCGTAAAGCTGCCCTGCATCCCCGCCAGGAAAGTCGGCCCGTGCAGATCCTCCATCCGGCATGAAAAGCGTGTCACCGGCGAACCCAGCATCGCCAATCACATGCACCATACAAGCGGGTGTATGACCCGGCGTATGAATGGCGAAGCACGCAAGATTTCCAATCTTGTAGCAATCGCTATCTTTAAACAGCATATCAAACTGTGAGCCGTCCCGCTCAAATTCCGTACCTTCATTGAAAACTTTGCCAAAAGTTTCCTGCACGGTGGTGATATGTTCACCAATACCGATTTTTCCGCCGAGTTGCTGCTGGATGTATGGCGCACCAGAAAGATGGTCCGCATGCACATGCGTTTCAATGATCCATTCAAGATCGAGCTTTTGGTCGCGTATCGTGGCGATGATCTCATCCGCACTATCATAGCTGAGACGCCCTGCCGCATAGTCAAACTGCATCACCGCGTCGATTACCGCACAAGCAGTGCTCTCGGGGTCCTTCACGAGGTATGAAATCGTGTTGGATTGTGGATCGAAGTAGGCCGTTACCTCCGGATGCTGGTGCATCGCAATTTCTGGCAGTGACATGCAAGATCCTCCCAAAATAGTCTCAACTCTGACTGTGCATCAAAGGCGTGGATCCGGTCAATCTTGCTTTCTCGGATGAGCTTCGGGAACTGTGACCGGCCCGCCCTGTGCAGCCCACGTCGAAAAACCCTCTCGCAGGTGTGACGCTTCAAACCCCATGTCCTGCAACTGCGCAACTGTTAGCGCAGAGCGCCAACCTGACGCACAATGAAAAAGGAATTTCTTGTTCTCGCCGAACACGGGTTTGAAGTAAGGGCTTTCCGGGTCGACCCAGAATTCAACCATGCCACGTGGTGCGTGAAAACTGCCAGGTATGTGACCCCGCGCCCGTTCGCGCGGATCACGAATATCAACGATGACCACATCCGGGTCATCAATCATGGCAACCGCATCCTGCGTCTCGACCTCGTCGATCTTTGCGCGCGCCTCTGCGACCAGCTGTGCCGCGTTCTTCTTGAGCTTTTTCACATCGATTTTCCTTTACGGCCGCTACTTTAGACAAAGGTTCTGGGTACATCTATCAATCTGGCGCCAGCACCACTGATTTTCAACCATATGAAACGGCCTGCCATATCATGCGCTTCGGGTAGCACGCTGGAATACCATTCTGGAGGGCTTCAGTGATTTTGACGTTCTTGTGCAGTTCGACCTGTGTCCTGTGGTTTAGTCCTCATTAAAAAGTGCTTTTGGCAAATCATGCGTTTCCATCCAATCCACCGCGGGCATATCGGTCGACCCAATGTCCAGCTCACGAACGTTGGGCGTGCCAGAAAAATCCAGCAACGCGCAAAAATCAGAGCTCTCCAATGCGCTACCACCCGTGGCAATCGCCGTACCATCCGGCTTTGCCACGGTACCACAGACAAATCCCCAGGCATCGACATTCTGTTCGAAATCAAAGGTCACAACGACCTCTTGTTGCAGAGTGTCTTCGATGGCTTGCGCCACGGTCTGCTGCAGGTTCGGCACCGCGGAAGACTGCGATGTGCGCATCCAAAGACCCGCGATCACCATCAATGCGAGTAAAGCAAGTCCAACAATTCCTGTTCTGCGTGTCATGTTTTTGTTAACCTAGTTCTATTGTTACTGACTATTTTGAAAAGGACATAACACATGTACCTCATTGATCAGAGCGAAGATGATCTGAGCAGCTGGATTAAAGACGAGATCAAATTTCCAGGTGAAACCCGCAAAGGTAAACGCGGTTCAACAGCCAAACGCATTCAGGAATGGCTTTCCCTGCATGGTCATCAAATTGCGGTAGATGGCGATTTTGGTGGTGTAACCGCACAGGCGCTTGAGGGATTCCAGAAGGCAAAGAATCTTTCCACAACAGGCGTTATGGATCTCGCTACTCATACGGCGCTGGTAAAACCGATGCGCGATGTGCTGGCTCACAAACCGAAGGCCGGAACGGGTTTTAGCGCGGCAGTCATGTCCGTCGCCAAAGCACATCTTAAGGCCCACCCACGCGAAGTTGGAGGGGCCAACAAGGGTCCGTGGGTGCGCATGTACATGCAAGGCAATGAGGGAAAACCTTGGGCCTGGTGCGCCGGATTCACCACTTTTTGCATGCATCAAGCGTCAGATGCTGGTGCTGGCCCAGTGCCCATTAAGGGCTCATTCTCTTGTGACACGCTTGCCGCACAGGCCAAAAATGCTGGCGTTTACTTGCCCGAGAAAAAGGCCACACCTGAAAATGTTCCGGCTGGTTCAATGTTTCTCGTGCGGCGCACGCTGACCGACTGGACGCATGTTGGTTTTGTAAGTGGCGCGAATTCAGCGGCTTTTGCGACCGTTGAGGGCAACACCAACGATGACGGAGACCGCGAAGGGTACGAGGTCTGCGCACGCAGTCGCGGGTACACCAAAAAAGATTTTATCGTTCTCTGATCCCTGCGTGGTTGCACCTACTGGCCAGCAGGTCGGCATACATGCGGGCATGTGCGCGCACATGAAGGCGCAAGACAGTTCCATCAACGGCACCTTCACAGACATAGAACAAAATGAAAAGAAGCACAACAAGAAGGGGTTCAAGTTATGACCTGTTATTTGGCCAAAGGCCCGCGGCTTTTGCTGCTTTTGCTAACGTGTTTCGGGCTGCTCGCCTGCGACCCGATAGCCAACCCATATTCAGCGGAGGCATTCCGGCAGGCGACGTCCATCAAGGCAAAGAGTCTGGCCTTGATCGGAAAAGGGACAGAGCCCTATTCGGCCCATAAATCTACCGCAGATGCGCTGCTGGTTGAAATTTCAGTGGCCTATGAATTCGCGCGCGGTCGCGGTCAAAAAACATCGGATGAAGCTGCGCAGCAATGGGCCATCGTGCGCGATCCTGACGGCGGATCCGTCGCAGGTTTAATTAACGAATGGAAGTCGAGGGGTCGCATGAGCGCCTTTACAGTCGAGGAACTTGGGCCTGTGATCGCATTACAATTCGATCGGATCATAGAGTTGGAAACCGGGCGCACGATAACGTCAGAGTAGGGGGATGCGAGATGTCGAAACTAAGTGAAAATTGGGACGATTTTGTCGGCACGGTCGGCAAAGATGCCGGTGTGCTAGCATCAAACCTTTTCAGCAACTGGGGTGATGAAGCAAAAGAGGACGCTGAGGAATTTCTCGAGCTTTCGCGGGAAAAATTGCCCCGGTGGACCGAAGCCCTCGCGCAGGGGCAAATTGACAAGGCGGAGTTCCGGCTGCTGGTGCGTAGTTTGCAATCACTCGCGCAGCTGGACGCCTTGAAAGCCAAAGGGTTGGCCAAACAGAGGATCGAGGAATTCCGCGTTGGACTGCTAAGCATTGTCGTGCGTGCGGCCTTTGCGGCCGTCGGGGTCTGACGCTTAAAAACGCGGCAGTACGGCTGCTGCCGCGTTCACATGCATTCTTCCTTGATACGGGCGTGCGGTCACTTCAATACTGGGCCTAAGCGAAACACTAATGGTAGAGCACGCTTTAGTTCGGATCGGTACCGATATGAACACATACAACTGCATGCTTCCCCCGCACGTATATTTCACAGCATTTTCATCGCGTAGAAACAAACTCGAGCATCTATTCCCACTATGCTTGGCCCTTAAACGGCTAACGATACTCCAGCGGATCAGTTTTATTTCAGGTGAAGTAGAAACAGACTGAAAAGTTCTGCCTGGGATGAAATCTGTAGCTTGTTATAGATGTTTCGACGGTGCGTTTTGACCGTTGGCAGAGATATCTCGAGGTTCATAGAGATTGAATTGCTGCTATGTCCCACCAGGATCAACCGCGTGATTTCTAGCTCACGCGAGGTCAGCACCTCCACACCGAAGTCATTGAACCGGGCCTCCTGCGGGGAAGCGACGTCTTCAGCATCGAAACTGGCCGGGTTCAGTGCGAATTGCTTTAACAGAACGGTGTTCAAATAGGGAAACAGCCTTTCCAACGATCTACGGCACGCTTCTGTGCGACGGCTTCCCAATGGTGTGAGAAAGCTGAAATCCAAAGCTGTGCCGTTGGGCAGGTTTATCAGAACAATGACCTCAGCCATGTTTTTTGGCCATCCGGGTGTCCTGTATCCAATGGCTTCGTTGTCTTCGATGTGCACATCGACGCGTTCATGATCGATCACTGGCGGGTTATCGTTTTTCAAAAAATCCGAGATCAAGTAGACTCCAGCACGTCTGCCCTTGCGATAGGCCCGGTAGGCTGGATTTACGACATATGTGTAATTCAGATAGTTTTGCAAACCCCGGTCATAGCCGACCGGATCTGGGCAATTCGCGAGCACAGCAGGCGCGAGGTTTTTACGATAGAGAAAGATATGAAAGTGATCAAAGCCAAGTTCCTGCTCCAAGAAACCAGCCAGGCGGGCTGCAAACCCATCAGAACCGATAAGGTCGAT
>JBGCDG010000070.1:0-8476 GCA_045105195.1 Roseobacter sp. | reverse complement strand
ATCACCTGTTGCAGCATGCCAAGTTCACGGTAGAGCTCGTATTCCTCCATCCCGTGGCTTGGCGCGCAGTGCACAAATCCGGTGCCTTCGGTATCGGTGACGAAATCGCCCGCGCGGAAGTCACGGATGTCATCCCACTCGCCCTGCGATCCTTCGCTCCCCGCCAACGGGTGTGCCAGGCTGATCTTTTCCAGATCCTCGAGCGAAACATCGCACAGCCTGCGGTACATGGTTTCATCAAGGCGGGCTTTGCTCATCACATCCGCTGCCCGTGTGTCTGCCAGCAGATAGCGATCGCCGATGGTAACCCAGGATTCTTCGGGCCGCCCGGTCACCTCATAGAGCCCATAAGAGATGTCCTTACCGTAAGCGACCGCCTTGTTGGACGGCATGGTCCAGGGCGTCGTCGTCCAGATCACCACCTGCGCACTGTCCAGCGTGGCATCGCCCGTGCCAACAACCCGGAACTTCACCCAGATTGTGAAGCTTTCCTTATCGTGGTACTCCACTTCCGCTTCAGCCAGCGCCGTTTGTTCAATGGGGGACCACATCACGGGTTTGGAGCCTTGATAGAGCGTGCCATTCATCACGAACTTCATGAATTCCTCGGCAATCACGCGTTCGGCGTGGAAATCCATCGTCAGATAGGGTTTTCCCCAATTGCCGGTGATCCCAAGACGCTTGAACTCTTCGCGCTGGATATCGACCCAACCGGCCGCAAACTTGCGGCAATCGGCGCGAAAATCGTTGGTCGGCACCTCGTCCTTGTTCTTACCCTTCTTGCGGTAATCCTCTTCGATCTTCCATTCGATGGGCAAGCCGTGACAATCCCATCCCGGGATGTAGCGCGCATCATGCCCCATCATCTGGTGAGACCGCACAATCATGTCCTTGATCGTCTTGTTCAGCGCGTGCCCGATGTGCAAATGCCCGTTCGCATAGGGCGGACCATCGTGCAGCGCATAAGGCGTACGACCCGTCTTTTCGCGCAAGCGGTCATAGACACCAATCTGCGCCCACCGCGCTAGCCATTCGGGCTCGCGTTTGGGCAGACCGGCACGCATGGGAAAGTCGGTCTTTGGCAGGTTCAGCGTGTTTTTATAGTCGGGGGTCGTGGTTTCGGTGATGTCGGCGCACATTTCAGGCGTCCTTATAGGAGGTCAGCGGAAGGGGGTTAAGGTCGGTGCGATACGCTCAAACACCTTGTCCCGGCGTCTCATCTGATCAGAGCGCCGGGGATATAATTCGAATAATGATTGCTGCAAAGCCTGTCATATGCGGCCTTATAAGCCTCAGACCAAGGCACGACAAGACCCGGTGCGCGGGGCATTTCAGGGTTTGGTACTGGCAAACATGCCACCAAGGCTGCGCTTGATGATATCGCGCACCTTCGGGCGCTGCGCGGGCGCAAAGGGCAGCGGGCGGCAAACTTCCATTGCAGCGACGCCAACACGTGCGGTCAGGGCACCGTTCACCAGACCTTCGCCAAAGCGGCGGGAGAGTTTACCAAGGATGGAGCCTCCCAGAACCGGCTCGAGCATGTCGTCGCCCACCGCCACGGCACCAGTTGCCACCATGTGGCTGAAGATAGCCCGCGTCAGACGCAGGCCGCCCAAGGTCCCAGACCGCCCGCCATAGACCTCGGCGACGCGCCGTATCATGCGGATGTTTGACGTCAGCGCCGCGGCGACATCCGCGAGCGCCAGTGGGACAAGCGCGGTCACAGTGGCCACTTGACGCGCCGCGGCTTCGACTTCCAGCGAGGCCAGTCGATCAAGCGGGGTCAGCACTTCGGCTTCCGTCAGCGCCATAAGGCCCTGTGCGTCCAGTTGATCCGCGCGCAATTGCGCCAGACGATTCCGACCCCAGCGCGTTTCTTCCCGACCGGCGTAAAGCGCCACAAGCCGATCCGACACACCACGCGCCGCCGCCAGATCATTTTCTGCCAGCGCCGTATCAGCGGCACGGCGCAACGCATCCACACGTGACAACCGCCCTAAAGCGGCCAGTTCCCGCAGCGAGATCAGTGCCAAAACACCCAAAAATGCGACGAGCAGGCCTGTGAACCCCCAACCAAGCAAGGGGAACCGCGCAATCAAAGCAGTGACAAAATCCCACGCTGCAACTGATGCAACAGCCCCAATCAATGCACCGCCCAGTCCAAAAAGCCACCGCACCAAGCGCGACGGTCGCTTTTGCGCCACATGAGCGGCCATCTGCATCGCCTGCCCTTGAGGCATTGGATCGGCTGGTTCGGGAACCGGTGGCGCATCTGCGACCTGGGTGGGCGTTTCGTCCGCCTCCAAAGCGATGAGAACGGGACCCTTGGCCATCACGCCGCGCCTTTTTTCCACTCAAAGCGGATGTCAGGCAGGCTGGCTTCGTTACTGCTGCCGTCAGTGCGGTCGATCTCTTCAAAGCCACGCAACCCGTAAAACCGCGTCGCCAAACCATTGGCAACGTAACTCCAGAGGTAAAGCGCGTCGCATTCGGATTTCGCATCTTCGATCAGTGCCGTACCGACACCTTTGTCTTGATACTCAGGCAAGACATACAGCGCATAGATCTCGTTTTCATGCCGCGCGATGAACGCTACGACCTTGCCATCAGCTTTGGCGACACGCACCCAGCCAGCATCGATCATGTCACCGGCAAAGCCAATTTCCTCGGCTGCGTTATGAACACGCGGCAACCAAGGCAATAGGTCGTTCGAGACAGACAGAATGTTTCCAACCGCACCTGCATCCAAAGAGCGCGCCGGAGTAATCGTATGGTCAATCATAGCCTATCCCCTAAAAGGAATTGGGCGGCCTTATCAAGACGGATATGAGGCGGACCGTCTCCGGGGCGCAAACTGAGCACAGATGGTGCGAAATTCATCACACGATAGTCTGCATCAAGCCAGCTTTCGGCGCCTTCACGAGCGGGATTGAGTAGTTTCGACGGATCTGACGGCAAATCACCGGGATAAAAAGCCGCGTGTTTGCCACTTTCCAGCAAGCGACCGCGTACAACATCGACGGGTTGTCCCTCGTGGGTCACGGTTTCTTCGGTGGTGGCGCGCAGGGATGCGATAGAAAGTGCTTGCGTCGCGGCCCCGGCAAAACGCGCCCGGTCGCGCGCCTCCCGCAGCAAGGCCTCCATGATCGCCGTCAGCTTGTCGTGTTGCTTGTGGTGGAGGTGATCCGCCTTGGTCGCAGCAAAGAGGATTTTTTCCACGCGACGGCCTGCGAACAATTGGGTCAGAAATGCGTTACGACCCGGACGAAAGGCCGAGAGGATGCGCGCCATCGCACCGCGCATGTCTTCCACCGCCCGCGGCCCTTTGTGAATAGCGCCCAGAACATCGACCAGTACAACCTGACGATCGATCCGGGCGAAATGGTCCCGGAAAAAGGGACGCACCACGGCGCGCTTATAGGCCTCAAAACGCCGCGCCATCTCACGCCTGAGGCTGCCGCGCGCACCCTGCCCCGCGTCCGGCAACGGCGCGAAGGTCAGAACCGGAGAGCCCTCCAGATCTCCCGGCAGCAGGAAACGTCCCGGCGTGCAGTCATAATACCCCGCCGCCCGTGCGGCCTGCAGATACGCGGTGAACGCAGTCGCCAAGGCCTTGGCCTGTGGCTCCTCAAGCGGTGCGTCCGTTGGCACCGCATCAGCAAGTACCATGAATGTATGCGCTTCGTCACGGCCGCCCGCACGCTCCAGGGCTTCTTTTGACCAGGCTTCGTAGGTTGTGTCCAATAGCGCCAAATCCAACAGCCACTCTCCCGGATAATCAATGATATCCAGATGGACGGTGCGGGGGCCCTGAAATCCACCAATCAGACCGGCCCGGCTTACGCGCAGAGACAGGCGCAACTCGGACACGGACCGCGTGCTTTCCGGCCAAACCGGCGTCTGAGATGTCAGATCGCCTAAATGTCCTTCAAAATCAAAACGCGGCACGGTGTCGTCGGGCTGGGGTTGCAGAAACGCAGCCTCGATGCGGTTTTCGGATGCGGCCACCAAATGTGGCATGCGTCCCCGGTCCAACAGGTTTGCCACAAGCGACGTGATGAAAACGGTCTTGCCGGATCGCGCAAGCCCTGTGACGCCGATCCGGATCACGGGTTCGAACAGGGTTTCGTTCACCGTGTCCTGAACCGTTTCGATCTGGCGAAGCACCGTGTCGGCAAGTTTAGAAATGACCAAAATTCGCGCGCCTCTGACCGTCCGTTAAAGCCTACATAATCCCCCGCGCCACGACACACCAGAGCAGACAAGTCATTTGACGCCGCGTGCGCAGTTGGCTAGGGCCTGCGCCATGCCACGATATGCTCTGAAAATCGAATACCACGGCGCCCCATTTGTCGGCTGGCAACGGCAGACGAATCTTCCATCGGTTCAAGGTGCCATAGAGAACGCTCTTTCAAAAATCGCGACCGGCCCCCATACGATTGCCGCTGCGGGCCGGACAGATGCTGGCGTACATGCAACTGGTCAGGTCGCGCATTGCGATCTAGACCGTGTATGGGATCCCTTTCGCCTTTCCGAAGCGCTGAACTATCACCTCAAGCCCGCGCCCATCGCCATTACCGAATGCAGCGCCGTCGCACCCGATTGGCACGCACGGTTTTCGGCCCATGCGCGGCACTATCATTTTCGCATCTTGTGTCGCCGCGCACCTGCGACCCATCAGGCGGGTTTGGTCTGGCAGGTCAAGCAATCGCTGGATGTTGACGCAATGCAATCTGGCGCCACACATTTGATCGGCCGCCATGATTTCACGACCTTCCGGTCGACCATCTGTCAGGCGGAAAGCCCAGTTAAAACGCTGGATCGGTTAGAGGTTACTGCCGTCGATACCGCGCAGGGATGTGAAGTACATTTCGACGTGCGCGCGCGCTCCTTTCTGCACAATCAGGTTCGCAGTTTTGTGGGGACACTGGAGCGCGTGGGCGCGGGATCATGGCATCCGGATCAGGTAGCTGATGCATTGGCAGCCCGCGATCGTGCAGCCTGCGGTCCCGTCTGCCCGCCCCAAGGGCTCTACCTCGCTCAAGTGATATACCCGGATCCGCCCTTCGCGCAGGCTCCAAAAGGTTAGTCGTTGTCCAACACCCCCGCGCCGGCACCTGATGTGCGGGAACTGTCGCTTTCGGGTACATATGTCCGTTCTGCCAATTGCGTCATGCGCTCTATCAAATCGTCACAACCGGTGATCCGATTCAAGGAAGCGGGCGTTTTGGGTGCGGTGACGTCCAGCGTCAACTTGCCCGCCGATGTGAGGTCTGCCCAAAATGGCAACGCATCTGCATAGCTGTGCATCAAAGTATCCACGGGCTTGGACAAATGAACAGCCCCCGTGCCTGCCGTGCATTGCCCAAGTGCTGCGTCCAATGCCAGCGGGTAGGTCAGGATTGGCCCCTCTGGCAACGCGTCAAGCGCTCGGGCAAGGTCATCCGTAGACCGCGCCTTACCAAGATGCAATGCGGCCACCGACCCAAAGCGCGCGGCCTGCCCCGCCGGTGCCCCGCCACCACGCGCCGCTTTTTGGGCCAAGGCCATCACTTCGGCCGTGGACCAGCTCATCCTTCGAAAACCGGAAGCCACCAACTGTCTGCACGCGTCGCAAGTTCGTCCCGCAGAGGTGCACCCTGACACAGCGTGATCCGCGTCCAGCGGTCGGATTTAGGATCAAATTTGGAGGCCCCAAAGAACGATAACTTGCAGCGCAGCATATCGACCGGCAGGCAGGTTTCAGCGATCAGATTGTCCCTGATTTCGCCATAGGGATAGGGCGCAAGCCCAGCCACGCGCGTCACCGCCAAGCCGTGTTCCGGTGATCCTTGCAAAAATACCGGGATAGACGCCGGTACGGATGGAAGATCATCATACAGCGCTTTGATCCGCCGCCCTATGTCCAGTGGGCTTTCCAGATCCGCACCCGCTTCGGTGAAGCGCTGACCCAGCCGCGGTTCCTGTTTTGCCGCACTGACGTACCAGAACTGTGCGCAAGCGGACCTTTCTGCATAATCCGGCTGCAAGGCCCAGGCGGCGTGGGTCTCTATCGCGGTCCGTACGGCAGCGGTATCGGTGAAAGGAAAGACCCGCGCACCGAATGGGTCAGACATACAATCCGCCAACCCGTCGACCCGCGCACCAAAGGGTTCGAGCATCAACGCAATCGTCAATTCTTGCAGGTCCACACTATCTGATTCAGCGCGAACGAACAGCTTCTCAAGACTCTCCGGCCTCAGCAATCTTGGGGTCTCGAATGCCCCCGCCATGGCGCGCCAATCCACACGCAACTGTTCAATCCTTGCCTGATGGGCCGGGTCCGGGACGTGCCATTCGTCCAGATGCTGCTGCGCCCGGCTGGCAAGCGCACTGAGTTGCTGCGCCTCGGTTTCAGTCACCTGCTCAATGGCGCGCACCCGCGCCAGCGCTGTTTCGCGCGCCAGCATCCAGTTGTTCAGCAAAACCGGGTGATTGACCAGAAAAGGTGCCATCCCCAGACCCGTCGAATTGCCAATCCCCAGATGCCTTTTGAGCGTCCTGTCAAGCGGCGCGCCACCCATAAATTCGACCAGGTCGTGCGTAAAACCACGGATGAGCCAGACGGTGAGCATTTCCACCATAAAGGACCCATCCAGCCCAGGACGATCCGAGATCCGCGCGCGATCCGCGATCCCAAACTTGCCATTGCCATAGACCGCAGTGGTCCGCATCAGATACCCGGTCTGCTGTATCAGCGTCGCATCAGGTTGCTGCCCCGCCCGCAAGGCGGACACCACATGCTCAAAGAGCCGCACGGATTTATTCGCACGGCTGAGCACGAGATCCCGCTCGGTGAAGCGCGCCGCCTCCTGTTTAGGCGCGGTCTGGCAAATACGCGCGATTTCTGTGGCATCCGGTACCCCATCATAGAGTACGTAGGCGGTGTCCCAGGCGGTCGCGATCACCCGATCCGTCCGTTGATCTTCTGGTAAAGGACTTGATACAGCGACCAGCGCATAATCGTACCCCCCAAGCTGCAATTGATAGACAGCATGCCCGTACCCTTGATCATCGATCTGCCAGACAGGACACGCGACCTGCACCTGATCTTGCGCCAAACGACGCATCAAGGTGCGCAAAAATGACAGGCGCGTCGGGAACATCGACCCCATGCGCGCAAGACGCATCACGGTGTCGGGCGGACGCAGCGGTGCTTGGAGAGGATCAACGACATCTTTCATTGCGGACCAAAGCTGTCTTCGTAAAAGCGCAGCCAGTTTCCGCCCATAATCCCGTCGACTTCGGCTTCGTTCAGGGACGTTTCAAGCAACCCATCCCGCAGTTTGGAAAAGTCACGGTTGTCCTGAAACCAGCTTGGCATCGGTGGAAAACCGGCTTTGCTGGCTGACCCTTCGCCATAGTCGATTTCTTTGGACCAGCGCCCGACGCGCATCCATTCGACGACGCTGTCGGGTTGGTCCTGGCAAAGGTCCGTGCCAATACCCAATTGATCCGCACCATAACGACGTGCGGCCTCTTCGATCATCGCGCAGAAATCTGCGAGCGCGCAATTTGGACCGTCCTTGAGGTGATGTGGATAGACGGAAAATCCGAGCATCCCCGCCGCCGCCGTTAGTTCTTTCAGAACCGTGTCGGATTTGTTGCGCAATGCCTTGTGCCACCAGGCGGGATTTGCATGCGTGATCGCAATGGGGCGGCTGGAATGCGCAATGGCTTCCAACGTCGAACGTTCGCCCGAATGAGACATATCGATCACCATGCCCACACGGTTCATTTCCGCCACCACCTGGCGCCCCATGCGGGTCAGCCCCGTGTCATCTGCCTCGTAACAGCCGGTCGCCAACAAGGACTGGTTGTTATACGTCAATTGCATGAAGCGGATACCCAACTGGTGGCAAATCTCGACCAATCCGATGTCGTCTTCGATGGGACTGGGGTTCTGAAAGCCGAAAAAGATCGCCGTGCGTCCAGTTTCCTGAGCCAGACACACGTCTGCCGCCGTGGTACCTTTGAAAATTATGTCCGGATGATCTTCGAACCAGCGATTCCAGCGCTCGAGGTTCAAGACCATCTCGCGGAAACTCTCGTGGTAAGCAATAGTGACGTGCACCGCATCCACATCACCCGCACGCATCTGCGCAAAAATCTCTGGCGAAAAGTTGGCGTATTGCAGATTATCGATCAGAGGCGGTTTCATAGGTCTAGCATGACGAAAAATCGGCAGTCACTCAAACTCTAATTAACACTATTGTTCTGATACTTTTTCGCTTCGGCCCAGTCGTGCCAGAGTCGAACACAGTGTTTTTTCAAAGCATCTCATTCTTCCGGGTGCGGAGATTGCCTTCGGCCGCGCGCAGTGCACCCAAAATAATGCTTCCCGTGTAGGCATTAACCTTGTCATATGCACCTAAGAAAACGATACCGGCAAATTTTATCACCAAAGTGTCAGCCTCGCGCATGAACGCAAAAATCG
>JBGCDG010000069.1:0-28865 GCA_045105195.1 Roseobacter sp. | reverse complement strand
TCGTTTTGGCATCTAAAGAAAAACGCCTGAATGCTTTCATGATTTGGCGCTCGGAACTGTCTGACGCCGTGTGACAGAAAATCGCCCTTTTTAACTAAATTTGTATCAACTCTTTGTCCTGAACTAATTTCTCGGATAAAGTCGGTTTTTAATAGGATTGTAACGATTTTTCTCGGCGGTTTGGGGACTTAAGAAATGACTGAAAAAACAGTATCCGCAGAACGCAAGTTCGGGCAGGCCACGACCAAAGATGAAATCTTCGCTCTGCGTGAAGCGGATCTGGAAGCATTCTCTCAGGTCATTGATACCAAAGATAAAAACTTTGCTGATGTTCCGGGTGAAGCGAGTGTCCTTCGCCCTTTTATCCTTGGAAGCGACGTCTTTCTTGTGCAGCCGGATGGCTCGATTGTGCTGTTGCTCGGGGCAAACAAGGCTGAACTGATTCTGAACGTCGATGGGCAGACCGTATCTGTCTCAAAGCTTGGCGCAGTTACCTTGTCCGAAATCGATTGGAGCGTTCTCGGCGATGTGCCGACGCTTAAAATCAACGACGTATTGGAACCTGGAAGCGCTCAGCCAAGTGCTGGATCCGAGGATCCGGTTCAAGTTGACGATCCCTTGATCGGTCTGAACATCAGTCCGCTACTGCCGTTCACGGAATACACATTCCCGGACGATTTTGACCGAGACTCGCTCGGCGATGAAGGTGGGTCTGCCCCTGGCGAAACCCAGATTTTGATTGAGGATACGGTTTTCGAGGAAACCGATGGCCCCTTGGTGTTGCGATTTGGCGATTTCGTGTCGCTTGCTGTCGAGGATCCAAGCAGTGGCGAAGAAATTACCAATGTCGTCGTGAGACTTGAAGGCTTGCCAGTTGGAACGGCGGCTAGTGATGGGCGCATTTCAATTGTCGGTCCCACTGGTGTTTTGACCTTCTCCGGCAGTTTGAGCGATTTTGAAAATCTGGAACTCACGCTTCCAACTGATTTCTCGACCGAAAGCCGAACGGATACGCTTCCTGGCCCGATAACGGCTACGATCACGGCGGAGACAAACTTCCTAGGCTCCAGCACCTTGGACTTTCCGATAACAGTCGCTGCCGAGGGTGACGCGGAAATTGATGATACCCTGCCCGACACGGTCCCTGACGAAACGGATGCACCGATCGACATTCGTCCGGTGGATCTTTTACTGCCCCGAGTGACGGATCGGGACGGCTCTGAAAGCCTGGAAACGTTGGTGCTCACGGTCGAAGGTCTTCCTGCGGGGGCAACTCTGGGCAGTCTTGGCATATCGATTCCCACGGGCGCGACCGGATCTATCGAGACGGACCCCGATACTGGCGCAGCACGTCTTGTGATTGAGATGACCGCTGACAGTGTTGCGGATATTGAGGCCGCATACGCGTCGCTGGAGTTGACCATACCTGCCGATTTTTCGACACAAAATCGTACTGACCTGACCAGCGGTACGGCTTTGCCGCTTTCATTCGAACTGTCGATCCAAACCGATGAAGACAGTGACCCGGATATTGATACTGAAAACGATGGTACGGTCACTACGACCCGCGTGGTCGACATCGGTTTTGAAGAAGATATAGACCTGACGGCACCGCGCTTGATTGCTGCTGCAGAAGATGGTGGGGTGCCCAACAGCGACATTGGTGTCGATGTGGCGCTCAACTTGCAGATCGTGATTGATGATGCAGACGGGTCTGAAACGGAAGACCCAAGTGATCCGCGATTTGCGGCAAGCGTATCGATCTCCTTCAGTGAAATTCCTGTCGGCACCACGGTAAACGGGGGTACGCTGACTGGCGCTGCATGGACCGGAACCGTGGCACAAGCCGAAGCGCTTGTTTTGTCTTTCCCGGGTGACTTTTCCGGAACCATCCTCAGCGTGACGACGGTGACAACGCCCGAGGGCGATGAAGCGATAAGCCAGGGAATTGTCATTACGCCGACGCCCGACATTGAAATCAGTGGTGCAATCTTCGCGCGGGAAACGGATGACGAAGTTGAGGTGACGCTGTCCTCCTTCATTGATGTTCTGATCACCGACCCGACCGAAGAACTGTCCACTTTGGCTTTTGTTTTACCCGGTGCGCCGGACGGCATTCGCGCCGAAGATGCAAGTGGCAATGTGATCGGCACGACGACGCTGGCAGCGGACGGAACGGTAACGCTTGAGATCTTCTTTGACGAAGATGCGGCCTTTACCCCCGAAGAGGTAACGCTGGTCTTTCCGGAGGATTATTCGACTGAGAGCCCAGCCACGACGCTGGAGGCTGAACTGACAGTCGTCACGATCGAGGGGGGCGTCGAAAACGACCCAGTCACGGGGACCATTCCGATCACCGTGGATTTCGAAGGCGATATCGACGTCGGCAACAGTTCACTGACACTGCAGGAAACAGACGATGTTGTGACCTTCCTGCCTGCGGATAGCGTCTTGCCGCGCGCGACGGATATTGACGGATCAGAATCCATCACCGAAGTCGCTGTCGTCTTTAACGCCTTGCCTGCGGGCGCGCGCGTGTCGCTTGATGGCGGCGGTAGTTTTACTGCGGCAAGCGGTGCCTATTCCTTCACGGGGACTCTGGCCGAATACCAAAACCTGATCATCGAGCTGCCACGAGATTATTCGACAGAAAACCCGGCGACGACGCTCACCGCAGACATCTCGGCGATTACGGATGAAGGCGGCTTTGGTTTTGGCACGCTGGATATCACCGTTTTGTTCGAGCTGGACGTAACACTCACCGCGCCACCAACAGTCAACGTCGTTGAAGACGGAGACGGTGTGGACGGGCTGGGCGTAACCGCTGATCTCGGGATCACTATTGCGGTCACAGACACGGATGGATCCGAGGACAGCACGACGGTTGAAATCAGCTTTACCGACATGCCCGAAGGCGTGTTTTTCAACGGTGGTGATTTTGATGCGGATACTGGGCTTTGGACGGGAACGGTGGCCAATGCCAACGCGCTGACGGTTGTTTTCCCAGGTGACTTCTCGGGTGACGTTGATGCGGTGATTTCCGCGATCAGCCCTGAGGGCCGTGTCGACGTGGCGCAGGTGATTTCGGTCGAACCGGCCGGCGACATTGATTTTATCGTGACGGAACTGGTTGCGGCAGAAACAGATTCCGCTGTTGTCGTGACGCCTTCCGACGCTTGGCAGGTGTCAATCTCCGATCTAGATCCAAACCTGCCGCTTGAGACGGTGGAAGAGATCACGCTGACACTCAACGACTTGCCGGCTGGCGTAATTGCCGCGGGTGTGCCTACGGGAACCATCACCTATGACGCGGCCACCGGTGGTACATTCGTCTTTACCGGCACAGAAGCAGAATACGCGGCCCTGACGCTGTCGTTCCCAGCAGACTTTTCCACTGAAAGTCCGACAGCAGATGGATCGACTATCGACGGTACGCTTGCTGCGACCTCTACCGAGGACGCGGCAGGGCAATCAACGCCGGTCAGTTTGCGCATCACGCCCGAGGGTGACGTTACGATTGACACCAGCCTGCCAGATACGGTGCCAGACGAGTCAGACGGGCCAACGCCCCTAAGACCGGCGGATCTGTTGTTACCGGTTTTGACCGATGGGGATGGCTCTGAAAGCCTCGAAAGCCTTCAACTGACAATCACCGGTTTGCCTGCCGGTAGCACGGCAGCCAGCCTTGGGTTGTCTTTGCCCGCAGGCGCGACCTCCAGCATTATGACCGATGCTGAAACGGGGGCAGCCACACTTGTGGTCACTTTGACCGCGGCAGCCCTTGGTGATGTCGGCGCGGCTTATGATGCGATCGACCTTGCCTTGCCGGCGGATTTCTCGACGGCGAACCGGTCCGACCTGACGAATGGCGACGTGGCGTTGCCGCTCGCGCTGCAAGTTGACGTACAGACCGACGAAGACGTGGATGCCGCAGATGACACGCCCTTTGACGGGACAGCCAGTGCAACGCGCATCGTGGATATCGGGTTTGAACTAGATATCGATCTGGACGTACCTGCCACACTGACTGGGGTAGAAGACGGCGATGGCACGGGCGTCACGCTCGACCTGGGTATTTGTGCAGTTGCGACCGATGCGGACGGATCTGAGGATAGTGCGATCGTCGAGATCGCCTATACGGACATTCCAGACGGCGTCACCTTCAACGGCGGTAGCTATGATCCGGATACAGGGATCTGGACGGGTACGCTGGAAGAAGCAAGCGCGCTGACGCTGACTTTGCCGGAAAATTATTCCGGTGAATTCTCCAGCACGATCACGGTGATATCGCCAGAGGGACGCACGGACACCACGCAGGTGATCACCATCGAACCCAGTGGTGACATCACCTTTGACATTGATGAACTCGTCGCGCAAGAAACCGATGCGACTGTTAGCGTGCTCCCGTCCAGCGCATGGCAGGTGACTGTTTCTGACGCGGAATCCGAAATTCTGGACAGTGTCACTCTGACGTTGAACGACCTGCCTGCAGGCGTAATCATCACCGGCGTGCCAGATGCTACCGTCACCTATGATGCGGGCCTTGGGGGTACGTTTACCTTTGCAGGGACCGAAGCGGAATATCTGGCCCTGTCGCTCAGCTTCCCGGCTGATTTTTCGACAGAGAGCCCGGATGCAGGTGGCGCCACGATCACCGGCACGCTCTTTGCGACATCGAACGAAGATGCTACCGGTGACAGCAGCCCTGTTGTGTTGCGGATTACGCCCGAAGGCGACGCAGAGATCGATGACACGCTGCCCGACACCGTGCCCGATGAAAGCGACGCGACGACAGTTATTGTGCCTGCATCGCTGCTTGCCCCGCAGGTCACGGATATTGACGGATCCGAGGCGATCGAGGAACTGACACTCACGGTGTCAGGCCTGCCGGGGGGAGCAGATTTAGCAAGCCTTGGTATTACCTTGCCCGCAGGGGTGACGGCCAGCGTCAGCGATGATCCGGCCAATGGTTCTGCCACGTTGGTCGTGGTGATGACTGCCGCATCGGTGGCCGATATCGCAGCGGCCTATGCTGCCTTTGAGCTGACCCTACCTGCGGATTTCTCGACAGCGAACCGGTCGGATCTAACCACTGGCGACACTGCGCTCTCGTTGTCTTTCCAGCTCGATATTCAGACCGACGAAGATCAGGATGCAGGGGACGATACCGGAACGGATGGAACTGTAACTGCGACGCGTATCGTTGATATCGGTGCCGAGGAAGACATCACCCTGACCGTGCCCAGCGTCATAACTGCGCAGGAAGATGGCGGTGATCCGGGGGATCCGGACCTTGGAGTCGATGTCGATCTAGGTATCGTGATCGAGATCGACGATGCGGATGGTTCTGAAACAAAAGACGCAACTGACCCGCGTTTTGCCGCACAGGTATCTGTGCGGTTCGTGGATTTGCCTGCAGGAACGGGCGTGAATGGCGGGACTTTGGCGGGGGATACTTGGACGGGTACTGCCGCCGAGGCCGAAGCGCTCGTGCTGTCTTTCCCAGGGGATTACAACGGCACCGTGCTGAGTGTAATCACCGTGACCACGCCGGAAGGTTCTGAAACGACGTCTCAAACCATCGTCATCGAACCGACACCGGATATCGTAATCGATGGTTTCGTCAATGTGACCGAAACCGACGCGCCGCTCGAAGTGCTTTTGACCGACTTCATCTCGGTGACTGTCGGCGGAGGTGAGACCCTGAGCGCGCTGACCTTCGATCTGGCGGGCTTGCCAGATGGCGTCGTAGCTGTGGACGATACAGGGAACCCGGTTGGTACAATCGTCGACAATGGCGATGGAACAGCCGATTTCCTATACACTTTCGCCGAAGGCGATGCTGTGACGCCGGATCAAGTGCGCCTGATCCTGCCGCAGGATTATTCGACAACTAACCCCGCACAAACACTTGTTGCCAACGTAAGTGCCAGCACGGAAAGTGGCACAGTATCGGAAACGGTGGATTTCATTGTCACTGCCGAAGGCGATGTTGAAGTCGATGATGGCAGCATCGCGCTGGTAGAAACTGATGCGGTGGTCACCTTCAAACCAGCTGACGAGATTACACCTGTTGCCACAGATATCGACGGGTCGGAATCCATCGTATCTATCGCAGTTGTTTTCAATGCGCTGCCTGCGGGTACACGATTCTCCACCGATGATGGCGCAACGTTCTCCACGGCATCAACGACGTTGGCATTTACAGGCACGCCTGCCGAGTACGCAGCGCTCGTCATCGAACTGCCCGCTGATTTCTCAACCGAAAACCCGGACACCACGCTGACTGCGGACCTGACCGCGGTGACCGACGAAGGGGGTTCTGCGACCGGAACACTGAGTGTTACAGTCGATGCGGAAGGCGACATTGCCCTTTCTGGGCCGGGCACAATTGCGCTGACTGAAAACGACGCGCCAGGGGATACGGATCAGGACGCCACGTCCCAAGCGCCGTTGGATTTCAAACCATCGGATGCGCTCAATGCCACTTCGTCAGACGCCGACGGATCGGAAAGCGTTGCGTCTGTTGATGTCACCGTGAGTGGCCTGCCTGCGGGCACGCGGTTCTCGACCGACAACGGGCTGACATTTGTTGCGGTAACGACGGGTGCGAGCATCACGTTTGATGGCCTTTCGGCGGCTGAATACGAAGGTCTGGTGTTCCGTCTGCCGGATGATTTCTCGACCGTTGCGGATATCACGGGTTCAGCCACCTTCACCACGGACGAAGCTTTGCTGGCGGGTGAAAGTGATCCCGACCCGGTCAATGGAATAGAAACAGGTACATTCGCCGTTTCTGTCGCATCGGAGCAGGACGTTCAGATCTCGGCAGAAGATATCACGCGGATCGAAGATTTTGGTGCGCCTATTGCGTTGAACCTCGATGCTGCCGTCACCGATATCGACGGCTCGGAAAGCATAACAGGCATCTCTGTCGCGTTCGACAATCTGCCTGCAGGCACCACGTTGTTAAATGATGGTGTGTCGTTGACCGGCCCCTCGGATATCTGGACGGGTGATGTTGCAGACTTGCGTGCACTGGAAGTCGTCAGCCTGCCGGAAAATTTCTCTGGCATCATCGACATTACTGTAACGGTGGGCACCGATGAAGGATCGCCTGCGGGCACCTCCGAAACCTTCCAGTTGAACATAACACCTGTGGCGGAGCCAACCATTGAACTGTCTGTGGATGATAGCGCCGCGACCGTTGATGCGGTCGGTCCGGACAACTTCATTGTAGATGAAGACGCGTCCTTCTTGTTGTTGATCGATGCGGCAACGCCCGACACCGATGGTTCCGAAGCATTGACCGAAATTGTGATCGAGAACCTGCCAGCGGGATGGGTGCCAAGCTCTGGTGGCGTGGTTGATCTGACGCTGTTTGAGGCGGATGCGGCAAAAGTGGCGGGCGCGTCGGTGTCAGGCACTACGCTGACCGTCACCCTCCAAGACGGCGTGACCGAATTTAACGGGTCACTCCGGGTCGCGCCGCGTGCGAATGATGACCGCGATGTGGACACGATCCTCGGCGAAGATTTGGTGGCAACGGTGACCTCCCAGGACATGGCCGCAGGTTTGCCCACGGACACAGCTACAGCCAGCGACGGCGTGGATGTGGATGTGGACGCGATTATTGATGATATTCTCCTTGAGACCAGTGATCGATCACAGGCAGAAAATCGTGGTGGTGTGCGCCGGTTGAACATTAATCTTAACGATGTCGAACTGGAAGACGACGATGGTTCCGAAACAATTACGGGTTTCGATCTGACGATTTCCGTCGCGACGCTAAGCGATGATTTCGATCCAGCCGATACCAGCGACTTGCTGTTGCGTGTGCGTGGTGGTGCCTTCGCACGCGATCTGTCGATCGTGCAAACCGGTTCGACTGCAGACAGCGTGAGCTATGAAATTACCCCGGCCGGCGGCGTCAGCAATGACGAATTCGCAGAAGCGATCGGGCGGCTGCAGCTGGTCACCCCGCAGCATTTCAGCGGCGTTCTCACGCTGGACGGAACGCTATTCTGGAACGAAACATCTACAGGTGACGTTGAGAACGATACCAGCGACAATTTTGCTTCCGAAGACTTCCAGATCACGCAAACGGTGCGTCCACTGGCGGAAGCAGATCTGACAGCCTCTGTTTTTGTGCGCAGCACCGCCGAGGTCGCGTCGGGCAGCGATACGGTCGTTTCTGCTAGCGTTGAAGATGGATCCGTATCTGGTTCGGAAATCCTGACGTTGCTGGAAAGCACGAGTGATGGGTCCGGTCCCGGGCAAGTTGAACTTTTTGTCGGGCTGGATGCTGCGACGCCGGATACCGATGGCTCCGAGCAATTGACGACACTGGTTGTCGAAAACGTGCCCAGCGACTGGGTCCGGGATGTGCTTTCCGGGACCAGCATCGATGATGCGGCTTTCTTTACACCGGACGGCATTCTGCCCCTCAGCGCCGCTGAGCTGGCCAAGATTGCCTCCGCTGAATTTGATGCAGGCTCCGGTGATCTGACGATCACCTTTGTCGATGACGTCACTGAATTTGCAGCAGCGCTGCAACTGACGCCCACGCTTTACGAAGACTATGATATCGATCGTGCGGACGGCGATCCGTTCTCGGCGGCAGGGGACTTCTTTGCCAACGACTTGCGCATTGTTCTTACGGCGCAGGACGGTAACACGGCCACCACAGACGGGCAGGTTTCGGACGCCAGCTTTGATGTGGACGTGGATCCGGTCAATAACTTTGCTACGATCCTGGCCCTGCCAACAGGCGACGAAGCCGCGATCGACGCCGCTGGCGGCATCTTCCAGATCCCGTTTGAGCCGGTCATCCAAGATCAGGACGGCAGCGAAACTGTGACGGCGGTTGTGCTGCGCGAAATTCCGACGGGTGTCACTGTTTACGTGCCGGATGATCCGTCAGATCCAACCGGTCCAAAGAGCCCGGCCTTGCTGACCAGCGTAAATTCCCCGCCAGGCTTCAATTCCTGGAGCCTTTCAAACGAGGAATGGCTTGGTGCTGAATTGCGCGGTATCCCGGAGCATTTCGCCGGGGATTTTGAGCTGATCATTGATGTGATCACAACTGAGTCAGATGGCGGTGGTACGCGTGTGACAACGCTCGACGAGAGCTTTATTGTCGAGCCGTCCGTGGACGGGGGCGACCCAAGTGAAACCTTGCGGACAGATGAAGACACCACAGTCCAGGTCGTGATCGACGGAAACATTATCGACAACACTGGCAATTCTCCGGGGTCGCCAGAGGTGCTGACCGGTGGCGTTTTGATCACCAATATCCGCACGGATTCCGAAGGACGCCTTCCGGAGTTCTTTGAAGGACCGCCCGGCCCCATTCCCACGGGCGGCACCGCGCCGCTGAACCAGCTGGACATTGTGGGTGGGGAAATTTCTCTGACGGCAGCGCAGGCTGCAAACCTCTGGGTGCGTCAAGGGCAGGACAGCAATGAGACTGTGCGTTTTGATGTTACCGTCACCTATGCCGAGACCCTTGATGCGAGCGAAACCACAACCGGCACCGGGACTGTCACGATTAATGTGACAGGGATCGCCGATGATCCTGTCGTTACCGTACAGGACGCGGCAAGCTTTGATAATCCGTCGCGCATTGATGATCTCTTTCGGCCTGATGAAACTGTAGATGGCATCCCGAATTCTGAACGCATTTACGGCTATGCCGGATTTGACAGCGGTCCGTTTGAACTGGATAGCCGTTTGCGCGACAGTGTGATCGGCAATGGCAATATTCCCAACTCTGAACCGGGGACGTTTACCGATAGGGGCGTGGTGTCTCTGTCAGGGCAGATGACGGAAATACTGGTGCCCGAGACCACGCCGACCGATTTCGACGGATCAGAAACTCTGTATTACCTCATTCAAGGGGTGCCCGATGGTGTGGCTTTTGCCGGTGCGTCACCAGTAGACTCCAGTGGCGCCACCTATCTCTTTACTGAAAGCCAGCTCGCAAATCTTCAGTTTGTTCCAACGGGCGTTTCGGAACCGACATTTTACGATCTGCAACTTTCTGTTTTGGTGGTCGAAGATGACCAAACCTTGCCACCGGTTGATGGGCGACCCACGGATGTCGTGCTGGCTGAAATCGCTGCCCTGCCGGGTGGTGCGGTTGAAACAGTCGACTTTACCATTGTGGTTGTGCCGGATCCAGGCGGGTCAGGAACAGTCGACTGTACACCAGAACAAAACCTGCCATTGCCGGATCTTACCCTTGTCAGCATCGGGAGCCAGGACGAAGATACGCAACAGACGTTGCAAATCCAGCTTACCCCCAATGCCTTCTATGACAGCATTGCGGATCTGGCATCTCTTCCTGCGGGTGTGGTGGGCAGCTTTGGGCTCGGCATCGAAGTCCCTGCAGGCGCAACCCTGACAGCAAGCCCTTCCGGCGGTGTCATCGTGGATCCGGTGACCGGTCTTTATGTAGTTGATCTGGCCGCGCTTGGGGTCAGCGACAGCGATCCGACGCTGACAGAAGGGGCGTTGCTTTTCACGCCACCGCCGAATGAAAGCAGCCCGGCCAACCCGTTTGACGCTGCCGACACATTTGGGGGCGAGGATCCTTATGACGGATTGGACAGTCTGTCATATTCCGTGCTGCTCAACAATTTTACCTGTGGCACGACGTTGTCGGCAACGCGTGAATTCCCGCTGACCATTGATCCCGTTGCGGATGGACCGACCATCGTGCTGGCTGGTGGAAATTCCTTTGCGGAAGACACAAGCTACGACCTCAATCTTGAGATCAGTGGCATTGATGAGGGCGAACGTCCCACCGGGGATGTTGTCATATCGCTTGATAGTGCCAGTGGCGGTCAATTGCTGGACGCATCCGGAATTCCGATCATGGGCGTAGAGACGGGTGGCGTTATTGCCTACACGGTGGCCTTGGACGCGATTGAAGATCTAAGCCTGACTGCAGCAGAGCACTATAGCGGACCGCTCGTGGTTACCGTGGAGGCCACCAGCGAAGATATTGACGGCTCGACACAGACCACGACGCTGGTGCGCACCATCGACGTCATTCCTGTGGCGGACACAGGGGTTTTTGACTTTGACGACAGTGAGATCGACCCGGATACCGGATTGCCGTTCTTGGATTTGTCTGGTGCCACACCGGTCGTCACTGCCGTCGAAGACACGGAATTCTTTCTAAGCTCTGTCCTGATGCCAAGCTCACCCGATGCAGATGGTTCCGAAGCGGTGTCCTTCGTGCTGGCGGGCGTGCCTGACTACCTCCAAATCACAGGTCCTGGCGGGTCGGGCTTTATCGACAATGGCGACGGCAGCTTTACGATTTCCCCTGATGCCTGGCCTGCCATTTCGGTCAAGCTGATAGATGAACATGCCCGTTTGCCCGATGCGCTTGATGCGACCTTGCCATCAGAGATTCCGCTGACCGTGACTGTGAACACGCTGGAATTGGCCAATTCGGATGATGAAAGCGCGGTACAGGATCTCATTCTGCGCGTTCGTCCGGATGCGGATATGCCCAGCGTTTCGGCTTCCATTGATCCAGTAACGGGCACCGAAGAAGACGACGGCACGGCCTACGTGTTGACCCTGTCGGGCAATACGCCTGACCCGCATGAAAGGATGACTTTCGAAATTTCCGTACCAGATGGCGGAAAGATCTTGCTCGACGGGGTCGAACAGCCAGCAATCGGCGGCATCGTGACCCTGACCGGCACAACAGGCCCGGATGGTATGGATTTCACGCCAAGTGGGACGGTAACGTTCGAAGCTCCCGCTGACTTTGGTGGAACAATAGATCTGCAAGTTACCGCGGTCACCTCGGATAGCAGTGTCGATGGAAGCTTCATCGACACTGAAGACTCCACGCCTGCGGATCTTTCCATCGATATCACGCCCACGCCGGACCTGGAGTTAACCATTCTAGACGACGCACCGATCTTTGCGGAAACGGACGATGTCGTGGCCGTGAAACCCATTGATTTCATTGATATTGACGTCACCGATACGGACGGATCTGAAACCGTGAACAACGTGACGTTCCGGATCAGCGATGTACCTGATGGCACGACGTATCAGATCGGGAGTGATCCTGCTGTCGCTGTGACGGGAGATCTGGTCTTTGGTGGGGCGCTTGCGGATTTCGAGATGTTGCAGATCAATATCCCGCAGGATTTTGCAACAAATGGCACACCGCTTCTGGGCAGCATTGACGTAGCGACGAACGAAAGCGGTGCAGAGGCCGCGACGTTCCAGATCAGCGTGACGGGTGAGCTTGATGTGTCCTTGACGGTCGACCCACCCGCTGACGCTCTGGCACAATCGGGTGCACTCTTGGAAATCGATCTCGGCATCATGACGACTGTTACGGATGCGCAAGCGACCCCTTCAGAAACACTGGAAGAGGTCGTCGTGAACTTCTCCTCTGCGCTGCCTGTGGGCACAACGGCGTCTGCGGGTGTGCTGTCAGGGGCGCGTTTGACGCTGACCCGTGGTGCAACGAGTCCGGCCGACTTTGCCCTCATGGTTGCAATGTTGTCGGTCACAGTCCCTGGGAGCTTTTCCGGTGCTGTTGCGGGCGAGGTGACTGCGACCACCAATCACGGTGTCAGCGGGGCAGAAGCCTTTAACATCGCAGTGAATGATCAGCCAGAAATTAGCGATCCGGTCGACATTACATCCAATGAAGCTGTTTTCTTCATTGCCTTTGACGCGCTTTTGATGAATGCGGATGATCCGGACGCACCTTTGTCGCTTGAAAACATCACCTCGAGCGATGCGCTTGTGCGTGTGACGGAACAGGCGGGCGGGGTCGAGATTTCGACGCCAGATGGTTTTGTTGGCGCGGTCACACTGACCTATGATGTTGTTGATTCAAATGTGGCCCCTGCACGGGCCGAAGCAACTGCGGATCTGAGCATCGACACCTTGCAGATGATCGTCGAAGGAACCGTCACTGGGCCGGATGGCATTACGCGGGATCTGCTGAGTGATGTGACGGGCGCGGCTGGCGGTACTGATATCGCGCGGGGCACTGGCGGTGATGACGGCGTGATTGCGACGGCCACAAACTACGAAGAGATCGAAGCGTTTGATCTGCTGGGTGGCTCGGATTTCATCGATCTGAGTGCTGCGACCCGTGGTTTTGATGTGGCGCTTGGCGCGGGAGACGACTGGGCAATCGGGAGTGACAGCGCGGATGTCTTACGTGGGGACGCGGGCGCGGATGTATTGCAAGGCGGTGGCGGCTCAGACACGCTTGAAGGCGGAAGTGATGCGGATATCTTCGTTCTGACGGATCTGATTGCGTCTGATGTTATCTCTGACTACGAAGCACCTTCGGCAGGTGGCGCATCGGATCAAATTGATTTGACGGCTTTGGTTTCCCTGGATGCCAGCGAGTCCCTCGTGGATCAGGTGACCTATGACAGTACAACGGGTGATCTGGCCGTTGGGGGGGCATCCGTGGCTACTGTGAATGTGGCTTCTGGTGGTTTTGCATCCGACGTAGAAGTGATCTTCAACAACGCCAGTGGCGCCCAAGAGACCGCCGTCGTCTGATACCTACCTTTCGCGAAGCGCCTCCTGCTGCGCTTTGCGGAAAGGTTTTAGGATGTAATCCAGCACCGTACGTTCACCGGTCAAGACGTCCACCGAAGCGACCATGCCGGGCCTGATCTCAAAGGTCTCGCCATTTCGGTTCAGGGTATTGCCGTCGGTTTCCACGATCAGCGGAAAATACACTTCGCCCGTGGCTTCATCTTGTTCAGCATCCGCGCCGACGCGCGCCACATGCGCGTCAAGCGCGCCGTAGATCGTAAAATCAAAAGCGGTAAGTTTAACCTTTGCAGGCAGATCCGGGCGCAAGAAAGCGATATCTTCGGGCCGCGCGCGCGCTTCAACTTGCAAGCGGTCGTCATCCGGGACAACGCGCATCACTTCTTCGCCGGGCGCCAAAACCGCGCCAATAGTGTTGATGCTTAACACAGAGACAATGCCGGAAACCGGTGCACGCAGGGCTGCACGTGACACCACATCTGTCGCGCTCTTGATGCTCTCATCGATGACGCTGAGCTGGTTGAGCGTGTCAGAACGTTCAATGTTGATCTCTGCGCGCCGCTGCAACTCGATTTCCTTGAGACGCGCTTCGGCTTCGATCTTTGCGCCGCGAGCCTGCTCGCGCCGACTTTGCAGCCCATCGCGTTCCTGCAGTTGGGCAGATCGTTCGCGTTCAAGTGGCAGGATTTGCGCCCGTGGGACGATGCCGCTTTCTGTTTTTATGCGGATCTCTTCCTCTATAAGCACGATGCTCTCGATCACCCGATCCGCGGCCGCCGATAATTCAGAAATCTCTTGCGCGCGTTGGAAAAGCTGCGCTTCCAGAACCGCACGTTGCCCAAGGAAGGAGGCGGTCCGGCTTTCAAAAAGCGCTGTTTCGCGGATGGCAAGCGCGCTGTCCTGCGAAATTCCTGACGCACTGAAATTAGGTGCGTTCAACGCCAGAAGTTCGGCTTCCAGACGCAGACTGCGGGCCAGCAGCGCTTCTTGCTGGGCGCGCAATTCCCCGAGGCTGGCGGAGGACCCTGTATCATCCAACCGTGCAATGACCTGCCCGGCGGAAACTGTGTCGCCTTCGCGCACCAGGATTTCGCGGATGATTCCGCCTTCCAGCGTTTCCACCGTGCGCGCGCGCCCTGAAGGTACAACGGTGCCCTGCGCGCGGGCGACTTCTTCGATGCGGGCATTGGCGGCCCAGAACACCGCACCGCCAATCATGGAGACGACGACCAGCAAGAAAAGCAAAGAGCCACCGGAGGCGCGGCGCAGACCTGCTGCCTCACGCCCTTCGGCAAACTCAATCAACTCCCAGTCGGTGCGGCTCATGTCGCATCCTTTTTGCTGCTGGGATCCAGCCGGGCGAGCACGGCTTCTTTCGTACCGTCCATCACCAGTTTGCCGCCGTCCAGCAGCACCAGCCGATCGACCAGATCAAGCAGACCCATTCGGTGCGTCGAAATCACCACTGCCATTGGCCACTCATCAAGCACCCGGGCTAGACTTTCCACGAAGAGCTTTTCATTCTGCGAGTCCATCGAAGAGGTCGGCTCGTCCAAAATGAGTACGCGAGGGCGGGGCAGCAGCGCGCGTGCCAAGGCCACCATCTGGCGTTGCCCGCCCGACAAGTTTCGCCCGCGTTCGGTGATCGGCATGGCAAAGCCTTCGGGATGTGCGGCGGCAATTCGGTCCACACCCGCAAGCCGGGCCACACGCAGAACATCCTCGTTACGCGCATGCGGCGTTCCAAAAGCGATGTTCTCCGCCAGCGTACCGGAGAACAAGACGGCTTCTTGTGGCACAAGTTGCACGTCCTGTCGCAACCGGGCAGGCGCGATCTGGCTCATGTTCAACCCGTCCAGCAGCACCATGCCGTTGCTTGGCGCATAAAGGCCTGACATTAGACGCACCAGACTTGTCTTGCCCGCACCAACAGGGCCAACCAGACCGATGCGTGCGCGTGGGGGTGTTGCAAAGGAAATGCCCTCGATTGCGGGAACCTGCGTACCGGCGTATTGCAGGCTGACATCCTTGAGGGTGAACGCGCCATCTTCCACACGTGTGTCCAGTGCAACGCGATGAGCGCTTTTATCCGAGGGGCGCGACATGATTGCGTTGAGGCTGCGCAGCGTGGAGAAGGCAAAGCTGCCCCGCACAAAGAGGCTGGCGAGTGCGGCCGTGGGCGCCATCGCGCGCCCCGACAGGATCATCGCAGCGATCACCGCGCCCATGGTCAGGTTGCCCTCAAGTGCGAGATAAACGCCGATCACGACGATACCGATTGAAGAAAGCTGCTGCGCGGTGGCTGTCGCGGTTGTGGCGAAAGTGGCAAGACGCTTGCTGCGCTCCTGGCTTTGTGCACTCTCTGCCACGCGGCGTTCCCAACGCGCCTGCATACGGTTTTGACCGGCCACCGCTTTGAGGGTTTCGAGGTCAGTGATGGCCTCGACCGCGACGGAATTCTTCACACCAGTCAGTTGGCGGCTGGCATTGGATGCAGCGCGCAGAGGCCAGAGGATCGCCAACCCCATAACAACCACAAAGCTGAGGGCCATGGCGGGGGGGATCGCCAGTGGCCCGCCAATGTAGCTGATCACGACAATGAACAGGATCCCAAAAACAAAGTCAGTCAGTGTGGCAAGTGTTTGAGACGAGAAAAAATCCCGCACTTGTTCGTAATCTTTGAGCGTGTTTACCAGTGCGCCGGCAGGTTGCGTTTCGGCATCCAATCGCAGATCAGCAATATGTCGAAACAATTCTGACGAAACTGCAAGGTCGATCCGGCGCGACACTGTATCGACGATCCGGGCACGCAGCCATTTCAGGATCGCATCGAAAAACAGCGCAAGGCCAACCCCGGCCACTAAGGACCATAGAGTAACAAGAGCTGCGGTCGGAAACACCCGGTCATAGACGTTCATGGTGAAGAGCGGGATCGCGAGCGCCATGATATTCACTGCCGCAGAGGCGCAGATCACCTGAAGGTAATCAGGCCAGAAACGTGCGGCCGTGGACCAGTACCAATGCCCGCGAGGGGCGATCTCTTCTGAAGTTTTATCTGTATGCGCTTCTTGACCCAGCAACAGCGCATGTCCTGAATAAGACTGGGCCAATTCCTCCAGTGACATCCGGATCGGGGTGTCCGAGCGAGCGTGCCAGATCACCTCAGCCTCATCGTCGTTGCGCGAGATAAGTACACAAGCTTGCCGTTCCGAAAGGAAAAGAACTACGGGCAAAACCGTGTCGGGAATATCCCTGAGCGCGCGACGGGTCAGAGAGGCGCGATACCCATGTGCTTCTGCGGCGCGCACGGCGAGGCGCGGAGTCAGGCGCCCCTCTGCGTCAAGCGCGAGCCCTGCCAGCAGCGCTTGTTCCGAGATGTCACGGCCCCGTCGGCGCATCGTCGCGACGATGGCACTTGCAAGTGGGTCGGGGTAACTGCCGGACAGATCCCATTCCTGCGCGGTCGACGTCTGTGTCTGAAGCGTTGACTTCTTTGAGGAGATCGTCAGACGGCTGGACGCTTTCTTGTTCGCGGGTGGATCGGCTGCGATGATACTTCTCCCGTATCGCGGATCACGCGCTGCGGATCAGTCCAGTGACCGACGCCAATTGCTGAAGGTGGATGCATCTTGCCGTCTGCCGGTTTCGGCTGCATTTACGCCCGGAACGCCGATACGGTCGCGTGCATACACGCGGGAATCCTCAGGCGGCTCAATGCCCAACGTTGGCAGCAGTGTCCCGATCGACGCCATGATGCGATACTTTGCAAAATTCTCCAGAGCGCGGGCATTTACAAGATTAGCTTCCGTCTGAAATAGCGCGTTTTGTGTGTTGAGTACATCAAGCAGGGAGCGCTCACCGACTTCGAATTCTGCTTCATAGGTGGTACGCAGCTTTCGGGCCAACTCCGCTTGTGCGGTGATCGTCTTGGTCCGGCGCTGTGCGGATTTCAGAGTGATCCAGCTTTGCCGCACTTCTCGTTCGACCTGACGCGTTTCGATTAGCAACTGGGCGCGGCTCTCACCGACGCGCCGGGCCTGCTCTTCGCGCGCGGCCCGCTTTGAGGTGCCTTGAAATTCGTAGCGCAAGACTAGACCAAGACGCGCATCAAGAACATCTCCTTCAAAGCCGCTGACATCTTCGCCCACGCGACCATCAAATTCCAGAAAGAGCTTTGGTGCCTGATTGGCGTCCACGCGCCGCGACTGGGCGTTTTCCGTCCCGACATCGGCCTGTGAAAACAGGATCTTGGGGTTTCGGTTGCGCGCGACAGAAATGGCATTGTCGATGGAGCCAGGCAAGGCCCCGCCGATGTTAGGAACGGAGCCGAGATTGTCTGGATCAACGCCAACTGTCGCGAGGAACAGCGACCGCACATCCTCCAGATCCAATTCAAAACCGATGATTGTGTCTTCTGCAAGGATCAGACGTTCTTCTGCCTGTTGTAGATCCCCGATGCCGACTACGCCGCTATCATAGCCGCGTTGAATACGCTCCAGCGTTTGTTCGTGGTACTGTTGGTTTTCGCGCGCTAGCCGCAGGATAGACTGTACCCGCAACACGTCAGAGTACAGTCGGATCGCTTCCAGCGACAGCACTTCGGCGCGTTCGAGTACGCGGTAAGCGGCGGCGTCGATCCGGTAGGCCTGACGTTCGATTTCGGAGCGGGTTTCGTAGCCATCATAAAGCAGTTGCGACACACGCGCGTTCAATTCGTAACCTTCGATAAAATCATCAGAGGAGGACAAATCAGGGATTGTATCACCGTCGTTGCGGCTCGTGCCTGCAAAAGCCTCAAGCTCAACGCGCGGAACGCGGAAGCTTCTTGCCTGTTCAAGTTCGAACTCGATGGCCTGTTTGTTTGCCTCCGCAGCTGTGATGTCGGGGTTTGTCTCCAGTACAAACTGGATCGCTTCTTGCAGGCTGAGCGCAGAGGCCTGCATAGCAGTGAACCAAAGTGCAATACCAAAGCTGATGGAACGCAAACTGATAGATGACAACAAACTAACCCTTCCACATCGTATGTATCTGACTTTCCTTACACCGGTGTACCTTTATTGTCATCGAAAGATATCGTGTCGATCAACGGAGTGTGGCTTGCGGGTTTCATTCCGGTGCGGAACCGCCTACTAGGGTAGGAGGCGCTGTTAGTGATGGAGAAGTCTATGTCACGTTTTTTCAAAGCCATGTTTGCAGGTTGTCTGGCTGTAGTATGGATGACTGTTGCGGTCTCAGCACAAGAGTTTGGAACAGTGAATTTCGCTTTTGACGCCGATCAATTGGACGCAGAAGGCCGCCAACAGATCGCTGCGATTGCGGATCGTCTGAAAGAAACCGACAGCTACAAACCAACTGTTGTCGTTGGATATACGGATGCGGTTGGTTCATCTGGATATAACCAAGGCCTGGGCCAGCGGCGCGCTAAAACAGTTGCTGATGCATTGATTGCGGCGGGTGTTCCGGTGGATCGCATCGGAACTCTTGCCAGTCGTGGAGAACAGGATCTGCTGATCCGGGTTGAGACAGCCGAGCGGCGCAACCGGCGGGTAACGATCGGGCTGGGTGATATCCTCGCAGCATGTCCAAGCTACCGTCGCGTCGCGCTGTCGCAAAACGCCGTAGGTGACGCGTTGCAGACCGATCTAACCGCGCGCCTGTCCGAGGCAGTGGAAACATACAACCGGCTTACCGCCAACGGGTCCAACAGTCCCGCGTTTCAGATGGCGGGTGCAGCGCGCGAAGATTGTGGCCAAGCTGTTGGGTACGACGGCGGTTCCGTGCGCAAGCTTGAGTATGCGAAGCGCTGTTTCTGCAGCAGCGCCAGAATGCGGACCGCGCTCAGCAGTTCCTGATTTCGCTCGGCATGTTCCCAGCACGACGCACGCCTTGACTGGGTGTTTTACAGAGGCCTCCGCACGCAGGAGGCCTTTTTTGTGGTCTGTTGACGCGCATAAGAGTGGCGCCTGTATTATGCGTTGGTAGCGCAACGGTCATCACACAGGATATGGTTTTGAGAGGCGTGACCGAATGGAGCGTTCGATCACACCATCTTATCGCAAAATACAGGCGCTGGCAGTTATGCGAATGCGACGCCGTCATTGATCATCGGTAAGACCGCTACCGTTTGCCCAAGTTGTGCAACGGCGTTTGCCAGTGCGGGGGCCGCAGGCGGTGTACCTGGCTCACCAATGCCGGAAGGAGGCTCAGCAGAGGCTACGATATGTGTCTCAATCGTGCCAATATCGCGCATGCGCAGCGGTTCATAGTCGGGAAAGTTTGACTGATCCACTTCGCCCTCAGTCAACGTGATTTCATCGCGCATGGCGTGCCCGAGGCCATAGCCGATACCGCCTTCAATCTGCGCCTTGATCACATCAGGATTGACGGCAATGCCGCAGTCCACAGCGCATGTGACTTTTTCGATTTTCACACCTGATGAGAGATCACCTGAGACTTCGATTACCTCTGCTACGTAACTTCCAAAGGATTTATGGACGGCAATTCCTTGTGCATTCCCATTGGCAGCCTTGCCCCATCCGGCTTCTACGGCGGCGCGTTTCAGGACAGCGGCTTTTCTGGACGCGTCCGGTCCATCATCCAAATAAGCGAGCCTGAAGTCGACGGGATCTTTACCGACAGCGCGTGCTGCCATGTCCATCATGACCTCCATTGCATAGGCTGTATGTGTATGCCCAACCGAACGCCACCAGAGCGTGCTGGTGGCTTTTCTCGTGTCGTTCAGCCCCAGGTGCATCCCTGGAATGGCATAAAGCGTATCTGCAACGCCTTCTACGGAGGAATGATCAATGCCATCGTGAACCATCATCGCCTCAAACGCGGTACCTTTCATGATCGATTGCCCTGCAATGCGATGGTCCCATGCAACGATTTCTCCTCGGGCGGAAAGACCGACTGTAACTTTGTGGCCGAAGGCGGGGCGGTAGTACCCGCCGCGTACGTCGTCCTCTCGGCTCCACACCAGCTTGACGGGACGGGTGCGGTCTGTGATGGCAAAAGCAAGCGCAGCCTCGACCTGATAATCCGCCGTCGGTGTGGCGCGCCGTCCGAACGAACCGCCAGCAAGCATGGTGTTGATCCTGACTTTTTCCATCGGCAGTTCTAAAATCTGGGCGAGCGCCATATGCGGCCCCGTCGGAAGTTGCGCGCCGTCATGCAGGGTGATGCCGCCATCAGAATTTGCTTCGATTGTGCAGTTCAGCGGTTCCATCGGCGCGTGTGCGAGCAGCGGAAAGTAGAATGTTTGCTCGATCGTTTGAGCGGCTTGATCCATCGGCGCCGGATCGTTTTTCAGAACATTATATTCTTCTGGAGCGTTCAAGGCTGCAAGGATTTCTGCTTTGATTTGATCGCTGCCGCGGTTTTCGGCAGCTGTCAGATCCCATTCAACCGTCAAGGCATCGCGAGCCTGCATCGCAGCCCATGTGTTTTCAGCAAAAACCGCCACAGCATTGTTGTTGGGCAAGGTGGCTGCGCGGATAAAGCCTTTGATGTCCTGCGCGCCACTGTCGTCAAATCCCGCGACAAGACCGCCCATGCGGGGCGGACGCGCCAGCATTGCAACCATTTGGTTGGGTAGGTGGAGGTCCATTGCAAACATGGCCGTGCCGTCTCCCTTGGCCGCGCTGTCGAGCCGGCGCACATCTGGATTCCCGATCAATTTCCAGGTCTCAGGAGCCCTGAGTTCTGGCGTGGTGGGTGCATCAAGAGCTGCGGCTGTCGCGACAAAGCTGCCCATGGGTTCCGACTTGCCCGCGCCGGTTACAACGCCGTCGATGATATCGAGGGTCGTTGGATCCACGCCCCAGGCTTCTGCGGCAGCAGAAATCAACATGTCGCGCGCCGCAGCCCCCGCTGTGCGGTACTGAACGAACGAGTTTGACATTGCGGTTGATCCGCCTGTGCCCTGGAACGGGCCAAAGGCGAGGTTGGCATAAATCGCTGCATCGGACGGCGCAAACTCGAAATCGATTTGATCCATGCCAATACCAATTTCTTCGGCGATCAGCGTGGAAAGCCCGGTTGAGGCGCCTTGGCCCATTTCAAAATGCTTTACCACTGCAATGACCTTCCCGTCGGTGCCAACTTTGACAAAAGGGTTGATTTGCGTGGCACTGCCGCCTGCGGCGAGCGCACCGTTTGGATGCATGCCGACGATCAGCATTGCACCTGTGGCCGCCGCAGTTTTCAGGAAACCCCTGCGAGATGTGTTGAGTTTCATGGATCAGCCCTCCAGGATTTCGGACGCGCGTTGAATACCGGCGCGAATGCGTTGATAGGTGGCACAGCGACAGGCGTTGCCATCCATATAATCGTTGATCTCCTCGACGGACGGTTTTGCGTTCTCGGTCAGCAGGCCCACGGCCGACATGATCTGCCCGGATTGGCAATAGCCACATTGCACGACGTCAAGTTCCTGCCATGCACGTTGTACAGCAGCGCCGATCTTGCTGCTGCCGGCGGCTTCGATTGTTGTGATTTCCGCGCCTTCGACATCTTCGATGAAGGTCTGACACGATCGCGCGGGCACGCCGTCCACATGCACCGTGCAGGCGCCACATGACGCAACCCCGCAGCCAAATTTTGTTCCCGTCATCTTAAGGTCGTCTCGCAAGACCCACAAAAGCGGTGTCCCGGGTTCGGCATCCACAGTGTGTTCAATACCGTTCAACTTCAACTTCAAGCTCATGCTGTGTGCTCCCTTTTCGACGTGTGCGCGGAATTTGTTCGTCGTGCATTTTTGCGATATTTGCTTACTGTATAAATATAACGTTCTACGAGCTTTCAAGCTGTGGTTGCGTATTTTTGCAATCTCGAAACCTCGGTGCGATTGCGATACGTTTACCCCCCTCACATCCGCGTAAACAGGGTAGGGATCTTTCGCCGAGAGGGATTGAGGGTCACGTACCGCCGTCGTTTTTTGCGCAAAACGCTTGCCGAAACCGGTTTCGGATCTCAAAGTGAGTCGTGGGAGGACGATTTGGCGGAAAAACTGGCACATATTGCGCGCACAGGCAGACCGCAGCGTGTCACGATTTCGGACATGGCGCATGCGTTGGGGTTGACCAAGTCGACCGTGTCGCGCGCCATGAACGGATACGCTGATATTTCCGAGGCCACGAAGTTGCGCGTCAGGCGTATGGCCGAAAAGATGAACTATCATCCTCTCAGTCATGCTCAGGCCATCAAAACGGGACGCACTCGTTCGCTTGGTTTGGTATTGCAGCTTTCCGACCATGATGCTCAGCGACCATTTCTTGCGGAATTCCTTGCGGGCGTTTCTTCGGGTGCGCATGCCGTGGGGTGGACATTGACTGTTGCAGCCTCAGACAGTCATGATGATATGATCGAGACCTTTCGCGCGCTCTTGCGCGACGGAAAGGCTGACGGGTTCATCCTGCCCCGCGCGATTTGCAATGACCCGCGCGTCAAGCTCTTGCGCGAAGCGGATGTGCCTTTCGTCCTCTTTGGCCGGCAGGATGATGATACGGACTGTGCTTGGTTTGATATCCTGGGTGAAGACGCGATGCGCGACGCCGTTTTGCACCTCGCAAAACTTGGGCACTCACGCATTGGCTACATAAATGGTGGCGCGCAATACGCGTATGCCGCACTGCGTGAAGACGGATTTCGTCTTGGCATGCACAAAGCTGGCCTGAACGTCGATGAAGCTCTGATCATTCAGGATGTCGTGACCATCAAAGCAGGGGCGCGTGCGGCACATGCACTGTTAGGCCGGGATGATCGGCCGACGGCGTTGATCTATGCTGTCGATTTTGCCGCTTTGGGCGCATATGAAGCGGCCGCGCAACTGGGCTTGAGCGTCGGCTCAGATCTTTCAATTGTAGGATATGACGGCATTCCCGAAGGCGCGCATGCCAGGCCACAACTGACAACCTTTGCGGTTGAAAACAAACACGCGGGCGCGCGCCTTGCGTCACTTTTGATTCGTCGGATACGCGGCGAACCTCTGGAAAATTTGCGTGAAACGGCGACCGCTCGATTTATAGATCGTGGATCGACGGGTGCTGCACCAAACATACGTTCATAAACACTTAAGGGAGTAACGTAATGACATCAAAGACTAAATTCCTATTGCGCTCGAGCGCTCTGGTCGCACTGGTGTGCTCTGCACTGTCTGTGCAGGCTGAAGAGTTGCGCTTCTGGACGACAGAAGAGCAACCAGAACGGCTCGCGCGTCAAGAGGCGATGGCAGAAGCATTTTCTGAGGCGACGGGGCATTCTGTGCAGGTGATCCCGGTTACAGAGACCGATCTGGGGACACGCGCGACAGCGGCTTTCGCGGCGGGAGATTTGCCGGATGTGATCTACCACACACTTCAGTACGCGGCGCCTTGGGCGGATGCGGGCATCCTGGATCTCGACGCGGCGACGGATGTGATCGAAAACCTCGGAGCAGACACCTTCGCACCCGGTGGGTTGGAGATGGCTGCGGTGGATGGCGGATATGCCTCCGTACCCGTGGATGGATGGACGCAGATGTTGGTCTATCGCGCGGACCTTTTCGCGGCAAAAGGGCTGGAGCCACCCAACAGCTACGCCAACGTGCTGGCCGCGGTTGAAGCGCTGCACAGCCCGCCAGAAATGTACGGTTTCGTTGCCGCGACCAAGGTGGATGAAAACTTCATGAGCCAGGTGCTTGAGCATGTTTTCCTGGCGAACGGCGTATCTCCTGTGGGTCCTGGCGGGATCCAGTCACTGGATGAAGCGGCAACGGTCGAAGTGCTGGAATTCTACAAGGCCATCGCAGAAGCCTCACCGCCGGGTGATCTCTATTGGGACCAGTCGCGTTCGCTTTATTTCAGTGGCAATGCGGCGATGATTATCTGGTCGCCTTTCATTCTTGATGAACTGGCCGGTTTGCGTGACAGCGCGCCCCCCACAGTGAACGATGATCCAACCAGTCGCGATTTGGCGGCCGCGACCGGAATCGTCACGAACTTCGCAGGCCCATCAAACCCGGATGGCGCTGCATGGGGTGACGTGCGTTACTTCGGGATTACATCTGATGCGTCAACAGACGCGGCGATGGCGTTCGTAGAATACTCGATGAGCGAAGGCTACGGCGAAACGCTCGCGATCGCACCTGAGGGAAAATTCCCCGTGCGACGCGGAACAGCCGAAAACCCGAGCGCATTTTCTGAGCTTTGGGCCACGCTGGATGTTGGTGTCGATCGTAGAGCACCTCTGGGTGAGCTTTACGATGCAGCCATGATCGACGAGATCGTCGGTGGGTTGGATGTCGCGCAACGCTGGGGTGTCGTCGATGGGCAGTTGGCTCTGGCGTCGAAGATCGTGAACAGCCAGGTCATAAACCGTCTCGTACGCGAGTATATTGATGGTGAGCGTGATGCTGCGGCGACCGTTTCTGCATTGAACGAAGCGATTGGCTCTGTGAAATAACGCTGTCTCGCCACCGGGACGCGCCATGTTGCGTGTCCCGGTAATGCCTTGACCCTATAGATATGTGGTGATCCTCATGGTGGAAGCAACGCCTCCAACCGGTACAGGTCCGCTTGCCAAAAGAGAAGCGCGGTTGGCCTGGGGACTTCTGACCCCGACGATAACAGCAGTGGCACTTGTCGTTGTTCTTCCGCTGCTTGCAATTTTCTGGATATCTTTCAAACCCGTTAAACTTGCTGATTTGCGAGCGCCCGAAGTGGTCTTGCGCGAAGACCTGCGGGGCGATGATGACGCAGCGGGCGATGCGGCCAACATACGCTACCGATTGCGAAACTCGTCGCAGGAACAACCGATTGCAGCGGTCACCCTGCGGGATGTTTTACCCGAAGGTCTGACGGTCGTGACACTGGACCCCCGATGCGCGCTTGAAGGGCGGGATCTGAGTTGCGATTTCGGCGATTGGGAAGCCGGTTTCCGCGAAAGCCTAATGATCCCGGTAATCGTAGAACAGATCTACCTCGATAACGGTCTGCGCCCTCAGGACAGTCCGGCCGTAACCACGGGCACCTCTTCGAACATTTTGACCAACACCGCCTTCACGTTGGAAAATTTTATCCGCATTTTTGATGGGGAAGAGTTTACCGAAGTCTTGTGGGTCACGCTTTTCTACACGGTCTTTGGGACGATCGGTGCACTTCTCGTGGGACTGTTCGCGGCACTTTTGCTCAACAAATCTTTCAAGGGGCAGGGCATATTGCGTGGGCTTTACCTCTTTCCCTATGTGGCGCCCGTCATTGCCGTTGCTTTCGCCTGGTTGATCCTTTTCGATCCATTCTCAGGTTCTGCAAACGCATTGCTGGTGCAGATGGGAGTTACGTCAGAAGCCATCAATTTCTTCGGAGAGCGCCCACTGGCCCTGATCATGGTCACCATCTTCGAGATCTGGCGGTACTTTCCATTGTCCTTCCTCTTCATCCTGGCGCGGATGCAAAGCATCGACACCGATATGTATGAAGCTGCCGACATGGATGGCGCGAGCCCCTTCCAGCAGTTCTGGTATCTTTCAGTCCCGCAACTTCTCGGCATCCTCAGTGTGCTCTTCCTGCTGCGCTTTATCTGGACCTTCAACAAGTTCGACGACATTTTCTTGCTGACGGGGGGCAATGCGGGCACCCGGACGCTGACAGTGAATGTCTATGAGCAAGCCTTTGCCATCTCGAACATTGGGGCCGGTGCGGCTGTCGCGGTGGTCATCTTTGGCTGTTTGCTGACGTTCTCGCTGTTCTTCTTGAAATATATCAGCCGGGAGGAAGGGCTATGAGCACTTTGCGTTTTGGCTACATCACAGGACCCGCACTGGGCGCGCTGTGGATGGTCGTTCTGGCGGTCACGATCGCGATCACCATGTCTTTTGCGACCGGCCAAGCGTTCCGGCCCAGTATCTTGCTCTCGCTGTTTTGGGGGGCTTTGGCGGGTGGCGGCGTTGTCTACTTTGGACAAACGCGGCTTGTGCAAGCGGTTCTTCTGGGCGGCGTCGTGCTGTTGATGATCCTTGGTCTGGGGCCAGTACTCGTCGGATCAGAAACCAGCATACTGGCCCGTACGATGGGCGCTGTTCTGCTGGCGGCGAGCTTTGCCGTTTCCTTGTTGCCTATCTTGGATGAAGTGGTGCCCGGTCCCTTGAATCGGCACGAATTCGAAGGCGCTGTTATTCGCTTTCTGACGGGTTTTGGCTATATTTTCTTCACCGCTATCGTGTTGATCCCCTTCTATGTGATGGTGATGACGAGTCTGAAGAACCAATCCGAACTGATCCAGAACCCGCTCGATTTCTCCATCGACCTGAGCAAAGGCGCCGAGCTTTTTCGATCGTATGATGAGCTCTTCACGCAGTTTGATTTTGGCACCTATCTCTTCAATTCCTTCTTCATTTCGGTGCTGACGGTATTCATCACGCTGGCCTTTGCCATTCCGGGCGCTTACGCGGTCGCACGCCTGCGGTTTTCGGGCCAAGCCGCGTTTTCTCGATCTATCCTGCTGATCTACATGGTGCCCATGATCGTTCTGGCGCTGCCGATCTACATTGCCTTTTCGATGACGGGTCTGCGCAATTCCTTCTGGGGTATTGTGATGATCTATCCGGTCACCACCATTCCGGTAGCGCTCTATATGCTTCAAGGTTACTTTCGCGGTCTGCCAGCAGAGATCGAGGAAGCCGGTCTAATGGACGGGCTTTCGCGCCTTGCGGTGATCTGGAAAATCACACTGCCTTTGTCGTTGCCCGCACTTGCGTCGGTATCACTCTATGTTTTCATGATCGCCTGGAACGAGTTCCTGCTGGCCTTCATGCTGCTGGATGACCCCTCGAAATTCACCCTCACCCGAGGCATCGCCTCGCTCAACTCATCAGAAATTCCGCGTCAGCATCTGATGGCCGGATCGGTCATTGCGACCGTTCCCATCATGGCACTGTTTCTGGGGTTAGAAAAATTCATGACCAAAGGCCTGACCGCCGGGTCTGTAAAAGGATAACATCATGACAGATCTCGACAGCGAAGCCCGTGACATACTGCGAAAAAACGACCGGGGCGGTTACACGGTCCCGACAAAGGGGCTCTATCCTTACCAATGGAATTGGGACAGTGCTTTTGCCGCCTGGGGATACGCGACCTTTGATCTGACGCGCGCCTGGCAGGAATTGGAAACACTGATGGCCGCACAGTGGGACGATGGCATGGTTCCGCATATTATCTTTCACAAATCTGACCCTGGCTACTTTCCGGGCCCGGACGTCTGGGCAACTGGGCAAACACCGGCCACTTCTGGCATCTCGCAACCCCCCGTGACCGCGATCATCGCACGATTGATCTGGGAACAGAATAAGACAGAAGGGCACGCGGCGCTCACGGCGCTCTACCCGAAGATGGTGAAATGGCACCGATGGTGGCATGAACAGCGCTGCATCTTTGGTCCTGCCGCGATCACCCACCCTTGGGAAAGTGGGCGCGATAACTGCCCCGATTGGGACATAGGCATGGCTGGTGTGGATGGTTCTCAGGTCGGCACATACCAGCGGCGGGATTTAGGGCATGTGGATGCCTCAATGCGTCCAGGCAAAGAAGACTATGATCGCTACATTGCAATGGTTCAGTTCGGTGTTGCCGCCGGTTGGGATCAGGCGCGTATCGTGCAAGACGGGCCGTTCCTGATGGCGGATCCCGGCATTACCTTCATCTTGTTGCGCGCGCACGAAGACCTCGCGGTGCTGGGACGGGCTCTCGGGGAAGATGTGTCTGAACTTGAAGGCTGGGCGCTGGCCTTGCGCAATGCTCTACCCCTGATCTGGAACCCCAACCTTAAAGTCTATGATGCGAAAGATCTTAGAACGGATAGGTTTGCGGGTGTTCTGGGGTCCGGCGCTTTTCTGGCCTATCTTGCAGAGGCAGGCAATCCTGAGCTCGACGCGCAGCTCATGCGGGTATGGAACGCTGTGCGCTATGGTATTCCCTCGGCAGATCCTGAATCAGAGATTTTCGATCCCAGACGTTATTGGCGCGGACCCTGCTGGCCTGTGGTAAATGCTTTGCTCGCCATCGGGTTGCGCGATTCCGGGCATATGGATCTGGAACAGCGCCTGCGTGCTGAAACCGCGTCGCTTATCGCGCAGCATGGTTTCTTTGAATATTTCGATCCGATGGATGCGACACCTTGTGGTGGCAGCCACTTTACCTGGACTGCAGCAATTTGGCTCACCTGGGCCGGGCACGATTACGAAACAGCACAAGGGGCGGCCTGATGTCCTCGATTGAATTGAACAGTGTCGAGAAGTGGTTCGGGCAGACACAGGTTATCAAGGGCGT
>JBGCDG010000068.1:0-22783 GCA_045105195.1 Roseobacter sp. | reverse complement strand
AGCGGCAAACCAGTCTTCACATCAGACCTTCGGACATTCGCCTCAAACGGTTTGAAGAACATTCAGACCGTTTGTTGATCTTTACAGTCGATGCCTCTGGGTCCGCCGCGATGGCGCGCCTTAACGAAGCCAAGGGCGCTGTTGAATTGCTGTTGGGTCAGGCCTATGCCGCCCGCGATCATGTGGCACTGATCGCGTTTCGTGGAACAGAGGCGGAATTGCTCCTGCCCCCCACACGATCCCTCGTACAAACAAAGCGGCGGTTGGCAGAATTGCCGGGCGGCGGTGGGACGCCGCTTGCTGCAGGGTTGCAAAATGCGGCCCTTTTGGCTGAGCAAAGCCGTGCAAAAGGATTAAGCCCCACCGTGGTACTTTTGACCGATGGACGCGCCAATATCGCGCTCGATGGCCGCCCGGATCGCAAGGCCGCACAAGAGGACGCCGACCGGATTGCCGGTATCCTAACCGCGCAAAACATCGCCGCACTGGTGATCGACATGTCAAACCGCCCACAGGACGCGCTCAGGACGCTTGCAGCGCGCTTGAACGCGGCCTACGTGGCGATGCCGCGCGCGGACGCAGAGCGGCTTTCTGCGGCCGTCAGCGGCGCATTGGAGGGGTAAGTCATGCGTTGGCCACCCCCTATAGACTGGCCGCATCAGGACAGCTCTCGTCAGATACATTGCCGTCCGCATCGTTGGCACGTGCAAGAGATCGGAGACGGCCCAACGATTTTGATGTTGCATGGCGCTGGTGGCAGCACGCATTCCTTTCGCGATGTCATGTCGATACTGGCAAGGCAACACCGCATTATTGCGCTCGATCTGCCTGGTCAGGGATATACACAACTTGGTGCACGGCATCGATCTGGTCTGGACGCAACAACCGAAGATCTTGCAAACCTATGCGCACAGGAAAGCTGGCACCCGGCGGCCATTGTCGGGCATTCAGCCGGTGGCGCGCTCGCGTTACGGATGTCCCAACGGCTGCTGTCCCCGCAGGGACAAACCCCAAAGGTGATTGGCATCAACCCCGCATTGGACAATTTCAAGGGGTTGGCCGGGGTGCTCTTTCCCATGTTGGCCAAGATGCTGGCAGCGGTTCCATTTACTGCGCAGATCTTTGCGTCCAGCGCCTCAAATCCCGGGCGCGTAGAGTCGATTATAGCCAATACAGGCTCTACATTGGATCCAGAGGGACTTGCGCTTTACCGACGCCTGATCGTGGACCGAAATCATGCAGACGCCACCTTGCTGATGATGGCCCAGTGGAACCTGGAGTCCCTTAAACGTGATCTGCCTCAGATCGCTGCGCAAACACTTTTCATTGTTGGCGGCAAAGACACGACCGTACCAACTTCGGTCTCAGACATGGCCGCGAAACAGATGCCCAATGCAAAGGTTTTGCATCTACCACATCTTGGACATCTCGCGCACGAAGAAGCGTCGCAACAAATCGCAACGCTGATCTTGCAGTTCCTCGACGCCTAGTCCTTCAGCGCATCCAGGAACGCGCGCGCTGCCAACTCGAGACGCCGAGGATCAACCGCCCCGAAATCACGATCCAACAGGACTTCGAATTTGCCCGAAGACGCGGTGCATCGCGCCGTACCTTCCGGACGGTTCAGCTTGATCGTCGTGCGCGCTGAGGACTTCGCAGCGGGTGATTTCGCTTTCTTTGGCTTGGGCACACCCCGCGCAACGGCCTCCCGCAAGAGCGCAAGTTCGGCCGCACCATCGCGATCCGGATTGGTCTGCAAGAGCGCCCGCAGTTGCCCGGCAAAACGAGGCTGATTGTCGAGCATTTTGACCAACCCCAAACCCGTCGCGCGCGGGATGGCTTCGGGATGTTTCAGCGTGTCTCCGACCTCGCGCAGCAAATGCGCAAAGTGGCGGATATAACTGCGCTTTTGCCGGCCAGCAGACGCGAATAACACATCAACTGGATCGCCGGCATAGCCGATAGTTTGACCATTGCGCGCGCCATAGGAAACGGCCAGCTGCGCCATCTCCGCGAAGGAAATATCCCGCCGCACGAGATTTTCATCCACCATCCGCCTGTAGAGCATGTCGACTTGCGCACCGCGCGCCTCCAAGGTCGCCGGGATGTGGGCAAAGGCCAGGTCGCCGGTTTCATCCAAAAGCTCTCGGTACGCACTGAGACGTCGGAAGCCCTGAATGAGTTCGTACCCGTCGCTGACCTGTTCCACACGGATCGGATTCGATAAACCGACCGCTTGGATGGAGGCCTTGAGTTCATCAAGTTCAGGATCGCGGTGAACCACACGATCCCGGATCAGCTTGTCTGACCGGATCGCCTGAACATCCACGCGACCGACAATCTGACCGTTCTTCTTGAGCGCCACGTATTCATGCGCAAGCCGGTCATTCTCGGCCCGGATCGCCGTTTCTGCCTGTTGGCGCTCTGAGAGCGCATCGGCGTTTTCGGTGATCGCAGCCGCCATGGGCCCACGCCGGGTTTCCGGAACAGGGGCAGGGGTCGGATCTGTCCCCGCGGGGACAGCAGCCTCGTCAAAATCAATATCAAAGACGCGACGCTTGCTCATGCTTCATCCTCCAGTTTGTCCCATGCCGTTCCCAGATGGGTGCGGAACTCCCCGTAAGCCTGATCGAAACTAGCGCGCGCACGGCGCCACGTCTCGCGGGTCATGTCCCGGTAATCGATTTCATAGATAGACGACAAGAAGCGCCCGGATTGCTCCACCGCGCGGGTCATTTCAATCGGGTGCTCCGTCACTCTATCCCCCCAGACCTTTATGAAGGCCTGTTGCATCGCGCGGTGCAAGTCGTTGTTGAGTTCAAACCGAGTGAGCAGAAAGCGCACATCCAGAAACGCCTTCGGCAGGTTCATCGTCCCCGCGGGGACAAGGCCAGAGAACCGACTGAGATCTTCCAGTGCTTCGGAGAGCTGACCGATGAAAGACGTGGTGCTATCGTACTCCCAGTACCCCGGACCAGAGGGGATGTAGAGCACATCCGCCGCAAAGACCGCGTTCATCGACTGGTAGCCGATGGCGGGCGGGCAATCAAAAAGCACCAGATCATAGGCGTCGCGGGGCAGTTCGTCGAGGAACCGGGAGACGGCGGCAAAAAACGACCATTCAGGATTCAGATGCCGGTACTGGGCAGAGGCGAATTCCACGAAGGCCGCATTGGCGCAAGAGGGCACGATGTCGATGGTGGGCCAGTTCGTTGGCTTGATGAAATCGGCCACCCGCAGATCCCCAAGCCCCATATCCGTGATGGAGGCGGGCAGACGGCGTTGGGGCAGGGCGGCGCCACTTTCGGCACCTTGCGCACTGCGGTTCATCCGTGCGGTTTCGCCGGACAGATCGCGCGCCATGATCCCCCAGACAGTGTATTCCTCAGCCACATCGCTTAACCCCATAGAATGGCTGAGCGTCGCCTGGGGGTCGAAATCCACGCAGAGCACCCGGTAGCCGTCCAGCGCTGCCGCATGGGCGAAATGCAGCGCGACTGTAGATTTGCCCGCGCCCCCTTTGAAGTTGGCAATCGCCGCGCGGATCGCCCGCTTGCCGGATGGACGGTAGGGCATGAGCGAGCGGCGGTTGACCTTGAGGCGACGGCGCAGGGCGTTGATCTCCTCAAGCGTATACCACCGCTGCCGGCCATCTGCTTCGACTTGTCCCTGGGGCAGGGCTGGATCAGCGGCCAGACGCCCACGCATGGTGGATTGGTTGACCTGCAAGATAAGCTCCGCCACTTCCCAGCTGGAGAAGCGACGCAGGGTCTTTTCGTTTTGCGGACTATAGGTCTGCTGGCGGATGAACCCCTGCATCTTGAGCGACTGCGCTTGCAGGTCCGCGAGATCTTTGTGCGTATACATATACTGCCTCATTGCCTTCATATCGTATTTTTGGGAAACACCTGTCCCCACGGGGACGCTTTTCCGGGTTTTTTCCAGATTTACGCTGATTTGTAGAAAAACGCAAAACAGAATATGATCAGACAGCAGATTTTGAGCCCTATGCCAACGACGTGTCTGCACAACGCAAAAGTGTGAAGTGATTCGTGCTCACCACCGAAAGCCCATATGACCGAGCTTCTATGGGGAGTCTCAAAATATAGGGGGACACATTTGAGCACGCCGCAGCACTTTGGGGGACAAAAGAACTCTATTAGGGGACATCTTAGACGTCCCCCTATACCTCTGAACCAATATTTTTACTTTAGATTAGGTCTTAAAACCATGTGGATCTGCAACTTTCTGCAGGCAAGCCTTGACAGAATCGACGTTTAGGACGCAAATCAGAGAGAGGTTCGGAAAAACGCTGAGAAACGGCGATAGAACCCGACAAGAGACTGATCCATCAGTCCATTCAGAGGCAGCATAGCGTTCATTGAACCTATGCACGACGAAAAGGGCAGAACATGCTTTCCACGAGACCAATGGGTCGTGGGGCTGCCGCACGCAAATATGATATTCTGACAGCTTTGGGTGCCTATGCGTTGGCACATAACAAACATGAGCAGAGGCGCGTGCTACGGTTAATGACCCTGATTACCGCACGATACAATTGGGCCCGCGACGAACTCGCTGTGGGCCAACGGGAGATTGCACAGCTTTGGTCTGTGGATGAACGTACCGTGAAACGAGAGATGGCGCTGTTGCGTGCCCGTGTTTGGCTGGTCGTCAAACGGCAGGGGGCACGGGGCCGCGTCACGCAATACAGCGTTAGCATGGCCCAAATCCTGATTGATACCGCTCCACAGTGGCCCTGTGTCGGGCCGGACTTTGAAATGCGTATGGAGGCGGGCGGGGACAGCGCTGGGGCCAAGATCGTTCCGCTGCGCGTTGCCGCGGCTGTTCCCGCGCCAGACATCAGCAATGGCACCGAATGGGCAATGGCGCAGGCGGTACTACATGCGGAAGATCCGGGGGTTTATGCGGCCTGGTTGAACGGATTGGCTCGGGTAGAGCGGGCAGGGGCCCGTCTTTCTTTGCGGGCGCCGTCACGCTTTCATGCAGCCTACGTGCAAACGCATTTGACTGGGCGGATCCTTGGCGCCGTCCATGAAGTGGATGCGGAGGTTTCGGAGATCAGGATCGTCGTATGACGGATGGGGCTTGATCGAGGCTGCACCGGCGCATCTTTGGGGAATCGATGCACCTTCGGTGCCGATGAAGGGCGGGCATCGCAACCAAGTGTTCAGAACCCACGGTGCGAACGCTGTGGTTTTTAAAAGTTGCCAACGATCGGAGGCCGCGGTGCGCTGGCTATTCCCAGTATTAAACATCGCCGTAGCTTCGGGCTTTGTCGTTGCTTCGCCGCGATAGAGCCTCGATGGCCAATATATTGCAGAGGGCTGGACCTGCGAGCCCCTCATTGAAGGGAAACCAGCGCAAAAACGCGATCTTGAACGTTTGATGCCCTTGATTAAGGGGTTTCATGACAACGGGCGAGCAGTGCCGCAGCGCCCGGGCTTTTTGTCCACCTCGGCGTTACAGAATGAACCACAGGGCGGGGATGTGAATCTGAGCGTGATGCCTCCAGATCTGGTTAGCGCCTGTCGCGCAGCTTGGGCGGCTCTTGAGATGGATAGCGAGACCGTAATCCACGGCGATCTAAGCTCCGGGAATGTCGTGATTTGCCCTGACGTTCGTTTTGCACTGATCGACTGGGACGAGTCGCGGCGTGATCTAACCGGATTTGATCTGGTACATCGGGACGGGATCGATCGGAACTGGCAGCGGGCGCATCTGCCGTGGGAAATTGCCTGCGGTTGGACCGTGGAACCCGTCTATGCGCGGAGTTTGGCGGCACAGTTGATGGCGCAGTATTAACCCTGGTTCTCTGCCATGCGTCCGGCGATGAGCTTTGTCAGGTAAAGACCGAAGGCGGGTTCTTTCATACAGTGCCGTACAATGTCACGCTGGCCGATCACCATGAGCTCACACGCTTCGCCGCAGACCGCCGAGGCGGTGCGCGTCTGGTCAGGCGTAAAGAGCCCAACCTCGCCAAAAAGCGCGCCGGGTTCGAGTGTCTTGCCAAGCTCTGGAATATCAACCGTGCCCGCACTGAGATAATAGATCTCTTCCGCCCGGTCGCCTTTGAGAAACAGGACCGTCCCGGAGGGGCTGTGCCTGCGCCGCATCAGTGGTACCAGCGCCTCTACCTCAGCACTTCCAGTGGCCGTGGCCCGCACCCTTCGGTAAGCAAAGAACTGCTCATACGTGCGATAGAGGTTCAACGGCAGTAGCGCGCAGTGCAGCAGCAGTACTGGCATCAGATCGATGGCGCGCGCATAGACAATAAAGACGACGCTCGCGAGGATGGCGATCAACCGCAGCCAAATCAGCGTCTTCATGTAAAAACTGATAAAAACCAATGCGGAGGCCGTGTAGCCTGTGATTTCTACCCAGTTCATTGTCAGTTGATCCGCCGTCCCCGACATCTCTGCCCGCCATGTTTCCCCGTGCCAGAGGATAACCTACGCGCATCGCCGCAATTTGGGGAGTCCTTGTCGCAGAAATGCGCGGGCTGATTGCTTAACCCCAGCGGATCAATCCCAGGATTGCCGAGCCTGCGTAAAAGAGTTGCAACAATAGGAAAGTCCAGCGCCGGTCGATCACCGCCCAGGCGGCAAAGAGGCTCGCAGATATCAGCAGCAATGAAAAGCCCAACGTCTCGTTGCCGGTGTTTGAGGCAATCAGGACGGCGTACACCATGGCGGACAGGGATCCTGTGATCTCGAAAATAGAGGTGAGTTTTCGGTTGCCCATGGGAGATCCTTTGCGGCCGTGGCACAGGATTTATGTGGTGACGTAAAAGGGCAGGGGGATGCAAGGCGTTTCTGGCCAGGCCAGGAGGCTCGGGTGTTGATAATCTGCAAAGTTGACCTTGAGGCAGGGCAGTCTAGCATAAGTAGCATCAAAATCATCAATGGGGGGATAGATGATCATGCGATATGCGATAGCGGGTGCATTGCTTTGTGCGGTGCAGGCGACGGCTTTGGGGGCGGCAAGTGTTGACCGGGTCTATGCGTTCGGAGACAGTCTCAACGATTGTTGCAACAATCCGGCGGCACCATTTACCAACGGTCCAGAAAGCTGGCTGGTTGAATTCAGTGCACTGATGGGCGCGCGTTACAGCGAGACAGCGGCGGTGAACTACGCGGTGGGCGGTGCGCAGTCTGGCGCGTTCAATGCCATTGCGGGCGGCGGTGTGACAGCGCCGGACGGGTTGCAGTCTCAGATCGACCGCTTTCAGGCAGATGCCCCGGCGGTAGACGCAGACGATCTGGCAGTGATCTGGGTTGGTACAAATGACATCTGGTCGTCTTCTTACGCGGCTGACACGTTGTTTGGTTTGCCGGGCCTTGATATTGTGAAACCACTGGGTCCGAACCCCGGCACGCAGGAACTGGCGGGGTACATTGCGGATAACGTGCAAATCGCGGTGCAGGATTTGCGTGATGCAGGCTTTGGCAATGCGCTGGTCCTGACGCCGTATGACATCGGGGATTCTGCACTTTTTGACGTGGCCACTGGGCCTGCACAAAACACGGAGTATGCCGAGGCGCTGCGGGACGAATTGTTCCGTCGGTTTACGCCAGGGATCGACAGCTATGTTCTGGACGTGGTCGAGCTGATCCGGGATCTACAGGCAGGTGCGCCCGACAATGGGTTTACGCAGCTCACCACCGATCCGTCTTGTAGCTTTGGCAGTATCCTCTGCGCGGACCGGCCACAGAGCGCGCAGGACAGCTTCATCTACTTTGACTTTGTGCACCTGACCACGACGACGAATAGTGAGATCGCGGCGGCGGCGGCAGCTCTTCTGCAAGACGGTGATCCTTTGGCACCGGTGCCGTTGCCTGCAGGGCTTGTACTGATGCTGACAGCGGTCGGCGGATTTGCTGTTATGCGGCGGCGCAGACCAGGGTGCGGCGTGCCCGGGGTTTCCTAACACCCCGCGTCAAACATAAAAAAGCCGCTCTCGAGGGAGCGGCTTTTTCTATTTTAGCCTAAGGCTGATATTAGCTTTCTGGCGCGGGGGCGACGGATGCGAGGTAAGCCGCAACATCTTCGCCACCTTTTTTAAGCTTATACGCCATTTTGGATTTGGCTTTGCTGTCATCCAGATAGGCGCGCAGGAAGGCACGTGGGTCCTGTACGTATTCTGTCAGATTGGCCGCGTCCCATACGAGACCTGCTTCGCCCGCAGCGACGAGATCGTCACCATAGCGGAAATCCAGCGAACCGGCCTGGCGACCGATGACGCCATACAGGTTCGGACCGACTTTTCCGCCTTTGGCGATTTCATCGCCTGCGTCTGAGACGATCATGTGGCAAGCTTTGCATTTGCTGAATGTTTTCTCACCCGCCGCGGCGTCGCCCGATCCGCCATGACCGTCGGCAAAAGCGGGGGCTGCCGCGAAGGACAGTGCGAAAATGGCTGCGAAAGTACGTTTCATAATTATCTCCGATCGTTGCTTAGGGGATAACGTAGAAGTTCCGACGCAGAGTCAACAGTCACAATGCAGTCAATTCAAGCAACTGCGTGAGAAATCGCACATTGTTTCCAAAGCTCTTTCAGCGCAAGCACCAGATGTTCGATGTCATCGATGCTGTGCAGGGGGCCTGGTGTGAACCGCAGACGTTCAGTTCCTTTGGGCACGGTGGGGTAGTTGATGGGCTGCACGTAAATCCCGTATTGCTGCATCAGGTAGTCCGCGATCATGCGGCATTTGACCGGATCTTTGATCATGACCGGAATGATGTGGCTGGGGTTGTCCAGATGGGGAATGCCTTCCTGATCGAGCCGTTTGCGCAGGTAGGCCACGCGCTCGCGTTGCAGAATGCGTTCCTGATCGGACTGTTTGAGGTGCCGGATTGAGGTTTGCGCCGCCGTTGCGACTGCCGGGGGCAGGGCGGTTGTGAAGATGAACCCGGAGGCAAAGGAGCGGATGAAATCACACATCGCCTCTGAGCCGGTGATGTAGCCGCCGACGACGCCGTAGGCTTTGCCCAGGGTGCCTTCGATCAGGGTGATGCGGTCGGCCAGGCCCTCGCGTTCGGAAATGCCGCCGCCACGGGGACCATAAAGGCCCACGGCGTGGACTTCGTCGAGGTAGGTCATCGCACCGTGCTTTTCGGCCACTTCAACGATCTCTTTCATGGGGCAGATGTCGCCGTCCATGGAATAGACGGATTCGAACGCCACGATCTTGGGACTGTTGGCGGGCAGGGCAGACAGCTTGCGGTCGAGGTCCTCGGGGTCATTATGCTTCCAGAGCACCTTGTTGGCACGGGAATGGCGAATGCCCTCGATCATCGACGCGTGGTTGAGTTCATCCGAAAGGATGACGCAATCGGGAAGGCGGGCCCCCAATGTGCTAAGCGCAGCCCAGTTCGACACGTAACCGGAGGTGAACAGCAGCGCGTCTTCCTTCTGATGCAGATCGGCCAGTTCCGCCTCGAGCTGTTTGTGCGCGTGGTTGGTGCCAGAGATGTTGCGCGTGCCGCCCGCGCCTACGCCATAGCGGTGGATGGCGTCGGTCATGGCATTGATGACGGATTCGTTCTGGCCCATCCCAAGGTAGTCGTTCGAACACCATACAGTCACCTGATCGGGGGCGTCTTCATTGTGGCATTTGGCTTGCGGAAAAGCGCCCGCCTGTCGTTCCAGCTCCGCGAAGATCCGGTAGTTGCCATCTTCTTTCAGATTGTCCAATTGTGATTGGAACAGTGCATCAAAGTCCATGATGTCCCCCCTTTAGTGTCGTTGATTTGGGTGTTGGTTGTGTCTGTGCCGGCAACATCCAGCGCCAGAGTTTTTCATCCGGGATCGGCAAGACCATCACCCAGTGTTCGAGAAGTGCCAGCGCCGTGATGGCGGTGAGCAAAGAAAAGCCAATGATTTCGCCGGGTGTGACCGCAGCGTGGATCCGTTCCAGCCAGCAGGCCGTTGCGAAGGTCAGGGCGGAAACGGAAACCGGAAAGAGCCAATTCAGCGCGCGGATCCGGAAATAGGTGGCCAGATGCATCAGGGCTGACGGCAGGAAGTCCACATTGATGCGTGGCACGCCGAGATAGAGGTTCAGCTTTGCCGAGAGACGCGCAAAGAAGAGGATTGCAAAAGTCCACACGCAGAAAATGTTGATGGCCCCTTCGCCCAGGAGCACCAGGAGGATCAGGGTGCCCGCGAGCAGCAATTCGTGGTAGGCCAGCGTGCCCCAGGCTCGGATGAAGCGCCCGAATTCCGGTGTGCCTTCGGGCAGCGGATCGTCATTGGGGCCGGTGATCACACCGGTCAGAAAGGCAAGTTCGATCCAGCCCCAGATGCACAGGGCCGAGAGGAACGCCATGCAAGCACCAAAGGCGGAGGGATCATCCAGCGTTTGCCAGAAGCCCCAGACCCCAAGGCCCAGCATCGGAAGGGCCCAGACCGTGGCGGAAAGCCCAGCACCCAAGCCCTTGCGGTCTGCCGTCTTGACGACCCAAAGGATCGCGCCGGTAGAGAACCACCAGGCGAAAAGCGCAAGCAACAAGGCGGACCAGATGGTCATCCAGAAATCCCTTTCAGGGCATATGTTTCGCGATGTGACAAAGACGGATCGCGAGGCTTTCCTTTTGGTTCCTGCGTTTGTGACGCACAGAAAACCGCCTCGCGTTGATCGAGATCAATAAGGGCCTGCGGACGCGCGGTCTGTTGCGCGTCCAGAGACAAGTTATGCCACAGGGGTGAGCTCAATAGCTTGGCTCCATCCAGGTGGTTGCGGGAACGACGTGCTTTTTCGCCGGGATCGTGATCAGTGCAACGAAAGCTGCCGCTGCCCGCGCTTGTGCACCCAGTTTGGCAAAGAAGCGCCCTTGCGCAGTTGCTTCAGCCAGATCCACATTGGCCTTTTGCAGCTTTTCAAGCTGTGGCTGCCAGCGCGGGTGTTCGATATCCAGCGTGATCGGGAAAATCTGCTCGGTCAGTTTGCTGGTCTTGGTAAAGACCTCATGCGCGTACCAATCGGGATCCACGCCAAGTGCTTTGTGGAAGGCTGGACGCTGGTGATCACGCACATACATCGTGGCATAGACGGCCGTCAGGAAGAACTTGATCCAGTAAACATTTTTGCCGGAGGTGAGTTTTGGGTCCGTCTTCATCAGCAGGGCAAAGGCCTCGCCGTGGCTGAACTCGTCGTTGCCCCATTCTGCGAACCATTTGAAGATTGGGTGAAAGCGATGCTGTGGGTTCTCCTCCAGGTGCCGGAAGATCGTGATGTACCGTGCATAGCCAATCTTTTCAGACAGGTAGGTCGCGTAATAGATGAACTTTGGTCGGAAGTAGGTGTATTTCTTTTTCTGCGTCAAGAAACCGAGGTTCACGCGCAGTCCTGCTTCGCGCAGGGCATCGTTGATGAACCCGGCATGACGGGCTTCGTCGCGCGCCATCAGTTGGAAAAGCTGCGTGATGTCGTCGTTGTTACCGCGCCGCTTCATTTCCTTGTAGAGTACGCAGCCCGAGAATTCGGCCGTGCAGCTGGAAATCAGGAAGTCGATGAATTCCTTTTTCAGTTGTGGCTCCATCCCGTCCCAATCGACGTGGTCCCAATCGTCGTTCTTTTTGAAGTGCCCTTTGTTGGGGTCAGACTCCATCTGTGCGATCAGCTTGTCCCAGTCTTTGCGCACAGGTTCCACGTTGATGGAATCGAGCTCATCAAAGTCGGTGGTATAAAAGCGCGGGGTCAGCAGCGTGTTGGCCATCGCTGTTTCTGTAGCGAAATCGTCATCGAACTTGGCCTGTTCTTCCTGAATGGCCAGACCTTCTTCGACGGTGGTGGCGTCGGCGGTATGCTTGCCTTCGTACTGCTCAGGGTTCTGGACGTTCATAGCTTGACCTCCTCTGAGAAGGAAAATTCACAGAGTTCCATGACTTCGAGATCACCGGTCAGACGGGTCCACATCCGTTCCAGCTTGCTCGCACGAAAGATCGTGGCTTCGCGATCCTCCGAGACGACTTCGCCGAAGGGTGCCATCAGTTCGGGTCCATGGACCTTAACCTCGTCACCGGGATAGATCACCGCGCCATTATTGAATTTCACATGCGCGTGCAGGCTTTCGAATTTGTGGCTGATTTCGATGGTGCAGGGCGCACGTTCGATATCCTTTGTCAGTAGTCCCATGAGGTGGCTTCCTTTCAGGGTTTGGGTTGGTCCAGCAGCCTGGCGAAGGTGCGGGAGTTGGAGGCGCCAAAGCCCATAAGCTCGGCAGACCATCCGGTGGCGGGGTCGGTCAGCGACAGGCGGTTGCCTGCGCGCAATTGCAACAGCAAAGGCTGCGTCATGTCTAGGCCTCGCAGACCACGTTCACGCGCGATCACCCGTTCGATGCCTGCGACAAAGCCGCCCTTATCCGAGGGAAAGTCGGCAATCACGGAGCCATGGGCATCAAAGACCCTTGCAGCGCCGGAGGCATCGGCATCAATGAAAATCGCGCGTTCGGTGATCAAAGCACCAACGGGTGGCTGGCTGGACGGTTGCCGCCCTGTGAGGGTCGCGACGGTGACGATGATCAGCACGGTCAGCACAAAGCCGAACATGATGCGCACCATGATGCGGGGCACGAGTTCTTCGTCGCGGGCATGGATGCGGGGTTGGCTGTTCATGCTCATTGGGCTTACTCCGCTGCGACCGTGTGGGCCGGTGCCTGGTGGGTATGCACGCGTGACACTTTCGGCACGGAAATACGCGCCTCGGCGGCATCGGCCAAAAGAGCTGCGACATGTTCAGCATCCGGTATGCAGCGCAGGGCAGGTTGTGCGTCGCGCAGCTGCCAGGGGCGCACATGCGGCCAGCAGGTCAGATAGGAAAGCCGCGTCTGGCCCATGGTTTCAAGCGCGATGGTGCCCGTGCCGCCTTTGCGCAGATCAAGCATCGCGTTGCCCACCTGCGTGTAGGGGATGTTGAGCGTGATCGTCAGAGCGGCCCCAATGCGCATTACCACGCGCGCATCCGTCACGGTATACATGGCAGAGCGTGCCTGTGCGACACCCACAAGCGTCAGCAACCCGCAGGTCAACAAGCCAAGGATCAGGAAGGGCACAGCGGCCCCGATGGCGTGCCCCAACGGCAGCAAGTCAAGTTGCGACACAAACCGCCAAAGCGTGAGCAGCACAAAGTACCCTGCCACCCATTTCACTTTAAACGTCTCTACCGAGAGCCGCCACCAGTTCGGACGACCCTGCCAGAGGATGCGTTCACCTTCCGGGGGCTGTTCAGGTAGCCCTTCGATTGGTTCGATTTCGAAATCATCATGTCCCTGCGCACGCGGTGCGGTGGTGGGGACTCTTTCGATCTTCAGTTGAGACATGGCGAGTATCTCCCTGTTCCCTGTGGTTGCGTTAGGTCGGGCCAAAGGCCCGTGCTGCACCCTGCGTGAACACCTACCTTTTGGCGTGGCGTGAGTTCAGGCAAGGGCTGCATTCGGTGTGTCACGTTAAAGCCGGGGCTCCTGACGGTTCCCGGCATAAAGTTTGCCGCCGCCATAATAGCCTGAGACCTTGTCCTCTTCGAGCAGGGTCACCTGGCTGGGCGAGGCGATTTTGGGGATGTTGGTGAAGTGCTTGCCGTAGAGGGCATGAACTTCGACGCGATCCGCACGGATCTTGGCAAAGGTGATCGGCATCAGGCGTGTGCCGGACCCCCATTTGCTGTCCAGTTCTATGTCGAGATAGCGCACCAGCTGTTCGGGTTCATCGATCCACATATCGGTGATCTTGCCGACAATCTCTCCGTCGCCCGCGATCACGGGTAGCCCGCGCGGGTCACGCCCGGCGGCGACACGAAAACCTTCGGTACCAGACATCGGCACGATTTTTGGGTGGCCGTGACCGTCAAGTTCCGGCACATCGCGGCGTGGTGCCCAAGAGGCTGGTCCCACACCATCGATCATCGGATCGCCTGTGGGTTCCAACGGATAGCCATTGCCGGGGCCAACGCGCTTTAACGCGATATCCGCGCGTTCGGGTGTTTGACCTGAGGGCACGGTTACTTCGCCATGACCGTGGGGCAGTTTGAAGGTTTTATCTTGGGGCAGGGGCCACATGCTGGGGTTCGAAGAGGGGTTCCCTTCGTCGTCTTCCAGCGGATAGCCCTCGCGCATATTTTCGCGCTGGATCCAGATCACGAGCCCGGCGAAGAATATGTAGAACAGCCAGAGCGTGACGCTCGCCAGGTCTACTTCGCCAAAGAATGTTGCAGTCATGGTTTCCCTCCTGAATCGGGATCAAGTTGGAAAATCGGCTAGCCCAAGCGGGCGAGAACCGGTTTCCGTCGAGGTGAGGGGGCCGCGTTGGCGCACGAGCGGTCCCAGGATCGCGAGAGTGACGAAAAGTAAGCCAATCTCGGTAAGGTAAACGAATGAATAGCCAACAGCCGGGGTGACCATGCCTTCTCCCCAGGCACCGGACTGGGCAATGGCGCCGGTCCAGTCGCGAATGCTGCCGCCCAGAGCGATAGCCACGCCAGCAGCAGTGGCCTGTGCAGCCCCCCAGGCCCCCAGTGCCAGTCCACGGCCCGCACGGTCCGTTTCGGGCAAGGTCATGCAGGCAGTCAGCGTCGCGACAGCAAAGAGTCCGCTGCCAAAACCAATAAGGCTGGCACCGGAAAAGAACAGGATTTGTGAATTGAGCGGTCCGGCAAAGATCACGATTGAAAACGCGAGGATGCCAGCCAGGATGCCGCCCCCGGCAAGCCGATAAGCATCCGCACCCGCTGCCAGCCGTCTGGCGGCCAGCGCAAAGCCCAAGAGCGCACCGACCGACCACATGGCTGTCAGCAGCGTGGTCGATGATACGGAGAGGCCCAGAATTTCGCCACCGTAGGGTTCCAGAAGCACGTCCTGCATGTTGAAGGCCATGGTGCCGACAAAGATGCAGGCCAGAAGCCGCCCGGCCTTGCCGCCGCGGATAAAATCGTCCCAGGCGTCGGAGAATTTTGGCGCGGGGGCCTCGCGTTCTGCCCGGCTCATGGGGCGGACGCTTTCCTGCTTCCACATAGCGATCAGGTTCAGGATCGCGGTCATGACAGCGGTGGCTTGCACCACCTGGATCAGTTTCAGCGGGGTGAAATCGCGTAAGAGAAATCCGATGACAAGTGAGGAAATCCCCATGCCAATCAGGAACATCACGTAAAGCAGTGCCACAACCCGTGGCCGTGTTTCGTCGGTGGCGCGGTCTGAGGCGAGCGCCAATCCGGCGGTCTGCGTCATGTGCATGCCGAGCCCGGTCATCAGGAAAGCGAGGCCCGCCAACACTTGCCCGGCAAAGGGAATATCGATGGCTGCATCGCCACCCAGAACTAAAAGTGCCGAGGGCATGATCGCCAGCCCCCCGAACTGCCAGAGCGTGCCGAACCAGATGTAAGGAACGCGTTTCCACCCGATAGATGATTTGTAAGTATCTGATTTAAAACCAAGAAGTGCGCGAAACGGTGCGATCAAGACGGGCAGAGCAATCATCACCGCTACGATCATTGCGGGCACGGAAAGTTCCACGATCATCACACGGTTGAGCGTGCCAAGCAGCATCACCGCCGCCATGCCGACCGAGACCTGGAACAGCGACAAGCGCAGCAACTGGCCCAGCGGGAGACCGGCGCTGGCAGCATCCGAGAAGGGCATCGCCTTCAGAGACAATCGCTTGAGGCCGGTCGCGTTCATGTGCGCAGCTCCATCAGTTGTGAGATGTAGAAACCGGAAGCAACACGCTCGACCGCTTGCACCTTCCCGATCACGCCTTGTGTGCGGGCATCCTGTGTCAGTTTGGCGGGCACATGGGGGATCATCACGGGGCTGCGGTCGCTGCGGGGAAAAATCTTGCCTGCATACCACATTGCCATCAGCGCGGGCGTACGGGGCGCGACGGTAAAGGCGATCACGCCCTGGGTGCGGGCTTCAAGCTCGGCCAATGCGCGCCCGATATCGGGTGCGGTATAGTAAATCAGGCTGTCCATGGCGATCACATGGTCAAAACGCCCCCAGGCTGGGGATAACATATCCCCGTCCGCAAAAGTCACCTGTGCGCGCAACGCTTCAGGCAAACGGTTCTCTGCGATTTCGACCAACGCGGGAGAGACGTCAATGGCCAGAACATCCGCGCCGCGCCGCGCCAGTTCGATGGTCATTTGCCCGGCACCACATCCGGCATCCAGTACCCGTTGACCAGTCATATCCGCAGGCAAACGGTTCAGCATCAGCGCCCGCATCCGGTCGCGTCCTTCGCGCACCGTCTGGCGGATTTTCGAGACAGGCGCATCCGATGTCAACCGCGCCCAGGTCTGGGTCGCGGTTTTGTCGAAATAGGTCTCTACCCGATCCAGCGTCGATCTGTATCCGGGCTGCTTGGGCGCAGATCCAGACACAGGGTGTGCTGGAAAGGAAACGTCATCGCGCATCAATCAAATCCCAGTAATTCAAATATTTCACGGTCGGGCAGGGCGGCGGGTGCCAGCGGTTCGGTTCCGTTCCAGAGCGTCTCGGCCAGGCGGATGTATTCTTTGCGCACCTGAACGATTTCTTCGTCATCGGGCATTTCAAAGAGTGTTTTCTTTTTCAGCCTTGAGCGGCGGATGGCGTCCAGATCCGGCATATGCGCGATCCGGTTAAAGCCCACGGTCTTGCAGTAGCGATCAACCTCGTCGGTTTCGCGCGAGCGGTTGGCAACGCAGCCTGCGAGCCGCACCTTGTAGTTGGCCGACTTGGCCTGCACGGCGGCGATGATCCGGTTCATCGCATAGATACTGTCAAAATCATTGGCCGTGACGATCAGCGCCCGGTCCGCGTGCTGTAAGGGGGCCGCAAAGCCGCCGCAGACTACATCACCCAGCACATCAAAGATCACCACATCGGTGTCGTCCAGCAGATGGTGCTGTTTCAGCAGCTTCACCGTTTGACCGACAACGTAACCGCCACAGCCGGTGCCTGCAGGGGGGCCACCGGCTTCGACGCATTTCACACCGTTGAAGCCTTCAAAGACGAAATCCTCAGCGCGCAGCTCTTCAGGGTGGAAATCAACCTCCTTGAGGATATCGATCACCGTAGGCTGCAGCATACCCGTCAGCGTAAAGGTGCTGTCGTGCTTGGGGTCACAGCCCATCTGCAGCACCCGCTTGCCCAGCATCGAAAATGCCGCCGAGAGGTTGCTGCAGGTCGTTGCCTTGCCGATCCCGCCCTTGCCATAGACCGAAAAGACTTTCGCGCCGTCGATTTTGGCGGCGTCGTCCGGATGCACCTGCACGGAACCTTCGCCGTCCTGACCCCGCAGGCTCGGTGGATTTCTATCAAGTGGGCTCATGTTGTGATCCTTTCAAAGGGGCGCGCTCCCCTTGCGTTGCGAGTGTGTGGATGCCGGTCATTGCGCCGCCACCCCTTCAAGCTGGTCTTCGAGCGCGTCAGCGGCGTCTTGCAGGGCCGCCAGCGTATCGGCGTCCGGGCTCCAATAGTTCCGGTCATTGGCTTCCAGCAGGCGATTGGCCATGCGGCTGGAAGCGGCGGGATTGAGGTCTGCAAGCCGTTGGCGCATTTCGTCATCCAGCACGAACGTTTCTGAGATGCGTTGGTAGACCCAGGGTTCCACCTGTCCTGTGGTGGCGGACCAGCCCATCGTGTTAGTCACATGCGCTTCGATCTGGCGGACCCCTTCGGCGCCATGCTTCAGCAGCCCTTCGAAGAACTTCGGGTTCAGACTGCGTGAACGGGTTTCCAGCGCCACTTGTTCTTTCAGGGTGCGGACCTTACCGGTGCCACGGGTTTGATCGCCGATATAGACGGCAGCGTCCGTGCCCTTGGCGCGTTTCACCGCGCGGGCGATGCCGCCGAGCGTATCAAAGTAGTGATCGACGGTGGTCACGCCCAGCTCAACACTTTCTAGGTTCTGATAGGCCACGTCGACTTCGGCGAGTTGCGACTGCAAGAGCGCGGCATTGGCAGCCGCCTTGCCGTCGGTGCCATAGGCAAAGCTTTTACGGGCTTCATAGGCGTCGGCCAGTTCGTCTTCGTCGCCAAAGGCGGAGCTGTCGACCAGTTGATTGACGTTGGACCCATAGGCCCCTTCGGCGTTGGAAAAGACACGCAGGGAGGCCTCAGCCATATCGCAGCCGGTTTTTTCCACATAGGCCAGTGCATGGGCACGGATAAAGTTCAACTCTATCGGTTCATCGGCCAGTGCGCATTTTTGCGCCGCTTCTGCCAACATCCGGGTCTGAAGGGGCAGCAGATCGCGGAAGATGCCCGAGAGCGTCATAATCACGTCGATGCGTGGGCGACCCAGCGTCTCCAGTGGGATCAGATCCGCCCCGCCGAGACGCCCGAAGCTGTCAAACCGCGGCACACAGCCCATCAAGGCCAGTGCTTGCGCGATGGGTCCACCGTCAGATTTGATGTTATCGCTGCCCCAAAGCACCAGCGCGACGGTGCGGGGCAGGGCCGCATGGGTGTCAAGCAGGAGTTGCGCCTGTTTCACACCGTCTTGACACGCAAAGGCCGTGGGCATGCGGAAGGGGTCGAAGGCGTGGATGTTGCGCCCGGTCGGCAGGATGTCGGTCGAACGGATCAGATCGCCACCAGGAACCGGGGCAATGTACTGGGCCGAGAGGGCGTGTAGGATCCCGTCGAGCTCTGTGTCTTGTTGCAAGAGCGCATCAACCCGTGCACGGGTCTCTTCGTCTGTGTGTTGCATGATGCTGAGGTATTCCGCGCGCGCGGCATCGGTGAGGGTTTTGCCAACCACATGCAACCCGTCCGGGATCAACGCGTCTTCGGTCTCAAGCAGTTTCAGCCAAAGCGCGTCAGGGGCGATGCCCTCCATGTCAACGGCCGTTGCCTGATCTGCGATCAAGGCTTCGAGGTCCGTCCGTTCGGGCGCGCCCATATCCATTCCGCGCCAACGCGTCAGGCTGTCCTTGAGTTCCAAGAGCCCCTTGTAGAGCCCGGAGACCGCCAGCGGTGGTGTCATATGCGTGACCGTTACAGCACCAGAACGGCGCTTGGCCAAGGTGGCTTCGGAGGGGTTGTTGGAGGCGTAGAGATAAACGTTCGGCATCTCGCCGATCAGCCGATCCGGCCAGTCTGCACCACCAAGGCCTGCCTGTTTGCCTGGCATGAACTCCAGCGCGCCATGCATCCCGAAATGCAGCAAAGCATCGGCCTTGAGCGTATTGCGCAGCCACAGATAGAACGACATGAAGGCATGGGTCGGCGCAAAGCCCTTTTCGAACAGCAACCGCATTGGGTCGCCCTCATATCCGAAGGTGGGTTGGACCCCGACAAAGACCTTGCCGAAATGCGCGCCCAATACGAAAACGCCGCGTCCGTCGGATTGCACACGCCCCGGGGCAGGGCCCCAGGCGGCTTCGATCTCGGTCAGATGGGGCGTTGTCTTGACGATCGTATCGGCGGTCACATGGTCGGCGACATTGGCTTCCTGGCCGTATCGTGCGGCGTTTCCTTTGAGGACGATGTCACGCAGCGCGTCCACATCTTCGGGCACTTCAACGTCATAGCCGTCGGTTTTCATCCGGCTCAAAGTATTGAAAAGGCTTTCAAAAACGGACAAGTAAGCGGCGGTCCCAGCCGCGCCCGCATTCGGGGGAAATCCAAAGAGCACGATGCCAACGGTCTTTTCTGAATTTGCCTTGCGTCGCAGATTGGCCAAGCGCTGGGTCTTTTCCACCAGGCTGTTGATGCGTTCAAAGCAAGGCGCCATCGCCTTGGCATCAGAAGTATTGCGGCACTGATGTGCGCAACCATCGCAGCCAACCGCGCCATGCCGCCCGGCAAACACTGTCGGGTTCGTAGCGCCATCCAGTTCGGGCAGTGCGATCAGCATTGTGGTTTCAATCGGCCCGAGACCCTGGTCCGAGGCTGTCCATTGTTCCAGCGTCTGGAATTCCAGCGGGTGTGCGGCGATGTAGGGAATATCAAGCGCCTTAAGCACTTTGATCGCGGAGTCGTTATCATTGTAGGCAGGGCCGCCCACGAGGCTGAATCCGGTCAGGGACACCATCGCATCGATCTGCGGGCCAGTGTCATCCTGGAAATAGGCATCGATCGCCGGGCGTCCGTCGAGACCTCCGGCAAAGGCTGCGCGCACCGCAATGCCGCGCGTCTCAAACGCACGAATGACGGCGTCGTAATGTGCAGTGTCAGACGACAGTACATAGGAGCGCATCATCAACAGCCCGACTGTGAGCGTCGCACCTGCCGGGGTCGGGATATCGGCAAGATCAGAGGTAATCCGCTGTGGTAGGTCAGGATGATAGAGGCCGGCATCGGGGTATTCGACGGGGGCTGCGGCATCTGGTGCCTTGGCCCAGCCAGTCCCCGTAGCGTAGCGATTGAGCAAAAAGCGCATCATCGCTTCGACATTGTCGTCAGAACCACCCAGCCAGTATTGCATGGTCAGGAACCAGGCGCGCAAATCCTGGCTTTTGCCCGGAATGAAGCGCAGGATCTTGGGCAGCCGCCGCAGAAGCGCCATCTTGTCCGCGCCAGAAGAGCTGGAAGGTTTGGACGACCCACGCAGCTTTTTCATCAGCTTCATGGCACCAGACTTGGGCGCCATCATATCAAGCGATCCCATCCGGGTCAGCTTGACGACAGCGGCATCCGCAATGATCCCGATCATCGCGTCGCAGTGATCGCGACGTGCCTCTAGGTGAGGCAAGATGCGCGCGACATGTTCTTCGAGAAACAGCAGGTTCGACACTATGATGTCGCCCTGTTCTATGGCTTCGACGGCCGCCTCGAACGCGCCGGGGGTTTCGCCCCATTCGGCGGCTGCATGAATGGAGATACTGAGCCCTGGATAGTGCCTAGAGAGCTGGTCGGCCGCGCGCAAAGCCGGACCTGCTGCATGGCTGTCTAGCGTCACCACAACGACGCGATACCCGGGCAGACGCCCCTCTATGGCGCTATCATCGCGCATAATGCGCCTTTGCCTCATATAGTGTGTCGACGGAAATTTCTGCGACGCCGCGTTCCGAGGCGAAGGTTTCTGTGTTGCGCCGTGCTTTGCCCCGGACAAAGAACGGGATCTTTTTCAGTTCACGTTCGGCGTCATCCAGCCAGACCACTTCTACGGTCGATGTGACGGGCGAAGCAACGGGCACGGGTGCGTCATGTTCCGGCTTGGGGCTATGCCCGCCGTGATGTGACGGGCCCGCCGCGTCGTGGAATTCGAAATCATCGCGGAACATATGCAACAGGTGCTCTTCCAGCCCCATCACAAGCGGATGTACCCAAGTGTCAAAGATCACATTCGCGCCTTCGATCCCCATTTGGGGGCTATAGCGTGCCGGGAAATCTTGCACATGCACAGGCGCTGAGATCACGGCGCAAGGGATGCCCAGACGTTTGCCGATATGGCGCTCCATCTGTGTGCCAAGTATCATCTCGGGCTGCAGCTCTTCGATGCGGCGCTCAACTTCGAGGTAGTCATCCGTGATCAGCGCGTCTAGCCCCATGTCGCGGGCGGTGGCGCGGACCGTGCGGGCCATCTCGCGATTGTAGCAGCCCATGCCCACCACTTCGAACCCCATCTCGTCGCGGGCAATCCGGGCGCAGGCGGCAACATGGGTGCCGTCGCCAAAGAGGAAGACGCGCTTGCCGGTCAGGTAGGTGCTGTCCACAGATTTGGAATACCATGGCAGGCGTAACCGGCTTTCGTCCAACACGGTCGCACGGCCTGTGATTTTTGCCACTTCGGCGACGAAATCGCGGGTTGCGCCCACACCAATCGGGACGACTTTTGTATAGGGCTGTCCCAGCTCGCGTTCCATCCAGCGGGCGGCGGTTTCCCCAGTCTCTGGATACATCAGGACATTGAAATGTGCCGCGCCAAGACGGGCGATATCCGCCGGGCTTGAGGTCATCGGAGCCACAACATTCACGCTAATGCCCATATCCGACAACATGCCGGTGAGTTCGGTGATGTCATCGCGGTGTCGAAAACCGAGCGCGGTAGGGCCAAGCAGATTGCAGGTCACGCGTGCAGTGCGCTCAATGGGCTTGGCCAAGGCGCGTACAATCTGAAAGAACGTCTCATCCGCGCCGAAATTCTCTTTGCGCTGGTAGCTTGGCAGCTCCAGCGGGATCACGGGCACGGGCAGACCCATGGTTTCTGACATGCCGCCGGGATCGTCCTGGATCAGTTCGGCTGTGCAGGAGGCACCGACAATCAGCGCCTGCGGTTCAAACCGGTCATACGCGTCCTGAACCGCCTTTTTGAAAAGATTCGCCGTGTCAGAGCCGAGATCGCGGGCCTGAAATGTGGTGTAGGTGACGGGCGGGCGATGGTCGCGCCGCTCGATCATCGTAAAGAGCAGATCCGCGTAGGTATCGCCCTGTGGCGCGTGCAGAACATAGTGCAGCCCGGTCATGCCGGTGGCGACGCGCATGGCACCCACATGGGGCGGGCCCTCATATGTCCAGACGGTCAGTTTCATGCCTCAGCCTCCAGCTTCAGCATATCGCTGCGCCGCACGGGCCGGGAGAAGAGACCGGCAAGATCGCCTGCCTGCTCGTAGAAATGCACCGGTGTGAAAACCAGCTCGATGGCCCATTTGGTGGTCAGCCCGTCCGCCTCCAGTGGATTTGCGAGGCCCAGGCCGCAAACCGTCATATCGGGGCGGGCGGCACGGCAGCGATCAAGCTGCAGATCCACGTCTTGTCCTTCGGAGATCACGGGGCCTTTGGCCAGCATGTCCAGATCAGGGCCAACGATGCCTTTGTGCACAAAGGGGGAGCCGAC
>JBGCDG010000067.1:0-10531 GCA_045105195.1 Roseobacter sp. | reverse complement strand
ATGATGGCCATTAACAACGTGATGGGCGAAGCGGAACGGCTTGTGTTGAACGCCGTCGAAGGGGCCGGTTTCATCGGGATTGCCGTGGCACTCATGGGGCGAAGTCATCCATTCGGGGTTTTTCTAGCGGCAATTCTCTTTGGGTTTTTGTATCAGGGTGGCGCTGAGCTGGCGCTCTGGACAAGCATCCCGCGCGAACTCATCGTCGTGATCCAGGCGCTTGTGATCCTCTTTACCGGCGCGCTGGACAATATGGTGCGGATACCGCTTGAGAAGATCTTCCTGATTCTGCGACGGAGCGACGCTTAATGGACTTTCTCACGCTGATCCAGCTTCTCGACAGTACAGTGCGTCTTGCGACACCGCTTTTGCTGGCCTGTCTCGCCGGGTTGTTTTCTGAACGCGCGGGCATTTTCGACATCGGTCTGGAAGGCAAGATGTTGGCGGCGGCTTTCTTCTCTGCGGCCATCGCTGCCGTGACAGGATCGGTCTGGTTGGGTTTGCTCTCTGGGATCGCGGCCTCCATCGCCTTAAGCCTGCTGCACGGTGTTGCCTCTATCACCTTCCGAGGGAACCAGTTGATTTCAGGTGTGGCGATCAACTTTTTGGCCGCAGGGCTCACAGTTCTGATCGCACAAGACTGGTTTAGCCAAGGCGGACGCACGCCATCACTGATGGCAGGCGGCCGGTTCGAGCCAATCACACTACCCTTCGCAGAAAGTCTTGCCACAGTGCCTTTCCTTGGGCCGATCTACTCAGAACTCATCTCAGGCCATTCGATATTGGTTTACGTCGCTTTTGCCTGCGTGCCCCTGACCTGGTGGGTACTCTTTCGGACACGTTTCGGCCTGCGCCTGCGCGCGGTGGGCGAAAACCCGGCTGCTGTCGACACAGCTGGCGTCTCGGTAGTTGGCTTGCGCTACGCCGCAGTGATCATTTGCGGCGTGTTATGCGGGATCGCAGGCGCATATCTCTCAACGGCGCTACAGGCCGGTTTCGTCAAGGATATGTCAGCGGGACGCGGTTTCATCGCGCTTGCCGCGCTAATCTTTGCAAAATGGCGCCCTTGGCACGCGCTCTATGCCACATTGCTGTTTGGGCTGTTTGGTGCTTTAGAAACAAGACCCGACGTGATCCAGAACCTAATCGGCATGAAAGTTCAGGGCCAGTTACTGGGAGCGTTGCCTTACATCATGACCGTCATCATACTTGCCGGCTTTGTAGGTAAAGCAGTCCCACCACGCGCGGGCGGGACACCTTACGTGAAAGAACGTTAGCGACATAAGGCCAGTTTCAGGATTATTTCAGTCCTGAGCCCTACCCGGCGTCCTGTGCCATTGATTTTAAAACAGACACTGCCTAAACGAGGTCATGCAGATTTACCTTCCCATCGCCGAAGTATCGGTCAGCGCTTTCCTGCTTTTAGGACTGGGAGGCATCGTGGGCGTCTTGTCCGGCATGTTTGGTGTTGGGGGTGGGTTCCTGATGACCCCCCTGCTCTTCTTCATTGGGATCCCCCCGGCAGTCGCCGTCGCAACCGAGGCAAACCAAATCGTCGCCTCTTCGTTTTCCGGGGTGCTTGCGCATCTGAAACGCAAGACGGTGGACCTGAAAATGGGGACGGTTCTGCTCATTGGCGGGCTGTTTGGTGCTGCGGTAGGCGTGGTTATTTTCAACTACCTCAAAGCTCAAGGCCAGGTCGATTTGCTGGTCAAGCTATGCTATGTCGTCTTCCTGGGCGTCATCGGCAGCCTGATGTTTGTGGAAAGCCTGAATGCGATCCGCAAAACACGAAGTGGCAAGCCAGCTGCGCGCAAAAAGCATAGCTGGATCCATGGGCTGCCCTTTAAGATGCGCTTTCGCGTGTCTGGACTCTACATCTCAGTAATCCCGCCACTGATCGTGGGCGTCGCAGTCGGTATTCTTGCGGCGATCATGGGCGTTGGCGGCGGGTTCATCATGGTCCCCGCGATGATTTATTTGTTGGGCATGCCGACAAAAGTGGTTGTGGGCACATCGCTCTTCCAGATTATCTTTGTTACTGGTTTTACGACCTTGCTGCACGCGACGACCAACTTTACCGTTGATATAGTACTGGCGGTTTTGTTGCTGATCGGTGGCGTGATCGGTGCACAGATCGGTACACGGATCGGGGTCAAACTGAAAGCCGAACAGTTGCGGATCCTACTCGCCATCATGGTGCTTGTAGTCTGCGGCAAACTCGCCCTTGATCTCTTGATTATGCCGTCAGAACTATACTCCATTGGCGCGGCAGGTCATTGATGCGTTTCTTTGCGCTGCTCATTGTAATGTTCACAGCTTTGCCTCTCTGGGCTGAGGAAGTCGTGCTGGGCATGAGCAAAGACACCGTGTCCATCAACACCAGCTTTGATGGATCAGAAATATTGATCTTTGGCGCAGTCAAACGCGAGGCACCGATCGTATATGATCCGAGGTTACAGGTCATTATTACCGTGGCCGGCCCGCAAGAACCTTTCACGGTCCGGCGCAAAGAGAAACGATTTGGCATCTGGGTCAATACCGAAGCGGTGGAAATTGACCATGCCCCAACATTTTACGCTGTGTCTACCAGCACAGTTCTGGGGCTTGCATTGAGCGAAACCGAGGATTTGCGCCACAAAGTCTCTATTCCCCGTGCGATCCGATCCGTGGGCGCACCAGATACAATCGCTGATGCAACCAAATTCACCGAAGCACTCATCCGTATCAAATCCGACAGCAACCAGTATCAATTGAACGAAGGCACTGTCAGCATCGATGCGCAAACTTTGTTTCGCACCTCAATAGAACTGCCCGCGGCATTAACCGAAGGCAACTATGAAACGCGTATTTTCCTCACCCGTGGTGGGGCCGTTGTGTCCGAATACGAGACAAGTATTTATGTGCGCAAAGTCGGCTTAGAGCGATGGCTCTACACGATGTCACGGGAGAATGCGTTGCTTTATGGGTTGATGTCCTTGGCCATCGCAATTGCAGCGGGCTGGGGTGCGTCCGCTATTTTTCGGCTCCTTAGGCTGTCCTAGGAACGCTTATCCACGGCCAATAAATGGCATTTTTGTCGCCATGACTGTCATGAACTGCACGTTCGCCTCCAGTGGCAGGCCCGCCATATGTTTGACTGATGTTGCGACGTGATAAACGTCCATCGTCGGCTGCAGATCAGCCTTCGGGTTCTCAGCGAGAGCCTTGTCGTTTAACGATTGAACCATCGGGGTTAGAGCATTGCCAATATCAATTTGACCACATGCAATATCGAACGGTCTGCCATCAAGAGAAATGCTGCGCGTCAGTCCGGTCACGGCGTGTTTCGTCGTCGTGTACGTCACCGATCCAGGCCGCGGCGCGTGAGCGGAGATAGACCCGTTGTTGATGATGCGCCCCCCTTGCGGCTTTTGTCGCCTCATGATGCCAAAGGCCGTGCGCGCCGCAAGGAACATACCCGTCAGATTCACATTGACAGCGGCGTGCCAATCCGAGAGCGCGATCTCGTCGATTGGCGCCGCAGGCGTGAAAATGCCGGCGTTGTTAAAGAGAACATCCAACCGCCCTGTGGTCGCTAAAAACTGTGCGAACGCGTTCTCCACTGCGACAGCATCGGTCACATCCGCCGCTAACACCACGGCATTCGGAGACGCCCCGGCGACCTGATCCAAAGCCTCTTTCTGGCGCGCAAGCATCCCGACCTGCCAGCCTGCTTCCAGGAAATGCACCGCTGTCGCGCGGCCGATGCCAGAGCTTGCACCCGTTACGATAATCGACTTCATTGGGTGTCCTCTTCGGTTTCAGCGAGCTGTAATGGCGCGGCGGGAACAGCTCTAAGGTCATCAACACGTAGCCCCTCGGTTGGTTTTGAAAGACGGTTCCGCACCACCCAAATCAACCGCTCTTGTGCCCGCGTGATCGCGACGTATGCCAGCCTTTTCCAAAGCGGCTGCCCCGCCTCAGAGCGCCCCATACGGGCAGCGGCATAAAGATCAGGTGCAAAAACCTGAACCGTATCCCACTGACTTCCTTGTGCTTTATGGATGGTAACAGCGGATCCATGTAAAAACACGGCGCCCATCCGCGCGGCGAATGGAATGAAGGGCTCTTCTTCGTCGGGTTTTTCAATCTTGACGATCGACGCCACTGAAACCTGTGGCTCTTCTGCGGCTACCACATGCAGGCGACTGAAACCGGATCGATTCCCCTCGCCCAGATATACGACCTGCGCGCCTTTAATCAGTCCGCGCGCCTCTAGATCAAGACGCTTCTTTCGGTGTTTCAGAGGCAATTCCAAACCGTCACAGATCAAAGGCTCGCCCGGCAGCAAGGCATCTTCCGGAGCGTCATGCACACGCCGAAACGCATTGATCAGCCGGATGCGTGTGGCGTTGCGCCAAACCAGAACCGGACTGCGCGCCATCAGGTCAACTTCGACGCGTTGACCATAAATCACACGCGAATCGCGCTGTGCAGCTTGTTCAACCATCCGCTCAAATGCATCGAATCCAACATCAGGATCAGACAGCGCATGCGCGAGGTCGAGAATCGGATTGTCCGCATCCTGCCGGTGGATGCGGTTGAGGGTTAAAATAGAGGGCGCGGGCAATTGATCAAAGATCATAGCACCCGACTGATTGACCGGTGCCAGCTGCGCGGGATCTCCAAACAGCAGGAGCGTTGGGAAAATTTCGCGCAGATCTTCGAATTGGCGATCATCAAGCATGGACGATTCGTCAACGAAACCAATGTCCAATGGTTCTTCCCGCCGTTTCCAGCCCGAGATAAAATCGGATCCGCGCAAGCCAGCCGCGGCCAGCGCACCCGGGATAGACTTGTTTGTCGCGTAAAAATCTGAAGCGCGGTCCAGCGCCACATCCGACAATCCCTCGACCTGCGGGCGCTCACCATTGCCAGCCAGCCATTCAGCGATACGTTCATATTCAGGATCATAGACCGGTGTGTAGAGAATCCGGTGGATTGTTGTCGCCGGAACACCACGCAACCGAAGCACCGAAGCGGCCTTGTTGGTAGGTGCGAGAATCGCAAGGGTGCGTCTGTCTCGCTTTTTGCGCGATTCAAAATCGCCTGAAACCACTTCGACCCCGGCGTCGCGCAACGCTTCGTACAGCTCTGCCAGCAAAAGAGTCTTGCCCGATCCTGCCTTGCCCGTGATCGCTCGAATAGCAGTCTTGGTACTCTTGGGTGGCATCAGCAACTGGTCGTCCAGATTGATGCCGGCGCCCTTCAGCAAATCGGTCACCGCATCAAAAGCGGCTGCCTGATCTTCTGAGTATTGAATAGAAGTGCTGCCCATGATGCGACCCTATCGTCAGGTCGCACCAGGCACCAGTGCAGATCAGCCGTAGAACGCAGGCGTGTTCAAGCGCAGAATTTAAACTCAAAAACCGGAGCTGTTTGCGGGATATTTCGGTTGAAAGACGCGCGGAACCATTGCTTGGAGGTCTCGCGAGACACGCCAATACGCTTGAGATTACGTTGCATGCAGGTTTCGGTGATTTCCCAGACGCCAACAGCGATGCGATCGCCGTCGTGGTCTGTTTCGTCGGCCACTCCAAGAATATCTGGCACAATGCTGCTAAGACTAAAGACCCGCTCCATCTTGTCAAAGAACACACCTACGAAGTGTTCTAAGGCGAATTCATCCATTAATTCGCCTGCCGCGACCACCAGAGCCGCTGTTGCACGTCGATCCGCGCGTGGGGAAATACAAAACCGCGTGCATTCCCAGATTAAGGGAGATTGAATGTGCACGCCTCCGGTGAGTGTGCTGAAATGATCGTTTACCATAGTCTCGCCGACCGTTGGCATCATCCGCATCGACCCACCATGCGAGCCGTCTTCCAGCTCCCAGATGATGTAGAGAGGATTGAGTGCATCGTAAGAGTCTTTCTCAAATCCCTGGTCATCTACTTTGACGGCATCCCATCCCAATCTTTGGGCAAACTGAGCAGCGCGATCACGGAACATACCGTCGCGAAGTTGTGGGAATTGATCAAGATCGTTGGCGTAGATGTAATGCAGCATGAGACGGCTCCTGGCGTTGGTGATGCCAGAAAACTGCAGCATGTACGTTAAAAGTGCCTATCCGTGGCGCGCGGTTGGCTTTCACGAAACCTACAGCGGCGCGCGTTCGGGGATACGCTTTGTTAACGATCAGGCGACAATAAGCCCGATGTTCAGAGCGCGCGCAACTGCGTGCGTTGTGTTCAAAGCGCCCAATTTGTGGCGGGAGGACTCGATGTAAACCCGCAATGTATGTTCTGAGATATTCAGGTGATGTGCCGCCTGATTTCTACTCATACCACGTGCCAAATACGTCAAAGCAGCCAGTTCACGCGGAGACAGCTTACCCATCATCTTATCCGCACCACCTTCTTCGAACTCAAGACCTTTCTTGTTGAACTCATACGCGATGATCATAAATTCGCGCTTATGTTTGCGAACGAAGTCCGCCCATTCGTCATCGCTGCGTTCTTCGTTGATGCTTAGAAGAGCGTATTGGCCATTGGGTCCGCGTATGGGGATCGCCAACCCCTGAGACCCCAGTCCATGCTCGATTGCGTCTTTTAGAAACGTACGTGCTGGCTTGGACGACCAGTCCAGATCTTTCCAATTCGCTGGGTCAAACCGCTGCAGGCAGCCCAGCACAACCGGATCAATCTTGTTATATCCTTTTTCAATGTATCGTTCGACCCACTCTTCAGGCAGTGTACCGGCGCCATAGTTTTCACCAACGCTATTGACCCAGTAATACACAACGTGCCTGACCTGATAGCAATCACGCATCAGGTGAGTTACAGCATTGAGTTTTTCAAGCGTGTCCGCTTGTTCCAACTCCTCCAAAATCTTCTCGGCTGATTGGGTCGTCAACATCAGTTTTGTTCTGCGTCCTTTCGTGCAGGGCAGCAATCTCAGCCAAAGCTACGATTGCCGTGTCGTCCAGTTGCTCCGCCAGCACCGGGAGGTCATTGGCAGTGGCAAAAGTTTTCAAATCCGTGAGAACGTCCAAAATCCAGTCGCTTCGCATGTAGACTCGCCTTTTCAAGGTTAACGATTGATTAACACAACCCTACCATGTGCAAATCTTCTGCGAAATTCGCGGTTATTTACTCCCCAGAAATAGTGAGGTGCATTTTTGCAACCTATTGAATCCGTTGAAAAGCACACGTTAAACGAGAAACACCCGCGAGCCACTACCATGATTCGCGGGTGTTTAAGAAGTAAATTCGACTCAACCAGAAGCTTAGTGACTTGCGTCGAGCGCATCCTCCAGAGTTCGCAATCCCGTAGTCGGCGCTTGCACGAGCACCGACATGTTACCCGGCTTGTGCTGATTTTTCATCATCTTCATGTGGGCCTGAGGCAGATCGTTCCACGTGAACACCTCCGACATGCACGGATCAAGGCGTCTTTCCAGCATGAGGTTGTTGGCAGCACTTGCTTGCTTAAGATGTGCGAAATGGCTGCCCTGCAAACGCTTTTGATGCATCCACATGTAACGAACGTCGAAAGTTAGATTGAATCCTGTCGTCCCAGCACAGATCACAACCATACCGCCTTTTTTGACGACGAACGTAGAAACTGGAAAAGTTGCTTCTCCGGGATGCTCAAAGACCATGTCGACGTTCACGCCTTTGCCTGTGATGTCCCAGATCGCCTTGCCGAACTTACGCGCCTCTGTGAACCAAGCCGCGTATTCCGGCGTATTGACCGTAGGCAACTGTCCCCAGCATTTGAAATCTTTGCGATTCAAGACGCCCTTGGCCCCAAGATCCATTACGAACTGACGTTTACTTTCATCAGAAATCACACCAATGGCATTTGCGCCCGCTGTATTGATCAATTGGATCGCATAGGAGCCCAATCCCCCGGAGGCTCCCCACACCAGCACATTCTGTCCTGGTTTCAAGTCATGTGGCTCGTGCCCGAAGAGCATACGGTAGGCCGTGGCAAGCGTCAGCGTATAGCACGCGGCTTCTTCCCAGGTAAGATGCTTAGGGCGAGGCATCAGCTGCTGGCTTTGAACGCGTGTGAACTGCGCGAATGAGCCATCCGGCGTTTCATACCCCCAAATCCGCTGCGTTGGCGAATACATCGGGTCACCGCCGTTGCACTCTTCGTCATCGCCATCGTCCTGGTTGCAATGGATGACGACTTCGTCGCCAACTTTCCAGCGTGTCACCCTGTCACCAACGGCCCAGACAATCCCTGCAGCATCCGAGCCCGCGATATGATACGGTTGCTTGTGCCCATCAAAGGGGCTGATGGGGACGCCAAGAGCAGCCCAGACACCATTGTAATTGACCCCTGCGGCCATCACCAAAACCAGCACATCCTGGCTGTCCAGCCCCGGAACATCGACCACTTCCTGCAACATCGCGCTATCGGGGTCACCGTGGCGTTCACGCCGAATGGCCCAAGCATACATCTGCTTTGGCACATGCCCCATCGGAGGTATCTCCCCCACCTCGTAGAGATCCTTCTCCGGGGCGTCATATTGAGCGATGGTTGTATCCAGGGCCATAACAGTCTCCAGCCAATCAAAAAAACATGCCGCGCTGCAGAATCACAGCAGGCTCAGCTTTGAATAGGATGCGTTACGCAATATTGCAACATAATTGGGGCAAATTTTGTAATTATATAACCAAGCACCTGCAGAATTATGCCTCGGGCTGGTGCGGATCCTGAAACAAATGCCCGATCGAACTGGCGTAAAACCGCACGACCGAAAGTTCTTCAGGGATAACGTCCCAGCCGCCACCGCAGGTGTGGATCAGGCGGTTTCGCCCCATACTGACGAGCGCCTTGTCGATCTCTACGGACAGTTCCACGCTCGACATCACTGGCATCTGCGCACCAATCTGTTGCATGTCCTGCTTTACCAGTTCCGCAAGCGACGCTTTATCCAATGCGCCTGAGGCCTGCTCAAAATACCGCGCGAGCAATGGTACCAGCAAGACCGGCATGACTTGATCGATACGCTTCATAAGCTCTTGCGCCAACTCAGCGACAGGTCGGTCCACACCAAACTCGCGCGCCGACAACGGCGGCCCAAAGACTACAGCCGCCTTGCCAAAGCGCACATAGCGCCCACGCACACCCTGCCAAAACTTGCGCAGGATAAATTTGACTACAACAGATATGCGTGCGCCAAATCGACGATCACCACGTTGTGCCGCAGCGATCAGCACACGATCTTCCAGCACGCGATCATAGTTGATTGCCACCGGTACAAACACCACATCACGCTCGGCCAAGGCTTCTTTATGTGTAAGGTATGAAAACAAACCCATCTTAGGTGGCATTAGATGACCCGTGAGACTTAACCCGCCTTCAGGAAAAATCCCCTGTGCCACACCGCCTGCCGTTGCCATCTGCACGTAGCGCTCCAGCACTTTGCGATAGAGGGCCCCGCGCGACCTGCGTCGAATAAAATAGGCCCCCATCATCCGGATCAGTCGACTGAGCGGCCACACCCGGGCCCATTCCCCGACTGCATAAGACAGCGCCGACGTCTGCGCCGCCAGGTAGGTCACCAGCACGTAATCCATATTGGAGCGATGGTTCATCGTGAACACAATGGTTGCATCTTTCGGGATGCCTTGAATGATCTCATTGTTCTTGGGACCGGTCCATACTTCGTAGATCGAATTGACCAGCATACGAGACATACGAGTCGCGAGGCCGAAGTAGGTAAAGGCACTGAAGCTCGGCACAATCTCGCGTGCGATGACACGCGCGCGCTCGAAACCGACGTTTTCGGGGACCTGATGTTCTCTCGCGTAGTTCACGATCTCGCGGGATACTTCGGGGTCATAGATCAGCCGTTGGATCATGTCGTACCGGCGCGCGAGCTTGAAAGGCTCAATCGGGCGGGTCAGTCGGGCATTCAAACGTGTGACTGCTTTTTGAAGCCTGCGGCGGAAGAACCAACGGACCGAAGGAAATAAAAAATGGGACGCAAAGGTCACTGCCGCGAACAGCAGAACCAGAATGAAAAACCAAAGCGGCAGTTCCACGGTCGACGACATGCCGATTTGTTTCAAGAAAAGCAGGAAGGGTAAACCTTTATTATCGACGCCGTAGGCCGGTAAAGCCTATGCAGTGCGGTCGATGCAACGCCAAGTGGTTGTTGCACCTCATCGCGACAGATTTATCGCTGCAACGCGGCGAAACCCTATTGATATAATCTTCCATATATGAAAGCCTTAACGACATAAAATTACCCACAGCGACTCAGGACGATTAAGATGACCCATGCTCAGAAAGACCGGCCTTGGCTAATCAGAACCTATGCAGGGCACTCCACGGCCAGGGCGTCAAATGCGCTCTATCGCGACAATCTCGCGAAGGGGCAAACGGGCCTGTCCGTCGCATTCGATCTGCCGACCCAAACAGGCTATGACAGCGATCACGTGCTGAGCCGGGGAGAGGTTGGCAAAGTCGGCGTGCCTGTCGGGCATCTGGGAGACATGCGCGCACTCTTTGATCAGATCCCTTTGGA
>JBGCDG010000066.1:0-4491 GCA_045105195.1 Roseobacter sp. | reverse complement strand
TACCCAAGATCGTCGACTGGTACATGGACGGCAAAATCGAGATCGACCCGATGATCACCCACAAACTCACCCTCGACGAAATCAACCACGGGTTTGACCTCATGCACCAAGGCAAATCCATCCGCGCCGTCGTGGAGTTCTAGCATAGGTTTCACAATTCCGTGCAGTCGGTTGTGATGCGCCACTTTCGGGCGCATGTGACAGCGGTGCGCCGAGGCGCGCCCGAACCGACCCACAGGAGCCTGCCATGACAATCGAAACCCGCCTTCTCTTGACCTCTCTTTTGCTTGCAGGGCTCGTGGGGGAGGTGGCGTTTGAACTTTATGCATGGCTGATGTCGCCATTTGTGTTCGGCCCGGCGTTAGAGCCTGCCAAGCTTGTGATGGGACTTACTCAGAAGTTTGCAGGGGTATCCTTGCCTTACGCAGCAGCGTTTGCACTCCACTTCCTGATTGGCAGTCTGGGGTTTGCGGTTTTCGTGCATTTGGTAAAAAGACTTAGCGGCTTAGGCTATAGAATGGCCGGGGCCTTGGGCGGATTGGTGCTTTGGTTTGTCGCGCAAGGCATTCTCGCGCCCTTGATGGGACGAGAGTTCATGATGGGTTTTGGTGCCTACACCCAATCGTCCTTTGTTGCACATGTGGGTATGGCATTTCTCATCGGCGTGGTCTTACAAACACGCCTGACACCTGCCCGAACCGCTGTCGTGCCGCATTAATCGAAGAGCCATCAGGTAGGTAACGCTTCTACCTGCACACCAAGCCCGGATATGCGCCGCAATTCGGAAACGACGTTATCGACGCCCTCGCCATGACGCAAAGCGCAAAATACAAACGGGCGTCCGGCCCGCATGCGTGTGGCGTCTCGCTCCATGACGTCAAGTGATGCACCGACGTGCGGGGCCAGATCCGTTTTGTTGATGATCAGGACGTCGGAGCGGGTAATTGCAGGACCGCCCTTGCGCGGAATTTCTTCGCCAGCGGCCACGTCGATCACGTAAAGCGTCACATCCGCCAGTTCCGGTGAGAAAGTTGCTGACAGGTTGTCGCCACCACTCTCGATCAAAATGGCTTCGATATCCGGGTGGCGCTTTTGCATCTCGGCTACGGCTGCAAGGTTGATCGAGGCGTCCTCGCGAATTGCGGTATGCGGGCAGCCTCCTGTTTCCACACCAATGACGCGATCGTTGGGCAAGATCTGCATGCGCATCAACGCCTCTGCGTCCTCGCGCGTGTAGATGTCATTGGTGATCACACCGATGGAATGCTGTGGGCTGAGCACTTTGGCAAGCGCTGCCGTAAGCGTGGTTTTTCCCGCACCAACCGGCCCGCCGATGCCGATACGCAAGGGGCCATTAAGGCGCGGCGATGCCATATCCGTCATGTGCGAAATACCTTTGAATACTGGGTTTCATGTTTCATCGCAGCGATATCCAGCGCAAAACAGGAAGACGCAAGATCATCGAGCGTTGCCGTCAGGGCTTTTTGAACTGCTTCCTGGATGGAAGGGGACAGCGCGGCCAGAACGGCTTGCCCTTCGGTTTGCCCCAAGGGTACGAGGCGGACGGCGGCCGATACCAGCGATGCGGCAAAAGCGTGTAGAAACACGTGCAGCGTCGCCTCCAAAGGCAAGTTTTGCGCGCGGGCAGCACAACCAACGGCCAGAGGATAGCACATCGGATCTAACGTGGTGTCCCAAACCGCATTGACGGTGCGGGTAAAGGCTGCCCCCTGATCTATGGTTTCTATCAGACGTTCACTGGAGGCGGCAAAGGCACGTGCTGTCGCATTTATTTCACCCACATCGCAGCCCGATGCTCGATAGGCGGCCGCCAGCAGGATGGCGTCATTTGGTCCTGTACCATGGATCAGAACGTCTTCTAACCAGAGGCGAAGAGCGACAGCGTCCGAGAGGTCACCCGCATCAATCACTTGTTCCAGTCCGTGGGAATACGCATAGGCGCTGATAGGAAAGCTTGGTGACAGCCATTGTGTCAAGGTCAGCAGCGCGTCAGTGTTCATGCGAAGGGCTGTCGTGTGTGTGCGCTTCACCAGGCCCATGAGAATGGGAATGGTCGTGTCCATGGGTCCGGCCATGACCATAGGCGCCGCCTTCTGGTGTGAAGGGCTCAACGACTTCTAGCACTTCTGCGCCGATCTGTTGCAGCATATCTGCCATGACATGATCGCGTTGTATCAAAAGCCTTTCTGTCTCGATCTGGCAGGGGGTATGGCGATTGCCGATGTGCCAGGCGATACGGTGCAGCTTTTCCCCCCGCACCTCCAGCAGAGGCTCGGGCGCTGCAACCACAGTGATTTCGCTTCCATCGGTGAGCTTGAGCACACCGTCGTGGTTGAGCGATGTGGTCTGTGGCAGATCGACAAGCAGTTCGCCGCCCGCGTCGAGCGCAAGCATTTTTCGCCGCAAAAAACGGTCCTCATAGGTGAGGGATACCGAGTCTATCGGTGTGGCATGCCCGTGGTTACTGTAGGCTTGTGCGAGCAAAGGGGCCGTCATAGCGGCCCCTGCATGCTTAGAGGTGATAGCCGTCCGACATCACGCGTCTTACGACTTCCGCGCGTGTTAGGCCGCGCTCTTCCAGTTCCGCGTCGCTCATCGCGTTGATCTCGTGTACGATCCGTGCGCGCGAGCTGTTTTCGCCCAGATAGATGAGACCATCCCAGATCCAGACGAGGGCATTTTTGACAAGCCCGGGCGCGCTGATAGGATGAATTCTGTGTGCAGTATGTGCCATTGGAAACCTCTGATGTATTCGTTTGGTTTCCTCCCTGCACGAAGGGATAGCATACGAGACAGGAGGCGAAAATACCTGTTCTCGCAACCCCGCCCTGCACTGGACGCATAAGGGAAGTGTTAATCTTTTCAGTCATTTGAAGCGCGCCCTCAGAATAGGAAGTAGCGTTGCGCCATGGGCAGAACCTCTGCGGGCTGACAAGTCAAAAGCTCACCATCTGCGCGCACTTCATAGGTTTCCGGGTTCACGTCAATCTCGGGCAAGGCGTCGTTCAGGATCAGGTCCTTCTTGCCGATCCCGCGGGTGCCCTTTACCGCGACCACCTTTTTGCGCAGCCCCAAGGTGTCGCCAATACCGGCACTTTCGGCGGCGGCACTGACAAAGGTCACAGCGGAATGTTCCACAGAACGCCCGAAGGCCCCGAACATCGGTCTGGAATAGACTGGCTGCGGCGTCGGAATAGAGGCATTCGTATCACCCATCTGCGCACAAACGATCGTACCCGCCATCAGGACCATTTCCGGTTTCACGCCGAAGAACGCAGGGTTCCAGAGGCAAAGGTCCGCGCGTTTTCCTTCCTCGATGGAGCCGATCTCATGGCTGATCCCATGGGCAATCGCCGGATTGATTGTGTACTTCGCAATATAGCGGCGCACGCGCATATTATCGTTGTCGCCGGTTTCCTCAGACAGGGGGCCGCGTTGTTTCTTCATCTTGTCGGCGGTTTGCCAGGTGCGGATGATCACCTCGCCCACGCGTCCCATGGCCTGACTGTCGCTGGCGATGATGGAAAACGCGCCCATGTCGTGCAGAATATCCTCGGCGGCAATGGTTTCGCGCCGGATACGGCTTTCGGCAAAGGCCACATCCTCGGGGATCGATTTGTCGAGGTGGTGGCAGACCATCAGCATGTCCAGATGCTCTTCGAGCGTGTTGACAGTAAAGGGACGCGTCGGGTTCGTGGAAGAGGGCAGCACATTTGCATCGCCACAGATCTTGATGATGTCCGGCGCGTGCCCGCCGCCAGCTCCTTCGGTATGGAAGGCATGGATAGTGCGGCCTTTCATGGCGGCCACCGTGTTTTCTACAAAGCCGCTTTCATTCAGCGTATCGGTGTGGATCATTACCTGCACGTCCATGTCATCTGCGACTGACAGACAGCAATCGATGGCACCGGGGGTCGTGCCCCAATCTTCGTGCAGTTTCATAGCACAAGCGCCGCCCTCGATCATTTCGACGAGGGCGCCGGGTTGGCTGGCATTGCCCTTGCCCGAAATGCCGAAATTCATTGGAAATGCGTCAAGGCTTTGAAGCATCCGCCCAATGTGCCAGCTGCCGGGTGTGCAGGTGGTGGCCAGTGTGCCATGGGCAGGACCCGTCCCACCGCCGAGCATCGTCGTCACGCCCGAATGCAGCGCGTCATCGATTTGCTGTGGCGCAATGAAGTGGATGTGGCTGTCAAAACCCCCCGCTGTGAGGATCTTACCCTCGCCCGCGATGGCCTCTGTGGAGGGGCCGACGATGATGTCCACGCCCGGTTGCGTATCGGGGTTACCGGCTTTGCCGATCTTGGCGATGCGCCCGTCCCGCAGGCCCACGTCCGCCTTGTAGATGCCAGTATGATCCACGATCAGAGCGTTGGTGATGACCGTGTCCACAGCGCCCCCGGCCCGTGTGACCTGGCTTTGGCCCATGCCGTCACGGATGACCTTGCCGCCGCCGAACTTGACCTCTTC
>JBGCDG010000065.1:0-21227 GCA_045105195.1 Roseobacter sp. | reverse complement strand
TGGGAAAACTCAAACCAGAATGGCGGCTTTTCCGAAGGTTTTCCCTGGCTGCCGGTCAGCCACGATCACCTCAACCGCTCAGTTGCTGTGCAGGAAGAAGAACCGGGTGCGCTCCTGCATCACTACCGCCGCGCGATCGCGTTTCGCAAAGAACATCCTGCGCTCACGAAAGGCAGTCACGGTGGCGTATATGCCTATGGCGATGTGTTGCAATTCACCCGTGAGCATGACGGTGAGACAATTTTCTGCGCCTTCAACTTGTCGGATACGCCCTCATTGCATGGGATGCCCGCCGGTGACTGGCATACCATTGGGCACGAATTGGGTGGTGCGACACCGAGCCCGGATTTCAAGCTGCATCTCGGACCGTGGCAAGTGTGCCTTGCGGTGAAGCAGGACTAACCCGCGTCTTGGGAGGGACGTAAGACATGGCCAATCTTAACCTGACAGATGTCGGCAAGGCCTATGGTGGCAGTGTCGAAGTGCTCAAGCACATCAACCTGGATATCGACACCGGAGAGTTGATCGTCTTTGTCGGCCCGTCGGGGTGCGGCAAGTCCACGCTGCTGCGCATGATCGCTGGGCTAGAACGGATCACCTCGGGCGAATTGCTGATCGACGGACAGTTAATGAACGACGTGCCACCTGCGCAGCGGGGCATCGCGATGGTCTTTCAGTCCTATGCGCTTTACCCACATATGACAGTGCGTGACAACATGGCCTTTGCTTTGAAGCTCGCCAAGAAGTCAAAAGATGAGATTGATGCGGCGGTGAACCGTGCGGCCAAAGTCTTGCAGTTGGAAGAATACCTCGACCGTTTGCCCAAAGCGCTTTCCGGTGGGCAGCGCCAGCGGGTCGCGATCGGACGGTCTATCGTGCGTGATCCCAAGGTTTATCTTTTTGATGAACCGCTTTCCAATCTGGATGCCAGCCTGCGGGTGGCCACGCGGATCGAGATTGCGCAACTCAAGGAAAGTATGCCGAACTCGACGATGATCTACGTCACCCATGATCAGGTCGAAGCGATGACGCTGGCCACGCGTATTGTCGTGTTGGCCAACAAGGGGATCGCACAGGTAGGCTCTCCCCTTGATCTTTATGAGCGGCCGGAGAATGAGTTTGTCGCTCAGTTTATCGGGTCACCGGCGATGAACTTGTTGCCCGGTCGTATCGTTGAAACCGGCGAGGTTACCCAGGTAGAGCTGGCAACGGGCCAAGGCGTCATCTCTGCCAATATTCCTACGCAGCCCCAAGATCAGAGCGCCGAGGTGAACGTCGGTATCCGTCCAGAGGATATGATCGCAACCGATTCCGAACAGTTTGCCTTTGCCGGAAATGTTGAAATTGTTGAAGCATTGGGAGAGGTTACGCAACTCTATTTTGAGAAACAGGCGCCAGATGCGTCTGCCGTCATTGGTAAGCTGCAGGGCATCCATGTGGGCATCAAAGGCAAGCCCATGCGGATGACGGCAGATCCGTCAAAGGTTCACTTATTTCAGAATGGAATGTCGTTGCTGTATCGTTAAGTTATGCATGAACTGATTGATTTGGGGAGGTAAAACGCACCTTTGGGTGGAAAACGCACAGAAATTCCCCCTATAATTGTGGCAAACGTGGATTTACAGATCAGTTAACATGGCATTAACTTAACCATGTGTGCCAATCAGGGGGAAAGGACACATTTTGGTTGAGAGTACTGGTGCTTTGTTGGCGTTGCTCTGTTTGCTTCAGGCAAAGCACATGTTTGCTGACTATTTCCTTCAAACTAAAATCATGCTCGATGGGCGCGAAACATACATCCATTTTGGACGGTTCCTGCACGCGGGCGTCCATGCGCTTGGATCAGCGATTGCTTTCCTTCTTGTCGGAACCGCGCTGGTTTTTATTCTCCCCGTAGTTCTCATCGAATGGGGACTGCACTACCACATCGACTGGTGGAAAGGGCGCCATACCACGCTGCTAAAGCTCACGCCCAGTGACGCCGGGTTTTGGCGCGCCACGGGCATGGATCAAGCGATGCATCAGTTCACCTATGTTGCAATGATCTGGGCATGGGTGACTTTCGGGGTATAACGCGTTGCACCCGCGATGACAGGACCTGGATCGCGAGCGTTTCCATTCCCAAGTATGTGAAACGACTTTTCCACAATAGACACGTACGATTTGCATTTTACCGCCTGTGGGGTAACGTGGCGTTAATTACGCCTGTGACGTTTTTTAAGTTTTAGGGAGAAGATATTGAAGTCGCTGTTAAAATTCTTTGGCGTGATCGCGGTGCTTGGACCGCTGTGCGCTGCTGCTCAGGCGGAGAGTTTACGCGATGCCGTTCGGTTTGCAGTCACGACTAACCCTTCAGTCAAGGCGACAGAGGCTGAGATGCGCGCGGCTGCCTTTGAGCTTCTGCAGCTTGAGCGTGAATATCTGCCCACAGTTACACTGAATGCGGAAACGGGTTTGCAGCGCGTAGATGACCCATCGAACCTCTCTGCGGATGACAACCACGACTGGAAGGATCGGGACCAATTGGGAGTACGCGCCGAATTGGTGCTGTTTGACGGTTTCCGGCGCTCCAATCTTGTCTATGCAAATGCCGCGCGCGTGGATGGTAGTATTTTCCGCCTTCTGGATGCATCCGAGACGATGGCATTGAATGCGACCGAAGCCTACATCGATGTGTATCGGCATCAGATTCTACTGCAGGTTGCAAAACGCAATGTGTCCAAGCACGAAGAGATTGGCCAGAGAGTACGAGATCTCGTTGCCGGGGGGCGCTTGCCTTTTAGCGATGAACTGACGATTGACGATCGGATCCGCTCTGCCCAACTGGCGCAACTGGATGTGGAACGCGCGCTTCGGGATGCGAATGCGCGATATGAGCGTGTGATTGGGCGAGCACCAAGTGGCGGGATGACGGTCAAGCGTGCACCTGCTCCGCAGTCTTTACAATCGTTTACGGATGAGGCGGTGCGCAACAGTTACCGTGTACAATTTGCGCGGACCCAGATCGATCAATCCCGTTTTCAGGCGGAGGCAATCTTGTCGGACCGATTGCCAACAGTCACGCTGAATGCAGGTGTCCAGCGCGATATCAATCGCAATGGTCAATCTGGGACCCGCACGGATGAAACCCTTGGGCTTGGCTTACGTTGGACGTTGTATCAAGGCGGGCGTCAGGCCGAAGAAAACGCCTTGGCCGAACAAACGAGCCGTGCCTTGGCGCAGCAGACTGTTGCCGTGCGCGAGGTCACAGAGCTAGCCGCACGGACCTGGAACACCTATCGCACCAATCTGGAGCGCACCGATCAGCTTGATGAGCAATTGCGTATCAACCGGTTGATCGTCGAAGTTTACGGTGACGAATTCGAAGCGGCAAAGCGAACATTGCTCGACTTGTTGGAAGTGGAGCGCGCCCGGTTCAACGTGGAATTCGAAGCAGTGGGGGCGCAGGCCGGTCTGGTATTTAGCACATACCGGGCGCTAGCAGCGCGCAGTCAACTGGCAGACCATTTTGATCTTCAAAAGAGTGATCTGGCGCTGAACCCTCAATTTCAGGACCGCGCTAAATTGGGGCCCAGAAGGGTCTTTGATGTCGCAATTGAGCCTCTGCGGTGAGCCTCGACGATGACACTGGCCCGGCGGCCGTGTTGTCTGGGCAAGGGGTGCAGGGAGTGACTCCGGCACCGGAGGAACCCCCTTTTGAACATGGGGTTATCGGCTGGATGGCCTGTGCACATCGGCGCCCCTTTACGCCCGCTGCGGTGTCTGCACGCGTGCCACGAGGCACGGACATGAATTCTGTAGAGGGGCTGGCGCGGGGGCTGTCTGCAATCGGGCTCAAGTCCCGAGCGATGTCACGCGATATTGCCGCGATCGATACGGTGGCCCTGCCTGCTATTTTGTTGCGCAAGAATGATGGACCACTGATCGTCACGGCCTTGAACCGGCGCAGTAGGACCGCAACTGTTATTGACCCTGCTGTGGCAGACCTCGAACGAGAACTGCGGTTGAAAGACCTGCGCCGCGAGGTCACCCGGCAAGTATTGCTTGTCACGCCCGCCGAAGACCGCGCACATGCCATGTTGTCCCCCGAAGCAGTGCGCATGACGGCTGGTAAAGGGCATTGGTTCTGGGCGCCTGTGCGGTCCAACTGGCGGACCTGGATGCAGATTGCATTGGCGGCCTTTCTCATCAACTTGATGAGCCTCGCCTTGCCGCTATTTGTCATGAACGTCTATGATAAGGTTATTCCAAACCTGGCCTACGTCACGCTCTGGACGCTGGCGATCGGGGTTGGAATCGCGCTGACATTGGATCTGATGCTGCGCACTTTGCGCGGCAATATCATTGAAAACATCAGTCGGCGTGTGGATCTGAAAGTGGCTTCGGCCCTCTTTCGTCAAGCGATGCATGCCCGCTTGTTAGAAAGACCGGGCGGGGCCGCAGGCATTGCCAGCACGATCCGCGATTTTGAGGTCGTGCGCGAATTCTTTGCCTCGGCAACGTTTGTCGCAATCGTAGACCTCGCCTTCATCGGCATTTTCATCGCCGCTCTGTTTTTCATTGTCGGACCGATAGCCTTGGTGCCGCTTTGTGCGGTGCCGGTTGTTTTGGCGCTGGCGCTATTTGCGCAGATTCCGCTTGGTCGCGCTGCGGGGCGGGCGCAACAGATGGCGACCAAGCGGCACACGGTGTTGATCGAGGCGCTCGCGGGGATCGAGACGATCAAGACGCTGAACGCGGAGCCGGTGATGCAGCGGGAATGGGAAAACGCGGTGGCGGCGTCTGCGCAGGTGAACGGGCGCACCAAGTTCTGGTCGAGCGTCGCCACCAATGGTACGATGTTGGTACAGCAATCGGTAAGCGTTCTGGTGATCCTCTGGGGCGTTTTCCTGGTGGCAGATGGTGTCGTTACGATCGGGGGCTTGATCGCTGCAAACATCCTGGCGGGCCGTGTCTTGTCTCCTCTGGGGACGATTGCGCAGACGATTTTCCGCGCCCAATACGCCTTCAAATCACTGGCAGCCTTGAACCGCTTTATGGCGCTCCCGGTGGAGCAGGACGAAGCCGTTGCCTCAGACGCGCGGGTGCAAAACGGTTCTATCGCGCTGAAATCAATCGATTATACGTATCCGCAGGCGCAAACTGCGGCGTTGCGGTCGCTCAGTTTTTCTTTTGCGCCTGGGGAGTGCGTGGCGCTTCTGGGGCGCGTTGGGTCGGGCAAGACCACGACGGGCAAGATCATCACCGGGTTGATGCGCGCTGACAGCGGGACGGTGTTGATCGATGGGATCGCACTGCACCAATATGATCCAGCCGAACTGCGGCGCGGCATTGGGTATCTGCCGCAATCGCCGGATTTGTTCACCGGCACCCTGCGCGAAAACCTGACTGTCGGTAATGGTGCCGCCAGCGACGAAGAGATCAAACGCGCGCTCTATTTTGCGGCAATGGATGGATTTTTGGCAGAGGTCCCAGAGGGGCTCGATCTCTTCATTGGTGAACAGGGCAGGCGGCTTTCGGGTGGACAGCGGCAAGGTGTTGCTCTGGCGCGCTTGCTGTTGCGCCAGCCCAAAACGCTGTTCCTGGACGAGCCGACCAACGCCATGGATCAGCGCATGCAGGGTCAGATTATTACCCGCCTTACCAAGTTAAATCGCCAGGAAGGTGTTGGTCTACTGATCTGCACGCATCGTCAATCTTTGGCGGCGATGGCGGATCGGCTGATCGTGATGGAGCAAGGGCGCGCGCTTCTTGATGGCGCGCAAGAAGACGTGCTGAAAAAGTTGCGGGCCATGGGATCAACGGCCACACCTCCGACAGAGACGGAGTAGGGCATGTTCAGCAACAGGACCGAAGACGAATTCACCAACAATATCGCTGGATCAGAGGGGGTCTTGCACGACCAAGGCGGCTGGAAACTGCTGTTGCTCATTACTTTGGGGCTTACCGGATTCGTCTTTTGGGCGTCCCAGTACAAAATCGAAGAGACGTCGCGGGCCACTGGCCGTGTGATTCCGTCGCAGCAAGTGCAAATCGTCCAAAGCCTTGAGGGCGGTATCATCCGGGAAATTCTCGTGCGCGAAGGTGATATCGTAGAGGCTGGCACGGTTTTGATGAAAATCGATGATACGCGGTTTGATGCAGCGCGGGGCGAATTGCTGGAACAGGAAATCGCGATCCGCGCTGAAATTGCCCGGCTTGAAGCGGAGGCGGCATTTGCCGAAGAGATCCAGTTTCCGCCCGGACTGCAAACACGCAGCCCGCTGGCCACTGCTGCCGAAGAACAGGTGTTTCTGTCGCGCCGCGACCAACTGGCGCAAGAGCTGGATGTTCTGGATGCGCAACTGGATCAACGCCGCAGCGAAATTGCCGAAGCGCAGGCACTGCGGAGACGTACGCGGGCCATCATCGCGCCACTTTCGGCAGAAATCGACCTGACGCAAGACATGTTTGAGCGTGGTTTGGTGCCGCAGATTGAACTTTTGCGGCTGCAATCGCGTTTAGCAGAACTCACCGGGGACATCGCCGTCAGCGAGGCCACTGAAATGCGCTTGAATGCGGCCTTTGCTGAGGCGGATAAACAAATCTCTGCTGCAAGATCTGCTTATGTGCTTACGGCGCGGCAACGACTTGCAAAGCTGCTCGCGGAGCGGGCCATGGTTCAGGAATCGTTGCGCAGCGCCAATGACCGCGTGACCCGTGCTCAGTTGCGCGCGCCGGTGCGCGGCACGGTCAATACGATCAACGCCCAGACTATCGGCGCGGTGGTGCAGCCCGGTGCGCCCTTGCTTGAAATCGTACCGATAGACGACAGCCTCCTGATCGAGGCCAATCTTGGGCCGCGAGACATCGCCTTTGTGCGTACAGGCGAGCGGGCGTCGGTGAAGATTTCCGCATACGACTATCTGATTTATGGTGCATTGGAAGGTGAGGTGATCCGCATCGGTGCTGATACGATCGCCTCAGATGAAGGCACCGAATTCTTCCGCGTCATCGTGCGCACCGATAAATCCTACCTCGGCACAGAACAAGACCCGTTACCGATCACGCCAGGTATGATCGCATCGGTAGACATTCAAACGGGCGAAAAGACTGTCCTGTCCTATCTGGCAAAGCCGATCCTGCGGGCGCAATCTGAAGCGTTACGGGAACGCTGATTACTTCTGCGTGGAATCGTAGACCCCATCCCACCCGTCTGGGGGCGGACTTGCACGCAGGAATGTGATCCGATTGCCATATAGCGACAGATAATCGCTGAAATCCAATCCAAGCGCGTCGAATTTAGCACGTAAACTGGGCAGACAGGCCTCCACTGCGTCCCAGTGCCGGTTGCGATACGCCGTCAACATCTGGGCGTTTTCGGTACGAAGTGCCTGAAACCGAGGGTTTGCAAAGAGTGTTTCGTCACCGACGAGGGCAAAGATGTTTTCCGGGCATTCCTTGCCCACCACGCGGATCATATCGAGTTCCAGCAGGGCGAGCTCATCACGTACTTCATAGGCCGTGGTTTGCCCCAAGATAATGGGTGCGCCGTAAAATCGAGATTGCCCTTCGAGGCGAGAAGCGACGTTTACGGGATCACCCAATGCGGTGTAATCAAAACGCGTGTCGCTGCCCATATTGCCAACGACGCATTGGCCAGTGTTGATGCCGATCCCGACGTTGAGGTGATGTACCACCGGGGTCGCGACGTCGCCTTTGCGCAATTTGCTTGTGGGACGGCCTGCTTCCCGCTGGCGCACAACGTTGAACTGCTCAATGTCAGCGATCATGCGCAAGGCAGCCCTACAGGCAGAGCGTAGGTGGTCCGGATTATCAAGCGGTGCGTTCCAGAAGGCCATCACCGCGTCGCCCATAAATTTATCGATGGTGCCTTTGTGATCCATGATGGCGTTAGAGAGGATTGTCAGAAACTGGTTCATCAAAAGGGTAAGCGCTTCGGGATTGTCGCGGAATTCCTCAGCGATTGCTGTGAACCCCCGCACATCACTGAACAGCAGTGTCAGTTCGCGGGACTCGCCACCCAGTGTAAGTTGCTGCTGATTATCGGTCAGTTGGTTCACAAGGTCGGGGGATACATATTGTCCGAAGGCGCCTCGGATCTGCTGTTTCTGGCGTTCTTCGCGCAGGTAGTTCACTGTTGAAATCAGAATGATAGCTGCCGCCATGGAAAGTGTTGGGAAGGTGGGGTCGAGCAGCAATCGTTGTTCGGCAAACACATAGTACGACGTGCCGATGTATGCACAGAGTAATACGACCGATGATCCGATCAGCGCGCGCGCACTCAGCATTGGCGCAAAGAGGATCACCAAGGCGCATAGCGCAAAAATAGTCGTCAACTCAGCGCCGATCACATGATTGGGCCGCAGCAGATACGTTTGTGCCATGATGTTTTCGAGCACCTGCGCGTGAATCTCAACACCGGCCATCGCAACGCCGAGCGGCGTAGCGCGGAAGTCTTCGAGGCCGATGGCGGAGGTCCCCACGAGAACGAGATGCCCGGCTAATCGCCCAGAAGGCATGTCTCCTTCAAGCAGATCAACAGCTGAGACATAGCGGCTGCGTAACGTCGGCGTCAAATAAGGCCAGACCGTACCATCCTTTGCGGTGGGGATCGCTTGGCCTGCGACCACAACTTCCGTGACGCCTGCTTCATTGGTGCGTACGGCAAAGGCCTGCCCTCCAGTGCCGATCCGCAGCATCTCTGGCGTGAGACCTAGGCGAATTTCGCCCTGGACGCTCATCACCACGGGCGCGCGGCGATAGACGCCATCTCCGTCAGGGCGTGCGTTGAAAAGGCCGCGCCCCGCGGCGACGGCTTCTAAGGCGGGTAAATTTTGGATGATATCGGGAAAAGTTAGTAAAAAGGGGCGCGGATCCGGACCCAACAACGCATGTTGGACCGGGGCTAACGCGCGTTTCTCGGCGCGGTTGCCTGCGACGGACCGCACGGTGGTTTGCCCAAGAATGATGCGTGAACGTGCGAAGGCTTCCGCGAGCAATGCGTCATTATCCTGTAGACGCGCCATTTCCGCTTTCAGATCTGCGGGCAACGCGGGATTATCTCGCGCAATTTGTGCAGGCGACAATCGGTCGGGTTCGGCAAACACGATATCGAAACCAATGGCGACGGCACCGTCTTGTGTTGCCTTGTCGACCATTTCGGCAACGCGGGAACGCGGCCATGGCCATTGTCCGAGAGCTTCGATGCTGCGGTCATCCACATCAATAATCGCGACGGGCAGCGGCGCATAGTCACGGGGTTTCATCTGGTGGTAAAAGTCAAAAGCGGCATTGCGCAGCGTCGTGACTGGCGGCGGATCGCCAATTCGGATCAAAAGCGCCAAAAACAGCGCCACAAATGCAAAGAGCCGTCCCCACCCAAACCATCTGCCGAATGAGCGTATCATCTCAGCCTACCCACGGATGGGCTAAGGGTTTTGTGAACCGCGTTGCGATCTCTGCGCCTGTCTTCAACCATATCCAAGCAGGTGCGAACCGAATCACATTGATGCTGTGCTCTGGAAAACTGTTTACGCAACGTGCCCAATCCTCACAAATCAAGTAAATTTTTCCACGTACGCGGGAAGTTGTCCGGTTTTTCGCCGGATTCTGGTCAAATGTGTCTTGGTTCACAGACCAAGGGTCAGATTAAAGATATATTAACGTCAACTAATTTCTAAAGGACAGATTCAGTGGCCCGTAAGGTTTGGGAGCAATTTGAGACGACAGAACCGGCAATTACGCTGGAACCGGACAACGCCGGTCAGTTGGTCGTTCCCGATAGCGCGCAGTTGTTTCACGCTGCATTCGAACGCAGTGGGAGTGATCTTTTACTTCTGAATGATGTCGGCGAAAACCTGCGCATTCCCGGCTATTTTCTGTCCGATCCACCCGCAGATCTTTTTGATGCCGCAGGTGCTATGATCCGGGGTGCGCACGTGGCGCTTATGGCAGGGCCGATCGCGCCGGGTCAATATGCAGATGCAAGCGGTGCAGGTGCGGCCAGCCCGATTGGACAAGTGGAAACACTCGAAGGGGGGGGCAGCGTTCAACGGGTCGACGGAACTGTCGAAGATCTGCAAATCGGAATGAAAATTTTCCAGCAGGATGTTCTGCAAACGGACACCGGCGCGACGCTTGCGGTCACCTTCGTGGACGGCACAATTTTTACGCTTGCCTCTGCATCGCGCATGGTGATTGACGCGTTAATCTATGATCCGGATGCGTCGGACAACTCTGGTGGGTTTAGCCTGATCCAAGGCAGTTTTGTTTTCATTGCGGGGCAGGTTGCAAAGACCGGCGGTATGGAAGTCAGCACTCCCTCCTCGACGATGGGCATCCGCGGCACCACGGTGGTGGTCGAAGTGGCCTCTGAGAATGGCGTTGTCACCAGTGAGGTGACGCTGACCGAGGATATTGATGGCGCAATCGGCCGGATCGAGTTGCGTGATATCGATGGCAATCTGATTGCTGACATTACAGAAACGAATACGAAGTGGATAGTGCAGGCCATTGACGGGGGCACACGTGAAGTCGTGCGTGACGCGCAAGATGAACTGTCCGACAGCATTCTGATTGCAGAAGCCTTCGCAGCCTATCGGGTGGCAACGGCGCGGGTTGATGCCGGGGATACTTTCGTGACGTTGAGCGATCCGGCGCCTTCTGATCAAAACGGGCAGGTCGGGTCTGGTGTCGATCTGGATTTGGATGTTGATGCGATAGATGAGCCAGAGGCGATATCGCCCCCGCAACAGATCGATGAAGCACCGCCTGTTGACGAAAATCTGCCCAGTGATGACAGCGAGACGTTTCTTGAAGAAATACCGACCGAAGAGCCGCTGATCATTGTGGTCAACGGCGTCGAGGACGCACCGGAGGCTGACCCAATCGTCGGCACTGCCGCAACGCTTCTGCCACCTGATCTGACGTTTTCGCTGGCGTCGGAACCGGAAAACGGCGTGCTTGATATAAGCGAAGATGGCGATTTCACTTTTGTGCCTGACCCGGATTTCAACGGCGCAGTCACCTTTGCGTTCACTGCTACCGATGCAGAAGGTGCGACTGTCGGCTCCGGCACTGTGCTGATCAATGTTTTGCCCATCAATGATGCCCCCGAAGCAGCAGATGTGGCAACTTCGGTCGTCGAAGACGGCGTAGTTTCCGGCGGCATTCCAGCAACAGATATTGATGGCGATACGTTGAGCTATAGCGTGACCGGCCTGCCGAGTTTTGGCGTGGTTGTACTTTTGACGGACGGGCGTTTCAGCTATGCGCCTGATGCGGATTTCACAGGATCTGACAGCTTTACCGTTACGGCAACGGATGCTGCAGGTGAAACAGCGGCGTCAGTAGTAACCGTGACGGTGTTTTCCGACAGCGACACTCCCGAAATTGTCACGACAGTAGAGGAGCTGAAGCGCGACATCGTTGAAGCGGATATCGCCGTTGTCACCAGCGGGATCATCGAGGCGACGGATGCGGATGAAGGCGCGACGCTGGTGTGGTCTGGAAGTGCTGCTGGGATCTATGGCAGCTTTGCAATCGCGGCAAACGGCAGTTGGACGTACACGCTTGATCCCGAAACCGCTGATGCGCTGAGTGCGGGCGAAACCGTCACCGAAGTTTTCACCGCGACGGTCACGGATGACACGGATTTGACGGCAGCCATAGACGTACCAATCACGATCACAGGCACCGAGGATGCTCCTGTGATCATATCCGCACCCAGCGACGTCCGTGGCAGTTTGATCGAAGGCGAGGAACTGGTGCTGGCCGAAGGTCAGGTCAGAGCCGAAGATCCTGATGGTGAGGGAAGCGTAACCTGGTCAGGCACTTCTTTGGCAACGTTTGGCGCGTTTACGATCGCGGCGGATGGCAGTTGGAGCTATACCCTCGACAATGCCCCTGCGGATGAATTGTCTGCAGGCGAAATCGCGACAGAAATATTCGTGGCCGTTGGGGAAGACGTGCGCGGCGAAACCGTCACGCAAAATATCGAAGTCACGATCACAGGAACCAACGATTTACCCGTTCTGACCCCCGTTACGTCGTTTGAAGGGATCGAAAGCACCGTCTTATCAGGTGGTTTGACGGCAACGGATGTAGACGGCGAACTGGCGGATCTGTCCTTCAGTCTTGGACCATTTCTGCCGGAAAACGGAACTGTGGTTCTCGCTTCTGATGGAACCTTCGATTTCACGCCTGATCCGGGTTTTGTCGGCGTCGAGACATTTCAATATCAGGTTACGGATGGCGATGGCGGCATATCGACGGCGGTGGCCAAAGTACTTGTCGAAAGTGACCCGGACGCGGCAACAGAAAAGAGCGTTGACGTTGATTTTTCCCTGGAAGCCACAGAGGAAACGGCCGCCGGCTCATTTGCAATTGAGCTTTTTGAAACAGAAACGACGTCGGTTAACCTGGCGATTGCGCTTGATCGATCCAGCAGTATTGGTGCGTCGGCCTGGGCAGATCTTTTGTCCTCTGTCGAAACCTCCGTGGAAACACTTTCCGACCTTTTTGAAGGATCTGATACGGATGTAGATGTGCAGATCATCACCTTCGCGACAAACATAATTTCGACGGAGATCTTCGACCTTGATGATCCTGAACTGATTGATGCGATCAATCCGGTTGATTTGCCATATTCGGGCGGCTCGACAGCTTGGAATCTCGCCTTTGCACAAGCGGGCACCTTCTTTTTCAGCGAACCTTCGACGGAATTGAGTTTCCTGCTGTTTGTGACGGACGGCATTCCGACCACAGGGACCTGGGAGACGCCTTTTGACGCGTTAGTGGATAGTACTGATGATTATAACATCACAGTAGAAGCTTTCGGTTTCGGGCCCTTTTTCGAAGAGGGGAGCCTTGAGATCATCGATGATGAACCGGTCATCTTTAGCGACCCTGACCAGCTATCAGACGCTTTTGAAGCCACACCTGTTTTCAATCCTGAATTGATCGGGTTTAGCATCGAGTTGGAAGCCCTGGATGGTACAGTCGTGGAGATTGCTGACGAAACGGCAGAAGGGTTGATCGTCGAGGGTACTAGCTTCCAAATGCCTCTGGCCAGCATTGCCGGGATCGAAGCTCTTTTGGGTGACAGCAATCGGATCAACATCACAGCGCTATTCGACTTAGACAACGACCTAAGTACAACGGACGTCACGCTGTTTTCGTCGGAAATTATCGGCAAGGCGGATACCGCGCAGACGCTTGTTGGCTTCTCAGGCGCGGATCTGCTGCTTGGTAGCGACGCAAGTGACAGCATCGTGGGCGCTGGGGGCGGCGATGTCATCTTGGGCTACGGTGGGGATGACACAATTTCCGGTGGTGCAGGTGCAGACCGGATCCTGGCCGGCAGTGGTGACGATCTGATCCAGTTGCTGACAACAACAGAAGCCGGAGATATGGTTGATGGTGGCGCGGGGCGTGATGTTTTGGCGATCGATGCGGTAGGTGAGATCAACGCGATGATCGCTACGCTGGATATCTCGGGTATCGAAGCGCTGGACACCTCAAACGGACGGGACGATGCGCTGGCGCTAACAATTGATGCGCTTATTGGACTGTCTGATACGGAAGACACAGAACTGGAAGAACTGCTGGATGATGCGCTGCTCAATAGTCGCAGCATTTACGGCGAAGCGGGCGACACGCTGGAACTGGATGGTCAGAGCATTTACGCGGTCGCGGCGAGTGGCACCGTGACGGATGGGGATGGCAATAACCTGGATATCTACTCGGTGAGTGATGCTGACGGTAATGTGTTGGCGACCCTGGGAGTGGATAGTGACATTGCGGTCGTGACCAGCAACGTCATCGTCTGACGCGCTTTTTACCAAAGCATTTTTCAAACTGACTTTGCCGGGTGGCGCCGTTTGAGAAAAAATGCGCCACAGCTCGTGTTTTAGGTGAATCCGCCTTTGCAGCCCCGGACGATTCACCGCTATAACGAGTGCGTGAGAAGGCGAGCTATCGCCACCCGGGATGCCTCGGGGTCTGAGGGGGCAAACAGGACAATGACAACACGAAACACCTGCTTGGGTCGGGTTTTCGGAGCAACGATTTGCGCCGTTTTAACCGTTTTCCAAGTTGGAGCTGCACAGGCGTATGATATCCGTTTGCAAGGCCCTCAGGATGAAGACCTCGTGTCTCTTCTGGAAGGGGGGTCCTTGCTGGTCGAGCAGGTAGACGCGGAAGAGCCGCTGGATGTGCGCGATATCGTCAGCAGCGCGCAGGCTGATTACAAACGCATGTTGGCTATTCTGTACGGCGAGGGCTATTTTGGCCCGGAGATTTCCATAACGCTGGATGGCGTCGAAGCCTCTACCATTGCTGCCGTGACGCCGCCGCGCTCTGTATCGTCTGCCGTCATCACAATCCAACCAGGTCAGCGCTTTCGCTTTGGAAACGTTGACGTTTCTCCCGTGCCGCCGGGTGTCGAAATGCCGGAAAGTTTCAGAACGGGCGAAGACGCGGAGATTACTTTGATGCAATCTGCTGCCCGCGTCGTTGTGAACGGTTGGCGCGATCTGGGGCATGCGAAAGCTGCCCTTGCGGATCAGAAGATTAGTGCGCGGCACCCGGAAGGGCTGATCGATGCTGAGCTGCGTATCGATCCTGGTCCAAAGTTACGTTTTGGCGCATTGCAACTGGATACGGACTCAGCTGTCCGGGCAGAACGCATCATGGAAATTGCCGCCTTGCCGGAGGGGGAGACGTTTTCGCCCGATGAACTGGATGACGCAGTAGACCGTTTGCGTAACACTGGCACGTTTCGATCCGTCGCTATTCTTGAGGGAGACGTCGCTGCAGGCAGTGATGTGCTACCGGTTGAATTGAGACTTGCGGACAACAAGCCCAGGCGTTTTGGGTTTGGCGCTGAACTTGCCACCATCGAAGGACTGACCTTGAGCGGTTTCTGGCTGCACCGCAATCTGTTGGGTGGTGCGGAAAGCCTGCGCATAGACGCGGAAATTGGGGGGATTGGGGGGACATCCGGAGGGCTTGGATCTGGGTCAAACGGGCAGGATTATCTGTTGCGTGCGCGTTTCGAACGCCCGGCAACATTTCACGAGGATCTGCGGTTTATCGCCCTGGGAGAAATCGAACAGGAAGATGAGCCAAATTACTTCTCGCGGCAAGTGACGGTTGGGACCGGATTTGAATATATCGAATCCGACCAGCGCGAGTATCGGCTTGGGGTTGCGCTGCGTCGGGCGCAGACCGAAGACGCCTTTGGGGATGCGGATTACACGATTTTCATGGTCCCGGGGGGCGCGACCTTTGACTACCGCGACAATGATTTCGATGCGCGCAAAGGTTTTTATGCCAGCGCGGATCTAACGCCATTCGTCGCGCTTGCTGGGACGGACAACGGTCTGTTGACGGAACTTGATCTGCGCACTTACGTGAGCTTTGGCGAGGCGAAGTCGACGACGCTGGCTTTCCGCGTCCAACTTGGATCGCTTTTGGGACCCACGCTGGAAGATGCTCCCGCTGACTTTTTGTTTTACTCCGGCGGTGGCGGCAGTGTGCGGGGGCAGGATTATCAAAACCTGGGCGTACGAATTGGAACTGGCGACGACGATATCGTGGGTGGCCGCTCCTATTTGGGTTTGTCCACGGAACTTCGCCTGCATGGGACAGGGTCGCTGGGCTACGTTGGTTTTTTTGATGCTGGTTATGTCGGGCGCAATGAATTCGTGGATAACTCAGGCGAATGGCACAGCGGTGCGGGGTTGGGCATTCGCTACGCCACACCAATCGGGCCGCTGCGCTTTGATTTGGCGGTTCCGGTTTCTGGCGATGAAGACACACAGGCCTTTCAACTTTACTTTGGCATAGGGCACGCGTTTTGAGATTTTTTCGGCTCCTCCTTTGTTTCTTTTTGTTAACGCCCGCTGCCATCGCGCAGGACGAAAGCGAGGATGACGGTGGTTTCTTGACACGCACCATCGAAAACGCGTTGTCCGGCGCGGGCCGTGAGGTGGAATTGATCGGTTTTGAGGGTGCACTCAGTTCTGAGGCGACATTCGAACGGTTGACGATTGCGGATGCAAGGGGGGTTTGGCTCTCGCTTGAGGACGTGGCGCTCAACTGGAGCCGTGCATCTTTATTGCGTGGCAGGCTGCGAGTGCGCAGTTTGACCGCGCAAAGCCTGATCCTGTCCCGGCTTCCCGAAGCTTCTGTGACCGATGAGGTGGAAGAGGCCAGTGAAGACACGGCAGATAGCGACGGCTTTGCTTTGCCCGACTTGCCGGTGTCCATCAATGTGGAAACCTTTGAGGTTTCTGTCATTGAACTGGGCGAACCGGTGATTGGTATGCCGGTAGAGCTCACGCTCAACGCTTCCGCGCGTTTTGATGACGAAGGGTTGTTCGTCGATCTGGATGCCGACCGTATTGATGATGTGGCCGGGCGTTTTGCAATCGGTGCAACGGTGCTGCGCGACGGCACTGAAATTGCGATCGACCTAGCTTTGGATGAGGCGCCCGAAGGGATCACTGCGCATCTGTTGAACCTGCCGGGCTTGCCCTCTGTCAATTTGTCTGTGGCAGGGCAGGGTCCACTGGATGATTTCACGGCCAACATTCGTCTGGCCACGGAGGATGCGCCACGTTTGTCGGGGCAGGTGGAGCTGATCGCGCTACCTGCCGAAGACCCTGAAGGCATGCCAGACAGGCGTATTCTGGCGGATATTGGCGGCGACATCACAGCCCTTTTCGCTCCTGAATATCGCAGCTTCTTTGGTCCGGACGTCAGGCTCAACCTGAATACGCTGCTCGCCGCAGACGGTGCGATCAATGTGCAGGATTTCTCGGTCGCGTCGCAGGCGCTCGATCTGATGGGACGGGTATCGCTGAGCGGGGACTACTGGCCTCAACTGGTAGATATCAGGGGGCAGATTGCGCTGGCGGATGGAAAAGACGTGCGATTGCCCGGCGCGGATGTGTCGCTGACCTCAGGCTTGCTCTACTTGTCTTTTGATGCGCAGGCAGGCAATGCGCTGAGCGGTGTTTTCGATCTTCGGGGTGTGCAACACAGCATGGCCGACGTGGATGCGGTGGCGCTCAAGATCGATGGAACACTCAACGGCAGCGTCGAGGCGATCGACAGTCTGAGTGCCGATATTACATTCAATGCCGACGGGGTGGCGATGCAGGACCTCGGCCTTGCCAGTGCGCTTGGGCAAGCGTTGGAAGGTGCGGTGTCTCTCGCTTATGCGGAAGGTAGCCCGCTGGAAGTACGCAATCTGGCGCTATCGGGCGAAGACTATGGTCTGAGCGGGGATGCGGTGATCGCATTGCTAGAAGACGGTGTTCCGACGGATCTGGATATAACCGTTGCCGCCCAGGATTTGTCCCGGTTCGCTATTATCTCTGGTCAGGATTTGTCCGGCGCAGCAGAGCTTTCTGTCGCGGGGGATGTCATCCCTTTGACTGCGATGTTCGATGTCAGCATTGACGGAGAAACCAATGACATTGCACTTGGTGTGCCTCAGGCGGACGGCGTGCTTGCGGGACGAACAACACTATCGCTTGATGCGGCGCGTGACGACACAGGCATCACCGTAAAGGATCTTGCGCTTGACGGTCAGGCAATAGACCTCGCCGGAGACGTCGCGCTCAACGGTGCATTTTGGCCAAGCCTGCTTAATTTGACGGGGCGGGTTGCACAGCCGGATGGCAGTGATGTGATCCTCGGTGCGGCTGAGGAAGAAGGCATTACGCTGAATTCTATAGCCCTTGATGTTTCGTATGACGCGACACGGGGGGACACCTTGAATGGGGTTTTCGACATTCAGGACCTGAACCACCCGGCAGCGCGCCTGGGTGTGCTGACGCTCAAAGTGGATGGTGCCATGAGCGAAGCGGTCGATACGCTTGGAAGCATCGCGACAGATATCACGTTTGATGCTCGCGATCTGGCACTGCAAAACGCAGATCTTGCAAGCGCTCTGGGACGTGTCATTCAGGGGGCCACGACAATCAATTTCGCCCCGGATGCGCCATTGGAAGTGCGCGGTCTGACCCTCTCTGGCCCAGATTACGGTGCAAACGGCGAAGCGACTATCGCGATTTTTGAAAAAGGCATGCCAACGGATTTGAATATGCGCGTGGTCGCCGAAGACCTGTCACGTTTTGCCGTATTGGCCGGGCAAGATCTTTCGGGTGCTGTGGCGATTTCCGCTGCCGGTTCGGTTTCTCTTGGTGACGCGTTCTTTGATATTTCAGTTGAGGGAGAAGCAAATGACGTTGCTTTGGGTATTGCGCAAGCCGATGCTGTGCTGGCCGGTCGCACGACCTTGTCGGTTGTGGCGCTGCGGGATGAAACGGCGCTGACCATACGCGATCTTAAGATTGACAACGACGCTTTGAGCGCGACCGCTGAAGGAGTGCTTGGTGCACAGGACAGCAACATCTCGGCGCGGGTTTCGCTGTCGGACATTGCCCTGGTCGCACCTCAGTATGAAGGGGCTGTGCTTCTCAATGCAGCAGCCAAACAAACAGAAGAGGGCTGGTGGGATATCGATACAGATCTCAATGCGCCCTATGACAGTACCGTCACAGTGAAAGGTCTCGCTACGGGTCCGGATGCAGATCTTGTGTTCGAAATTGCGGTGCCAGACGTTCAGCCCATCTTGCCCACGGCGCAAGGTCCGCTGCAGGCCGATGGTCGCGTCTGGCAGTCCCAGGCGGGATACGAAGTAGACGTACGCGCCGGGGGTCCTTTTGGTGCCTCTCTCGAAGTGCTCGGGCTTGCCACAGGACCGGATGCGCGCGTTACGCTGTCTGCTGATCTGCCGAACATGGGTGTCTTCATGCCGGAACTCTCCGGTGCGTTGGCGTTAAATGGCGAGGTCGCACGACAGGGAGAGGATTGGGCTGTGGACAGCCGTCTTGAAGGCCCTGCAGGAATGGCTGCGGATATTTCAGGTACCGCAAAACCTGACGCCAGCGCTGTTGATATCGATGTTGCCGGGCAAGTACCATTGGCGCTCGCAGGCCCCTTTGTTGCCCCGCGTAGCCTTACCGGTCCAGTGTCGTTTGATATCGCTGTGAACGGGCCTCCTGCACTTGGTTCTGTGTCTGGGCGCATCAGCACCTCAAACGTTGCCTTTTCCGACCCGGACACGCGCATTGCGCTTCAGAACATTACAACACAGGTAGATATTGCGCAAAGTGCGGCGCAGATAGATGTCGCGGCAGGTGTGGCAGCGGGCGGTCAGATCACTGTCGGGGGAAGGGTCGATCTTGTCTCACTCGTCGGCGATCTGGCGATTGTTCTCGATAACGCGCTTTTCGTGGATCCTAATCTTTATGCCGCGACCGTGGATGCGGAGATCAACGTGAATGGCGCGCTGACAGGGGGCGCCCGGATCGCCGGTGATATCGTTCTGGGAGAAGTCAATGTAACTGTCCCGGAAACGGGTGTAACCGCTGTCGGTACGATACCGGAGATCACGCACATCGGCGCACCTGGGCGTATTACGAACACCCGGGCACGTGCTGGTGTCATTCCCAAAGTCGAAAAAGCCAGCAGCGGACCTGCTGGCCCGCCCTATCCGTTGGCCATCGACATCAGTGCGCCAAACCAGATCTTTATCCGTGGGCGCGGTCTGAATGTAGAAATGGACGGCGACCTCAAAATTGGGGGGGACACGAACAACATCATCTCTTCGGGTAGTTTTGATCTGGTGCGGGGGCGGTTGGACATCATTGGCAAGCGGTTTGACCTCGATGAGGGGACGGTCGAATTTGCTGGTGATTTCACGCCCTATATTCTTTTTGTCACAACAACCGAAGTTCCTGACGGCACAGCCAGCATAACGGTGGAAGGTCCTGCGGATGACCCTGAAATCACCTTCTCCGCGGTGCCTGAAGTGCCAGAGGATGAGGTGCTGGCACTGATCCTGTTCGGACGCTATGTGTCTGAACTTTCGGCCTTTCAAGCCTTGCAACTGGCAAACGGCGTAGCGCAGTTGACGGGACGTGGCGGTGTGGATCTGATTGGCGGTCTGCGCGAAGGGCTTGGTTTGGATGAGCTGGATGTCACCACGGACGAGGCGGGTAGTACGTCAGTATCTGCGGGCAAATATATCACGGATGACATTTACACGGATGTGACTACGAACACGGAAGACGGAACGGACATATCACTGAACATCGATTTGACGACCAGCCTCACAGGAAAGGCCACCGTCGGCGAAGATGGCGATAGCAGTATCGGTCTGTTCTTTGAACGCGACTATTAATCACCTTCCAGACGCGTGAACTGTCCGAACGCCCCATCGCTAAAAAGAAGGCCTGCCGTGCTCAGGTCTGCTTGCACCACGCGTTGGATCTGGCCGATAACAATGGAATGATCGCCCGCCGGATGCACGGCGAAGGTGTCACAGTGAAAAGCGGCCAGACATCCACCCAGTTCGGGTGCGCCAAAGGGGCCTTCCTGCCAATCGAAGGGAGCGAAATCGAGACCATCGCGCGCGAAATGATGCGCCATATTTTGTTGTGCCGTGGATAACACGTGGATGCAAAACCGCTCCGCTTGTGTGAAGGCATCGTGGCGTTGCGATTTCTTAGCGGGGGACCAGAGCACCAAGGCTGGATCGAGGGAAATGGACGAAAAGGAATTGGCCGTCATCGCCAGAGGGCCGTGCGGGGTCTGTGTTGTAATCACAGTTACACCTGTGCCGAAGGTGGCAAAAGCGCGGCGCAAAGCGCGGCTTTGGTCGGGCGTCGGTTCAAAGGTTATCGCGGCTGCGGCCGCCTGTGGAAGATCGCCCATAGCGTCCTGATAGTTATGTGAAAAACGTGCTGCCTGCGACGCTGAACATAAGATGGGCGTGGTGTTTGGCAAGTGCCGTGAAGCCATTGGCGCGCAGGCAATGCACCAACGCATGTGCTTTGCCCGGCTGTAGCCCGTAAAAACTTTTTTATTTGAAGTGTTTAGACGTCGTTTTCCTTTGCCTCTGTGTTGGTTGGGCCGCCTTGGATAAAGGGGTGAGCGACGGTGCGGAACAGTCCGAAGGACACGTTCCGCACCGCAAAGCCTCAGCTGCAAGAGGTTTTTCAGCTCTCCCTATTCATCCTGTTATCGATGAGGTCATCGACGACGGAGGGGTCTGCGAGGGTTGAGGTGTCTCCCAGTGCACCGAAGTCGTCTTCGGCGATTTTGCGTAGGATGCGGCGCATGATCTTGCCGGAACGGGTCTTTGG
>JBGCDG010000064.1:0-42657 GCA_045105195.1 Roseobacter sp. | reverse complement strand
ATCCGCGCGGCAAAATCTCGGGTGGCCTTTATCAATACGGGCTTTCTCGACCGAACGGGCGATGAAATCCACACCTCGATGGAAGCAGGCCCCTTCAGCCGCAAGGACTTCATCAAACGCAAATCCTGGATCACCGCTTATGAGAACCAAAATGTGGACATCGGACTGGAGTGCGGTCTGTCGGGGCGCGCACAGATCGGCAAGGGCATGTGGGCCATGCCGGATCTGATGGCGGCGATGTTGGAGCAAAAAGTCGAACACCCTAAATCTGGCGCGACTTGTGCTTGGGTACCAAGCCCGACGGCCGCGACGCTGCATGCACTGCATTATCACAGGGTCGATGTGATGGCCGTGCAGGAAAAGCTAAAGGCGGGTGGGCGACGCGCCTATGTGGATACCGTGCTCAATATTCCGCTGGCAGAGTATCAGAAATGGACCGAGGATCAGATCATCCGCGAAGTGGAAAACAACGCGCAGGGCATCCTGGGCTATGTTGTGCGCTGGGTGGATCAGGGAGTAGGCTGCTCCAAAGTGCCCGATATGAACAACGTCGGTTTGATGGAGGATCGTGCAACTTGCCGCATTTCCGCGCAGCATGTCGCGAATTGGCTGCATCACGGCGTCGTCGACGCTCAGCAAGTCATGTCTGCAATGCGCAAAATGGCCGAAATTGTCGATGGGCAAAACGCCACTGATCCGCTCTATCACTGCATGGCGCCCGGTTTTGACGGGATCGCCTTTCAGGCGGCCTGTGATCTGGTGTTCAAGGGGCGCAGCCAGCCTTCGGGGTATACCGAACCGGTGTTGCACGCACGACGGCTTGAACTCAAGGCGGCGGGCTGATTTGGCGCGCAACAGTGTATAAAATTACTTAAGGGAGAGGGAAATGGGGATTACGTTGAGAAAAGCGCGCATTATCGTGCGCAAGGCGTTGGAAAAAGGGCGTGAGCTGGATCTGAAACCTCTCGCGGTCGTGGTGCTGGATGCCGGCGGTCACGTCAAAGCTTTTGAACGAGAAGACGGTGCCTCGCCAGGCCGTTTCGACATTGCGCGGGCCAAGGCTTACGGCGCGACGATGATGGGGATCGGCGGGACAGCACAAATGGCCCGTGCCGAAACACAGGCATATTTCCTGACAGCGATGAACGGTCTATTCGACGGTAAAGTCGTGCCGGTGCCGGGGGGCATTCTGGTGAAAGACAAAAAAGGTGCAGTGATCGGCGCCGTTGGGGTCACTGGAGACGTGTCTGAAAATGATTTGATCGCCGGGATGGCGGGGATCGAAGCTGCGGGTCTAATGGGCGAAGGTTAACGCCACTGCCCTTCTATTAGGCATGCGGGACGATCTGTGCGCTAGAGCACACTGATATGCGCGCTGCTGGGCTGTTATGTTAACCAATCCATGGCTATATGAATGAAGCTTTGTAAAGGAAGGTCCATGTCGCGCCCAGTCGTCGGTATTATTGGCAACACGGCTTTGCTTCACGATGAATATCCCGTGCATGCTGCAGGCTCAATGAACATAACCGCTGTGACAGAGGTATCGGGTTGTATGCCCCTGGTGGTGCCCGCAGACCCCGCGTTTGTCTCGGTGGGAGAGTTGTTAGATGTCTGCGACGGGTTCCTCTTTACCGGTGGGCGGCCGAATGTGCATCCCGAAGAATATGGTGAAGATGAAACACCCGCGCATGGCGAATTTGATCGTGCACGAGATTCTGTCGCCTTGGGATTGATTCGCGCCTGCGTTGAACGCGGTCAGCCTTTTTTTGGCGTGTGCCGGGGTTTTCAGGAAGTGAACGTTGCAATGGGCGGTACACTTTACCCCGAAATTCGTGAACTTCCCGGAAGGACAAATCATCGCATGCCCCCAGACGGCACGCTGGATGAGAAATTTGAGCTGCGTCACAAAGTGCATTTCACCGAAGGGGGGGCTTTTCAGCGCCTGATCGGTTCGAAAGAGGTCATGACCAATTCGCTCCACGGACAGGGCATCAAGACGGCTGGGGACGGGGTGGTGATCGATGGCCGGGCGCCGGACGGCACGCCAGAGGCTATTTACGTCGAGGGTGCGCCGGGCTTTACGCTGTCGGTTCAATGGCACCCTGAATACAAAGCGGGTGAGGATGACGTTTCTCGCGTGTTGTTTTCCGCTTTTGGGAATGCCGCTCGAGACTGGGCGCAAAACGGCGCGGGGGCCACGCGTCGTGTCGCAGCGGCCGAGTAAACTACATCATGCCGCCGGCGATTTCGATTGTCTGACCATTCACACTCTGAGCGCCATCCGACATCAGCCACATGGCCGTTGCTGAAACTTCCTGCGGCGAGATCAAGCGTTGATGGCGGTTGGCGCTGATCATCATCTTGCGTGCGTCTTCTTCTGAGATTCCCGCCCGATCCGCGATGGAGGCCGTGTTGCGGCTGACGATGGCTGTATCCACATAGGCCGGACAGATTGCATTGAAGGTAATTGGCTGGCCCAGATAGTCTTCGCTCAATGCGCGGATTAACCCGATCATGCCATGTTTTGACGCTGTATAGCAGGCAGCACCGCGCAACCCGCGCAAGCCTGCAATAGAAGAGATCGCAAGAACACGGCCCCAATCCGTGCCCCGCATGGAATGCAACGCCTCGCGTATCGTCAGGAACGCGCCATCAAGATTCGTACCCATCATATTGCGCCAGAATTCCATGTCCGTCTTGTGCAGCGCACGCCCCTCTGCCACGCCTGCATTGGCCACACAGACCTGAATTGGCCCGCGTTCTGCCACAGCAAAGGCCATCTTTGACACGACATCCTCCTCATCCCGCACGTCCATGGCGAGCCCGAAAATTCCAGGCTTGTCGACGGCAACTGCATCAAGAACGTCCTGGCGCCGCCCCGTAATCGTGACCAGCGCACCGGAAGCCGCGAGATCTTCGGCAATGGCAAGGCCGATCCCAGTGCCGCCACCCGTTACAATTGCGTGTCTTCCTGTGAGCCCCATAGCCGCGCCTCCCGTGTTATGCTTCACCATAAGCGGTGGCGCTTGCAACACAAGCAAGGCGATCGCCGCACAATTGGCACCATAAGGAGAAAACTGATGCGACATGTCACTGGAATTGGCGGCCTGTTCTTTCGCGCAGACGATCCGGCGCAACTTTCTGCCTGGTATGCGGAACATCTTGAGATACCGCCCGTGCCGCAGGATTATGAAACACCGGTCTGGGCGCAAGATGCCGGTCCCACGGTTTTTGCCCCGTTTGAAAGGAAAACGGATTATTTTGGGAGGGCAGAACAGAGCTTTATGATCAATCTTCGGGTCACTGATCTTGATGGGTTGATTGCGCGCTTGCGGGCCGGTGGGATTGAGGTCACGCTTGACCCCGAGGTTTATCCCAATGGGCGATTTGCACGGCTGCAAGACCCTGAGGGTAATCCGATCGAGCTTTGGGAACCGGCATGATAGGATGCGCGACATGAAATGGCTGGATATGCCACCGCTATGGCTCATCGGTTTTGCGGCTTTGGCCTATCTGCAGGCGCAAATCCTGTCGCTGGGGTTGAGCCTGGCGCATCCCGTGACCATGCTCTTGGCCGGGCTTTTGGTGGGGGCTGGAATCGTCTTGGCCGGGCTTGCGGTTCTGGAGTTCAAACGACATCGCACCACCGTTATTCCACATCAAATGCCCTCTCAATTGATCCAGAGCGGTATTTTCGAACGCAGTCGAAACCCGATCTATCTTGCTGACGTTCTAATCCTGACTGGTTTGGTGCTCTGGTGGGATGCTGTATTATCGTTGGCCCTGGTTCCGGCACTTTTTTGGATTCTTGAAACCCGCTTTGTGATCCCGGAAGAAGATCGGTTGAGGCGTCAATTTCGCGCAGATTTTGCACGATATGCACAAAAAACGCGCCGTTGGTTGTAGTCATGAGGGCCATGTGAGCGCTCACACAGGTTGTTACGCCTTGTGCAATAAGTTGGTTAACGCTAGTGGACATCGCGGTGATATGCACCAGTTTGCTCAAAAATGCATAAGATGGGGGAGCTTCAATTGAAGATCGGGACACCAAAAGAACTTTTTGAGGGCGAAGCACGCGTTGCGATGACACCCGACAGTGCTTTGCAATTGCAAAAGCTCGGGCACGAATGTGTCGTTGAAACAGGCGCCGGCAGTTTGGCTGGGTTTTCCGACGCGGCCTATAAAGAGGCAGGCGTTGAAGTCGTGAAAACGGCGGCGGCGCTCTGGAAAGCGGCTGATATTGTCGCCAAGGTGCGTGCCCCTGATGACGGCGAAATGAAAAGGCTGCGGGCTGGACAGACGCTGATTTCGTTTTTCAGCCCTGTTGCGGACGAGGCCAAGATGCAGGCTGCGGCGAAAAAGGGTGCGACCGTCGTCGCGATGGAGATGATCCCCCGGATCAGCCGCGCGCAAAAGATGGACGCGCTGTCCTCCATGGCCAATATCGCAGGCTATCGCGCGGTGATCGAAGCGGGTAACAACTTTGGCCGTTTCTTCACGGGGCAGATCACGGCAGCGGGAAAAGTGCCGCCTGCCAAGGTCCTTGTGGTTGGGGCCGGCGTAGCTGGTTTGGCAGCGATCGGGACATCCACATCACTCGGTGCGATCACCTATGCGTTTGACGTGCGCCCTGAAGTGGCCGAGCAGGTCGAATCCATGGGCGCTGAATTCGTCTACCTCGATTTCGAGGAGGAACAACAGGATGGTGCCTCAAGCGGTGGTTATGCATCTGTTTCCTCGCCTGAGTTTCGCGAAGCCCAATTGGCCAAGTTCCGCGAGTTGGCCCCCGAGGTAGACATCGTGATCACCACGGCGCTGATCCCGAACCGTGACGCGCCGGAGCTTTGGACCGAGGACATGGTCAAATCCATGAAGCCTGGATCAGTCATCGTGGATCTGGCAGCGGAAAAGGGTGGGAACTGCAAGCTGACCGTCATGGACGAGAAAATCGTGACAGACAACGGTGTTACAATCGTTGGATACACCGATTTCCCAAGCCGGATGGCCACGCAATCCTCCAGCCTCTATGCGACGAACATCCGTCACTTGATGACGGATCTGACGCCTGAAAAAGATGGTGTCGTTGACCACAACATGGAAGACGACGTGATCCGGGGCGCCACCATCGCGCATGCGCAGGAAGTCACCTTCCCGCCACCGCCTCCCAAGGTCGCGGCGATTGCAGCCGCCCCAAGAAAAGAGCCTCCCAAAGAGCTGACGGCCGAAGAAAAGCGCGCCAATGAAGTCGCGGCCTTCAAGAAACAGACCCAGACGCAGGTCGGGCTCATCGCAGTCGGTGCCGCACTGGTACTGGCCGTGGGTCTCGTGGCGCCTGCCAGCTTTATGCAGCACTTCATTGTGTTTATCCTGTCGGTCTTTATTGGCTTCCAGGTGATCTGGAACGTGGCACACAGCCTGCACACGCCACTGATGGCGGTCACCAATGCGATCTCGTCGATCATCATTTTGGGTGCGCTCATCCAGATCGGCTCCAGTTCGCTGCTGATCACGCTGCTTTCAGCTCTCGCGGTCTTTATGGCGGCGATCAATATTTTCGGGGGTTTCCTCGTGACACGGCGCATGCTCGCCATGTTCCAGAAATCGTAAGGGGTAGGGGACCATGGAATACGGATTTACGATTGCGGCCTATGCGGTCGCTGCGGTTCTCTTCATCCTAAGCCTTGGCGGTTTGAGTGGACAGGAAAGCGCAAAGCGCGCGGTATGGTACGGGATTGCCGGTATGGCGATTGCGGTACTGGCCACGCTGATCGGACCGGGGCAGGGGTTATCGCTGGCCTCTGTTGTGTTGATCGCACTGGGTGCGGGCGTAGGTTATCAGCTTGCCACCAAGGTCCAGATGACACAAATGCCGGAACTGGTGGCGATCATGCACTCGCTTGTCGGTCTGGCTGCGGTTTTTGTGGGTTTCAACGCAGACATCATGATCAACAACATGAGTGCGTTGTTCGTCGAAAACAGCCTGACGCTGGGGGCGACGGCGGCAGATGGCTTCACGGCTATTGGATTGCCGAAAGAAATTTATGACGGGTTGTCGTCTTTCGGTCAGCTGATTGCCAAGAAATCCTCGGTTGAGATTTCTATTCTGCGGGTCGAACTGGTGCTGGGCATCTGGATTGGTGCGGTGACATTCACTGGATCGGTTATCGCCTATGGCAAACTTGCAGGCAAGGTCGACACCTCTGCAAACAAACTGCCTGGCGGGCATGTTTTGAATGCAGCGGCGGCGTTCCTGTCGGTGGTCTTTGCAGTCATGTATCTGGGTGGATCCGGCAGTTGGACCCTTATTTTACTTACCTTGCTGGCGCTTTTCATCGGCTACCATCTCATCATGGGCATCGGCGGTGCCGACATGCCTGTGGTTGTGTCCATGCTCAACAGCTATTCTGGTTGGGCCGCAGCAGCGATTGGCTTCTCGCTTGGAAACGATCTGTTGATCGTGGTGGGCGCTCTCGTAGGTTCTTCGGGTGCGATCCTGAGTTACATCATGTGTAAAGCGATGAACCGCTCCTTTGTCAGCGTGATCCTCGGGGGCTTTGGTGGCCCTGCAGGAGAGCAGATGGCGGTGGAAGGGGAGCAGATCGCGATTGAAGCGGATGGTGTTGCCACGGCTTTGAATGAAGCGGACAGTGTCATCATCATACCAGGCTACGGTATGGCTGTTGCGCAGGCGCAACAGGCGGTTTCTGAACTGGTCAAGAAACTGCGTGCCAAAGGCAAGAATGTGCGTTTTGCGATCCACCCGGTGGCCGGGCGTTTGCCGGGGCACATGAATGTGCTTTTGGCCGAGGCGAAGGTACCGTATGACATCGTGCTCGAAATGGATGAGATCAACGATGACTTCCCGAGCACGGATGTTGCTATTGTCATCGGTTCAAACGACATCGTAAATCCGGCGGCGCAGGATGATCCTAACAGCCCCATCGCTGGTATGCCGGTGCTGGAATGTTGGAAGGCTAAGCAGGTGTTTGTCAGCAAACGCGGTCAGGGCACGGGCTATTCTGGTATCGAGAACCCGTTATTCTTCAAGGATAACACACGTATGTTCTATGGGGATGCCAAGGCCAGCCTGGACAAGCTGTTGCCGATGATTGACTAAGTCGACCGGGTGAAGGTACCGCGTCAACCTGAACCAACCGGTCGCCCTGAAGAGGGCGATCGGATCCTAGCGATCAGGACCATAGCCATGCCTGCCGACACCAATCCGGCGGGTGATATATTTGGCGGGTGGCTGATGTCGCAAATGGATCTTGCAGCTGGAAACCTGGCTGCGATCATTGCGGGAGGCCGCAGCGCCACTGTTGCGGTGGACGGCATGCAATTCCTAAGTCCGGTCAAGGTTGGTGACGAGGTTTCTCTCTATGCAGAGGCTGTCCATATCGGGCGGACTTCCATGCGCATTCACGTGGAAGCCTGGCGGCGCGTGCGGCATGTGACCGAGCGGGTAAAGGTTACCGACGCGCATTTTACCTTTGTTGCGCTGGACGCAGAAGGTCGCCCACGACGTGTGGATGCGGAGCGAACCTAAGGTGAAAGTTTTGGAACTGAAACTTGTAGATCGCTGATGACACCAATTCGGCATACCATTGCATTCCGTTAACATGCTGAAAATCATGAAAAAAAGTTTGACTTGTGTGTCGGACGCATTATTCCTCTGTGCTACACCGGAGCATGAACATGTCACCTATCACAGATCACCCACTGCGCTACAAGCTGGCCAACGAGTTGCACGCGCGGCCCTTTCCGACGATGGAAGCGCCCTGTTCTGCAGCCTATATCGCGATCAAGCAGCCGAATGATGCGGTCAGCCGGGATCGGCAGCAGGACTTGGATCACATGATTGCGCTGCTCGATCGATACGGAGCAGCCCACCCGCAACCAGGTGCGACGCATTACTATGGCCAAATCGGGAAACACTGGCTGAAGTGGGAACAACACACTGAATTTGTGACCTACACGGTGTTTTCGCAATCCGCGCCGGGCCGTGCCTTTGATCCGATTCAGTTCGAGGTTTTCCCGACGGAGTGGCTGGCCGAAGCGCCGGGTCAACGTGTGACGTCGGTGCTGGTGGACATTCGGGAGCGACCGTCTTCCGAAGCGGAGATCGCGGCGAGTCTGGATGAATGGTTTGTGTCGGAAAGTCTGGCAGCTGCGTCGGTTCTGGATGACGGTGCGATCGTGGCAGGTGATTTCCGCATTGATCAAAATGGACATCAGCGGTTTGCGGTGTTTTCGAGTCAAAACACCGGTGCGCGCCGTGTGGGACGGATTGTGCAGCGGCTCTGTGAGGTCGAAACGTACAAGTCTATGTCTATGCTGGGGTTTGCGCGGGTGCGCGAATTGCAACCCAAGCTCAATGCCCTGGACACACAATTGACCAGTTTGATGGGCGCGATGTCCGATGAAAACGCCAGTGCGGAGACAACCCTGAATGATCTGCTGTCGATTTCCGCGGAATTGGAGACTCTGTCCGCACGGTCTTCCTTTCGGTTCGGGGCAACGGGGGCCTACGAGGCTTTGGTGAACCAACGGATCGAAGCCTTGCGCGAGGAACGGTTTCAGGGTCGCCAACACTTTGCAGAATTCATGATGCGGCGGTATGCGCCAGCGATGCGAACTGTAACCTCTGCCGAACGTCGCCTTGAACAAATGTCGAGCCGTTCGATCCGTGCGTCGAACCTTTTGCGCACCCGTGTCGATGTCGAGCGTTCTGCACAGAATCAGGCGTTGTTGGAAAGTATGGATCGCCGTTCGGATTTGCAGTTGCGTCTGCAACGCACCGTTGAGGGGTTGTCGGTTGTGGCGATCAGCTACTATGCCGTGTCTCTGGTGGGGTACATGCTTTATCCGATTGCAGAGACCACCGGGATCAGCAAGGGGACGCTATCTGCTCTTGTAACGCTACCGGTTGTGGTTTTTGTCTGGTGGGCAATTCGGCAGTTGCGCTCGAGTGTAGAATAGGCGACGGGACGACGCTGTTGCCGCGTGGCGCGTCAATGCGCCCCGCCCGCCGTCCCTCTACTCGCGTCATCGACCACGGATGCGGGGATCCAGTGCGTCTCGTAAACCGTCGCCAAGATAGTTCACCGATAGCACGGTCACTGAGATGAGAATTCCGGGTAGCATGACGCGTTCCGGAAACTCCTCCATGCGCGGCACGGCATCAGACAGAAGTTTGCCCCAGGTCGGGAAATCTGATGGGAAGCCGACGCCTAGGAACGAAAGTGCGCTTTCTGTGATGATTGCAGTGGCAAGGCCCAGGGTTGCTGACACCATAATCGGTGAGACGACATTGGGCAGCAAGTGGCGTCGGATGATGAGAAAGGGTGTGGTACCGATGGACCGGGCTGCGAGGACGAATTCACGTTCCTTGAGGGCCAGGATTTCGCCACGCACGATGCGGGCCGTTGGCATCCATGAGGTGATGCCAATCACGCCCACAATGAGGATGAACATACCACCTTCGGGCCCGAAGGCCGCGCGCAGAGGTTGGCGAAAGAGTGTCACCGCCACGAGCAGCAGCGGCAGGATCGGCAATGATAGGAAAAGGTCAGTGATCCGCATCAGCAGGCCGTCAAGCCGCTTGAAGTACCCTGCGGTGACACCCACGGTTGTTCCGATCACCAATGACAGGACCATCGCAGCCCAGCCCACGGCAAGCGAGGCTTGCCCGCCGGCAATAAGCGTTGCCATGATATCGCGTCCCAGGTTGTCGGTACCAAACGGGCGCGACCAAAGTGCGCGCGCTTCACTGTCCCATAAGAGCGTGTAGACTGGCCGCAAGTCCTTGTTACGGATATCCAGCGCGTTGGGATCGACCTGCCAGATCAGCGGGCCAAGCAACACGAACAGTGTGATAAAGAGCAAAAAGCCCCCGCCGATAAGGGCACCTTTGTGTTTACTGAATTGATCCCAAACGTCGCGCCATTGCGACCGTGGCTCTTTTTGCGGCTCTTTGTCCTGAAGCGCGCCGTAGCTTTCGATCTCTGCTTGTTGATCAGTCATAGCGGATCCTTGGGTCAAGCACGCCGTAGAGAACGTCAGCGATCAGGTTAAAGACCACGATCAGTATGGCGAAGATAAAGGTGAGGGTCATGACCATGGGCAGGTCATTCGCAAACAGGGCGGTCAGCAAGAGTTGTCCGATCCCGTTCACCTTGAAAAGAGTTTCGGTGATGATTGCGCCGCCGAAGATTGAGGGAACGCCAAGCGCAATCACTGTCACGATCGGGATCATCGAGTTGCGCAGTACATGCACCATGACCACGACGCTTTCCTTGAGGCCTTTGGCGCGTGCTGTGCGCACATAATCCTGGTTCAAGTTGTCCAGCATGGATGCACGCATGAAGCGGCTGAGCTGTGCAGTTGTTTGCAGGGCCAGCACCATAACAGGCATGACCATCTGTTTAAGCTGGACAACGAAACTGTCCCAATCAGTAACCACATGCGTCGTGTCGTAAATTGACGGGAACCAACCGAGGTTGACCGAGAAAACAACGATCACCAACACGCCCGAAAAAAACGGTGGGATCGAGAAACCGATCATCGAAATGAACGTCCCGGCCTGATCAAAGAGCGAATACTGTTTGTACGCGGAATAAATCCCGATAGGCAGCGCAATCAGGATGCCAACGATGTAGGACATGCCTACAACCCAAAGTGTTTGTGGCATCCGTTGGATCACAATGTCCATGACGGGTGAGCGGGTTTGCCAGGAAATGACACGCAGTTTACCTTCGGAAAAACTGGTGCCGAACCAGTGATCAAACAGGACTTGCGGTTCGACCCAAAAGAACTGGACGACCCATTTCCAATACTGAATGTGGATTGGCTCTCCAAGACCGAGCGCTTCGCGCATCAGTTCTTTTACTTCGGGTGGCACCGTTAAAGGTACCTGCGCCATAGGATCGCCCGGCGCCAGTTGGAGCAGCAAAAAAATAACGATGCTGATGAACAGCAAGGTGGGGATCGACAAGACCAATCGTCGGATCGTGTATGTCAGCATCTATGCGTCCCTAGAAGGTCGTTCTTTTTATCGTTGATGTCGAACGGTGCCCCGCCATGCGGTGACCGCGTTCGCAAAACTAGCGAGGCGCACAAAAGGTGCGCCCCGCCAATGGTGCCTTACCCGTCGACCCGGTGCCAGTCTGCGATGTTCCAAAGCTCGGAATCCCAGACGTTAAGGATCACACCGCCCAATGAATTGGCATGGGCAGAGTTACGACCCCGGTGCGTCAGCGGCATCATGACATATTCCTGCATCAGGATATCATTCATCGCTTTCGCAAGACGCGCACGTTCTTCGATATCGCCGGTAGAGGCCATTTCGGCAACCAATGCGTCGTACTCTTCGGAGCAGAAGCGCATCATGTTGGTGCCCTGCCACTGCGTCTCAGGCCGTGGTGCCTTATCGCAGGCCCAGCCGCCCATGTAGGCTTCTGGATCAGTGCCGTCGAAGTTGTTAGTGTACATTTCCACGTCGGCATAGAACTTCTGGAAGGTGTCCGGGCTTGCGGGATCACCGCCAAAGAAGACAGAAGCATCCAGATTGCGCAGTTCGGTTTCGATGCCGATCTGATTCCACCAATCTTTGATGAGCGCCTGGTAGTCCTGACGCACTGCGTTGGTAGAGGTCTGGTAAAGCACGGAAAGCTTCACGCCATCCTTGTCGCGGATGCCGTCGCCGTCGCTGTCGGTCCAACCCGCCTGCTCAAGAAGTGCCTTTGCGCCATCAAGGTCTTGGGTCATGCAGCCGTCATTGGCATCGGATGCATAGAGCGCCGGTGCTGGGAGCACGTTGCACGTCAATCGGCCGAAGTTGCCGTAGCCCACTTCGGTCAGCAGCGCCACGTCGATCGCCATTGACATGGCTTGTCGTACGGACTTGTCAGTCAGGAAGGGGTGGGGATGTGCGACCGTCGCACGTTCTCCTTCCGGCAGGTCGGGAGAGGGATCGGTCATGTTGATGTGGATCCGCTCAACTGAGGTCCCGAAGGACACAACGTTGACGCCTTTGCCAGCCTCTTCCATGCGGCTTAGCACGTCGGGTGCCAACTGCAGGTTCCAAGCATAATCGAATTCGCCTGTTTCGTGAACGGCGCGACCTGCCGCATTGGCATCACCGCCCCCTTTGAAGGTTACCGTGGCAAAGGCAGGCTTGCCCGCTTCGCGGTAGTTTTCATTCGCCGCGTATGTGATCACGTCATTGGGGCGGAAATCCGTAACGACGAAAGGGCCGCTGCCGATTGGGTTGAAGTTCGCGTCCGTGCATTGTGGTGCTCTAGGGCCGAGGCAATCCGCGAATTGTGCCGCTTGCAGAATCGGTGTTTGCGCGCCAACGAATGGGCCATAAGGGAAGGGCTTGGCGACGGAAAATTTGATGATCGCTGTTTGGTCATCAGGCGTTTCCACGTCCACGATATCGTCGAACTTGGCCAACTGCGCGCAGCCGCCACCATCGGCTGTGCAATACTGCCAGGAGAATTTGATGTCAGCAGAGGTCATGGGCGAACCATCAGACCAGGTGACGCCTTCTTTCAGTTTCCACGTGATGGATTTGAGGTCTTCTGCCACGCCACCATTTGCCACTGTGGGAACTTCGTCGACGAGCCAAGGCACCATGCCTCCGTTTTCGTCATAGCGCGCTAGCGGCTCAATCACGAGCGACGCGGCTTCAAGGTCTTTCGTGCCACTGGACAGATACGGGTTCAGGATCGAGGGGGCCTGCCAATAGATAATATTGACTTGGCCGTCGCGCCCGCGCTCGCCTTCATGGCCGTCCGCAAGGACGACCGGGGCGAAGCTGGCGGTCGCAATCGCGCCCATCAGTAAGGTTTTAAGTTTCATGTTACTCTCCATATTGGACACGACGTGAATGCCGTTTTTTATAGACGCGCGAGGCGTTGCTTTTTTGTTGGCGCAATAGGGGATACAGGCTGACTTCACACGTTACTGCGCGCTTTACACGCATATCCCCCGAACGCTCTGACTTATCGAAGCATGTTTTGTGGAAAATGCAAGTGTTCTCGCGCGTTCCAGTGCGGAAATTGGGCAGTTCTGTTTGACACCGGTCCAATCTTGGTCGTAGCGTTTTGCGGCAAGCAGTAGGGGACAAGATGCTCGATCAGGTACCGCAACAGAACGACCCGCAGCCCATCGCTCAAATCAAGGGGCTCCGTGTGGAGTTCCAAACCAAAGACGGACCTGTGGTTGGTGTCGAAGATGTCTCTTTCACGATTAACGCGGGCGAAACCGTCTGCGTGGTTGGCGAAAGCGGATCGGGTAAGTCAGTGTCTTCCCTATCGCTGATGCGGCTCGTGGAGTTCGGCGGCGGTGAGATCACCCAAGGGCAGCTGCTCTTTGATCGGCCAAATGCGCCTGACATTGATCTGGCCAATACAGAAGCGGGACTGATGCGGACGATCCGTGGCAATGAAATCGGCATGATATTTCAGGAGCCGATGACAGCGCTGAACCCGGTTTTCACCGTGGAGCGCCAATTAACCGAAGGATTGCGCTTGCACAAGAAACTCGGCAAGGCTGAGGCAAGCGCGCGTGCGCTGGAGCTGCTGCGCGAGGTGCGCATTCCCGAGCCTGAGCGGCGTCTGGCGCAATATCCGCACGAGCTGTCGGGTGGTATGCGCCAGCGTGTGGTCATTGCCATGGCCTTGGCCTGCAAACCACGCTTGCTGATTGCGGACGAACCAACGACCGCACTCGATGTGACGATACAAGCCGAAATTCTGGCGTTGATGGACCGGCTTAAGCGTGAAACCGGTACCGCTGTGATGTTTATCACGCACGACATGGCGGTTGTCGCGCAGATGGCGGACCGCGTCGTGGTCATGTTCCGTGGCAACAAGGTCGAAGAAGGTCCGGTCGAAGAAATTTTTGAGAACCCCAAACACGCTTACACCAAAGCACTTTTAGCAGCGGTGCCCAAACTGGGTGAGATGCGCGGTAAGGCCTGCCCCGAGCCGATGAAGCTATTGGGGCGGGAAGGGCAAGTGATCAAGCCTGTCCCCGGCACGGATGAAGTGTTGCTGAGTGTTCAGAACCTGACGACGCGCTTTCCGGTCAAGGGTGGGTTTTTCCGGCGCACCGTGGCCAATGTGCACGCGGTCGAAGACGTTTCGTTTACAATCAACAAGGGGCAGACCCTGAGCCTCGTGGGTGAAAGCGGATGCGGCAAATCCACGGCGGGGCGGTCTATTCTGCGTCTGGTCGATCCCTTGTCGGGTGAGATTAAACTGGGCGACACCGATATCATGGCACTGGATCCGCGTGGGTTGCGCAAGGCACGGCTTGATATGCAGATGATCTTCCAGGATCCTTTCGCCTCACTTAATCCGCAGATGCAACTGTCGGATCAGGTAGCGGAGCCGATCCATAACTTCGGCACGCTGAAAGGCAGCGCCGTGACTGACCGGGTTGCAATGCTCTTTGACCGCGTCGAGCTACCGCGCAGTTTCATGCGACGCTTCCCACATGAATTGTCGGGCGGGCAAAGACAGCGCGTGGCCATCGCGCGCGCGCTCGCGCTGAACCCCAAGCTTATTATCGCGGACGAGGCTGTTTCAGCACTGGATGTTTCGGTGCAGGCGCAGGTGCTCAATCTGATGCTTGAACTGCAAGAGGAGCTCGGGCTGTCGTTTCTCTTTATCAGTCATGACATGGCTGTGGTGGAGCGTGTCAGCCATTATGTGGGCGTGATGTATCTGGGCCGGATTGTGGAGTTGGGACCGCGTGCGCAGGTTTTTGAGAACCCGCAACACGCCTACACGCAGGCATTGATGGCGGCCGTTCCGATTGCGGATCCACGCCAGCGTAAAAGAGAAAAAGATTTAAATTTCAAGCCGATACCGTCGCCAATTCATTCAGTGCGTTACAAGCCAGAACCGTCGATTTACCGCGAAGTTGAGCCGGGGCACATCGTATTGGCTACCGATAGCGGCTACTAAGATAAAAGTTGGTATGTCTCTGATGAATACCTCGAAAAAGGTGGCGCTCGTCACAGGGGGTGCGCGTGGCATTGGACGCGGCATCGCCGAAGACCTGATGCGCGATTACCATGTTGCCGTGCTCTATAACATGACCGTGCCGGATTGGGCGGGACCCGAAGTTCTAACCCTTCAGGCGGACCTTTCCAAGGATGACGCAACAGAGGCCATCGCGGCCGTCATCGCGCGGTTTGGCCGCTTGGATGCCATTGTCAATAACGCTGGGGTCATTGCTTCTTCGCCTTTGGAGACGTTCGATCCAGCTGCATATCACGACCTTCTTGCTGTGAACGCGCTGGCTCCGCACGCCTTATTGGCCGCCGCGTTGCCGCATCTGAACCGAGGCGCTGCAATCGTGAACATCTCGTCGGTGAATGCAACGTTACCGCCGCGTGGGGCCTGTCTTTATGGTGCAAGCAAGGCTGCTGTTGATCTTTGGACCAAAGCAGCCGCCAAGGAACTGGGCCCCAAGGGCATCCGGGTCAATGCGGTGGCGCCCGGGGCAATTGACACGGATGAGGCTCCGCGGCCGCAAGATCTGCGGCAAGCTTTTCTCGACTTGACGGCTTTGGACCGTCTGGGTACGCCGCAGGATATCGCTGCCGCAGTGCGTTTTTTGCTTAGTGATGCGGCTTCATTCATCACCGGCGAAGTGCTCGTCGTTTCCGGAGGCTATAGATTGTGACGACGCGCATGCCCCCACTGGAGATTCTTCAGCATCTGGTGGCTTTTCCGACAGTGACCCGTGACACCAATATCCCCTTGATTGATTGGGTCGCCGCCTATCTCGCGACGCACGGGATCGAAAGCCATCGATACATTGATCCAGATGAACCCAAACACGCGCTGTTTGCCCACGTGGGCCCCTGGGAAGAGGGCGCTTTGGTGCTGTCGGGTCACACAGATGTGGTGCCGGTTGATGGCCAACCCTGGGATACGGATCCGTTCACGGTTGTTGAAAGAGATGGCAAGTACTTCGGTCGGGGTACCTGCGATATGAAGGGCTTTGATGCGCTGGCGATTTGGGCGTTGGTAGAGGCGCAGTATGCGAATATCAGCCGTCCCTTGCAAATCGCACTGAGTTTTGATGAAGAAATCGGTTGTACGGGCGCGCCGCCGATGATCGAGGCGATGCAGCCGATCCTGCCCAAGGGGAGCGCCGTTATCGTCGGGGAGCCTTCGATGATGCAGGCGGTTACGGGTCACAAGGGGGGAATCGGCTTTGCCACGCATATTCATGGCTTTGAGGTGCATTCTTCGTTACTAGACCGCGGCGTGAACGCGATTATGTACGGCGCCAAACTGATCGATTGGGCGAATGCACAAAACGCTGCCAATCGAGACAAGGAACCCGGTGTTTTGGCGCAGGCGTTCGATCCGCCCTACACGACGCTGCATGTGGGTATGATTTCGGGCGGGACGGCGCATAACATCACGGCCAAGGACTGCGCGTTTTCGATGGACATGCGTGTGGTGCCTGGCGATGCGGACGCGGAATGGCGCGCGCGCTACCTCGAAAAAGTGATGGAAGTAGAGGCGATGATGCAAGCCGTTGTGCCGTCCACGCGGATCGAGGTGACCGAGCGCTTTGGCGTGCCAGCGCTCGATCCGGAATCCGAAGGCGAAGCCGAAACGCTTGTGCGCAGCCTGACCGGCGACAACGCGACAAATGTGGTGAGCTACGGGACCGAAGCCGGCCAATTCCAGCGTGCGGGGTATTCTGCTGTCGTTTGCGGGCCGGGCAATATCGCGCAGGCGCACCAGCCCAATGAGTTTATCACGAAAGCGCAGTTCGAAGCGGGTCAAGCCTTCCTTCAACGCCTGGTGGAGCGTCTCAAGAGATGATTCCTGGCGCAACAGCTCAGCACGATCCACGCACATGAACCCGTTTCCACTCTCGCTATCGACCCCTGTGTCATATCCCGGTCCCCCACCAAGAGCCGCGGATGTGGTCGTGATTGGCGGCGGTGTGATCGGTGTGTGCACGGCACTCTTTTTGGCGCGTGACGGGCACCGTGTTGTTTTGCTGGAAAAGGGGCGCATCGCGGCTGAACAATCCAGTCGGAACTGGGGATGGATCCGTCAACAGGGGCGCGACCCAGATGAGTTGCCGATCATGATTGAGGCCAACCGACACTGGTGCGAACTGGCAGGCCAGACGAACATCGACATCGGTCTGAAACAAGGGGGCGTGACCTACTTGGCCAAAAATCTCGCCGATCTGGAACGTTATGCAGCCTGGGTGCCAATTGCCAAAGCACAGGGCGTGGATACGCGCGTTTTAAGCGCGCGCGAAACGGCGGAAATGATCCCGGACATGCAAAGCCCTTATGTTGGTGCGCTTTACACGGCTTCTGACATGCGGGCGGAGCCTTGGGTGGCGGTTCCTGCATTGGCGGGCATTGCTGCTCGGGAAGGCGCGCAGATTGTTGAGAGTTGCGCTGTCAGATGCCTCGATATCAGCGCGGGACGAATCGCGGGCGTGATCACGGAAGAGGGGCGCATTGAAACCTCGCAAGTGGTGCTTGCGGGAGGGGCGTGGTCGGCGTTGTTTCTCGCAAACCACGGAATCAAAATTCCGCAACTTTCTGTGCGTTCCACTGTTGCTGCGACAACACCGCTGCCCGAGGTCTTTCCGGGCGGTGGGTCGGATGGAGAAGTCGCCTTTCGCTATCGCACAGACGGGGGGTATTCGCTGGCCGCTGGTGGATTTCATGAACTTTTTGTCGGCCCTGCAGCCTTTGTTTCTTGGCCGAAATTCCTAACCCAATTGCGCGCAGATCCGTTCGGAACGCGGCTTTTGCCAGCAGCACCAAAAGGCTATCCCGACGCCTGGCTGACGCAAAGACGTTGGGACGCGGATATGACATCTCCTTTTGAGGCGATGCGCGTGCTGGATCCGTCGCCGAGTGCGGGGCGCGTGGCTGCTTTGAAAGCTGGTTTTGCACGGATGTTTCCCAAGCTGCCGGATTTTGACCTCACGTGCACTTGGGCGGGCATGATAGACACGATGCCGGATATCGTGCCCGTAGTGGATCAGGTCGAGGCGCTACCGGGTTTGACGGTCGGCACGGGCATGAGCGGGCACGGCTTCGGGATCGGGCCAGGCATGGGGCGGGTGTTGGCCGCTTTGGCTACGGGTGCCGCGCCAGGCCATGATCTGACGCGGTTTCGTCTGGCGCGCTTTTCGGATGGCTCTGCCATGACATTGGGTCCGGCACTTTAGACCGGAACGCCTTGAAGGTGCTTTGCAATCGACTATGGTCTATAAAGCCTGTGATGCTGGATCTGTGCTCCAATGCACCGCCTCATTGCCGCTTCTGTTTAACTCTTGCCAGGAGATACCCCGTCATGCCCATCAAGAACCGATTTGCCGAGTTACAGCCCGAAATTGCCAAGTGGCGTCAGGATCTGCACGCGCATCCTGAATTGTTGTTCGATACGCATCGCACCGCTGGTATTGTCGCGGAAAAGCTTAAGGCATTTGGGTGTGACGACGTTGTTACGGGCCTTGGACGCACTGGCGTTGTGGGCGTAATCAAGGGCAAAACGGATGGGTCAAGCAAAGTCGTGGGCCTGCGCGCTGATATGGACGCTTTGCCGATCCCCGAAGATACGGGCCTCGATTATGCCTCCACTGAACCCGGCAAGATGCACGCCTGTGGCCATGATGGACACACAGCGATGCTTTTGGGGGCGGCGCAATATCTGTGTGAGACGCGCAATTTTGACGGCACGGCCATCGTGATCTTCCAACCCGCTGAGGAAGGCGGTGGTGGCGGTCGGGAAATGTGTGAAGACGGTTTGATGGACCGTTTTGGCATTCAGGAAGTCTATGGCATGCACAATTGGCCTGGCATGGAAGCTGGACAATTCGCGATCCGCCCAGGGGCCTTTTTCGCAGCGACGGACCTGTTTGAGATCGAGATCGAAGGCAAGGGGGGGCATGCGGCCTTTCCGCATACCAACATCGATCCCACGCTGATCACCAGCCACGTTGTTCTGGCGATCCAATCGATTGCGAGCCGTAATGCGGATCCGGTTGCCCAGCTTGTGGTCTCAATCACATCGTTCGAGACCTCTTCGAACGCTTTCAATGTGATCCCGCAAAAGGCCTTTTTGAAAGGCACCGTCAGATCGATGAGCAACGACATGCGGGATCTGGCTGAAGACCGTCTGACAAAGCTTGCAGAAGGCGTGGCCAGCAGTTTCGGGGGGGAGGCGCGGGTGAACTACATGCGCAACTACCCTGTGACCGTCAACCATGTGGATCAAACCGACTTTGCAGCGGATGTCGCAACAGCTGTTTCGGGGAAGTGCGCGGATGCCGAGCTAGTGATGGGCGGCGAAGACTTTGCCTTCATGCTCGAAGAACGGCCCGGCGCCTATATTCTGATGGGAAATGGCCCAAGCGCGGCCTTGCATCACCCGCAATATAATTTCAACGATGATGCCATCCCGGCAGGCTGTAGCTGGTGGGCAGAAATTGTTGAAAAACGGATGCCTGCAGCCTAAAATTAAAGTTCTGAAAGAAGCTTTCTGTAGACACTGATGATTGCTGCAGCTTCGGCTTCAAGTGAGAAATTATCGACAGCGTTCTGGCGCGCCGCAACAGAAAACGCGGCGCGTTTTTTGCTGTCCGACAGTAAATCTTGAATGTGCTTTACCAGCGCGTCTACATCTTCGATATCAACAATGAACCCCGTTTCGCCGTCCTTGATAAGTTCTTCGAACGCGCCGACACAGGTGGCGACGACGGGCGCGCCGCACGCCATTGCCTCTAGAGGCGTCAGGCCGAAACCTTCCCAGCGTTGCGGTGCCACATAAAGATCCAGAGCCTGAAAATGCCGCACGAGGTCAGCAATCGGCACCTCATCGCGAAACAGGATGCGCTCTGAAAGCCCGGCTGCTTTGACATCTTTCTTGAGATCCAGCAAGAACTGCGAATTTTCATCCGTAGCCCGACCCATCATAAGCGCCTTGCCATCAGGGTTGTTCTCGAAAACGCGGATCATCGCTTGAATGAACAGATCGTTGCCCTTCTGGTGCCGAATGCGTCCAAAACATCCCACCAGCGGACCGTCTTCGGGCAAGTTTAAGGTGCGTCTGAGCGCGGCCCGATCCTGCACGGGAACAAAGTCTTTGCAATCAACGCCGTGGTGGATCACTTTTGCTGGCCGTTCCAGATAGACTGCGGATCTGGCGGAAGTGGCAATTAACGCGTCCATCCGACGGATCAACCACCGGGTATAGCTGGAATGGCGTCGCTGGGCTGCGGAGGTGAACAGAAGTTTCAACTTTTTGCCGGCAATGTATTTTAGCGCGAGGCCTGCCGCCATTTCGACATTGCGCCGGGCATGCCAGACACGTGCGCCATGCGGACCACGCAGGGGCAAGCTCAAAAGCTCTGAAGGCGGAATGTTGGGCACGTCCGGCGGCAGATCCGGACCGCTGGCAACAATAGCAATCTCGCGTGCTTGCACAGGTACCAGCCGGATCACGGTGGATGTCACGCCGGAATGACGTCGCTTGAAGTTCGGGGCGATCACATCGATGTCCGCAGGGGAGGTCATCTGCCAGGAATCTCCAGTTTTAGAGCGCGTGCAAGACGTTCTGCGATCGTCGTGAGAAACGTGGATTTGCTGCGCACAAAGTTTCGCGCTGCGCGTCCCGCACTCTCCGCAACCGTGCGGTCCGACAAAAGTTGATGAACCGAGTCTGCCAATTCGGACTGATCCGCAATCAAAAGGGCAGCTCCATTTTGCGTCATTTCTGCATAGGTTTCACTGAAATTGAACACCTCTGTGCCGGATATTACCCCCGTTCCGGCCTGAGCCACCTCATAGGGGTTGTGGCCGCCGATGGGTTTCAAAGAGCCGCCTAGAAAAATTGCTTCTGTCAGGGCATACCAGTTGCCCAACTCGCCTAGCGTGTCGGCCAGATAGACGGCACAATTGTCCGGGAGTGCGCCATCAGACCGTTTTTTATAGCTCAGCCCGCGTTGCTCGATCAGGCGCGCGACTTCTTCGCTGCGGGTAGGGTGTCGTGGCACCAGCAGCAAGAGGAGATCCGGATGTGATTTGCGCAGGGAAAGATGCGCGCCAAGAACGATCTCTTCTTCTCCCTTGTGCGTGGATGCTGCAACCCACACCGGACGCCCTTTCAAAGCGGTGCGCACAGGCGCGAGCACCGCAGGATCATGCGTCAGCGGGGCGGAGAGCGCTTTGAGGTTGATGCCGCGCGCCACGCGGTCAGCGGGTGCATGCATGGCAACCATGGCTTCTGCCATTTCATCATTTTGTGTCAGAATGAGGTCAAACGAGCCTAATACAAAGGCCGCCGTCTTGGGGCGTCTGGCCCAGGCGGCTTGCGACGATGTACTCAGGCGGGCGTTCACGAGGATGAGGCGCGCGCCGGTCTCATGGGTGCGTCGTAGCATCTGTGGCCAAAGCTCGCTTTCCACAAAGACGGCACCATTCGGACGCCAGTGGTCGAGAAACCGCGCGACGGGCCCGGGTGAATCCAGCGGGGCAAACTGGTGAACCGTGCGGGGCGGCAGGCGGTCCGCGATCATCTGGGCTGATGTGGCGGTTCCGGATGTAATAAGGAACTGGGCGCGCGGGACGATCCGTCCGATCTCTGCAATCAGAGCCAGTACCGACATGCTTTCGCCCACGGAAGCCGCATGAAACCAGATCAACGGGCCAGACCCCATGCGCGGTTCGGTTGCGTGGCCCAATTTTTCGTGGGCGCGCGCGACGCTAAAGCCTGCACGGCGCAGTTTGCGGGTTTCGATCCAAGCGAAAATAGGCACCAGAACCACCGAAGCCGCTGTATAGAGTTGATAGAGAAAAGGGGGGCGCATGGCGCGTATCAGCCGCCTGTATGGCTCATGTGGCGCGGCATCTGCCCATCCAGTCGTTGGCGCGAGTAGTCAAAATCATGGCCCTTCGGTTTGCGTGCAATGGCCGCATAAATGGCCTCTTTCAGAGGTGTGTTGTCTTCGGGGTGGGCGCGCAGAGGGGCCCGCAGGTCGGCCTGATCCTCCTGCCCCAGACACATGTAAATTTCACCTGTGCAAGTGATCCGCACCCGGTTGCAGCTTTCGCAAAAGTTATGGCTGAGCGGTGTGATAAAGCCAATCTTTTGTCCAGTCTCTTCAAGACGCACATATCGTGCAGGACCGCCCGTCCGTTCTACCAGATCTGTAACAGTATAGTGCTGCGCGTATTGCGCCTGCACATCCTTGAGGGACCAATATTGGCCAAGTCGGTCCTCGTTGCCGATATCGCCCATTGGCATTACCTCAATCCAGGTGAGGTCGACACCGCGCGATGCGCACCACTCTGTCATGTAGGGCAGTTCGCTTTCGTTGAAGCCTTTAAGAGCGACCGCGTTGAGCTTAACCCGCATGCCTGCCGCTTGCGCGGCATCGATCCCCCGCATCACCTGTGGCAACCGACCCCAGCGGGTGATCTCGGCGAATTTATGTTCGTCCAATGTGTCCAGCGAGACATTCACACGCCGGACGCCCGCCGCATAAAGGTCGCTGGCAAAGCGTTCAAGCTGGCTTCCGTTGGTTGTGAGCGTCAATTCTTTCAGTGTTCCGGCGTCGAGGTGACGGGACATGCTCTCGAAAAAAGTCATGATACCTTTGCGCACCAAAGGCTCGCCGCCGGTGATGCGCAACTTTTCGACACCGAGGTCGACAAAGGTCGAACACAGCCGATCTAGCTCCTCAAGCGTCAGAAGTTCCTTTTTCGGCAGGAATGTCATGTTTTCGGACATGCAATAGACGCAGCGAAAATCGCAACGATCTGTCACGGAAACGCGCAGATAGGTGATTGCGCGTGCGAATGGGTCAATCAACGGTGCTGTCATGGGTCAATTGGTATCGCCATGTCCCAGATGGGGCAAGTGGATAACGTGCGCAGCGTGGAAGGTATACTGCCGTATCGGGTAGGCCGGGCGGTCTACTTTGCTGGTGGCGCAATGATGTAGGTAGGATCGCCATCGATTGTCGTCTGATTGCTTTTTGCCCAGTAGTCGGCGATGCCCTCTGGTCCCTTGTTAGATGTCCAGGTCTCGAGAACGTCACGCTCTCCCGCATACGTCATCTTGGGCACGGCGTAGCCACAGCTGGTCTGGGCCATCTCAACATGCATGTCGTAAATTTGGCGCGCACCCTCTGACGGTGGAAAGAGCGCATTCAGGTTTGCAAAGTCTGCATCACGCGTATGCAAAGTGCGCGCAGTGCCAAAACAACGCATAATCATGGGTTTTGGCCCAAAGCTGCACCACATCAGTGTCATACGGTTGATCTGTGCAAGATGCCCGGCCGTTTCATTGCCGGAACCTGTCAGGTTTCGCCAAACAATGCGGTTCGGGCCCATCACATGCAGGCTGTCCATTCCTTTTGGAGATAGGTTAACGCGGCCTGTGGCTCCAGCGGTTCCGCAGAAAAAGATATGCTGGGCTTGGATGAAATGCGTAAGCGTGTCGTTGAGTGCGTCAAATTGATGGGCCATGGCTACTCTACCGTTACGGATTTTGCGAGGTTGCGTGGTTGATCCACATCGGTGCCTTTTGCGACAGCTGTGTGGTAGGCGAGAAGCTGTGCCGGTATCGCGTAAAGGATAGGCGTAAGCGCGTCATGGATTTTTGGCATTTCGATGGTAGCAAATGCGTCTGAGCCAAATTCGGCGATGCCAGTCGCATCGGAAACCAGAACCACACGCCCTTTACGTGCCATCACCTCTTGCATATTGCTCAGTGTTTTCTCAAAGAGCCCGTCTCGCGGCGCCATCACGACGACCGGTACCGATTTGTCTACCAAGGCAATAGGGCCGTGTTTGAGCTCACCTGCTGCATAAGCTTCGGCATGTATATAGCTGATTTCTTTTAATTTTAATGCGCCCTCCAGTGCGAGTGGGTACATCAAGCCGCGCCCCAAGAACAATACGTCACGCGCTTCCGAAATCCGCAGAGCTGCCTGCTGCATTTCATCGTTTCCGCCCAAGGCTGTGCTGACCACGTTGGGAAGAGCGCGCAGGGCGGAAATGTAATCTGCCAGGGCGTCCACACTCAGTTCGCCCCGATCTTGCGCAGCTTTAAGGGCGAGAAGAAACAGTACAACCAATTGACAGGTAAAGGCCTTGGTTGAGGCGACACCGACCTCGACACCCGCATAAATCGGCAACACAAGGTCGCTTTCACGTGCGATGGAGCTTTCCGGCACATTGATCACCGAAAGGATGTGCGACGCTTTCCCTCTGCAATAGCGTAGGGCGGCCAATGTGTCGGCTGTTTCGCCGGATTGACTGACAAAAAGTGCAGCAGTTTTTGTCGGGATCGGTGGTTCGCGGTAGCGGAACTCGGAGGCGACGTCGATTTCGACGGGCAGGCGAGCAATCTGTTCAAACCAGTATTTCGCCGTCATACAAGCATAAAAAGCAGTGCCGCAGGCGACCATGGTCAGGCGATCGATGTTTGCAAAGTCAATTCCGGAGTTTTGCAAATTGATCTGATTGTCAGCCGTCACGTATTGGGCCAGTGCCTGAGAAATCACACCTGGTTGTTCTGCGATTTCCTTGGCCATGAAGTGTTTATGGCCCGCTTTGTCGATCCGCGTATTATCGACTTGGATCACCTTCATCGGACGCGACACAGATGTGCCGTTTTCGTCATGAATGGTTACATTTTCGCGGGTGATCGCCGCGCGATCCCCTTCTTCCAAATAGGTGATCTGGCTTGTTAAAGGGGCAAGTGCAATGGCATCTGACCCGACAAACATCTCGCCCGTTCCGTGACCAATTGCTAGAGGCGACCCTTTGCGTGCGGCCACGATCAAGTCATCTTGGCCATCAAACAGGAAAGCCAAGGCAAATGCGCCGCGCAGCCGATCCAGAGTCTTGTAGGCAGCATCCTCAGCCACGAGGCCTTCCTGCATATAGTGCTGCGTCATAAGGGCGACGGTTTCGGTGTCTGTTTCGGTTACGAATTCTACGCCGTAGCCCGCCAATTCTTCGCGCAATTCGCGGAAATTCTCGATGATCCCGTTGTGCACGACCGCCACAGGCCCGGCCTTGTGAGGATGCGCATTGCTGACAGTGGGCGCGCCATGCGTGGCCCAGCGGGTGTGACCGATCCCAGATTTCCCCGCGAGAGGCTCATGCACCAGGAGATCAGAGAGGTTGACCAGTTTGCCCACGGCACGCCGGCGATCCAGATGGCCATCGTTGATCGTTGCGATGCCCGCGCTGTCATATCCGCGATATTCCAGCCGCTTTAAGGCTTCAACAAGGATCGGGGCCGCTTCGTGATTGCTCAATACGCCTACAATACCGCACATGATTAACTGCCTCTTTGCTGTTGGGCTTTTTTCGCCTTGAGAAGGCTGAAGAGCTTGGTCGCCATCCCGGGTTTTTCGATCTGCGACGCACGCGCCAGAGCAAGCGCTTCGGGTTCCACATCAGAAGTAATCACCGAGCCGCTCCCGGTCATGGCCCGGTCACCGATCTGCACAGGGGCGACCAGCATCGTGTTCGAGCCGATAAAAACGTTATCCCCGATATGGGTGTGGTGCTTCATCACGCCGTCGTAGTTGCAGGTGATGGTGCCCGCACCGACGTTGGTTTTTTCACCCAGCGTCGCATCGCCGATGTAGCTGAGATGATTGACCTTTGTGCCCACACCAATGCGTGCATTCTTGATTTCGACGAAATTACCCACCCGGGTGTCTTCGCTAAGTTCAGTGCCTGGACGCAAACGGGCATAGGGCCCGACGGTACTGCGCTGCGACACATGACATCCTTCGAGGTGCGAAAAGGCACGGATTGTGGCACCCGACTCAACCGTTACGCCGGGGCCGAAGACCACATTGGGTTCGATTAAAGTGTCGCGCCCGACAACTGTGTCGAAGGCGAAATGTACCGTGTCTGGAGCCGGCATCGTGACGCCGTCTTCGAAAGCCCGTGTACGGGCTAGGGTTTGAAAGGCGGCTTCTGCTGAGGCAAGTTCAGCACGGGTGTTGATGCCGAGTGTTTCGCTTTCGTCGCAGCGAACCACTGAGGCCGTGAGCCCTTGCGCCCGGGCAAGACTAACAATGTCGGGCAAGTAGTATTCACCTGCAGCGTTGTTATTGTCGACCGCATCAATCAGCTTGAACAGCGTTGCCGCATCGCAAGCAAGAACACCACTGTTGCACAGCTTAATCGCGCGTTCGGCTTCTGACGCGTCCTTGAATTCGACGATCCGTGTCAGGGTATCCCCCTCCACCACCAGCCGTCCATACCGCCCGGGGTTGGAGGCCTCAAAACCGAGGACCACGACATCAAATTGCGCGCGCGCGTCCAGCATCGCCGCGAGAGTTTGGGCGCTGACAAAGGGGGTGTCGCCAAAGGCCACGATGGCCGTGCCGTCAAATCCCTGTAGCGCATCGCGTGCTTGCGCCGTCGCATGGGCTGTGCCGAGTTGCTCTTTTTGTTCAACAACAATGCAGGTCGGGTCGTGAGAGAGTGCAGCGACGCGGACCTGCGCTGCGCAATGCCCTGCGACGATGATCGTATGCTGCGGCTCAAGGCTGGCGCCACTTTGCATGGCGTGAACCAAAAGGGGTGCGCCCGCCAATGGGTGCAAGACTTTCGGGAGTTCTGAATTCATCCGGGTGCCTTTGCCTGCGGCGAGGATGACCAAAGCGGTGTTCATACGAATTCTCTTTGTGTTCTGTCGCGGCTCTGTTTATCCGCTTAAACGCGCGGTGCAAGCTGCGTCGGATCAAACTAGGTTGCGTGTTGCAACATATAGGCGCGGAAATCTGCGCAGTTCGTTAAAACGGGGCAATATGAAGACAGTTATTTTTGACTTGGACGGGACGCTTGCGGACACCAGTGGCGACCTGATCGCGGCGGCAAATACGTGTTTCAGAGAAATTGGCGAAGGTGACCTGCTCGATCCGGCGACAGATCAGGGGACGGCCTTGCGCGGCGGTCGCGCCATGCTGACACTCGGGATGCAACGGATCGGGCGGGGCGACGACACCGCAGAGATTGATCGCTGCTATCCCATCCTGCTGGAGGCCTATAGTACTGCGATTTCGGTGCACACCACACTGTATCCAGGTGCGCTTGATGCGATAGAATTACTAAAAATCCGTGGTTATGGCGTTGGAATTTGCACGAACAAGCCCGAAGGGTTGGCAGAACAGTTGCTACAAAATCTGCGGGTGCGCGATGTGTTTGCGGCGCTTGTTGGGGCAGATACCTTGCCGGTTCGCAAGCCTGATCCCGAACCTCTTTTTGAGACGGCACGTCGGGCAGGGGGAGATCCCAAAGCATGTCTGCTGGTGGGCGATTCCGACACGGATCGAAACACAGCGCGTGCTGCAGGCGTCCCGAGTATTCTGGTGACCTTTGGACCTGCTGGCGGCGACATGGCAGCTTTGGCACCTGAAGCACTACTGAGCAGCTATGCTGAGTTGCCCGGGATTGTGGACCGTTTGCTGGCTTGACGCCCCGCTTTGCGGCGGCCACAGTTTTGATCGAAGGAGATGCGTGATGCAGGAAGTGTTCGAAGGCAGTTTTACGCAGCAAGAGCCCATTCCGGAGGCGGGGATTGAAGCGGCTCTTGCCGTTTTGCGTCATGGTCGGCTGCATCGTTACAACACGCAGGCGGATGAGGTCAGCGAAGCCGCCCTGTTGGAGCAGGAATTCGCGGCGTTAGTCGGTGCGAAATATTGTGTTGCTGTGGCATCCGGCGGATATGCGATGGGTACTGGCCTGCGCGCTCTGGGGGTGCGGCCGGGCGACAAGGTTCTTTCTAATGCATTCACACTTGCACCAGTGCCCGGCGCCATTGCTGCTGTGGGCGCGGAGCCTTTATTTGTGGGGGTGACCGATAGCCTGACGATAGATCTGGTAGACCTTGAACAAAAGATTGATCAGGCCGACGTGCTTCTTTTAAGTCATATGCGTGGGCACATCTGCGACATGGAGCAGTTGATGGCGATCTGCGCGAAGGCCGGGGTCGCTGTCATCGAAGACTGTGCGCACACAATGGGTGCTGCTTGGAACGATGTGCCCTCGGGACGTTTTGGCACGATCGGCTGTTATTCCTGCCAGACCTACAAACATGTTAACTCCGGTGAAGGTGGGTTTCTGGTTACAGATGATGCAGAGGTCGCAGCGCGCGCCATCATGATGTCGGGCAGCTACATGTTGTATGAGCGTCATCTGGCCTCGCCACCGAAGGAAGCATTTGAGACGCTGCGGTACGAAACGCCGAATATTTCTGGCCGAATGGACAACTTGCGAGCAGCAATTCTGCGCCCGCAGATCGCTGACTTACCGCGGCAATGCGCGCGCTGGAATGCTAGGTATCAACGTCTGGAAGAGGGTATTCAGGGGACGCCCGGCTTGCGTGTTATCGCCCGCCCTGCACAAGAGACGATTGTGGGCTCTTCTATACAATTTCTGCTTCTGGATTGGCCAGGAACGGGCGTCGCTGAGGTAGTTGCGCGCTGTGCGGCGCGGGGTGTCGAATTGAAATGGTTTGGCGCGGCTGAACCTGTGGGCTTTACCAGTCGCTACGACAGTTGGCGCTACGCGGCATCAAAGGCCATGCCTGCGACGGATCGGATCTTGGCCGGGGTGGTTGACATGCGCGTGCCTTTGACCTTTTCACTCGACGACTGTGATGTGATTGCGCGGATTATTCGCGCCGAAGTCAACGCGGTCTTTCAGAAAGCGGCGTAATCCAGCGGCGCAGACGACGCCGTCGCCTGCACGACATCGTTCGATTTTGGGTGATACCCAAAATGTGCGCGCAGCCGGACGGATTGACCCTGAATAGACGGGCCGTTAGCGTTTGAGTGCTGCGCCAGTCGAGTGACCGGGCCATTGGGAGAGTTGGGAAGATGTTTAGCGCGACAATGCGGTTTGACCTAGGTGGGGATGTCAACGCTTTGCGCGATATGGTGCATCGCTGGGCACAAGACAGGGTGGCGCCGATGGCTGCCGAAATTGACCGTAAAAACGATTTTCCTGCAGAGCTCTGGGCTGAAATGGGGCAACTGGGATTGCTGGGCGTTACAGTTGATGCGGAATACGGTGGGGCAGAGATGTCTTATCTGGCGCATACCGTCGCCATCGAGGAGATCGCACGCGCCTCAGCTTCGGTCTCGTTGTCTTATGGCGCGCATTCCAATCTGTGCGTCAATCAAATAAAACTGAACGGCACGCCAGCGCAGAAGCAAAAGTTCCTGCCCAAATTGGTCTCAGGTGCACATGTCGGAGCGCTGGCGATGTCGGAGGCTGGGGCGGGGTCTGACGTGGTGTCGATGAAGTTGCGTGCTGAAAAGCGCAACGACCATTACCGGCTGAACGGCAATAAGTACTGGATTACAAACGGTCCCGATGCGTCGACGCTTGTGGTCTATGCAAAGACGGATCCGGATGCAGGCGCGCGGGGGATCACGGCGTTTATCATTGAAAAAGGAATGGTTGGATTTTCCACCAGCCCGCATTTCGACAAGCTGGGAATGCGCGGCTCGAATACAGCTGAGCTGATCTTTGAAGATGTTGAAGTGCCCTTCGAGAATGTACTGGGCGAGGAAGGGCGGGGTGTGGCTGTCCTGATGTCTGGTCTGGATTATGAGCGGGTAGTGCTGGCGGGGATCGGCACGGGGATTATGGCGGCCTGTCTTGATACGGTGATGCCCTACATTGCCGAACGCCAGCAGTTCGGCCAACCTGTTGGGAGCTTTCAGCTAATGCAGGGCAAGGTAGCTGATATGTATACAGCGATGAATTCCGCGCGAGCGTACGTTTACGAGGTTGCCAAAGCCTGCGACCGTGGCGATGTCACCCGTCAGGATGCGGCGGCTTGCTGTCTTTACGCCTCAGAAGCCGCAATGACCCAAGCACATCAGGCGGTACAGGCTTTGGGGGGGGCGGGGTTCTTGAGCGATAGCCCGGCCTCGCGGCTGTTTCGGGATGCAAAGCTGATGGAGATCGGCGCGGGCACATCAGAGATCCGGCGTATGTTGATCGGGCGCGAATTAATGGCGGCGATGGCGTGAATGCAGCGCTGCGGTCTGATTGATGCCGCGTTGGCTCTGGTGGACACCGCTGGTCGTGGTCACGCTGGCGTGCGCGCTTTTCTGGTTTCGTATGGGCTGGATTGCGGCCTTTACAACCGAAACGGAGGTCATCAACACATATGCCGCACGATATCTCGAAAATCGCAAACGTGATGGCACTGCAGAGGGGGCAAAACCGACGGACTGTGCGGCCTACCCCGGGCAGGCGCCAGGGATCTGGTTGGTCATCAGATGCGGGCCAACGCCTTTTGATCCTACGCGGCATTACGAGTATCACGTCAATCGGCTCGGCAATTTCGAGTATGGCTGGAACCCGCATTCCGAGGGCACGCCGCCTTCCGCTAACAGGCCTGAGACTTGAGAGGATGTTTAAAACCGCATGAAACTGCTATCACAAGCAATACCCGCGTCAGAGGATTTCCAGAGCAATCGCGCCGCACATATTGAGGCACTGGCAGAAATATCATCGGTGGCTGAGGCGGCATCCATGGGCGGTGGTGAAAAATCGCGTGCACGGCACCTTAGTCGTGGCAAGATGCTCCCGCGGGGGCGGGTGGCCGGTTTGCTTGACCCAGGCAGCCCGTTTCTGGAGGTCGGCGCAACGGCGGCACACGGGATGTATGACGGCGCTGCACCTGCGGCCGGCGTCATCGCGGGGATCGGACGTGTCGCCGGACAGGACGTCATGGTCGTCTGTAACGACGCGACCGTCAAAGGTGGCACCTATTATCCGATGAGCGTAAAAAAGCACCTGCGCGCGCAGGAAATTGCGGCGGAAAACCAATTGCCGTGCGTCTATTTGGTGGACAGCGGGGGGGCGAACCTGCCCAATCAGGACGAAGTCTTTCCGGACCGCGATCACTTCGGACGCATCTTTTTTAATCAAGCGCGCATGAGTGCGGCGGGGATTGCGCAGATTGCGGTTGTGATGGGGTCCTGCACGGCTGGGGGCGCATATGTCCCGGCTATGTCGGATGTAACGATCATCGTGCGCGATCAGGGGACGATCTTTCTGGCTGGACCTCCGTTGGTCAAGGCGGCGACAGGCGAAGTTGTCTCGGCCGAAGATCTGGGCGGTGGCGCCGTGCACACAGGCCTGTCCGGCGTGGCGGATTATCTGGCGGATGATGATGCGCATGCGTTGGTCTTGGCGCGCGGCGCTGTCGCGGGCCTCAATCGCTGCAAGCCACAGTCTGTTCACTGGGAAAAGCCCGAAGACCCAGCGTATGATCCCGAAGAAATTCTTGGGGTTGTTCCTGCAGATCTGCGAACGCCTTACGATATCCGCGAGGTGATCGCGCGGTTGGTGGACGGGTCTCGGTTCGATGAGTTCAAGGCCCGGTATGGTGAAACACTCGTGACTGGGTTTGCCCATGTCAAAGGCTGCCCCGTGGGGATCGTGGCGAACAATGGCGTGCTGTTTTCTGAATCTGCACAAAAAGGCGCGCATTTCATTGAACTGTGTTCGCAGCGACGTATCCCGCTGGTGTTTTTGCAGAACATTACTGGTTTTATGGTCGGCCAAAAATACGAGAACGAAGGCATAGCGCGGCATGGGGCCAAGATGGTGACTGCGGTGGCTTGTACATCGGTGCCTAAGATCACATTGCTGGTTGGGGGATCCTTTGGGGCGGGCAATTATGGCATGTCGGGGCGCGCCTACAGTCCGCGCTTTTTGTGGAGCTGGCCGAATAGCCGTATATCAGTCATGGGCGGTGCACAGGCGGCAGGGGTGTTGGCGACTGTAAAGCGGGACGCCATTGAACGGGGCGGCGGCACCTGGTCCGAGGAGGAAGAAGCCGCATTCAAGCAGCCAACAATCGACATGTTTGAAGCGCAAAGCCACCCGCTTTACGCCTCAGCACGTCTCTGGGACGACGGCATCATTGATCCGCGAAAAAGCCGCGATGTGTTGGCGCTATCGCTCTCTGCCGCCCTGAATGCCCCGATCGAGGAGACCCGCTTTGGCGTATTCCGGATGTAGAGATAGCCGTTCATTGATCGTTTTTGGGAACGAGATTATCGATTGCGAAGAGACCATTAGTTCCAGTTTCTTGCAGCTGTCCGTCACTGTGAGTGCGAAGTATGTACACAGATTGCTCCGTGCCATCTTGTTTGAAGCTGGACCCGTGAGTTCCTTCTTCTTTCCGTTATCAAAAGCGTCGGAAAGTACTTTATTGAGAGCTAAGCTACTACGGAGCACTTTTGACGTTCCTGAAAGCTCTATTCTGCAAAACCGATTTCTGCGGAATCATCTGGCGCATCTCGATGAACGTTTGGAAAGATGGGCTAAAAGCTTGGAAAATCGGACCTTTGGTCGCGCGATGCTTGGGAGCAGGCGTGACGCAGCACGAAGGGGCATAAACGACGAGGATGTATTGGGGCTTTTTGATCGAGAAAGCTTCGTCTTCTGTTTTCAAGAAGATGATCTTCAGGTTGATGAACTTGTCGGGGACTTGAGACGGGTTTCTCTCGCCGCGCGCTGTAAACTGAGAGACATCACTTGGACAAATGAAGCGGTAAGTGATGTTTGACAAAATACTCATAGCCAACCGAGGCGAAATTGCCTGTCGTATCATGCGCACGGCGCAATCTATGGGGATCGCGTGTGTGGCGGTGCACTCAGACGTGGATGCGGGGGCGCTTCATGTGGATCTCGCGGATCAGGCGGTGGCGATCGGTGGGGCCACGCCTGCAGAGAGCTATCTGCGTGGAGAAGCCATAATTGACGCGGCCCTGCACACCGGCGCGCAGGCCATTCATCCAGGTTACGGGTTTCTCAGCGAGAACCCCGACTTTGTAGACGCAGTTGAGGCAGCAGGGCTGGTGTTCATCGGACCCTCGGCGCAGGCCATACGGGCCATGGGGCTAAAAGATGCGGCCAAGTCCTTGATGGTGGAAGCGGGCGTGCCGGTGGTGCCCGGCTATCACGGCGCTGATCAGGACGCGGTTACGCTGGCACGTGCTGCCGGGGACATCGGTTACCCCGTGCTTATCAAGGCCGTTGCCGGTGGTGGTGGTAAAGGTATGCGTCTGGTCGAAACGCCGGATGAGTTTGCCAGCGCGCTTGAAGCCGCACGTTCAGAGGCCAAAACCGCTTTCGGAAATAGCGATGTGTTGGTGGAGAAGTTCGTCGCCTCTCCCCGTCACATCGAGGTACAGGTTTTTGGAGACGGGGTCTCCGCCGTACATCTTTTCGAGCGGGATTGCTCGCTGCAGCGTCGCCACCAGAAAGTCATCGAAGAGGCACCTGCGCCTGGCATGTCGGAGGACTTGCGCGCCACCATGGGCGCTGCGGCAGTTCGGGCTGCAGAAGCGATCGGGTATGCGGGTGCGGGTACGGTGGAATTCATCGTTGACGGGTCGGGGGATCTGCGACTGGATGGGTTCTTCTTCATGGAAATGAACACGCGCTTGCAAGTTGAGCACCCGGTGACCGAGGCGATCACCGGCGTGGACCTCGTGGAATGGCAGTTGCGCGTGGCTGCGGGCGCGCCGCTGCCCGCGCGCCAACAGGAACTCTCGATAGACGGGCATGCATTCGAAGCGCGGCTTTACGCCGAAGACGTGCCTGTCGGGTTTCTTCCTGCGACAGGGCATCTGGATCATATCGCATTCCCCGCGGGCGTGCGGGCGGACAGCGGCGTGCGTGCCGGGGATGTGATCAGCCCTTTTTATGATCCGATGCTGGCGAAACTGATCGTCAAAGGCCCCACACGGCGTTTGGCATTGCAGCAGTTACGGCAAGCGTTGGCCGGATGCGAGGTGGCAGGTACGGTGACCAATCTGGCTTTTCTGGGTGCACTTGCCGCGCATGACGGTTTTGCTTTGGGCGCTTTTGACACAGGTCTGATCGCGCGTGACCTCGATGCGCTGACCATGCGCGCCGACCCACAACCACTGCACTGGATCGCAGCGGGAATGGTAGCGCTTGATCTATACGCACCGGCGCCTGATGCGGGGTTCACTCTCTGGGCGCCTCTCACGCAATATGTGTCCCTAACCTGTGGATTAGTGACACATGAATTGAGCGTGGAGATCCGTAACGCGCGATCCCAGTTTTGGCATGTGCCGGGTGGTTCCTTGCTGGTGGAACGCCGAGGTAATGATTGGCAAATTGATGGGCGTAAGATGCCGCAAGTGCATCGTGCCGCTGACGTCCTGACGGTTTTTGAGGGCTTTGGGGTATTATTCGAACTTGTTCGTCCGGGCCATGCTGCGCAAGATGTTAAAGATGCTGGCAACGTCATAGTGGCCCCGATGCCCGGTCTGGTCAAAGCTCTGGCAGCCCAACCGGGTCAAGAGGTGCAGCGCGGCGACCGATTGGCCATCCTTGAGGCGATGAAGATGGAACACAGTTTGCAAGCAGGTCGAGACGGCGTCGTGTCTCAAGTCCTTGTGGCGGAGGGGGATCAGGTGCAGGCCGGTGCAGCCTTGATTATTCTGGAGAAAGAGGAGGTATGAGCTGACGAAATGTGTCTCTGATCCTCCGGTTAGTGCCGCATTTGGATAGAATTTATGGGCAAGACTTTTGTCCGGTATGGGCGTTAGAATAGCGCCAGGATATGTCTGGGAGGACGGAATATGGGTTTGGGACCTTGTGAGATCTTTGAAGTCGGGCCGCGCGACGGTTTGCAGAACGAGTCGCAGGATATTCCGGTGGCTGACAAAATAGCACTTGTTGATCGCCTTAGCCGTGCGGGGTTTCGACGGATCGAGATCGCGAGTTTTGTATCGCCCGAAAAAGTGCCGCAAATGGCCGGGTCGGCGCAGGTAATGGCTGGAATCGCACGCGAACCCGGCGTGCGTTACGCAGGTTTGACGCCGAACGTGAAAGGTTTTGAGGCCGCCCGTGCTGCAGGCGCTGACGAGATCGCAGTTTTTGCCTCCGCTTCGGAAGGGTTTTCGCGCGCGAATATCAATGCCGGCATTGACGAAAGCATTGGCCGATTTGTGCCTATCCTCGAAGAGGCGCGGCATATAGATCTGCCAGTCCGCGGCTACATCTCTTGCGTGGCGGACTGCCCGTTTGATGGCCCCACAACGCCGCAAAAGGTCGCCGAAATCGCCGATCGCCTTTTTGCCATGGGGTGTTATGAAATCAGTCTTGGCGATACAACCGGTACCGGCACGCCAGATACGATCGCACGGATGCTTCTTGCTGTCCGTGATGCTGTACCTGTAGGGCGCCTCGCTGGGCATTTTCACGACACAAATGGCCGGGCTATCGCCAATATCGATGCATCTCTTAGTCTGGGTGTGCGCGTGTTTGATGCAGCCGTCGGAGGCTTGGGTGGATGTCCCTTTGCACCGGGTGCTTCTGGCAATGTGGCAACCGAAACGGTCGCGGCGCATTTGCAGGCGCTGGGCTACGAAACAGGTCTCGATCTCTCCGTCATTGAACAAGCCGCAGAGATGGCCCGGGCCATGCGCGCCGTACCCGAGCCTGTCGCGTGATGCACAGCGGGTATGACACGATTGATGTGCAGGTGGACCCGCGCGGCGTGGCAACGCTGACACTTGATCGTCCTGCGAAGCACAACGCTTTGTCGGCTAGCATGATCGCCGAACTGACGCGGGTAGCGGATCAGCTTGCGTCTGATCCAGATGTTCGGGTCGTGGTGCTGACCGGTGCGGGCGCGTCGTTTTGTGCGGGCGGTGATCTGGGCTGGATGCGGGATCAGATGGGCATGGATGCCGCCACGCGAAATGCACAAGCGCTGACACTGGCGACCATGTTGGAGGCGCTTAACGTCCTACCCAAACCGCTGATTGGTGTTGTGCATGGCAATGCCTTTGGCGGTGGCGTTGGATTGGCCTGCATTTGTGATGTCGTGATTGGGGTGGAAACCGCTCGGTTTGGGTTGACCGAAACGCGGCTTGGTTTGATTCCTGCCACGATCGCTCCTTATGTGCTTGCGCGGATGGGGCAGGGAAATGCACGGCAGGTGTTCATGTCAGCGCGAATCTTCGACGCAAAAGAAGCTTCGTCGTTGGGCATATTGTCCCGCGTGGTGGCTTCGGCGGATTTGTCAACTGCCGTGGAGACCGAAATATCGGCCTACCTTGCCTGTGCGCCCGGTGCTGTCGCGGCTGCCAAGGCGATGGCGCTTACATTGGGACGGCCTATGTCGCAGCAGGCTGCGGTTGATCTGTCGATAGATGCGCTGGCATCCCGTTGGGAAGATCCTGAATCCCACGAAGGGATTGCTGCTTTTTTCGAAAAGCGTAAACCGAATTGGGCACGCTGATCGGTCCACGCACAGCGATGCGCGGACCGAAATGTTTATTTGTGCATTATTTTGGCAACAAAACGGTATCGATCACATGGATCACGCCGTTGGAGGCTTCGATATCTGTCGCCGTCACGGTGGCATTGTTCACAGTGACAGTGTCTCCGGTACCATCCACTGTCACGCTTTGACCATTTACAGTGTCGACATGCGTCTTGGCGCCGATCACATCGGCCGCTTTCACGGCACCGGGCAGCACATGATATGTCAGAATACTAACCAGTTGGTCTTTGTTCTCAGGCTTGAGCAGATTTTCGACCGTGCCGGCGGGCAGGGCGGCAAAAGCAGCGTCTGTCGGCGCGAAAACGGTGAACGGTCCTTCGCTGCGCAGCGTATCTTCGAGACCAGCGGCCTGAACCGCGGCGACCAATGTGTTGAAGTTGCCGTTGGACGCGGCGACATCAACAATATCATCGCCTCCGACCATGCCGCAGGCGGTCAGCATCGCGAGAGATCCGGCAGCAATCGTGCCTTTGAAGAATGAACGTCGTTTCATATTGTTTCCCTTGTATTTTTTGTTGCCTTTTGCCGGAACCTGCCCCTCGGCTAGGCGGACACGGTATTCAACTTACGCATCTGCCACATGCGTGGATCACAGGTTTGTGCACAATAAAATTGCTCGGCGGTTCTGCGCCGATGGAACGTAAAATGCATGTGGGGGCTGTCGGGCGTGGCAAATGGATGCGGTAGACTGAAAACTGCTGCGCAAAACTCGTGCCTCTGTTGACCAAGTCATTAGGCGGGCGTAAAGAAATGCAGGGCTACGCTCGCCACGTGGCCGCATGTCGCGGCACTGCAGCAGACAAAAGGAGCCATCCCTTGGACGAGATGCTACTGGAATATCTGCCAATTCTTGTTTTTCTGGCTGTGGCCATCGGTCTGGGCCTTGTTTTAATATTCGCTGCGGTTGTTCTTGCCGTCCGCAACCCAGATCCAGAGAAGGTCTCTGCGTATGAGTGCGGGTTCAATGCCTTCGATGATGCGCGCATGAAATTCGACGTCCGCTTCTATCTGGTATCGATTCTCTTCATCATTTTTGATCTGGAGATTGCGTTCCTGTTCCCTTGGGCGGTCGCATTCAAGGATATCAGCATGGTCGGCTTTTGGTCGATGATGGTGTTTTTGGGCGTTTTGACCATTGGCTTTGCCTATGAGTGGAAAAAGGGAGCGTTGGAATGGCAGTAGAAACAAGTGCGGTGCCATATGGAGCTTATGCTGCTGGCCCGGACCGGGAAGTGGCAACACAGGAATTGAACCGCGAGCTGCAGGATAAGGGCTTTCTGCTGACCTCGACCGAAGACATTATCAACTGGGCGCGGACGGGTTCGCTCCACTGGATGACGTTTGGTCTTGCCTGCTGTGCGGTCGAAATGATGCACACCTCAATGCCGCGCTATGATTTGGAACGCTTTGGCACAGCCCCGCGGGCAAGCCCACGCCAGTCTGACCTAATGATTGTGGCTGGAACACTTACCAACAAAATGGCGCCTGCCTTGCGCAAAGTCTACGACCAGATGCCTGAGCCGCGGTACGTGGTCTCTATGGGCTCCTGTGCCAATGGCGGTGGGTATTATCATTACTCATACAGCGTGGTGCGTGGGTGCGACCGGATTGTCCCGGTGGATGTCTATGTGCCGGGCTGCCCGCCAACTGCCGAAGCGTTGCTTTATGGTTTGTTGCAGCTGCAACGTAAAATCCGTCGTACAGGGACCATTGTCCGTTGAGCGACCTTGGTCCGTGCTGCGCACCTTAGAACGAGGATATATATGTCTGATTCTCTGAATGAACTGGGCGCCTACATCGAAGCCAAACGCACCGACTGCGTGTTGGGTTGGGACGTCACGCATGATGAGTTGAACCTCGATGTGACACCCTCCAATATCGTGGGGTTGATCGAATTTCTCAAAACCGACGCCACCTGCCGTTTTTCCAGCCTCGTCGATATTACCGCAGTAGACTACACCGGACGCGCCAAGCGTTTCGACGTTGTCTATCACCTGCTGTCGATGTACCAAAACCACCGCCTGCGCTTGCGGGTGAGTGTCCGGGAAGAGCAGATGGTCCCGTCTATCATTTCGGTGCACAAATCGGCGAACTGGTTCGAGCGTGAGATTTTTGACATGTTCGGCATCCTTTTCTCTGGGCACCCAGACTTGCGGCGCATTCTGACGGACTACGGTTTTCGCGGCTACCCTTTGCGCAAGGACTTTCCGACGACCGGCTATACCGAAGTGCGTTACGACGAGGCGCAGAAACGCGTTGTCTACGAGCCAGTGAGCCTCGTGCAGGAATACCGCCAGTTCGATTTCATGAGCCCTTGGGAGGGCGCAGAGTATATTCTGCCGGGGGATGAAAAGCAGGAGGCCAAATAGATGGGGAGCATCTGGTGGCTCATTCTGTCGGCGCTGACGGCTATTCCGATGGTCAAGTTGCTGCCGTTCTTCGGCATCAATAAATACTGGGCGGCGGCCTGTCTGATCCCGCTGGGCACGATTGCCCTGCTGTGGTGGATGGGTCTCAAACTGCAAGAGTTGGAGAAGCGGTGATAGATCACGATGCAGCCTACCTTGTCTTCGTCGGTGTTCAGATTTTTTGTCTGCTGGCCTGGCTTGGGCCGGTTCTGGTTGTCGGTCGACTGCAAGGATTATCGCTTTGCAAGGCGGCGGTTCTGCTGATCCCGGTTATTGGCATTTTCTTTTTTATCGTTCTTGTCACGATGTCGGCAGAACAGAAACACATGGAAGGTTCAGCATGATGGACGGCACCAAAGGTTTCGAAGACGCCCTCACCGGCGAGCAGAAAATCCGTAACTTCAACATTAACTTTGGCCCACAACACCCTGCGGCGCATGGTGTTTTGCGACTCGTGCTCGAGCTTGATGGTGAGGTGGTCGAGCGTTGTGACCCGCATATCGGGCTGCTCCACCGGGGCACGGAAAAGCTGATGGAGAGCCGAACGTATCTCCAGAATTTGCCCTACTTTGACCGGCTTGATTATGTTGCGCCAATGAACCAGGAGCATGCTTGGTGTCTGGCCATCGAAAAGCTGACGGGCGTTGAGGTGCCGCGCCGTGCCAGCCTCATCCGCGTGCTGTTCTGCGAGATCGGCCGGATCCTGAATCATCTGCTGAATGTCACCACGCAAGCGATGGATGTGGGTGCGCTGACGCCACCGCTCTGGGGCTTTGAAGAGCGTGAGAAGCTGATGGAGTTTTACGAGCGGGCCTGCGGCGCGCGTCTTCACGCGGCCTATTTCCGGCCCGGTGGCGTGCATCAGGATCTGCCGCCAGAGCTGATTGACGATATCGAAACCTGGGCACATGATTTCCCTCGGGTGATCGCGGATATCGATGGCCTGCTGACGGAAAACCGCATTTTCAAGCAGCGTAATGCTGACATCGGCGTGGTGAGCGAAGAAGAAATTCTTGATTGGGGTTTCTCGGGCGTGATGGTGCGTGGATCAGGCTTGGCGTGGGATTTGCGGCGGGCGCAACCCTACGAATGCTACGATGAGTTCGACTTCCAGATCCCCGTGGGCAAAAATGGTGATTGCTACGATCGCTACCTTGTGCGGATGGAAGAGATGCGTCAGTCCCTCTTGATCATGCATCAGGCGATCGCAAAACTGCGCGCGCCGGAAGGGCAGGGCGATGTGCTCGCGCGCGGCAAGGTTACGCCCCCCAGTCGATCCGACATGAAAACGTCGATGGAAAGCCTGATCCACCACTTTAAGCTCTATACAGAAGGGTTCCACGTGCCCGAGGGGGAGGTTTACTGCGCGGTAGAAGCGCCCAAGGGGGAGTTCGGCGTGTATCTCGTGGCCGATGGGTCCAATAAACCCTACCGGGCCAAGATCCGCGCACCAGGCTTTTTGCACCTGCAGGCGATGGATCATATCTCCAAAGGGCACCAGCTGGCCGACGTGGCCGCGATCATCGGCACGATGGACGTGGTCTTTGGGGAGATTGATCGTTGATCGACGCGCAAGCCGCTATATTCGGTGGGCACCCGCGCGCCACTTCACGCATTTTGACACAGTAGGACCGATATGCTTCGCCGACTACATCCCGACCAACCCGATAGCTTTGCTTTTACGTCCGACAATCAGGCTTGGGCGGAAGGGCAAATCACGAAATACCCTGAGGGGCGCCAGGCCTCCGCGATTATTCCGCTTTTGTGGCGTGCGCAGGAACAGGAAGGCTGGCTCTCCAAGCCTGCCATTGAGCATATCTCTGATATGCTTGGTCTCAGCTACATCCGCGGTTTGGAAGTTGCTACATTTTACTTTATGTTTCAATTGCAACCGGTTGGAAAAATAGCACATATTCAAGTGTGCGGTACAACTTCTTGCATGATTTGCGGCGCCGAAGATCTCGTGACCGTCTGTCAGGACAAAATCGCACCGCACCCACATCAATTGTCCGATGACGGCAATTTTTCTTGGGAAGAAGTGGAGTGTCTCGGATCCTGTTCGAATGCGCCTATGGCACAGATCGGGAAAGACTATTATGAAGATTTGACAGCGGCGCGTATGGGCGAGCTGATCGATGAGCTGGCAGCGGGTAAGGTGCCGGTGCCTGGCCCGCAAAATGGCCGTTATGCCGCCGAACCGCTGAGCGGCCTCACATCTCTGAAAGAGCACGAAAGCGACAAGCTCCAGTACAATGCATCGGCACAGCTTGCGACCGACATCGGCGATACTGTCAAGCGGATCGACGGTACCGAGGTGCCGCTTTCGATGCCGTGGCAGGGGGCAAATTCGAACAAGGCGCCTGCCAAAAAGAAAACGACTGTGAAGAAAGCGCCAATTCCCAAGAGCAAAACACCTGACGCAGAAAGTGAAAAGCCGGCGCTTTTGACGGCTCCGCGTGATGGTGGCGCCGATGACCTCAAGCTCATCAAGGGGGTTGGTCCCAAGCTCGAAGGCGTTCTGAATGGCATCGGTGTCTATCATTACGATCAGATCGCCGCTTGGTCGCCCAACGAGGTCGCTTGGGCTGATGAAAATCTTGTTGGCTTTAAGGGACGGGTCAGTCGGGACAACTGGGTGGCGCAGGCCCGCAAGCTCGCAGCGGGTGAGGAGACAGAATTTTCCCAACGCGCGGCAAAAGACGGTATTTATAAGACCTGATTACGTTAACAACCGAAAAGGGAGGCCCTCATGAACAACAGTGGAGCAATCGAAGTAACGGTAGGAAGCTGGCTTGCGGCGCTTGCTGTCGGCATGATCGCGGGAACCGCGATTGGGGTGCTTGGTGGCTGGAGCTTTACACAATCCTGCTTTGCAGGAGGATTCATATTTGTAGTTGTGGGTGCCGTGCTCAATTGGTCGTTGACCCGCCCGATGCCCGCGCCGAACACGGCAACGCTTGAAACACCGACGATCGCCTCATCCGCGGCGTCAAAAAAAGCACCGGCTCCAGCGGCAGCGCCAGTGAAGGCAGCGCCGGTTTCTGCAGCGCCAGCGCCGACGGTCGCCCGGGCCAAAGTCCAGCCTTCCAAAGCATTGGAAGGGGAGGCTGAACTGGCTGCGCGCAAGGGAAACTGGAAGTACGAAGCCGAAGAGGTGGCCAAGCCGGTCGCAAAGAAAAAAGCGCCTGCGAAGAAGGCGGCAGCGAAAAAAGCAGCCCCTAAAAGGGCCGTAGCTGCCGACGCGCGCCCCGCGATGATGTTAGACGCGCCGGAAGGGGACGCAGCAGATGATTTGAAAAAGATTTCGGGCGTGGGCCCCAAATTGGAACAGACGTTGAACGACCTGGGTATCTGGCATTACGCGCAGGTGGCTCAGTTTAAAAAGAAAGATATCGCGTGGGTCGACGAGCGCCTGCGTTTCAAAGGACGTATCGAAAGAGACGATTGGGTGGGTCAGGCCAAGAAGTTGGCGAAAGCCAAGGGCTGATCGGATCAAACGAAGCTAGGAGGCTTCATGAGTGCGCAAGAACAATCGGCCGAGGCACGGGAACGTGCCCTGGACGCCAAAGGAAGAACTGTAAGTCTTGTCATTGTCGCGACGATGCTGGTCTGGCTGGTCGTTCAGTTTTGGTTGGGTGAAAAGCTCGGTTTAACGTTGCGGTACACGATCCTCATAGATCTTCTGGCGATGGCCGCTCTGGCCTGGTCGTTCATCGTTTCGTGGCAAATCAAACGTGCACGCAAAGCGGCACGTGCTGAAAGGTAAAGGGGTGTAAGATGCTTGAAGACAAGGATCGCATTTTTACGAATATCTACGGGATGCATGACCGGACCCTAAA
>JBGCDG010000063.1:0-12925 GCA_045105195.1 Roseobacter sp. | reverse complement strand
GCGGGCCTGAACGCGGATACATTCCTGGCGGACCCTAAAGCTACCAAAGCTGTACGTGCGATGATCAAGCGGCTGATCAGTGAGGCCAACCGGCTCTATATGCGTTCAGAAGCCGGGATCGGAGTACTGCCCCGAGGATGCCGTCCGGGTATCTATGCGGCACGGTTCATTTACGCAGGCATTGGTGGGCGCTTGCACGCGATGGGTTATGACAGCCTGACGGCGCGTGCGCGCACCAGCAAGGCTCAGAAACTGGGCTGGCTGGGACAGTCGATGCTGCTGAGCGGTGCAAGTCTTGTGCTACCGGCCTCAGCAGTGCTGTATGCGCGGCCCCTTCCGGAGGTACGATTTCTGGTAGATGCAACGGCGCGTGGTACGTCACAGGACGTGCGCAGCGACGCGTTGTTGTCTGTGTTGTCTCTGCTCGAAGAGCGCGCCCGCGCGCAGCGATCTGATTTGGCGGGCCAGCGGCCCAACCTGACGTGACGCCGATGTTCTGGTTGTTGTTCTGCATATTCCTGGGGGCCTGTATCGGCGCAGGCCTGACCGGCGGCATGTTTCCACCCGGTCCCTGGTATCGAAGCTTGGAAAAGCCCTGGTTTACACCACCGGATTGGGTGTTCCCTGTTACATGGACCACGCTATACCTTTGCATGTCTGTCGCAGGTGCGCGCGTGGCGATGGCAGAAGGCAATGGGGTCGCCATGGCGCTTTGGTCGTTGCAGATCGCGTTCAATGGCCTTTGGACGCCAGTTTTCTTTGGGCTCAAGAATATTCGCCTCGGGATGGCCGTAGTGGGCTTTTTGTGGCTGACGGTGCTGGCGACGATGTTGGCACTATGGCAGATCGACTGGTTTGCTGGCGCCCTTTTCGCACCCTATCTGCTTTGGGTCACAATTGCTTCCGCTTTGAATGCAGCCGTCTGGCGCCTGAACCCGGATGTGGCTCGCAATCCGCCGGAGATCACCCATTAAAGACGGGTTCTGATACAGGCCCGACAGTATGTATTCTTGCTTGCTCGATGACTTGATCGGGTCTAGAGCACCGCGCAATTGTCTGCGTTAATAACATAGGCCGGATGGATTGGTCTGCGCCAAATGGAACCGTCGGCGTCGCTCAGGTGTTGATGGGGCGATTTTTGATCCAGGTGTTGACTGTTCTGGACATCATCCGGACACGGGGAGCATCGGCGGGCAGGGCAGAGACAGGCCAGCGTGCCGGCATTGCCGAGTCTTGCACCAGCAACACAAGCTGCTTGGGCGATCCTGATCCAGACATATCAACGTCCACACCAAGGATCTTGTCGAGCGGAAATTTGTGGGACCTTGATCCAATCCACAATGGACGTTCGAGGGTCGCGATCTGACCCTGGCGATTGAAATGGAGCACGACCGTCTTTTGGCGCATGAGGGCGAAGGTGAGCCCCAGCATGATCAGGATTTCCATCCAGCCGAGACCGTACACCAGCGAATCCGTTGTTCTGAACACAGTATCCACCACGATCATGGATCCGGCGGTTATCCAGAGGATCGGGCGCCACCAGGGGCCAAACTCGACCCGCAGTTTCTGGGGCGTATTAAAAACAACCTTCATCGATGGCACCATGTCGCAAGATTGCGTCAAAATTCCGACCGTTGGCGTGAAAGGCACGGCATTTGGTGTAGCCTCTTTACGCGCCTTTTTAGGGCGGTATTGTCTTAACTGTAGCAATGGGGGCATAGGCAATGGTTGTCGTTCGGTGGCATGATTGGGACGGTCAGGGTCTTGAGCATTGCCTGTGTCGTGAGGACGCGCAGGGATTGGCTCTTGAGGGCGTTGTGGCAGGGACGCGCCATGGTGCATACGGAGGCCATTACCTTGTCCGTACAGACCCCCTTTTCAGAACGCGCGAGGTCCGCGTCGCATACGTTGGTGGTCCAACCCTGCATGTCGAAGCTGATGCGGATGGCATCTGGACAGATCGGTTTTCAGGCAAGGCGCTTGCGTCCCTCGATGGCTGCTTTGACGTCGATATCGGAATTACGCCGGCCACGAATGCTCTGCCCATCAAACGGCTAAAGCTCGCGGCAAAGGAAAGTCGCGAGATTACGGTCGCTTATGTGCCTCTGCCGGATCAGACCGAGGCGAATTTCCTGCCGCAAAGGGCCGATCAGCGGTACACCTGTTTGGTGCCGGATCGTCGTTACCGCTATGATGGCCTGTTCCGGGCGTTCACGGCCGAGCTTGAAATCGATGACGCTGGTCTTGTTGTGGATTATCCGGACACGTTCCGCAGGGTTAAGTCTCCGGACTGACCAACGGCGGGTACTTGGCCTCAGTGCCCGTCGCGTGGACGTCCGTGGCATCGACAACCGCCTGAAAGCTCTTCTTGGCGCCGTTCAGCAAAGATGCCAGATGATGCGTGTTCTGGCTGTAATGTTCCATGCGATCTGTCAGTGCGCGCCAAGTGCTTTTGTCCGTGCGCTGATTAACAAACGACTGTGGCGCATCTGGTAGGTTGGCGCAGAGATTCTTGCGAAACTGAGCCCGGCCAAAGGAGGCGCCGTGGGCGACATAAAGTCCGCCCAACAACGCCGCGCGGTCCTTAAACAGAAGCGTCACATAGGTTTTTGACTGCCCGGTCAGGTCGTGTGACAAAGCCTTACATTCGCTTGCTAATGTGAATTCATCCCACGTATCGAGCCGTTCGCGTTCGGCCTCAACGGCCTGATAAAAGCTGGACAGCACTTGTATCGCGGTGACGTATTCACAGGCTGTAATTTCCGGGTTGGTCAGACGCTCCAGAATCGGGTTGTGGTGCAACGCTTCGTGGATGTTGCGTGTTTGTGCTGAAACAAACGCGCGTACTTCGGAGCTGTAATCTGGTGACTTGGTCACTGTGCGCGTCCAATACAATACGGGCCCGTCCGGCGGGTTTGTCCCGGTGCCCGATGTGCGCCAGTGTGGTATTTTTGGCTATCGCTGCAGCGCATCGACCTGGGGTTCTGCCGTGAGTGCCATCAACCGGTCGACGAGGTCCAGTAGTTCAGCAACATTAAAAGGCTTTTCCAAACAGGCATTCGCACCGATCTGTTCGGCAGTAGAAAGCATGTGCCCCATCCCAGGCATTTTCTGTGTACCAGTCACGGCAATAATTGGAATCTTGCAGGTTTTGGGGTTGTTGCGCGCCCATCCAATTAACTTGAAACCCCCATCGGGGATCGACTTGCCGTTTTCGCGGACAATGATGTCAGAAACCAGTACGTCATAGGTCGTTTGCCAAAGCAGTTCGATGCCCGCAGATGCAGTCTTGCACACGTCCACCTCATGCCCGGCTTCTTCAAGTTTCTCCGTGAGTCGGAAGCCCAAAATTACATCGTCTTCCATGATCAACAGTTTAGCCAAGTTCCAATCCTCCTTCACCGCCGCTTGACAACTCTTCGCCAGTGAAAACATGCGAGAAAATATGAATGCACGTTACAATCTAAGTATCGCTGTGGTACTGCACTAGAGAACTTGAGGTTGTAAGTTTTTTAAAACTGTACCGTCAAAGGTCATAGACCATGGATTTTAAATTAAAAGAGAAAAGTTTTCAGGAAGCTCTTGAGAATTGTGCGTCAGAGCCGGTTCACATACCGGGGCTGGTGCAGCCATTTGCCTGTTTGATTGGCGTGGATCCCCATTCCAACCGGATTGATTACGCAAGTGCGAACAGCGCGGAATTCTTAGGGATTGAAGCGAGTGATTTGCTTGGGGCTGATTTGCGCGCGTGCCTGGGTAGCGACTTCATCCATGCGCTCAACAATGCCAATGCACGGCCGGGGTTTTCTGAACGCTCAACGCCGGTTGGACAATTCAAGCTTCATGACACCGACATGGAGGTTTCCGCTTTCTCGTCCAACGGGATGCATGTGATCCAGTTTGAACCAGCGAAAGACACCGGGCTGGGAAGTGTGGATGCACTTGGCACGCTGTCGTTTCTGGTGCGCGAAATTCAATCCTGCGAGAATGGCAAACCTTTCTTTGATCTGACGACGAAACTGCTGCGTCATCTGAGCGGGTATGACCGTGTGATGATCTATAAATTCGATGCTCAATTTAACGGTGAGGTTCTCGCAGAAGCGTGCCCCAATAGCATGGAACCTTTCGTCGGCCTGCGGTTTCCGCAGTGGGATATACCCGCCCAGGCGCGGGAGATCATGCGCAAGCTGCCGCTGCGTTTCATTGTGGATGTGGATCAGGTGCCGGTTCCATTGCAGGCGGGAAATGCGGCTTTGCCGCCGCTGGATATCACGCTGGCCCACTGTCGGGGCGTGTCCCCGGTCCACATGGAATATCTGCGGAATATGGGCTCTTGCGCGACCATGACTTTGTCGGTTGTCGTGGAAGGCGAACTCTGGGGGATTATTTCGTTTCACCATCGCCGTCGCCGTGTACCCTCGCAAGCACTGCGCGATGTGTTGGTCGCGTTTCAGGACCTCTTTGCAACCAAACTCGCCAGCATCAGAAAGCAGGCGCAGCTCGAAATGGTGCGCAAAACAGACAAAATCAAAGACTCCACGCTGGATGAAATCGATGGCGAAGAAGTGCTTGAAAAAGCGCTGGTTCATATCGGCTCCGTCGTGGAAGATGTGCTGCAGGCGGACGGTGTGTATGTCATCACGGGTGCAAAGACGGTCAGTTATGGGCTGACGCCAGGTCCAGAGATTTTGAACCGGCTGTCTCAGGAGATGCAATCCCAGCTGGGCGAGGCGATCGTTTCCGATAGTCTGGGCACGCGCTACCCGGATCTAAAACCTGGGCTGAATGGATGTGCGGGCGTGTTTGCGCTTGCGACAGCGACGGATCGGGCGCTGTGCATTTTCCGACGTGAGGTCACCACTACGGTATCTTGGGCGGGCAGTCCGGATAAAACTGTAGAATTGAAAGAAGGCAAGGCACGCTTGGCACCACGGGCTTCTTTCTCGACTTATCTGGATGATGTCAAAGGGCGTTCTTCAGCTTGGACTGAAGATGATCTTTACTTTGCGGAGCGAGTCTGGATCTTGTTCAACAGCGCCGAGCGGCGGGCGTTGAAGAATACGCTGAACCGCCAACAAGCTATCATGATCAATGAATTGAACCACAGGGTGCGCAATATCCTCGCGCTTGTGCGATCAGTGTCGCGGCAGGCTCAACGCCATAATGGCTCGCTCGACAGCTACGCGGCCTCCTTGGAGAGTCGGATCCAAGCATTGGCGGCGGCGCATGATATTTCGTCCGGCTCGGCAATCGCTTCGGCGGACACGATACGGTTGATTCAAACTGAAACCGATCCTTATCAACGCGATGACCGCATTCGGATCCAGGGCCCAACGCAGTATCTGCGCGCGGATATCGCGCCGATTTTCTCGCTTGTGATCCATGAATTGGCCACGAATGCAGTTAAATACGGATCGCTTTCCGTTGCTGAGGGGACTGTTGAAATCCTTTTGGAAGATGCTGAAGGCGGGATTGCGATTAAATGGCGCGAAGCGGGTGGACCGCCGGTCACGCCGCCAAACGAGCGCGGTTTTGGTTCGGCATTGATAGAACAGGCGGTACCACATGAAATGGGCGGATCGGCCAGCTTAAGGTTTGAACGCGCTGGCCTTGAAGCGGATTTGCTTGTTCCCGATCAGGTTTTTGAGAGTGAACCAAACACCGTGGTGCTCGATAGCGCGTCTGCAAAAGTGGCAATCTCGACAGAACGGGCGGTGTCGTTTGATCCGCAGGCCATCGACGGGTTTGTGATGGTGGTTGAGGACAATTTTGTCATTGCCAATGACATGAAGGATCAGCTTGAAAAATCAGGCGTTGAAGAAATTGAAATCTGTAGCAATTGCGCGGACGCTTTGGAGGTTTTGAGTAGTGAGTTTGCAGGTTTTGCCATCCTTGATGTCAATCTCGGTGGGGGCAATACCAGTGAACCGGTGGCGTGCAGGCTGTTGGAGTTGGGTGTGCCATTTCTCTTTGTCACGGGCTACGGCAATAACGCCGAGCTGGCGCGCTCCTTCGACCATGTACCGCGTTTGACCAAACCGGTGGCTACCAGTGATTTGCAGGATGCGATCATGAAAGTGCTTTCCTGAACGACCGAAAAAGAAGGTCAGCCGTGAACGCCGACTCTGCGCCCTACGTGTTTGGATCGATGAAAGCGCTGGTGTCAGAGGCGGGACATCTCAGGTGTCGATACAATAGATATGCATGAACCGTGGCCCATGGGCCCCACGCACGTTCTTGGCTTCGATGTCAGCGGTGCCGCTGGTTCCAGTGATAATGTTGAGGCTGCGCTTTTGCTCCTTGGTGGTTGTGCCCATTTGGTCAAACACGTCTTCCATATGCGGCAGGATGGTGCTGCGGCGCAGGACAACAAGATGGTGCAAAGGTAGAAAATTCAGTAAAACTGGCGCGTCTGGTCCGGTCTGAAACACCAGTGATCCAGTTTCCGCGATCCCCAAATCGGCAAACGTCAGGGCCGCGGCCTCGTTCATCTGCGCCTGTGCTACCGTTTCGATCCCGCTCCAATTCAGCGCTGTGAGGGCCGCGCGGGGTTGCAAAGCGATCTGGGCGGACAAGTCGTTCTCATTCAGATAAGCGGCAACTGCGTTGGGGATATCAGCGAGGGTCGCAAGTTCTGAAATTGTTGCTGTGACCGTCTCGGACGTGGCTTTGGCGACGAAGCGGTCGTAAACAGGTAGGGGTGCGAAACCGGCACGGTAAGCATCTGGCGTCGCGATAAGTGCCGCAGCCGCAGCGCTGACGTCTTTGGCCGTACGGCCTGCATTGGCCCGGTCGATCTTGGCGAGAATGGCGTCGCGGGACATGACTCAGCGCCTCTTTTTATATTGCTGCATGAAGGTGCCCGCCTCGGGCTGAGGCAGATCACGCGTGCGGGTCCACCCCCCGGCAAGTGGCACGGCAGAGATCTTTCCGCGACCCCGGGCCAGCAGGCGCAATGCGATATTCGACGCGGCGGTCGCTATCCGATAAAGCGCAGGACGCTGGGCGAGCACAGACCAAAGCTGCAGCGACCATTTGGTCTTCGGGTGCACCATGTGTTGATCAAACTGGCGCGCGCGCAGCGAACGCAACATGTCTGGCAGGGGGATGTTGACGGGACAGACTTCTTTGCAACGCCCGTTGAGCGTGCAAGCGTTTGGTAGGTCTTTCGATCCGGCAAGACCCGTCATCGCCGGCGTCAGTACAGAGCCCATTGGGCCGGGGTACACAGCGCCATATGCATGCCCGCCGACCGTGGCATAGACAGGGCAGTGGTTCATGCAGGCACCACAGCGGATGCAGCGCAGCATTGGCCGCAGAAAATCCGACAACATGTCTGATCGGTGATTGTCCACCAATACGATATGCAGATTTTCTGGCCCGTCCCGGTCGCCTGCGCGTTTGGGGCCATTGAAAAACGTGGTGTATTGCGTGATCTCGGTGCCAATGGCCGCGCGTGACAAAAGCCGCAGGAAAACGGCTGCGTGCTTGAGGCTGGGCACCATTTTTTCGATCCCGACCGTGACGATATGCGTCTTGGGAGGGGTGGTGGTCAGCTCTGCATTCCCTTCATTGGTGACGGTAATAAAGGAGCCCGTATCGGCAATCAGGAAATTCGCGCCAGAGATAGAGATATCGGCTGTCAGAAACTTGGGCCGTAATTCGCGGCGCGCGCTTTCCACCAGGGACGCGACGTCCTGATCGGTACTGGGGGCTGCGTGTTTTTCAGCAAAGAGTTCGGCCACTTGTTCGTGGGTCTTGTGCATCGCGGGCATCACGATATGCGATGGGGGATCCCCGGCGAGTTGGATGATGTGTTCGGCCAGATCGGTTTCGATGCGTTCCACCCCCGCATCGGCCAAAGCGTCGCCGATGCCGATTTCCTCGCCCAGCATGGATTTGACGCGCGTGGCGGTTTTTGCCCCTTCTGCACGGCAGATGTCAGCCACGATCTTGCGTGCGATTTCGGGGCTGTCGGCCCAATGCACGTGTGCGCCGCTAGCGATGGCGTTTTCTTCGAACTGGCGCAGGTAGTGCCCCAGATGATCAAGCGTGTGGTCTTTGATCTTTTGCGCCGTTTCGCGCGCTGCAGCGTATTCTGGAAATGCGTCGATCACCTTGGCGCGGCGGGTTCGCAGCAGCGTTGTCGTGCGGTCCAGCGCAACCTTCAACGTGGGTTCTGACAACGCGCGGGTGACGTTTTGCGTGAATTGGTCCGAGGTTTGTTTCATTTCAGCCTCGGTGCGCAGATGCCGGGTCCATCCGCCATGCCTGCAAGCACTTCGATGGTGTGAAAGACGCGCATATCGGTGCCATCGCGGCTTAGCTTGCCGGCCATGTTCATTAGACACCCCATGTCGCCGCCCAATAGCGTGTCGGCATGGGTGGCTCTTATTTTATCCGCCTTGTCCGAGACGATCGCGGTCGAGAGATCCGGGTATTTCACGCAAAATGTACCACCGAAACCGCAACATTCGTTGTGACCCTCCAGCGGTACCAGGGAGAGGCCATCGACGGAATTCAACAGGGCGCGTGGTTGGTCGTGCACACCAAGATCGCGCAGGCCCGAGCAGCTGTCATGATAGGTAGCTTTGCCGGTGTAGTGAGCCTGTGGTTGGAAGTGCATGACATCTGTCAGAAAGCTGAGAATTTCCCATGTTTTGGCGGAAAGCGCCTGTTGCCTGTCCTGCCAAAGCGGGTCGTCATGAAACAGTTCACCATAGTGGCTGCGGATCATGCTGGCGCAAGAGCCGGACGGAACCACAAGGTAGTCAAAGGGTTCAAAGGCCTCGATCACTTGTTTTGCGATGGCGCGCGTGCTTGCGTCGTCACCGCTGTTGAAGGCTGGCTGGCCACAGCAAGTTTGAGCGGAAGGAACTTTTACAATACATCCCGCGTCCTGCAACAGCTTGAGGCTGGCAAAGCCAATATTGGGACGCATGGCATCCACGATACAGGTGACGAAAAACCCCACCTTAGGTGCAGTATCGCGCGCATTGTCCATTAGTTTTTCCTTTTGCACCCCGTTCGGACCGCTTCTTGCAAAGCCGCCACGGCATCAACTTGCGCTAAAGCCGCGCGTTGAGCAAGGTTTGCCCAGCGTGTGGGGTGCGTAGTTATACCCACGGATCCTGCATGTGCGGAACCTTGGCGGCTGTATATTTGCCGCACCTGATGGGGTGGCATTCATGTTAACCGGTAGGATTTCCGGCGAAGTCGAAAATTCTATATTCTCGCGAACGCTTAAGACTGGCCACTTTTGGTCGTCGGCGCAGTTTCCTAAGATCTTGAATATCGGGACTGTTAGGTGGAATTCGACGTAAGCGCGCCATGTTTAGGGCCTACAGGTTGGACAGCAATTTAATAAAATTAGATCTTTATCTTACGCATAGATTGCGACAAACAAGGTGGGCCCTGGTTTGGCTGGATCAAGTGTATCACACCAAGATTATTGGACATTACTTTGAGCTATATGGCGGGGCGGTTTCTGGTATCTATTTTAGATAAAACCGCCGCGGCTGGAGAGTAACGGGACGAAGTCTGCACGCCTGCAGCTTTTGTGACACTCAATATATTTTAGTGAAACCGTCCCGGCGGGTCACCTCTGTATGAATCGAAATCCGTGTCTCTGTGGCATTTTGGTCAGGCAGAGACCTGTTGGTGCCGATATGTTCATGCCCAGAGTGGACAACGATTTTTTGATGAAACGCGGGTGCAGGGAGGTCGTGGCCTGTGTTGCGTGCCGCATGATATTTGAGACATGAATCCAGTCTGCACGCGTCTGAACGCAATGCGCGGTATTGACCACAGACGTGCAATTCATTGGTCGGCAGGGTCAGTGAGTTATGAGTGGAAAGGTCGTGATCCGAGCAGCGATAATGTGATTGATGAAGAGAGGGCTCGAAAGAGAATATCAGTTAAGTGGACCCGTATCTGGCCGTCGCAGCGTCAGTCCTTTGGACACCGGGGCAATGACCTTGATCCGCCGCCTTCAAACCAGAGGGGTGGGGCGTGCAGGCCAATTCCTTGACCTGCACTGTGACTTAATCCTCGTAAGCCGCATCGACAATAATCTCGACCTTGAGTTCTGCGCGCGCCAGCTTTGCCTCGCCACAAGCGCGTGCAGGGGCATGTCCTTCGGGAACCCACGCGTTCCAGATCTCATTCAGGCCATTGAAGTCGCTCATATCAGCGAGCCAAACCGTCGCGCGCAGCATGTGTTCTTTAGAGGAGCCCGCTTGGATTAACAGATCTTCAACGCGCCTGAGGCATTCCGTCGTTTGCTCCTGGATTGTTGCGCCTTCGCCGACTTGGCCAGTGATATAGGCTACCCCGCGGTGTTTAACGATTTTCGAAGATCGCACACCGGTTTCAATACGTTCAATCATGTTTGGCCTTTCGGGTGTTGGGGAGGAAGCACTATTTGTGCCCCGCCATGTGTAGCATTGTTGCTCGCATTCGGTTTCATGTGATGTAGCACGTAGCGGATGTCGCCTGGCAGTAAACGGACAAATTCCCAAATTTTTCTCAGACGGGCTGATGCGGATCTCTGAACAGTGCGTAACGTTCTGAACTTTTTGCGCAGGATGCCGCATTGCGACGAAACCTGCGGCTCTGGTTGATGATGATCGGTTTGGCGCGATTGAAGAAGGCAGCATGCACTAAAGCGCCAGCTATCTAACAGAAACGAGGCGGCATTAACGGATTCTAGTCGTAAAAACCCTATGAAACTTTCGATGGAATGCAGGAAATCATGATACCACCCGAGGTCTTCAACCAAATCGACGACAAGCGTACCGAGGGTCTGGCGCTTGCATCTGCGTGTGCGGACGATGGGGCCGTCATGGAAATGCGGTGGTGCAACGCGGCTTTTTACAAGATCACAGGATTTAACGCGTCCGAAACGCTGGGGCAACGTGGGACAATTCTGATCGGCGCGGACGTCGAGCAAGGCGTGCATCTGCACATCATGGAAAAGCTGATGGCGTGGGAAAGTTTTTCGACGGACGCCACAAATAATCGCAAGAATGGCGAGGTGTATTGGCAGCGGATGAGCTGGACCCATCTGACCGACCCGGTAACGGGCAACCATTGGTGGTTATGTTCTATCATTGATCTGGGAAGACGTCGGCCTCGGTTCTCTTCTGCCGACGGTCCGCGCATGGACCCCGGCGGGGCAGGTATCGATGCCGCCACACTCACTAAGGTGAACCGTCTGGAGAAAGAAAATGCACGTCTTCACGCACTGGCAACATCAGTTGCCAAGGACGCTAACGAAGATGCGCTGACAGGTCTTTCAAATCGCCGGCATTTTGAAGTGGAGGTGCGAACCTGGATTGAACGGTTGAAGCAGCATAAGAAAGAGTTCGCTGTTCTGTACATTGACCTCGATCGTTTCAAGTTCGTCAATGATACGATGGGGCATGCAGCCGGGGACAGGCTACTGATTTCCGTCGCGGACATGCTGCGTGAACTCACTGACGCGTCTGATTTGGTTGCGCGTTTAGGGGGTGATGAGTTTGCCATTCTGCGACCGCTGGGAAAGAGCGCATTGGACATCAGTAACCTCGCCGACGAGATCGTGCTACGGATGCAGGCTCCCTTTGTATGCGATGGGAAATCGACCGCCTGTGGCACCAGTATCGGTGTTGCGATTGCCAAATCGAATATGCAGGAACCTGAAAGAATTATCGCTGATGCAGATGAGGCGCTTTATCATGCAAAAGATCATGGCAAGGGAAGATGGTCGTTTTTCACGGAAGAGATGCGCGCAGAATCTGCTGCTACGAAAGAACTGGCGTCGAACCTGTTACTGGCCTGCGAGCGTCAGGAATTCATCCCATATTTTCAGCCGATCATTGATGCGCGCACCGGTAGGTTAGCTTCGGCAGAGACGTTGGTGAGGTGGGCTCATCCGACCAGAGGTATCCTGTCGCCCGCAGCTTTTTTGAATACCGCTCAAAACATGGGTATCCTCAAGAAGATTGACGAAAACATGTTTGCGAGTCTCAAGGAGGCTTTGTCGTCCTTTGACGAAGCGGGCGTGGATCTGCCCCGATTGGCGGTAAATGTGTCTGCCGCACGGTTGGCGGATCCGACTTTCATCCATGACATTCGCAGCTCTGGGATCCCGCCCGACCGGCTGATCATTGAAATCCTGGAGTCTGTGTATCTTGATCGCATTGGCGATGTCGTTCGATGGACGATCGATGAACTGGATGAATTGGGCGTCACCATCGCTCTTGACGATTTTGGCACCGGGCACGCCTCGGTTCGGGGGCTGCTTGAAATCCGGCCATCTATACTGAAAATAGATCGCCAGTTCATTCAGCCCGTTGTCGAGGAGGCGAGCACTCAGGCTTTGGTGACTTCGATTATTGGCATCGGCAAAAGCCTTGGGATGTACATTGTTGCGGAAGGTGTAGAAACCGAAGAGCACGCCCGGATCGTTAGTGAGATGGGGTGCGATTATCTGCAGGGCTTTTACTTTGGTAAACCCATGAGTGTTGAAGATCTCCGCAACGTTATGCTTGAAAACGAGGGATTATTTTGGCCAGAAGCGGTGCCTTTTGGGTCGGACCCGGCATTGCACATTCCCGGTACAGCAGCATCATGAGCACGGATGGGTGAGGAGCTCAAATCCCCTCTCCATACTGGCAGGGCGCTTTTTGCAGGCAACATCCACGTTAAGAAACCCATTGTGCGGCGCTACCCTTTCAAGCGACGACGGTTGCGATGTGCTCTCGCGTGATTTGCAGGGGTCGGGCACTTGCTTTGCCTTACTGTGCGCGCGGATTTGATGGGCAGAACGTGGCGTTGATTTATTTGCATTTTGACCCAACGACGGTTTTTGAGGCTACGCAAAATATGGTGGGGCCAAGAGGCGCGATGGAACGCGCGTCAATTCTGGGTCGTGATCGTGGTT
>JBGCDG010000062.1:0-40082 GCA_045105195.1 Roseobacter sp. | reverse complement strand
GGCGGCTCGCTTGCCCATGTGGATGCGATGCAGCAGATCCGTGTGGGACCTGAAAGTGCAGGATCAGAACCGGGCCCTGCGTGTTATGATCGTGATGGCGCGCAACCGGCCGTGACAGATGCGGACCTGGTGTTGGGAAAGCTTGACCCGGATAATTTTGCAGGCGGCTCGATCAAGCTGCATTCCAAGGCGGCTGAGGCTGCGCTGCACGTTCACATCGGTCAGGCCCTTGAGATGGATGCTTCTGAGGCCGCGTTCGGCGTCGCGGAAGTGGTCGATGAGAATATGGCGAATGCAGCGCGGGTGCATGCGGTCGAAAATGGTGAAGATTTGTCAGAGTACACCATGATTGCCTTTGGTGGTGCCGCACCGCTGCATGCAGGAAGGCTATGCGAAAAACTAGGTGTGGACCGGGTGTTGATCCCGCCGGGCGCTGGTGTTGGATCGGCCATCGGGTTTTTACGTGCGCCGTTCAGTTTTGAGGCGAACCGCTCTGTCTACATGAAGCTTTCGGATTTTGACGGCACACGGATCAAATCGTTACTGAGTGATCTGCAGGCCGAAGCCATTGGTTTCGTGCGCAGTTGCGACGCGCTCAGCCCTATCCTGTCGGAGTTCAAAGTGTACATGCGGTACACCGGGCAAGGGTGGGAAATTCCGATCGAGCTGACAGAAGCGCAAGCTATGAACCCCGATGCGCTGACCTTTGAGGCGCGCTTTGTAGATGACTACACCAGATTGTTTGGCCGTCCTGTTGCGGGCATGGATATCGAGATTACGGTTTGGTCTGTCAATGCCACAACTCCTCCTGAAAAAGTTTCCCGGGTCATGCAGGCGACGGGCGCGGATCTGGCAGCGCCGCACGGCACGCGTCGCCTCTTTGATGCGGCAACGGGTGCATATCTTGATGCGGAGGTGGTGTTGCGAGATCAGATGCAAAGTGGGCAATGCGTCGTCGGTCCTGCCGCGATAACCGAAGCGGAAACCACCATCATTCTGCCCGCCAGCAGGGATGCCACCCGACAACCTGACGGCTGCATAGATATCGCAACCCGTGCCCCTGAAACAGTGCAGAAAGGATAGAACAGATGGCTCAGGAACAGTCGAAAGTTGCCTTTCAGGTTATGTGGAACCGGTTGATCTCGGTGGTAGAGGAACAAGCCCAGGCGCTGGTCCGTACTGCTTTTTCAACGTCAGTGCGCGAAGCGGGCGATCTCTCCGCAGGCGTTTATGACACCCATGGCACCATGCTTGCGCAAGCGGTGACTGGCACACCGGGTCATGTGAATGCGATGGCGGACGCCGTCGCGCATTTCATTCGTCGTATCGGTCCTGCGCATATACTGGACGGGGATGTGTACATCACAAACGACCCCTGGGAAGGCACCGGACATCTGCACGATATCACGATGGTGACGCCCTCTTTCCACAACGGCGTTTTGGTTGGCTTTTTTGCCTGTACCGCGCATGTGGTCGACATCGGGGGGCGCGGTTTTGGCGCAGATGCGCATTCGGTCTATGAGGAAGGCCTTTATATTCCAATCATGAAATTCGCCGATCAGGGGGCAGTGGACGAGACACTGGTGCGCATTATTCGCGGTAACGTCCGTGAGCCGGATCAACTGATCGGTGATATCTACGCGCTGGCCACCTGCAACGAAATCGGACACCGTCGACTGAGCGATATGATGACAGAGTTCGGGCTGGATAATCTCGCCACGGTAGCAGCATTTATTCTCGAAAATTCTCGCCGGGCGACGCTTGAGCGGATTGCGGCCCTGCCGCAGCAAAGCGCTGATGGTGAAATGACAGTGGACGGTTTTGACCGCCCGATCACGCTTAAGGTCAAGGTCAGTATCAAGGGCGACCGTATCGTGACGGATTTTGCGGGGACGTCGGGGGTCGACAAGAAGGGGATCAATTGCCCCATGGTCTATGCCAAGGCCTATGCCTGCTACGCGCTCAAAGTCGCGATTGCGTCGGAGATACCGAACAACGCAGCCTCTCTGGCGCCTTTTCAGGTTAGGGCACCCGAAAACACCATCGTGAATGCGCCGCGTCCCGCGCCCGTCGCCTTGCGTCACATCGTTGGGCACTTCGTGCCGGACGCAGTCTACAACGCGTTCGACAAAATCGTGCCGGGGTTGGTGCCGGCTGAGGGGGCAGGGTGCTTGTGTAACTTCCAGGTCAGCGTGCGGCCGCGTTCGGATGGCATCGCACCCGCTCATGCACGCCGCTCCGAAGTCCTGACGTTCAATTCTGGCGGCTCTGGTGCACGTCCCGCGCATGACGGGCTGAACGCGACGGCGTTTCCCTCAGGTGTGATGACCATGCCGATCGAAGCAACGGAACACGCAGGCCCAGTCATCATCTGGCGCAAGGAACTACGCCCGGATTCCGGCGGTACAGGTCGGACCCGCGGAGGGCTGGGGCAATACATGGAGGTTGGCGCGCAAGACGGGCACGAATTCGACATTCAGGCGATGTTTGACCGGGTGGTGCACCCCGCGCAGGGGCGCCGCGGCGGCGGGCCGGGTGCCGCGACCACAATTGTGCGTGACGATGGCGCGACCATGAACGGCAAGGGCAAGCAATTCGTGCCGCATGGCCGTAAGGTTCTGATGGCCTTCCCCGGTGGTGCAGGCTACGGCGACCCAAAAGAGCGCGACAAGGCGATGGTCATGCGTGATTTGGCGCGCGGTTACATCTCCGCCGAAACAGCAGCCAAGGTCTATGAACTCTCCCCCGAAGACCTCGCTAAAGTGAACGCCGCTATTACCCGTGGCGACGATATATAACAGCCGGTTTTCCGTCGATTGTGCAGGTGTTGACAGGTGCAAGGTGACGATTTGGGTGGAAAAATCCAGCCCGGTTGCAAGCGCGGCGCATGCTGCTAGGATCAGCCCATCATCAAACAGGGGGGAAAGAAATGGCTGTTTTCTTGATAGCGGACGTGACGGTTACGGATGACGCATGGATACCGGATTATGCTGCAAAAGTGCATGATATCGTGGCAAAGCATGGCGGCAAGTATTTGTCGCGCAGCGGAAACATCGATACGATCGAAGGAGCAGCTCTGGACAGCACGTTGGTAGCTTTGATCCAGTTTCCCTCGCGCGAAGCGTTGGACGCCTTTGCAAGTGATCCCGAATACGCGCCATTCGGCAAAGCGCGCCAAGAGGGAAGCGTGAGCCGTTTTCATGTGATCGACGATACTGATTTGGCAGGTGCCATTCCCTACCTCTCTGCAGGTGGCTAGCGGCGCTTTGTGAGAGCTTGTGCCGCGCGCCCCGGACGGGCAGTTTACAAATGATCGGCATCTTTTAAGCTTAATCGCTGTGTTGGGTATGTAAATGCGCCTAAAGACGCGTTCCGGCATGAAATGAAATTGGACACCTTATGGGAGGATCAGGATGTGCCAGATATTTGCGGGTCAAGACCCGGATCGTTACAAACTCGAAACCCGCCGCATGCGGCTCAACGGTCAAAGCACCAGTATCAGGTTGGAAAAGTCGTTTTGGGCAATTGTAGATGAATTGGCCGAAGCGCAAGGGTTCACCACGCCGGGTTTCGTGTCAAAGCTTCATGCGGAAGTGCTTGAAATACATGGTGAAACGAAGAATTTTACATCGCTTCTGCGTTGCACCTGCCTGCTGCACAAAGACATGCTGCACAGTCTGAACGGCAAACAGATCGCGGCGGAATAGCATGAATAAAGTCGTGTAGTATCCTGTTACTACCCTAATTTGTGCAGAAATGGCAGCCTTCTAGAACCACGAAACAGGTTCGGAGGACCGCATGGCAAAAGCCATTCACAGCATGATCCGCGTCTTGAATGAAGAGCGGTCATTGGATTTTTACAGTCGTGCGTTTGGGATGAAAGTATTCCATCGTCTCGATTTTGCATCATTCACGCTGGTCTATCTGCGCGGCGACGAAACGCCGTTTGAGGTAGAGTTGACCATCAACAAAGACAGAACAGAACCTTACGATCTGGGGGATGGCTACGGCCATATCGCCTTTTCCGTGGAGGATCTGGATGCAGAACATGCGCGTTTCGAAGCCGAAGGGCTTAGCCCGCGCAAAGTGGTCGAATTTGCGCCTGATGGCGAGGTCATCGCCAAGTTTTTCTTCGTTCAGGATCCGGATGGATACGAGATCGAAGTTCTGCAAAGGGCAGGCCACTACCTATAAGAACACTGCATTCGTAAGGGAGGAAATCGAAATGCAAACCAAAAACAGAAACAGCGAGCTGACCCGGCGCGAGCTGCTATCGCGGTCCATGGCTGCGGGCGCCAGTTTTGTCGTCGGTGCAGGCTACATCGCCAGTTCTGATGCGGCTTGGGCCATGGAAACGTCGGCGTTAGAGCCTGATACAATGGCGACCTTGATCCAGATGGCGCGGGATATCTATCCGCATGATCACGTCAGCGACGAATTTTATGCACTTGCGGTCAAAGGCTACGACACCAACGACGCAGCACCTGGCATCGAAGCTGGTGTCGCGGCACTGAATGCTGCAGCGGCCGGCAAAGGACATGCTAGCTATCTGGCCATCGGCTGGGAACGTGATCGTGTTGATATTTTGCGGGCGATGGAAGACGGCGCATTCTTCCAGCAAATCCGCGGCGGTCTGGTGACGGGACTTTATAATCAAAAGGCGGTTTGGCCGCTCTTTGGCTATGAAGGCGAGTCTTTCTCGCAGGGCGGTTACATCGACCGTGGTTTCAACGACATCAACTGGCTATAAGGGAGATTGGCACCATGACGGCACCATTTGATCTCACGGACGACAGCGTAGTTGTCGTAATCGGCACAGGCGCAGGCGGCGGCGTGCTCGCAAATGAACTTGCCCAGAAGGGCATCAGCGTCGTTTCGTTAGAAGCGGGCGCACGGCATCTACCAGAGGATTTCGTCAATGATGAGTGGGAAAGCTTTGGGCAACTGGCCTGGCTTGATCCCCGCACAACATCAGGCGATTGGCGCGTTGCCAAAGACTTCTCTGGTTTACCAGCCTGGATCGTAAAATCCGTTGGCGGGGCTACGCAGCACTGGGCGGGGGCCTCACTGCGGTTTCAGGATCACGAATGGAAGGCAAAGACCACCTACGGCGACGTTCAGGGGGCAAATCTGCTCGACTGGCCGATTGAACCGGCAGAGATGGACACTTGGTACACCAAGGCCGAAGACAAACTGGGCGTCACACGCACGGGCGATCGTCCGGGCCTGCCGGGCAACAACAATTACAAGGTGTTTGAAGCCGGTGCGAAAGCGCTTGGCTACGAACAAGTCCATACCGGGCGGATGGCGATCAATTCTGACGAAAACCGCGCTCGTTCCATGTGCCAGCAAACGGGGTTCTGTTTCCAGGGCTGTAAATGGGGCGCAAAATGGTCCGCAGGCTATGTGGATATCCCCGAAGGTGAAGCCACTGGTAATCTCGAACTGCGTGAGAGATCCCATGTCGCGCGCATTCTGCATGATGACAGCGGCAAGGTTACCGGCGTCGAGTACTTTGATGCTGAGGGCAATTTGCAGATGCAAAAGGCGCGGATTGTCTGCGTGGCAGGAAACTCGTTCGAGAGCCCGCGCATGCTGCTGAATTCGGCGTCCTCAATGTTCCCGGATGGGTTGGCGAATTCCTCTGGTCAGGTTGGGCGCAACTACATGCGGCATATGACCGGATCGGTGTATGCCGTCTTTGACAAACCAGTGAAAATGTGGCGTGGGACGACGATGGCGGGGATCATCCAGGACGAGTCCCGTCATGACCCATCCCGCGGCTTTGTCGGCGGATACGAGCTGGAAACCTTGGCGCTTGGTTTGCCCTTTATGGCAGCTTTCCTAGATCCCGGCGGTTGGGGACGCGAGTTCACGACAGCGCTTGATTCATACGAGAATATGGCGGGCATGTGGATCGTAGGCGAAGACATGCCGCAAGAAACCAATCGCGTGACCCTGAACATGGACGTCAAAGACCAGTTCGGAATGCCTGTTGTGAATGTGCATTTTGATGATCACCCAAATGACATTGCGATGCGCAACCACGCCTACCAACAGGGTGCAGCGGTCTATGATGCGGTCGGTGCCACGCGCATCTTTCCGACGCCACCCTATCCGTCGACGCATAACCTGGGGACCAACCGTATGTCGGAAAACCCGCAGGATGGTGTTGTCAACAAATGGGGGCAAACGCATGACATTGCGAACCTGTTCATTTCGGACGGTTCGCAATTTACCACGGGCGCGGCAGAAAATCCGACGCTGACGATTGTGGCACTGGCCATCCGCCAGGCGGATCATATCGCTGCCGAAATGTCACGCGGGGCGCTGTAACCTGCCGGTAGCACAACTAACATTGACCGGCGCCTAACTGGACGTCGGTCAATGTGCATTTTCCAAGGTTGAACTTGGCCCGGGTAAGCATGCAGCTTGCCAAAGGTGGATCTGGCTCTTACCCTTTGTTGATCGAAAACCGTCAACAACAGGAGGGCACGAGCTGAACATGCGCATCATCCGCCGACTTCAGCACGGTCCCCGTCACGCCCTGTAAACACGTTTGCAGGGCGGATTACAGCGACACATTGTCATTGGTCTGCTCAAAACCGCTTTGCGGCCCTCTCTGACTTTTTGAGACATTCATGACCCTTCTGACCTTAAATGCACTAAGCGTTACCCTTGGCACGCCACTTTTCGAAAACCTGACCCTGACTATATCGAAAGGCGACCGGATCGGTGTTGTCGCCGCGAACGGGCGCGGAAAATCCACTTTGTTGCGCTGTATCGCAGGCGAACATGACCCAACCCAGGGCGAGATCACGCGCGCGCGGGGCACACGCATCGGATATGTGCAGCAGAACCTGCCCACAGAAGCCAAAGCGCTTTCCTGTTACGATTTTGTTTTGGCGGCGCTCCCGGCAGAGCAGGCGGAATATGAATCCTGGCGCGTGGACGTGCTGCTGGATGATTTGCAGGTACCTTATGATCTGCAGCGCGAGAAACTTGGCGCGCTTAGTGGCGGCTGGCAACGCACGGTAATGTTGGCAGCGGTCTGGATTGCAGAACCTGACGTACTGTTGTTGGACGAACCGACTAATCACCTTGACCTTCACCGTATCGCGCTGCTGGAGGACTGGCTGGGAGCGTTGCCAAACGCTGTTCCGGTCGTGGTCATTTCGCATGACCGGGCTTTCCTAGACAAGGTGACGAACCGTACGCTTTTCTTGCGGCCCGAAAACACCCGTTCCTTTCAGCTATCCTTTTCCGCCGCGCGTGCGGCGCTGGAGGAAGCGGATGCCGCGGACGCGCGTCGCTTTGCCAATGACCTCAACAAAGCACAGCAATTGCGTAGACAGGCTGCGAAACTCAAGAATATCGGTATAAATTCTGGTTCGGATCTATTGCTGGTCAAAACGAAAGCTCTCACCGAGCGTGCGGACAAGATGGAAGCAGCGGCGCAGCCTGCGCATCGCGAAAACGGTGCGGGGGATATCCGTCTTGCCAATAGCGGCACACATGCCAAAGCGTTGATTACGCTTGAGGACATTGAGGTTAAGACACCGGATGGCCGGGCCTTGTATAAAACGGGCCAAAAGTGGATCACTAAAGGCGACCGTGTCGTGTTGCTGGGGGCCAACGGAACTGGCAAGACCCAATTGGTCAAGATGATTGAACGTGCGCTGAAGGGGTCTACAGATCAGGTGAAATGTGCCGCCTCAGTCGTGCCCGCCTGTTCGGATCAGCACCTGAACCAATTGCCGGATGTCCAGACTCCCATGGAAGCCGTTGCCGGACAATTCGACATTGGCGATCAGCGGGCGCGTGCCGCCCTGGCGAAAGCGGGCATTGCCATGCAGATGCAAGATACACGGATCGGTGCCTTGTCCGGCGGTCAGAAAGCACGACTTGCGATGTTGGTTTTGCGGCTTGCGAACCCAAATTTCTATGTGTTGGATGAGCCAACGAACCATCTGGATATCGAGGGCCAGGAAGCGTTGGAGCATGAGTTGATCGCCCAAAATGCCGCCTGTTTGCTTGTCAGCCATGACCGTAGTTTTTTGCGCAACGTCGGAAACCGGTTCTGGTGGATCAGAGGGAACAAGCTGGAGGAAGTCGATAGCCCCGAGCCGTTTCTGCAAGATCAAGCTGAAACGGCCTGAGCAACAGCGCGATTCGTCGCGCGCACTAAGGATTGATTTTTGTGCAGACAGCGATTTGTGCCAGATTAAAATGCCATACGAACAGACGTCAGACACCGAACATTTGAGTTCTAGAAAGCTTATATTCTAAGGTTTTTTTGAGCGCTTGATTTGGTACATAAAGGAGCCTTCTTTGGACGACCCAGACGCGCAGCAACGCAAGTTTTTAGAGGTGGAAAAGAAGCTGGGCGCCTTGGTAGCGCTGTGTGAACACCAGGTGTCAGATCCAGTGAAATCCAATAGTGGCTCTTTGGCGGGTGTGAGAGTTGGCGTTAAAGATATCATCGACGTTGCAGGTGTGCCGACGCGAAACGGCAGTGCGATCTGCTCGCAGGCAGAGCCAGCATCGAAGGATGCCCCTGTGATCGCACGTTTGCGCAGCGCTGGTGCATCCATTCTTGGCAAAACGACGACGACTGAATTTGCCTTCACCGATCCAACCAATTGCAGAAACCCTCATGATTTGCAGCGCTCGCCAGGCGGGTCCAGCAGCGGGTCAGGGGCCGCTGTTGCTGCTGGGTTGGTGGATATTGCACTTGGGACGCAGACCGCCGGATCCTTGTGTAGGCCGGCGGCGTACTGCGGTGTGGTTGGGCTGAAACCATCCTATGGGCTGTTGCCAACCGGGGGTGTCACCCCGCTCGCGCCAAGCTTTGATACTGTGGGGATCATCACGCGGTCTGTCGAGACTGCCCAGGCCGCGCTAAACGCCGTGATGGATGGTCCTGGCTTTGAGGCCGATGGTCCTCTCAGGACGGCTACTTTGCTGTTGCCCACAGTGCAAACGGCGCAAACAGAAACGCTTGCAGCGTTTTCTACAGCCCGGGCGGCCCTCTCGGAAACTGTCAGCGCGCCGCAGAACGTCGTTTTGGACATGGACGTGGATGCAATTGTCCAAGCGCATCGAAGTGTCATGCTGGCTGAGGCCTTGCAGGCGCATGGTGCTGGCCTGGAAACGGCTCAAGCTGGGCTGCTGCGCCCGAATTTCCGAGCAGCTCTTGAACGCGCAACCACTCTATCGGTCGAGCGCATTTCCGAGGCGCGGGCCTTTCTGGCGGATGCAAAACGGGCATTCTGGCGGCAAATGGCTTCAGCGGATGTGATCTTGACGCTTCCTGTTCCGGATGGTGCACCGCTTTTGGATGGTACGACTGGATTTCAGGATTGGCTGACCCCCTGGACGGTCTTTGGTGGGCCGCTCGTGAGTTTGCCTTGGGGTATTGACACTCTGGGACGGCCGCGCGCAGTGATGTTGGCAGGTCATCCGGGGTCTGATGCCATGGTCCTGAACGTCGCCGCGCGCTTGGAAAAACACGCGCCGCTTTTGCCGCAGCCAAAGGTTTTTTACAGCTAGGTTTTCAACCTGACGACTGCATCCACTTCCACTGCGGCGTTTCCGGGCAGACCCGCCACGCCCACGGCAGTGCGAGCGTGCCAGCCTTGATCTCCAAACACCGCGATAAAAACATCGGTTGCGCCGTTGATGACAGCCGGGCTGCTTGGAAAACCGGAGGCGCAATTCACGAAGCCCCCCAGCCGCAAGACATTATCGACCCGGTCAAGATCACCGGCGCAGGCTTGTCGGAGACGAAAAAGTAGATTGAGGGCGCAGATCTTGGCGGCAGCCTGCGCATCAGCGATGCCATCAGGTGTGTCAGGGACGGGGCCAACATGGGTCACAGCCCCGGCCCATTCACAGATCTGCCCCGACAAATAAACGATAGCGCCATCCCGCTGAAATGGAAGGAACTGCCCCCGAGGTTTCCAATCTGGCGGTAGTTCCAGACCCAGTTCTGCCATGCGTGCTTCGATCCGAGACATTAGGATGGTTCCATTTCACCCGCGAGGAAACTGCGCCAATCCCCCAGATGCGTGATGTCCTGCGCGCCCTTGGTGCTATCTGCTTCGCATAGGAATCCCTTGACCTTGGTGCCATCGGTAAGTTCAACGCTTCCGATGCATAAGGGCGCTGGAATACCGACGATGAAACGGCCAACGTTCTCTTGAGGCATCGTCCAAATTTCGACAGATATCGCCTGCGCGTCGGGAGCGGTCGAGCGCACAAGCCCCGGGCGCGCCGGCGGACCGCCTGCAAGGGCGAAAAACTGGTAGTGTGGGGCAGTTTGGGTTGCGCATTTGAACGTTGCGCCAAGATCAGTGAGCTGTGCATTTAGTGGCAACCCCTGCATATGGGCGCCGCATACCGCAATGTCGATCAACGCCATCGGCTGACTGGGTAAGGCCGGCGGCGTAGGCAATGGATGCGCGCTTGCACCCATATTACGCGGGCAATCCGTTTCAAAATGTCGTGCAACCGCCGCCACTTCAGCGTCTTGCCCGGCCTGCGCCAACAGGGTTACGCTGCCGGGTCGACCATCGCTGCGTGGCGCAGTCGGTACTGCAATGCCGCACATATCCATCAGGTTCACGAAGTTGGTGTAGGTGCCCAGATTGTTGTTCGGGACAATCGGATCGGCTGCAAGTTCTGCAGTGGTTGCAAATGTTGGGATTGTCGGCACGCAGAGCATGTCAAGACCGGCCAGCATAGGTTCTGCTTGTCGTTTCAATTCTGCCAGGCGGTAGATCCCGAGGAATGCATCATCCGCAGACATGTTTTCAGCTAGCGTGATGATCTGACGCGTGACAGGGAAAATAGCGTCCGGGTCGCGGGCCAGTAAATCTGCAATCACCGTGTGCCGTTCCGCAACCCAGGCGCCGTGATAGAGCATGGCAGCGATGGCGTAGAGTGGCGTGAAATCAATCTCCACAATTTCTGCGCCATTTGCTGAAAGGCTTGCGATGTCGCGGGCAAAGGCAGCCTCCTGCGGGGCGTCGTCGAAGAATACTGCAGACGCCTTATCAGGAATACCGATGCGCAGACCCGTTTTGGGTTCGCACAGGGACCCAAGCGTGAAATCTCTGGAATAGGCATCGTGTGCATCAAAGCCGCGCGCAACGGCGAAGGCCGCGTACGCGTCATCCACTGTTAGGGCGAAAATCGAGACTGTATCGAGTGTGCGGCAGGCGGGCACCACGCCGCTTGCCGATAGCGTCCCAAGAGTAGGTTTCAGGCCAACAATGTTGTTCAATGCGGCGGGTACGCGCCCCGAGCCGGCCGTATCTGTCCCCAGCGAGAAACTTACTGCGCCATGACCCACAACCACGCCTGACCCCCCAGAAGAACCGCCGGGAACAATCTTGGGGTCGATCGAATTGAGCGGGGCGCCGTAGGGCGTGCGCACACCGACCAGACCAGTGGCAAACTGATCGAGGTTTGTCTTTCCTATCATCAGCGCGCCCGCGTCGCGCAACCTTGCGACGACAAAAGCATCTTGCGCGGGGGAATAGGCATATGCCGGGCAGCCTGCCGTGGTCTCGATGCCTGCAACATCAATGTTGTCTTTGACCGCAAACGGAATACCCCAGAGCGGGCGTGTGGGATCGTAAGGACCCAGCGCCTTGGCATCTGCCCGCAGCTTGTCTTGGTCGCACAGATGAATGAAAATATGCGGATCACCGATCTGTTCAAGCCGCGCGAGTACTTCGTCGACGACCTCGACAGGGCTGACCCCATTGGCATAGGCGTTTTGCAGAGCGGGAAGGGTAAAAGGCAGGGAGCTGAGCATGAAACGTGTCTTTCAGTTATTCTGCGGCCTCACGACGGGCAGGTGGTTTGGGAGCCGCCATCAGGAGCGCTTGGGTGTAGGGATCTTTCGGCTGGGTCATAATGTCCTGTGCGGGCCCTTCTTCGACGATTTTGCCGTCTTTCATGACAATGACGTGATCGCAGAGCAGGTGGACCACATGCAGGTCATGACTGACAAAAAGGTAGCTCAGCCCCAGCTTGGCACGCAGATCCACCAGCAGGTTGAGCACAACCGCCTGGATGGAAACATCAAGTGCTGCCGTCGGTTCATCCAGGATCAGAAAACGCGGTTCCAACGCGATCGCACGGGCGATGCCTACGCGAGCTTTCTGACCACCCGAGAGTTGGTGCGCAAAGCGATCAAGCAGCGGCAGCGGCAAACCGACAAGGCTCGCCAATTCTTCGATGCGCGCCGTCAAGACGGTACCGCGCATGCCTCCCAAACGTTTCAAGGGTTCGGCTATGGTCTGCCATGCGGTGTGTCTGGGATTAAGGCTGTCGGTGGCATCCTGAAACACCATCTGGATATCGGTGCGCCTGGTGTCCGAGACGAATTTCTGTGCTGGGACATCCGCGATGTTCTCTCCGTCAAACAGGATTTCCCCACTGGTCGCGTCCATCAGCCTGACAAGAATCTCTGATGTGGTTGATTTTCCACAACCGCTTTCGCCAACAAGGCCGACGCTCTGGCCTTCTTTGATCGTGAAGGAGATGCCCTTTACCGCATGCACAGGCCCGGATTTACCCGGGTACGTTTTGACCAGATTGCGCACGTCGACCAAAGGATGGTCTTGTACTTTGTGAGGCAGCGTCTTTGTGCGTTCTTCGAAAGGCAGAAGGCTGCGAATGCTCTCACCGGCTCGCGGTGTCGCGTCCACCAGTTTGCGGCTATAAGGGTGCTTTGGCGCTGAAAAGATCTGTACCGGATCGCCCTGTTCGACGATCAGACCGTCCTTCATCACCATAATCCGATCACAGTATTGTGCGGCCAGACCCAGATCATGGGTAATCAGAATGCTGCTCATCCGACGGTCGCGGATCAGATCGCGCACAAGGTCCATCACTGCCTTTTGTGTGGTAATGTCCAGACCTGTGGTCGGCTCATCTGCAATCAGCAGCTTCGGATCACACGCCAGCGCGATGGCGCAGACGATACGCTGGCACATCCCGCCAGAGAGCTCGAAGGGATAGGCATCGTATCGGGCCTCGGCGTCCTTGATGCGCACGGCTTCTAGTGCTTCAATCGCCTTAAGGCGTGCATCCTGACGGGTAGCGCGGGCGTGGTGGCGCAACACGTCCTCGATCTGATGGCCCACCTTGCGGATCGGGTTCAGGGCGGCGCGGGGGTTCTGAAAAATCATGGAAATCTCGCGCCCACGGATGTCGCGCATGTCCCGTTCGGTGGCGCGGCGCAGGTCAATACCGGAATAACTGGCCTCGCCCGCGTTGATCACACCACCTGCATCGAGGATTCGCATCAAAGCATAAGAGGTCACAGATTTTCCCGAACCACTTTCCCCAACAATGCCGAGGATTTCCCCCTTGGCCAGATCAAAGCTGACACCGCGTACCGCGTCCACGGCCCCTCTGCGGGTTTGGAAGCGAACGGCAAGATCACGAACACTGAGCATGGGTCAGGTCCTCTTGCGCGGGTCGACGATGTCGCGAAGCCCGTCACCCAGTAAGTTGAACGTAAAGACCGCAATCATTAGCCAAAGCCCAGGAAAAACTGCTAGCCACCACTCGCCAGACACGATGAAGTTTGCCCCTTCCGCGACCATAATTCCCCACTCTGGTGTGGGCGGGCGCACGCCCAGCCCGATAAAGGACAACCCTGCCGCGTTTAAAATAGCCCAGCCGAGGTTCAGAGAAATTTGCACCATCATGGGGGGCAGCGCGTTGGGAAAGATGTGCAGCGCCAGCACGCGAACGTCCGAATTCCCAGAAAGTTTCGCTGCTCGCACAAAACCTGCATCCCGCCGGATATTGACCTCGGCGCGCACGAGTCGGGCATAAAAGGGCATGTTGATGATGGCGGTTGCGTAGATGATGTTCTCGATGGTGTTTCCAAGCGCTGCAACAATCCCCATGGCCAGCACAAAGAGTGGAAAAGCCATGATCGTGTCGAGGAAACGGTTGAGGATGATATCGAGCCAGCCGCCCCAGTAACCCGCGATGGCCCCAAGGATAGAACCTACGACAAAGGATAAAGCAACCGCAGCCACAGAAATTGAGAGATCCAATCGGGTTGCAACAATCACGCGGCTAAAAACATCACGCCCGATTTGATCTGTTCCGAACCAGTGCTGCCACGAAGGCGGCTGCAGGGCGTTCGTGGCGTTTGTGGCTAGCGGATCATAGGGAACAACGTAAGGGCCAAAGAGGGCGCAAAAGATCAGGAAGGCAAAGAGGCCAAAGGCCAGCAATGTGACGGGATTGGCGCGCAGCACGTAAAACAGGTGTTCCCATGCATTAGATTGACGTGGCGGTGATACGGGATGCAGCGGTGTATCGGTCATTTCGCGTCAAACCCAAACCGTGGGTCGATCGCGGTATAAAGCAGGTCGATCACCAAATTAAGCAGAACAAAAAGTAGCGCCATGGCCAGCACGAAGCCCTGCACTGCGGCATAATCCGACACGACCAGTGCTTCGACCGCGTAAGAGCCGATGCCGGGCCAGGCGAAGACTTTTTCCACCAGAACATTCGCGCCCAAAGCAAAAGAAAAGACCATGCCGAGTGTGGTGACCACGGGCAGCAACGCGTTGCGGAAAGCATACCCATAAAGCACCTTGCGGCGGCTCAAACCTGCCGCCCGTGCTGTCCGGATGAAGTCTGAAGATAATGCGGTTAACATTGCGGCGCGTGTCATCCGAGCAATCGGCGCCAGTGTGAAAAGGGCGAGCGTGGTGGCTGGCAGGATCAACTGTTTGGCAGCTCCACGCCAGGTTTCCCAATCCCCCATCAGTGCGGCATCGATGAGGTAAAAACCAGTCACATGGTCGGGATCGAGATAGATGAAATCCAGCCGTCCCAGAGGAGATGGCGCGATCCCCATTAGGTAGTAGAAGATGTAAATCAGCAGGATGCCAGTAAAGAAAGTGGGCAAGGACACGCCTGCCGTAACCACCACGCGACACAGGTGGTCGACCCAAGTGCCCGGCCGCGTTGCGGCAAGTACACCCAGAGGAATCGCAATGGCGCAGGCCAGCAAAAGAGCGGAAAGCGTAAGTTCCAGGGAGGCGGGCAAGCGATTGGCGAGATCTGTGGCGACGGGCCTTCCGCTGCTGAGTGACTGCCCCAGATCACCGCGCAAAAGATCGCCCACATAGATTACGAACTGCTGCACAAGAGGTTTATCGAGCCCCATGGCAACGCGTGTTTCCTCAATAGAGGCTTCATCTGCCATTATTCCGGCAAAGTAGACCGCCGGATCACCGGGCAGGGCGCGGGTCAGCAGGAAGCTGATGACCACCACCCCGATCACAACCGGAATGGCCTGCGCGCAGCGCATCAGTGCTGCGCGCGTTTTGGGATACTGAGTTAGCATCGTTCAGCTGAGTTTGATCGGACGGACGTCCAACTGGCGGTGGAACCAGAATTCATACCCTTCGGATCCATTGGCCGCCACATTCAGCGCTGGTTGATAGAGCGGGATGCGGGGCAGTTCATCCAACGCAATCTCGAACATGCGCTTGATCATCGGTGCGTATTCCGGGTCGTCCATTGGCATGTGCAGACTGGCATCGACAAGCTCTTCGATCTCTTCGTTGCGATAGTTGGAAGAATTGAACAAGTGGCCATCCTTGTACGCCCAGAAGAAATAGTAATCAGGTGTGTTCAACCAACCACCAAAGTTCTCCAGATGCAGCGGTAGGCGCTTTTCGACCAGCACAGCGGTGCGCCAGTTAGCGCCTGGAATTTTTTCAATTTCCACAGTGATACCGATCTTGCCAAGCGCTTCCTGCACGAGCAACGCGGTAGGTTCCATCCAGGAGGCAAGATCAAGGCTGATTGACAAGGGGACGTCAAAACCGTCGGGATAGGCAGAGGCTGCCATTAATTCCTTGGCCTTCTCGATGTCTGTGAAATATTGCGTTTTGCGTGGCCAGGCGACGTCGCCGTTTGGGATCTCTGCGTCTCCACCATACAGTGGCAAGCCGCGCCCGAAGGCCGCAGCCTGAAAAATGTCGTCGTAGGGAACTGCATAGGCAATGGCTTTGCGCACATTTGCATCCTGAAAGGGTTCAAAGCTGAAGTTCGGGCACAGGCAGTGGATGCAATTTTCAACGGGTGTCGAAAATACATCGATTTTGTCCGCCAGCTCCGCGGCATCCTTGTCTGGAATGCCAAAGGCCATTTGCACGTCGCCACGTTCAATCAGCGCGCGGCGTGTTGCAGGGCTTGGCACCTCGCGAACGACCACGCGTTTTAGCGCAGGCAGAGGGCCACCGACCCAGTCGTCATTGCGTTCATAAACTAATTGCTCGCCCGGGGACCACCGCGCGACCTTGAATGCACCAGATCCTGCAGGGGTCATGTGCAGATACTCAAGCGCCCAGGGATCCTCCTCAGTGGCATTGGCCAGCGCTTCGACGGAGTTCATGATGTAGGGCACCGGTACGGCGAGGTCGGGGATCGTCAGCTTGGATGGGCGATCAAGGTTGATGACAAAGGTTTCTTCATCCACTGCGACGAATTGCTCGGGGCGTTCCAGACCGCCTGCTTTCATCTGTACTGTTGGGAAGCCGCCCACCGAAACGGCACGATCAAACGACCATTTAACGTCGCTTGCCGTGACCTTGCGCCCGTCCCAGAACGTGGCGTTCGACTTGAGCTTAAAGGTCAAGGTTTTTCCGTCTTCGGAGACTGTCCAGCTTTCTGCGAGTTCCGGTTCGATCACGGTGTAGTCGTAGGAATAACCGCCGCCGATTGCTTCTTTGGTACCGAAGGACACAAGACGATCGTAGCAATTTACGCCAACCTGGTAGGAGGCGCGGCTTGTGCCCGTGCGATGCAGATCAAGTGAGTTGATCGTTTGGCCGGTCACGACCACGAGCGTATCGGAGCCTTGTGCTGCAGCAGGTATGGCCTTGAGGAAGGGCAGGGCAGAGGCGCTTGCAGCCCCCATCTTGAGGAAGTTTCGCCTTGTGGTAGTGTCGGTCATGCTGCGCTCGCTTTCTGTCGGATCAAGTCATTGGATTCGATGTTGCAATCAGACTGCGCTGCCCTACCGATCACTTCTATTGCTATTTTAGCACAACAGTGATGCAAAAATTGCAGCGTATTGCGAAAAGGGTAATGATATCAGTTGACTGTGAAATTTTGAGTTGATTGAATCCGTGTGGCGCGGAGGATCAATCCGTCGCGCGGTGGAAAATGTATATTTGACCACTTCTTTGCTGAACCGTCGTATCCAAAGTTTCGAGCAGGAATTCGGCTGGCCCGTCTTTGATCGGCTGCCGCGTGGGACCGGCTCATCCCTCGAGGCGCACTGCTGATGCAGCACATAAAGGTACAATGCAGCGAAATGGCGCGGGTGCAACAACAGGTCACGGACCTGTTGAGAGAGCGTCGCAGACATGTCGCTATCCAGCGCGCGCAGGCGCATTTTCCGTACTTCCTACCCGAGGAAACGTAGGCCCATCGTCGGGACCAACGTGGCGTGACATTCGCCGTGAATGGGTGTGATCGTGTGAGCGAGGAGATCGTTTTACCTTCCGCGACATATAGTGTTCTTCATTTTCTTTCAGTCGTGGCAGCGCAGAGGATGCAAAGCTTGAACGCCGTCGTTGAAACATAATACTTCCACATCATCGGGCACGACGTTTTCGAAGAAAACGCGATTGGTTTTCAGATCCTAATCGATCTTAGGCCGACGCGGCGGGAAGGAATGGCGTGCGGTCCTGATGAACACAGATGTTCCGGTGGGTCGACCGCTGTTCGGAAAGATGAACAGGTGCACATTGCCGATGGGACAGGCAAAGTGCGCGCGACAATTATAAGCCCGTTTGGTCGCCCTCGCGCATCAATCCGCAAGACATTGCAACAGGCGATGATCAGGCGTCAGTCTAAAGTGGGGCTTCTGCCAGCCCGGCCCGGTCCAGAAGTATTTCCGCACTGTCATTCCACACATTGGTAACGACGATCTTGCCACCCCGCACGACGAAACTATCCATGTAACGGTTCGCGTCAAAGGAGGTGCCGTCCAGCCATTCACCATAAAGATACCCGGTGTTGTAGACATAGACATCGCCGGTATCCGCATCCAGCGCAGCATCGGTGCGCAGGAAACGCTTCTTGACCCATTTGTATCGCTTGGCATTAAAGGCGGTCGTGTCGCTTGGCCCAGAGAATTTGCGTCCGCCGGTAAAAACCACCTTCAGATCGTCGGCAACATAGGCCGCCGCGCCTTCGGGATCCGGAACCATGGAACGTTCCAGATATTTCTCGACGATGGTTTTCGCTGCGGTGACAGGGTCTTGGGTCATGCGGACTCCGATGGTTGGGACGAGAGATTAGGATCAAGGCAGGCGGCGAGGGCGATCAACTGGCGGTCTTGTCCCTGTGCGCCGACGAGGCTCAAGCCCACCGGCCCGCCATCCACTTGTCCTGAGGGCACAGAAAGCTGTGGCAACCCGCCAAGCCCGGCGCTGCACAACAGCTCAAATGCGCGCATGCGAAAATCGTTTAACGAGGTTTCTGGTGTTGTGCAAAATGGGGCAGGATCTGGGCTGGTGGGCAGGACAAGTACTGCGTCGGCAGGGATGCGTTCTTGCAGCCGCTTTTGGATTTCTTTCTTTTTATTCCGTGCCATTGCGAATTCTTCGGGACCGATCTGTGATGCGATCTCAAACCGTTCCTTGATGCCAGGACCGAATTTCGGAGTGTTGCCGGACACCCATGCGCCGTGCACATCCCAGATTTCGGCGGCCTGACAGATGCGGAACGTCTCGCGCCAATCTGCAAGCCCTTCGGGACTGAGAACGACTGGAACGGCTGGACCAAGCTGGGCTTCAAGCCGCGCAAGGCCAGGTGCCAATGCATCAACGGTCTGCGCACTGGCCCGTGCCCAGACGTCTACTGGCATAACAAGACGCGTTGGCGCCGTGCCTTTCGGGCACTCATAGGCTTCGGCAACCTGTGCCATGGTGCGGGCATCTCGCGTGAACCATCCTACGGTGTCATAACTATGGGTAAAAGGCATCGCGCCGGCGAGGCTGATTTGCGCAAAACTTGTGCGCATACCCCAGATCCCACAGAATGACGCGGGCAGCCGGACTGACCCGCCCGTGTCACTGCCAAGCCCAATATCAACAAGCCCGGCGGCCACCGCTGCAGCGGAACCCGAAGACGATCCCCCCGGAACACGTCGTGGGTCAGCAGTGTTGACAGGCGTTCCATAGTGAGCATTGACCCCCATGAGGCTATAGGCGAGCTCGTCCGTATGAGTCATGCCGCAGAGCTGTGCGCCTGCATCCAGCAGCTTGGCCACGGCGGGAGCATGCGCAGATGCCACTGGGTGGGTGCGCGCCCATTCCGGATTTCCGCAACCGGCGACGCGTCCAGCGATGTCATAAAGGTCCTTTGCCCCGAAAGTCATACCGCTGAGTGGCCCTTCGGAAGCACCCTCTAGAGTGAATGTCTCCATAAAAGCGTTGGCAGGATCATGCATAGCGGTCACGTCTCATGAATGCAGTTCGGGCAGGGCGTGGGTAAAGACGGGCCGTCCACCTTTGAAGCCATACATCGGTTGTGCCAGTTCCGCGACGGCCATGGTCGCATCGGTTGCATCAATCACAACCAAATCGGCGGTGGCTCCTTTCTCAATCCCATAGCCCTTAAGGTTCATCAATTTCGCTGAATGGGAAGAAACCATATCCAGACAATTTGCCATTTCGGCTCGTTGCCCGATTTGCGCAATATTGGCATAAAGGTTGGCCATGCGAATGAGTGAACAATCCCCGAATGGCGTAAAAGGGTTCAGCACATTGTTGGTGGAGAGCGAACAAGTGACCCCTTCTGCGGCCATCAGGTGCAAGGGAGTCACACCGCGCGGAACGCTAAGATCTTCGGTGTGATCGCGGTGCATCAAAAACAGATCCGTGGACGGGAGCACGGTGACCGCCACGCCTGCATCCGCAAGACGGCGCGAAAGCTGCGTCAGACGATCTGCCGACATATTTGCGAATTTGGTCACATGGCCGACAGCGACGCGCCCACCCCAGCCGTATTCATCCGTCTTGCGACAGACGTGTTCCACATCCAGAGACGATGCGTCTGATCCGAAATCGAGGTGCATGTCGATGTCCACATCAAAGTCCCGAGCCATCTCAAAAACGCGGTCAATCTGGCCGTGCGGATCACTGTCGGTATAAGGTGCCGCCCCAACCGACCCTGCGCAGTCTTTCAGGGCGGCGACCATTAGTTCGTCGGTACCGGGGTTGTTCAGCAGCCCGTCTTGCGGGAAAACGCAGATTTCGACATCAATGGCCCAAGCGAATTGTTTTATGGCCTGTTTGACACCTTCGAAACCTCGCAACCCGACCACCGGATCAACTTCCACATGGGTCCGCATCTGCGTCGTTCCCTTCAGCACGCATTTGCGCAGTGTTTTCGCAGCGCGAGTGGCCACGTCCTCTTCGGTAAAGTCTGCCTTCAGTCCAACGACTTCGGCAATCGCGTCCTCCAGTCCGCCCTTCATCTGGCAGCGGTCCAGAATACAGGACTTGTCGAGATGAATGTGCGTTTCTACAAAGCCTGGCAGCACGATACGACCATCAAGATGCAGCGCGCGATCACCGGGGTCGAGATGATCGGCACCCGTTATTTCTACGACCTTGCCTGCATGCACGCCGATATCCATCGCCGCGTCCGGAGCATGTGGCAGTGTCACATTGTGAAGGGTGAGATCCATGTTTGTTCCTTTGTTATCATTGCGCGGCGACATCGCTGCCAAGATAGGCCGCTTCGATCGATGTGTCTTTCTGAAGCTCGGAGGCATGACCCGATTTCACCACATGGCCGTTCTCCAACACATAAGCGCGGTCGGCAATGGCCAGTGCCAGCGTGGCCATTTGATCTACCAGCAGGACCGTGACGCCTTCGTCGCGCAGGTCTGCCAGAACATCATAAAGCTCTGCGATGATCGAAGGCGCGAGGCCAAGTGAGGGTTCGTCGAGCAACAATATGCGGGGGTTGGCGATCAGACCACGGGCAATCGCTAACATTTGCTGTTCACCGCCTGACAAGACGCCTGCGGGGGCGTCGATACGATCGCGCAAGCGTGGAAACCGCTCGAGCAGTTGCTCGATCTCAGCGACCGGTGTGACATCATCGCGTGTGTAGGCACCCATCAGAATGTTGTCGCGCACGCTCATCATAGGGAATACCTGACGGCCTTCGGGCACCAGCGAAAGCCCCGCCTTGGCGATCTGATGTGCATGCATGTCTTCGATGGGTACGAGATTCAGAAGAATGGCTCCGTCAACCGGCCTGTGCAGACCAGAAAGCGCCCGCATCATGGTGGATTTTCCCGCGCCATTGGCGCCTAGAACAGCCACCATTTCGCCCGGTTCTACCCCGAGGTCGACAGCATCGAGCGCGGCCGCAGCACCGTAACCTGCGGTAAGCCCTCGTGTGCTGAGCACATCCTTCTTACCACCATGTGTCCATTTATCGGGCCGGGCGCGCCCTTGGTAGGTACTGTCGCCCAGATATGCGCGCCGTACGCCTGGGTCGTTTTGCACCTCCGTTGGTGCGCCCGTTTTGATGGGAACGCCTGCGTCCAGCACGATGATATCATCCGAAATGCGCATGATCATCGACATGTCGTGCTCCACCAGCACGACAGCGATACCGGCCTCAGCGATTTTGCGGATCAATGCGCTGAGCGCCTCTTTGTCGCTGTGCATCAGCCCTGCGGCGGGTTCATCCAGCAATAACACAGAGGGTTTTGTCGCCAATGCGCGGGCAATTTCGACCAGCCGTTTGTCGACGTGTGGCAGATCACCGGCACGTCGCGCGACCGGTCCGCGATATCCCACAAAATCCAGAAGATCATCGGCAAGCATGATCTCTTCGACGCTGGGAGGGCCGCTGAGCAACCAGCCCAAGGCCCCTGTGCCCCGCGCGATCAGAATATTCTCCCGCACGGTAAGGTTTTCAAAAAGCTGGGTCGTTTGATAGGTGCGGGCGATGCCTGCGCGCGCCATTTGATAGGCGGGTTTCCCAGCAAGATCCGTATCCATTTCAATGCGGCCCGAGTCGGGGATGTAAAACCCGCTGATCATGTTCAAAACAGTGGTTTTACCCGCGCCGTTTGGCCCGATGACGCTGGTCACGCGGCCGGGCGGCGCTGTGAAAGAGACATTCTTGGCCGCTTGAACCCCGCCAAAGTTGATCCCGAGGCCGCTAACATTCAGCCCTTTGCCGGATGTCTCAGCGGCGATGAGAAACGCGGCCGGATCCCGCCCGGAGGGCTGCGCGGGCGTGGGGTCTTCTGCAATAATATAGTGCATCAGACCGCCAACGATCCCTTTGGGAGCCAATAACAAAACACCCAGCATGACCCCGCCAAAGATCAGCAATCGATATTCCGCAAGCCCCGACAGAAGCTCGGGCAGCAACACCACAATGAGGCTGCCAACCACAGGTCCAAAGAGCCTTCCGGTGCCGCCGACAATGACGGCGAGCAGAAAGAGAATAGACTGAAAGAACGGAAATGACCCTGGACTGATAAACATCTGTAGGGGAGTGAACAGCGCCCCGGCTAACCCGGTCAGCAAGGCAGACAGCACGAAGGCTGCAGTCTTAACCGCAAACGGGTTGAGGCCCACGGACTGCGCGGCAACGTCGCTATCGGCAACAGCCCGCATTGCAGTGCCCCATCTGCCCCGAGAAAGCTGCAGGTAAAACAACAAAGAGACGGCGGCGAGCAGGATTGCGGAAATCGCGACCTCAGTTTCAAAGAACATGCGTCCAGCCAATTCAGGCGCAGGAAACCCCATAAGGCCATTGTGCCCACCGGTCAGGTCACGCAGTTCGATCGCCGCATGTTCCACAATGAAAGCAAAGGCAATCGTCATCATCGCCAGATAGGGCCCGGCGACCCGAAGAGCGGGCATCGCCAAGAGCATGCCTGCGATGGCGCTGAAGATCCCGGCCGCGATAAACGCCAACCAGTAGTCAAACCCGGCCAGCACCATGATCGCAACTGTATAGGCACCAATGGCAAAGAACCCGACATGGCCAAAGGAGATCTGCCCCGACAGCCCCAGCAGGATATTCAGCCCGATTCCTACCACGACATTCATGGCAAAGAGCGCAAGAATGAAAACCAGGTATCCGTTGGCAGTCAACGCCATTGCGATGGTCACTGCCGATAGCACGACAATACCGATAATCGCCGCCCAAGGTGCACAAAGCACGCGTGTCATGCGCAGGCGTATGGCATTTATATACGTTTGCTCTGGCATGGGTCAGACTTTCTTGAGTTCCGCGCGTCCAAACAGGCCGTTTGGCACGGTGACAAGGACGAGGATCACGATGCTAAAAGAGACGATCTGCGTGTAGCTTGACCCGATGTAAGCGGTGGTGAGCGCTTCGACGCAGCCATAAAGAATACCCGCAATCATCACGCCCCAGGCACTGCTGATCCCGCCTAGAATGGCAGCGGCAAAAGCCTTGATGCCAAAGATCATGCCCATTCCGGCAGACACGCTGAACAGTGGCGCAATCAACAAACCAGCGATACCGGCAAATACGGCGGAAATGGCGAAGGATGCGGCGATCACGGCCTGCGTATTCACGCCGGTCAATCTTGCGGCTTCGGGACGCTGGACGGAGGCGAGCATCGCCTTTCCCATGCGGCTTTTAGTGGTCACAAGCGTCAGCCCGAAAGCGATGGCCAACCCAACAACCGGAATAATAAGCTGCAAGGGGTAGGCGCCGGTGCCCATGATGTCGATTGCGGATTCCACAAAGGGGGAGGGCAGGCTGCGTGGCTCTTTGCCAAAGGTAAAGAGAACAATGTTGTCCAGCACGATGCCGCCTGCGACGGTGGCCATCAACCAAGCGTCCGAGCCGCGCGACGCGAAGGGGCGCACCAGGAAGCGTTCAACGATCAGGCCCAACAACGCACAACAGGCAAGTGCAGCGGGAATTCCGATCCAGAAGGGCCAGCCGAGCGTCACCATGAAGGTGTAGCCCATGACCGCGCCAAACATCATCGAAGACCCTTGGCTGAAGTTCACCGTTTTGGACACCGCATAGGTCAAATGGAAGCCCAGGGCGATTAACCCATACATCGAACCCAAAGCCAGGCCGGTTATCAACGTGGACGCAATCATCGCAAGTCTCTCTCATAAACGGTGCGAAAGGCCGGGTGGCCTTTCACAGTCTTCGGTCGTTTTGGTCAGTCGATGGGAATGATCTCGCCGTCGATGAACCGCGTAAAGACGTAATCCTCTGCGCCAAGTGCGTCCTGATCATCGGGCGTGAATGGGGTACTGTAGGACTTGATCAGCCCATCATGGGTTTCGATGTCATAGTACCCCTGGCGAATTGCTGGCCCTTCGAGCGATCCCGCGTTCGTGATCGCAAGGGCCGTCAGATGCATCGCGTCATATGCGTTGGCGATACCAACCGCTGGTGTGACATCTGCAGCACTCGTGATTTCGGGGAATTTGACTTTGAGCGCGTCAAGCGTCGCCGCCGCCTTGGGAGAGTCGTTGCCTGAGAAGGTGAAAGTCTGGATCATCTCCACATCTTTTGCACGTGGCCCTGCAAGTTCCGAAAACCGCCCACCGGCTGGCCCCCAGTGCGATACGACGGGCACGTCCCAGCCCATCCGTTCCAGTGATTTCATCACCTGCGCAGAAGGGCCGACATTGGCGACCATAAAGATCGTGTCGGCACCAGCTTCCTTCAGGCGCGTCAACTGCGGCACCACATCGATGTCATTGGCTTCGACCCGTTCGATGCCTGCTGTTGGAAGCCCCTTTGCTTTGAGCGCGGCCGTGAGGCCCTTTTCATTGGATTCGCCCCAAGGATTGTTAATCAGCATCATACCGGGGTTGGTTGCGCCGTGCACTGCGACTGCGCGTTCTACCAGCGCCACATCCACCATCTCATCCACGGCAGAGACACGGAAAATGTAGTTTTCCTCGGCACCGTTCTTGGTGATCGGTGTGCCTGCCGCCCACGGGCCCATGAAAGGTACCTTAGTCTGGTTCATGTACGGCACCAGCGCCAGCGACACTGGTGTTTGCAAACCACCAAAGAGAACCGCTACGCCTTCGCGTTGCACCAGTTCGCGTGCTGCTGTGAGGCCTTTGCCGGGATTGGCTTCATCGTCGCGACGTACAAGTTCAAGTTGTTTGCCAAGCAGTCCCCCATCCGCATTGATTTCATCAATGGCGAGCGCCATGCCGCGTGTGATCGCTTCGCCAGATTTGGACGAGGGGCCCGAGAGCGATGCGATCAAACCGATCTTGATGGTGTCCTGCGCGGCCACGGATGTGCCAAAGGCCGTTAATGCAGCAAGTGCCACGCCGGTGAAAGCGCGTCGCGTGAATGTGGGTTTAAAGTTCATGGAGTGTCCTTTCGAGAGTGTGTAAGTGTTCATCAAAATGCAGAAGTCATGAGGATGTGGGGGGCGATGCGCTGTCCATCAGCGAGACATGCGCCGCTACTATTTTCCAGCCATCCGGGGTACGGGCCCAACTGTGGCTCTGGCGTCCGATCCGGGGCGTGGTGGTTCGGGTGAATTCCGTGTTTGCGGTCGCATAATCCTGGCCGAAAGTGGTGATGACTGTATGTTGCAGACTGCGCTGCAACCCTGTGCTCGACCGGTTTTTGCGGAATGCAAGAATAGCATCATGGCCATGCAGATTTTCTGTGGCACCGTAGCGGATTACATGCGGGCTGCTCCAGAACAGGCCATCTAGGGTGGCCACGTCATTGTCCATGAGCGCTGTTTCATATGTGTTGAAAGCGGCGGTGACCTCTTCCAGCACCTCCGGAATATTAATGCGCATTCTGTGGTTAAATCCCCAACCTATTGCCGTTGACCACGTTGCGGGGGGGTATTCTTGCTGTCACCTTGCCTGCACGAGCCTTGGATAGGAGGTGTGCCCATACGTCGATTTGACAGCCGTTGAGGAAAATTTCTGAACTGTTTCAGAAGTTAGGGATGAAATTTTGGGCGAAATACTGGGGTCTGCCCGATTTTTCGGCGACCAGCGGGCGGATTACTTCGGCGTAAGGGGCAAGGTGATGCTATCTGCGCGGGAATGGTCGCACGTAATCGTGCGGGGCGAGGCCGAGGTGACCACTTCTAGAGCACTAACGTAGTGGCGCGCGTTTTCGAAAACCCAAGCCAGTTTCAGTCCGCGACCCACTGAACCTTGAGGCTGTCTTTTGGCGGAGCTGTTCTAAGGATTTCTGAAATCTCTTCGAGAGACAGACGGTGGGATACAACGCGGTCGACCTCTGCGCCAAGGCTGGAAATTACGTCCAGCGACCTGGGAATGTTGTGATTAAGAGAATGAGATCCAGCCAGCGTCAATTGCCGCCTGAAGACTTCAAATGGAGAGATTTCAATCGTCGCATCTGAGGGGCAAACACCAAAAAAGAGCCCTTTGCCGCCATTCGCCATGTAACGGGTCAGGCCAGCTGCAACAGCGGGAACGCCGGTGGCCTCAACGGCAAGGTCTGCGCGGTGGTGCCATTCGTCCAAGGCATCAGAACCGCTCGCGACAGCCTCAAAACCAAATCCAGCGGCCAGTTCAAGACGGTTTTCAGAAATATCACAAAAGGCGATATTGGCGATCCCTTGCGCTTTCAGCGCCATTCCCATGAGCAATCCCATAGGGCCTGCACCGATGATCAACGCCTCTTCCATCCAAGGCTCATAAACCGCATCTACCCCGTTGAGAACGCATCCCATGGGTTCGGCCAATGCGGCCTGCTGAAATGTCATTTCTCCGATTGGATGGACATTTTCTGCCTTCACGAGGCTCAAACTGGCAAAGCCGCCATGTGTTGTGACACCGTATGCTCGTAAGTTGTTGCACAGGTGCGCCCATCCGCGCGTGCAGGCGCGGCATTTTCCGCATTCAAAATTTGGATCAATGGCCACACGATCGCCCGTTTTGAGGCCCGCGACGCCAGCGCCAACCTCTATGACTTCACCCGCGTATTCATGTCCGGGCACAACGGGAAAAGCGCCCGTGCCATAGTTGTCTTTCAGAACTTCAAAGTCTGTATGACAAATGCCACTGGCTTTGACCTCGACAATCACCTCACCGGCGCCAGCCACGGGATCGGGCGAAGGGGTGTATCGAACTGTGTTCTTTCCGGTAAAAACCACGGAGAGCATGGTTTTTACCCCCGAAGATACGTCAGTAGAGCAGTTTCCACGCCATCTGACCAGATGAGTGAAAGCCAGTGTTTGAAACTTTCCTGAAACGTAGTGTTATCCGCAAGATCACCATACAAGTCACGTTGTTCCAACCAGGCTTGCGGGTTGGTTTTTGCGGCTTTGGCCGCAGCGTTGAGGCTATCCCAGATCGGATCATTTGGATCAATTGTTGAGCCATCTTCGCGCGTGCCTTCACACATGCGTGCCCAGATGGCCTGAGCCAATGCCAGACCCGACATTGGCTCTCCCTTTTCCAGCGCATCGCGCAGCGTCGGCAAGATGAACCCGGTTTGCCGCGAAGAGCCGTCGAACGCCACACGCCGCACGGTATCTACAATTTCCGGATTGGAAAAACGGCGATCAACCAGATCGACATATCCTTCGGGTGTAATACCCGGCACGCTGTGGACCTGAAGGGCGATCTCAGTTTTGGCCGTCTTACGGAAAAACTCGCCAATCAGTGGATGTTCCATGCATTCAGAAATGAAAGCGACCGACAAGATCTCGCCGGCGTCGGCAATCAACTGATGGCTGCCGTTCAAAATGCGGATCTTCATCGCTTCGAAACTGTGCACATCGTTGGTGACGATGGCGCCAACTTTGTCCCAGTCAGGGCGTCCAGCGCAAAAGTCATCCTCGATGACCCATTGGCGGTAATTCTCGTGTGTGACCGGAGCAGAATCTTCGATCCCGAAGGTTTTTACCAGCTCCAGTTCGTTGGGGCCCGTCGCGGGAACAATGCAATCCACCATGGAATTGGGGAAGGTACAGGTACTGTCGATCCATTTAGCAAGATCGGGATCAGACAGTTGGGCAAGAGACACAACAGTTTGGCGCAGGATGGTACCGTTGCCTTGCAGGTTGTCACAACTCTGCGCTGTGAAAGGTCCAGTACCTTGCGCGCGGCGCTGTTTCAGCGCGGAAATCATTGCGCCAAAAGCGGTGCGCGGGCTGTCGGGATGTGCCGCATCGTGCTGCATATCCGGGTGCTCTGCGTCGAAAGCTTTGGAGACGGGATCGATGTAGTACCCCCCCTCGGTCACTGTCAGTGCGACAATGCGGATCACGGGATCGATCATTTGTGCAATCAGGGCGGCATTGCTTTCTTCGACCGGGATAAAGCCGATCATTGACCCGGTTACTTCAGCAGAGCGCCCTTTTGGGTCCAGCTCGATCAGTGTCGTCAGGTAGTTCTGTGCCGCAAGTCGTTTTCGTTGAGCCTCATCCCCTGCGCGTACGCCGGCCCCGATGATTGCCCAGTCATGGGCCTGGCCCATTTGCATGAGTTGATGCAGATACCATGCCTGATGTGCGCGATGAAAGTTACCCAACCCAATGTGGACAATGCCGGGGGTGAGGGCCGACCGGTCGTAGGTCGGTCCGGTGACACCTGCCGGCATATCGCTCAGGATATTGTCTGAGAGGCGCCGTAAAGTCGTCACCATTCTCCCCTCCAATTCATGTGGCTGGCCGGTTGGCCAGCCTTACTTGTATTGTTATTCGAAGCGCAGACCATCTGCCGCAAACTTGTGGATTTGCGAATGCTGTGGTGTCAGGTACACGGTATCACCATGGTTTACGGTCACGTTTCCGCTTGCGCGAACCGTCATTGGATCGCAGCCGGGAACACCGTGGATGTGGATGAACGTGTCGGAACCCAAATGTTCTGCAACGCCAACCTTGCCTTCCCACTCGCCGCTATCGGTCGAGACATCGATGTGCTCTGGGCGAATGCCAATCGAATGGGCATTGTGTTTCGCGGCCTCAGCCCCTTCAAGGAAGTTCATTTTTGGGCTTCCGATGAACCCGGCGACAAATTTGTTGCGAGGTTCACGATAGAGCGTCAACGGGCTTCCGACCTGTTCGATGTAACCAGCCTGCAGAACCACGATCTTGTCGGCCATAGTCATTGCTTCGACCTGGTCGTGCGTCACGTAGATCATAGTTGTTTCCAGCTTTTTGTGAAGCTCGGAGATTTCCATGCGCATGCCCACACGCAGAGCTGCATCAAGGTTAGAGAGTGGTTCGTCAAAGAGGAATGCGGAAGGTTCACGCACAATGGCGCGCCCAATTGCAACCCGCTGACGTTGACCACCGGAAAGTTGACCGGGGCGACGTTCAAGATAATCCGTCAGGTTCAGCGCTTTGGCTGCGCTTTCGATCCGACGGTTTTGTTCGTCTTCCGGCATCTTTGCCATCTTCATTGGGAAGGCGATGTTTTTGCGTACCGACATATGCGGGTAGAGCGCATAAGATTGGAACACCATCGCCAGACCGCGCTTGGCAGGTGGCAGGTCGGTTGCGTCGGCGCCGTCGATTTCGATGTTTCCACCGGATGTATCTTCAAGCCCGGCGATCAACCGAAGAAGGGTCGATTTCCCGCAACCTGAGGGTCCGACGAAAACGACGAACTCGCCGTCTTCGATTTCCAGATCAAGCGGTGGGATAACCTCCACATCGCCGAATTTCTTCTGAACTTGTTTGAGCTGAATGCGTCCCATGTTTCTATTCCTTACTTTACAGCACCGAAGGTCAGACCCCGGACCAACTGTTTCTGGCTGAACCAGCCCATGATGAGGATCGGCGCGATCGCCATGACCGATGCCGCACTGAGTTTCGCGTAGAACAAGCCTTCGGGGCTTGAATAGCTAGCGATGAAGGCCGTCAAAGGCGCCGCATTCGCAGCCGTGAGGTTGAGCGTCCAGAAGGCTTCGTTCCAGGCCAGGATGATGTTCAACAAGACCGTGGATGCCATGCCTGGTATCGCCATGGGCGTCAGTACGTAGATGACTTCCTCCCGCAGCGTGGCCCCGTCCATACGGGCAGCCTCGAGTATTTCACCTGGAATCTCTTTGAAGTAAGTGTAGAGCATCCAGATGATGATCGGCAGGTTGATCATCGTCAGCACAAAGGTGAGGCCGATACGTGTATCGAGCAACCCAAGATCCCGGAAAACGAGGTAGATTGGGATCAACACACCAACAGGTGGCAACATCTTGGTCGACAACATCCACATCAAAACGTCTTTGGTCCGCTTGGCAGGCACGAATGCCATAGCCCAGGCGGCCGGGATCGCGATGATCAGGCCGAGGAGTGTTGAACCGACCGAAATGATGACCGAGTTCATGAAGTGTTTGAAGTAGTCCGAACGATCCTGAACTGCCCCGTAGCTATCCATCGTCCACCCCGTGCCGAACAGGATTTCCAGAGGGGCCCTGATCGCATCTTCTTCTGTCTTGAAGGAGAGGATCAGGATCCAAAGGATCGGGAAGAACATCAGGAAACCTAGGGTTCCGGCGATGGCCGTATTATAGGTTTTAGTCTGATTGGAGACTGCGCGTGCCATGTGCTTTCCTCCCTTACGCGTCGAGGTTCTTGCCGATCATCCGCATCAGAAAGAATGCGACGATATTGGCAAGTATGATTGCGACGACACCACCTGCGCTGCCGATACCCACATCATATTGCAGGAGCGACGAAACGTAGATCAGATAGGTCAGGTTGGTGGTTGCAACGCCTGGACCGCCATTGGTGGTCACGAGAATTTCGGCGAAGATGGACAAAAGGAAGATCGTCTGGATCAGGATGACAACCGTGATCGCACGCGACATGTGCGGAAGCATCATGTACCAGAAGCGACTTGCCCAGCTTGCACCATCCATTTCAGCTGCTTCCAACTGTTCCTGATCGAGCGACTGAAGCGCTGTCAGCAGGATCAGCGTTGCAAACGGCAACCACATCCAGGAGACGATAAAGATGACCGATGCCATCGGGTACTGACCAAAGAAATCAATGGGTTGGAAGCCCATCCCCGTCGCCATCTGTCCAAAGATCCCATTCACAGGATTCATGAACATATTTTTCCATACGAGGCCGGAAACCGTTGGCATAACGAAGAACGGAGCGATAACCATAATCCGGATCACGCCTTGTCCGAACATGGGTTTGTCTAACAAGAGAGCAAAACAGATCCCACCAACAGTCGTGATGGTCAGGACGCCACCGACAAGGATCAGCGTGTTCCACATCGCGGCGCTGAAACTGGGGTCGGTGAAGAACCAGTAGTAGTTTTCCCAACCGACAAAGGGCGTTTCTCCGGGCTGCAACAAATTATATCGCAAAAAGGAGAAATAGAGCGTCATTGTCAGCGGAATTATCATCCACCCCAAAAGCAGAATGACTGCGGGGGAGATCATCAATCGTGCAGAAGATCGTGAAGCTTTGGTAGACATACGGTTCGTCCTCCCAAACGAAGTTTAGTGTGTCAGCACTCGAGGAAAGACCCAGGTCAGGTCCTCGCCAGAAAGCTCAATAAGGGGTTGTTGTAGCTAGAGCCCCGGGGTGGGCCGAAGCAACGCGCTTCGGCCCAGTAGGGAGGGATTACTTAATGTAACCGGCTTTGGTCATTTCGCGTACGGCGAAACGTTGGCTGTTTTCCAGTGCTTCTTCGACCGACGACTGGCCGGCAAGCGCTGCTGCAATTTGCTGACCTACGTAGTTACCAATGCCTTGGAACTCTTCGATAGCAACAAACTGAACGCCTGTGTAAGGCACTGGCTCAAGAGTTGGATCCGCTGGATCTACCGAGAGGATCGCGTCAACAATGGTTTCTGCGAAAGGCGCAGCAGCCAAGCGACGTGGGTCTTCTTCGATGGATTGGCGCGTGCCGCTTGGTACAGCGACCCAGCCTTTGGTTTCGCCAACCAACTGGAAGTACTCTTTAGATGTGGCCCACTTCAGGAACTCTTTTGCTGCATCTGGCTTCTTGGAGCTTGCAGGAATTGCGAGCGCCCAGGACCAGAACCAGCCTGTGCCTTTGTCCGTGACCTGCTTTGGAGCTTTGAAGAAGTCGGTTGTATCTGCGACTGAAGACGTTTCAGGATTTTTCACATCACCAGCAGCCGATGTCGCATCTACCCAAGTCGCGCATTTGCCGTCTTTGAACAGAGCACGGTTTTCGTTGTGACCGTTCGCGGATGCACCGGGAGGACCGTAGTTGCTGACGAGGTCAACGTAATATGTAACGGCCGCGTTCCACTCAGGAGAATCGAGTTGTGGGTTCCATTCCATGTCGAACCAGCGTGCGCCGAAAGCGTTTGCCAGAGGACCTACGAAGGCCATGTTTTCGCCCCAGCCCGCTTTACCGCGTTGGCAAGTGCCGAAAACGCCGTTTTCTGGATCGTGCGCGGCTGCTGCCATGTCCTTGAACTGATCGTATGTGATCTGCTCATCAGGAACTTCGATGCCGGCTTTTTCGAAGATGTCTGTCCGGTAGTAAGTGAACGACGTCTCGGAGTAGAGCGGCACAGCATAAACGCTGCCGTCTGCTGAAAGACCGTTACGGACCAGCTGGAAGATGTCTTCAAAATCATAGTCGTCGTCTTCGCTGAAATCGTCGAGCGGTGTCAGCCAGCCTTTGGCGCCCCAGATTGGTGTTTCGTAAGCACCAATGAACATGACGTCGAAAGAACCGCCGCCTGTCGCGATGTCTGTTGTTGTGCGCTGACGCAGTACGTTTTCTTCCAATACAACCCAGTTGATCGAATTGCCTGTCGCTTCTTCCCACTGCGGGGCAAGCTCCTGCATCGTGATCATGTCAGCGTTATTTACTGTTGCGATGGTGATTTCTTCGGCTTGTGCTGCGGTTGCGATCCCTGCCGCAACGCCGAAGCCAACTGCTGTGTTCAGCAGTGTGCGTTTGATAGTCATAGCTATCCTCCCTTTTTTAACATCTAAACAATCGCTCAACGTTAAGTAAAGGTCAAGGGTTATTTTACGCGAGTAAAATTGCTACCTGGGCGATGATCTTGTGCTACGCCGATTCCCTAATTTTCAATGTGACACCTTTGAGTTGTGCGATACCTGCGCCGTTTCTCTCCTCTCGAATGCGTTCCACCAAAAGGCGCACAGCGTCCGCCCCAATGCCATCAATATCCTGGCGGGCGGTCGTGATCGCGGGAAACATGAAACGGCTGAGAGGATGATCGTCATGACCTGCGATTCGCAAACTGGGTTGGTGACTGCGTTTTGCGACAAAGAGGCCATGTTTGTTCGCTGCACGAATTGCACCGATGGCTATCCGGTCATTGGCGCAAAGAATAGTATCTGTCGTGTACTGCTGTCGGCTGAAATGCCCGTCCATGGTCGTGAGCCCGAAAGACTCAAAGGCCCAAGCGTCAACAGGTTCCTGAACTTCAATCATATGCGAGCGCAGCCCGAGTTGCTGCATCGTGCACGCGTAGGCAGCCTGTCGCTCGAACGCGTTGGAGGTCACGGCGGGCATGCCCAGAAACACTGGCGCCTCGCCGGTACGGCATAAGTATTCAATAACCTTTGCAATGCTTTGAGTATTGTTTGTGCCCACAAAATCTGTCGCGTTGATCGGTTCCGCGGGACGAGAATCCACGAAGACAACCGGGAAATCTTCGCGTGCCAAGCGAAAGCTCTCCGTTGAGCTATGCAGCCCCAAAGGGGCTACAATTGCGCCATCTGCACCCATTGAACGTAGCCGCGCGACGGCGCGTGGTTCGCCGTCCGCAGCCCCGTTGGAGCACTGCGTGATAACTGTGAAACCGGCCTGACTTGCAGCGTTTTCGATAGCGGTCAGAATACTCGCGAAATACAGGTCTTCGTAATGCGGAATAATGACGCCAATAAGACCTGAAGACTTTCTATTCTGGCGGGTCGCGAAGAAATTGTAGACGTAATCCACCTTGGCCAGGCGATCTTCTATTTTACGCGACGTTGACGGACGCACGTTCGAGGGGTCTTGGAAGTAGCGAGATAAGGTCGGTCGTGAGATCCCGATAGCCTTAGAAAGCTCTTTCATCGTCGCAATTTTTGGTCTAGCGTCTCTCAACTCGCGCGCCCCCTTGTGCGGCAGTCCTACGTGTCTCTGTCAATCTGCGAGCGTTTCGCGCCTCGTACTTTGACACATGTAAAGTTTTTGTCTATAGCTTTCCTCCTACTTGGGGAGTGCGCATGCCGAAGACCAAAACCATCGTGACCGTTGGCGAAATCCTTGTTGAGTTTGTGTCGCACCGACGCAATTGCGCCCTTGAAAAAATTTCTGAGTTCTCGGGTCCCTACCCAAGCGGGGCTCCAGCCATTTTTCTGGATCAGGCCGCACGAATGGGCGCGCGTACTCAGATGATTGGCGGCGTAGGAGCAGACGGCTTTGGTCGATGTGTCCTGACCCGCTTAATCGAAGATGGTGTCGGGGTAGACGGCATTCACGTCAGTAACCGTCATAGTACAGGCACGGCCTTTGTCTCCTATTACGACAGTGGCGACCGGGATTTCATTTTCCACCTGGCGCACACAGCAGCAGATCAATTTGAAGTTCCGATTTCGCGCGTTCAGTCAGCGGAGATAATCCTGCATGTCTCGGCGTCCTCGTTGGGTACTACGTCCATGCGGGATAAAATTATGGATACGGTTCGGCGCGTTTCAGATGCCGGGGGTTGGATCACGTGTGATCCCAATGCGCGGCCTGAATTGATGCGTGACCCCGCTGCGTTGCAGGCGATGTATGAGGTGATGGAGCGTAGCTATTGCCTGTTGCCCAGTACCAGCGATCTGCAGTTTCTATATCCTGATTTGTCGGAGGATGCGGCCGTTGACAAATTGCTGACTGCCAGTGCTGAGGTTATCGCCGTAAAGCGTGGGGCTGATGGTGCGACCATTGTTGGGCGTGGAGAACGGCACGACTTTAAAGGGCACCATGTGGTAGAACTGGATCCAACCGGTGCCGGTGATTGCTTCTGTGGAACGTTCATCGCGCTTTTGTCGCAAGGTGCGTCTTTGGCGGATGCCGGGGCGCGCGCCAATGCAGCAGGCGCCATCGCCGTTACGCGACGTGGGCCCATGGAGGGCAATTCTCAGCCAGCTGAAATCAATGATTTTCTGGCGAAAGCCGGTCAAAAGGACACCATTTCATGAGCCTCGTACACGATCTGATCGCGCGCAATCGCGCTGGTGAAGCGATTGGATTACCCTGTTTTTGCACGGCGAACGCGCATGTCTTGCGTGCCGTGTTAAGTTATGCTGCCAGCACCGGACTGCCGACCGTGATTGAAGCGACTTGCAATCAGGTCAATCAGGAAGGTGGTTACACGGGGATGACGCCAATTGTGTTCATGGATTGGTTAACGGGCATGGCAAAAGACGCCGGTGTTCCGATGACGCAACTGATCATGGGTGGTGATCATCTGGGGCCCAACCCATGGAGATCCGAACCGATCGAGCAGGCGATGGAAAAGGCGCGTGAATTGGTCAAGCTTTACGTGGAGGCAGGGTTTACCAAAATTCATCTGGACGCGAGCATGGCATGCGGCGGAGAGCCAAACCCCACGTTTGCCCAGATCGCAGAACGCGCGGCAGATCTCTGTGCCGTGGCCGAAAGCCATGCGCCCGATCCGGAAAAGCTGATCTATATCATCGGGACCGAGGTTCCTATTCCAGGCGGCGAAACAGAGGAACCCGATGCGTTGGATGTCACGTCGGTCGCGCGGTATCGCGACACCCTGCGCACCCACCGTGAAGCCTGGTCAGCGCGCGGTCTGCAAGCGGCCTGGGGACGCATTGTCTCGGTTGTCACGCAGCCTGGTGTCGATTTTGGACACACGTCGATTTACCCTTTTGTGCCTGAAAAAGCGCGTCCATTGAGCGATGCAATCCTCTCGGATGACGGGCTGACCTTTGAAGCGCATTCAACCGACTATCAAGCGACCCAAGCCCTTGCGGACCTGGTTAAGACCCACTTCTTTTTTCTCAAAGTGGGCCCGGAACTGACCTTTAGATTTCGCGAAGCAGTCTGGGCACTCGCTCAGATCGAAGATCAGCTGGGGTTGGATCATCCCTCGCACATGCGCAATGTCATGAAAGAGCGCATGCATGCCAATCCCGGTAATTGGAACGCCTATTACAGCGGCTCTGACGCGGAGTTGGAGCAGTTAAAAATTTACAGCTACAGTGATCGGATCCGGTACTACTGGTCAGACCCAGAGGTCGTCTCGGCGCTCGAGGAGCTTATTGCGTCTTTGACGGCCAAAACGATTCCGCAAACTTTGATATCTCAAGCATTCATGGGGCTAGAATTTGGCGCAATTATGGATCATCCAGATATGTTGATCGAACAGCACGTACAACGCTGTGTCCGTCGATACTTTGAAGCGGCGGGGCATCAAGCGTAGCGCCAAGGCTGCGCATGCGACGGCGAGCTGTGGCCGTTTGGAAAGCCTAGGGGTTCTTTAACCCCATGCGGGGCAATTGTTTATGACGTATGTTGGGATGATATCCGTTCACTGAAAGGGTGGCGTAAGTCCACAATCTGCTGCGAGAGCGTTCAAATCCGTGCAGAGCGCGGGATTGAGAACAAGGCCCTCGTTACGTCGTGTTGCCGCTGCAGCAGTTTTTCCGTCACCTGGCAGCCGCACCGGATCATGGCCTGGAAGGGGCGATGACGCCCGCATTTCCGTGAAGATCCGTGCCGCTTCCTGTGCAAAGCTGTCCCCAAGGCCAAACGCGGCGGGGTCGAGCGCTACGACAAATTGGCCAGTGTTGGTAGAGGACGTTGTGTCCTTGGTGAAATCAACCACGTCAGAGCCGAACGCGGCTCCATTCAGCACACCTGCGATCAGACCGATCGCAACAGACAGGCCAAAGCCCTTTGGCCCACCAATGGGCAACAAAAAACCTTCGGATTTGCGTGCAGGGTCTGTCAGCGGCTGACCGTCAGGCCCGACCATCCAGCCTTCGGGCATTGGTTTGCCCTGTTGTAGCATCGTCTTGATCTTGCCCATCGCCGCGACCGTGGTCGCCATGTCAAAGACAAAGGGATCAGGCCCTTCGGCAGGGGCGGAAAAGGCAATCGGGTTGGTGCCGATCAGTAAATCCGTCCCGCCATAGGGGGGCACGTGGTTTGCGCTTCCAACAGCGGCCGCCATGCCCAGCATCCCTGCCTCGGCTTGCGGGCGCACATACAGTGCTAGGGGACCTGCATGGTTTCCGCGCCGCACGCCGACCCAGCCAATGCCGGCGGCGCGTGCCTTTTCAATGGCGAGATCGCGCGCAGCTGCCATGGCCAAATGACCCAGCCCATTGTCACCATCGATCACCGCCGTCGCGATGGTTTGCTGTGCGACGGCAACGTTGGGCGTTGGGTTGCAGCCGCCCCCTGCGAGACGCGCAAGATATTGACGCAGACGAAAGACGCCATGCGTGCCGTACCCGAAGATATCCGCCTCGACCATGAGGGCTGCAACCTTGGTCGCATCCGCTGACGGCACGCCTTGAGATCCAAGAGCACGCGCCACAAAACCTTGTAAAGCATCCGCAGAGATCACGCTGGCCTCAGGCATCGTAGGATCCTACGGATTCTTTTTGCCAGAAGACAACCCGGCGCTGGGCCCATTGCACAAGCAGGTACAACGACAGACCCACAAGGCTGAGATACAGGATCAAAGAGAAGACCCGTGGCGTGTTCAATTGCGACGCTGCGACGCGGATCAACTCACCAAAGCCTTTGCCGCCCCCCAGGAATTCCCCGGTGATCGCACCCGCCATGACGCCGACGGCGCCGATTTTCAAGCCGGTGAAGATCTGCGGCAATCCGGTGGGCAGTTTCATCTTGATCAGCGTCTGCATCCGGCTTGCGCCCATCGTTTTAAAGAGCATACGCGCATTTTCGTCTGCCGCATGCAGTCCCGCAGCGGTGCCGACAACGATCGGGAAGGTTGCGATAAAGGCCGCGAGTGCCACCTTGGATTCAATGCCAAAGCCCAGCCAGGCCACGAAAAGCGGCGCAAATGCGACCTTTGGCATGGTGTCGATGGCCACGAGGTACGGCATCAAAGCTTTTTCACCAAACACCGTCTCGCCGACAATGACGCCGAGGGTAAACCCAATCGTTATGGCCAGCGCAAACCCATAGATCACCTCCAGAATGGTGATCCAGAGCGCGCCAAGCATGTAACCTCCCGTCGCGAGGTTCTGACCGACAAAGATCATGTCTTTCAGCGTCTCCATCGGGGTTGGGAGGATGATGGGCGATACGAGTCCGAAAGCTGTGACCATCTGCCAAGTGCCGATAAAGACCACAAATACAAAGGTCATTGCGATCCAGCGCGGCACACTGTCGATAAAGGCAACTTCCTGTACCCAAACCGTGTCTTCGCCATCGGTGTTGGACGTCGAGTTGTTTTGAACGTCGCTCACATGTCTTCTCCCTTGTCCAGAAGTCCGCGGATGTAATCCACGATCTCGCCAAATTTAGGCGTCGTCATCATGTCCAAGGTGCGCGGGCGGGGTAGATCGACTTCGACGATTTCCGCAAGGCGCCCGGGACGTGGTTTCATAACGACGATTTCGTCCGACAGGATCACCGCCTCTTGGATCGAGTGCGTGACGAGAAAAGCGGTTGCTTCTTGCTCGCGACAAATGCGTTGCAGTTCCATGTTCATCATGTCGCGCGATAGCTCGTCGAGCGCGCTGAAGGGTTCGTCCAAAAGGAGAACGGCGGGTTCCGTGATAAGCATGCGGCAGATCGAGGCGCGTTGTGCCATCCCACCGGAGAGCTCATTTGGATAGACGTTTTCAAACCCCTTCAGACCAACAATCTCAAGAAGCTCATGCGCCTTGTCCATCGCTTTTGTCGCGGCGGGTTTTCCATCACGGATTTCAATCGGGAGAACGATGTTCTCGACCGCGGTTTTCCATGGGAAAAGTGTGGCCTGTTGAAACATCATGCCGATGTCCCTACGTGGGCCGTTGACAGGTTGACCCTGCAAAACCACGCGTCCTTTGCTGGGCGGGATCAGGCCGGCCATGATCTTGAGCAGCGTGGATTTCCCGCATCCGCTTGACCCGATGACAGAGGTAAAACTGCCCTTGCGCAGGGTCAGGCTGACATCTTCCAGCGCCACAACCTGGTTGCGCGCATAGGTCTTGCTGACGCGTGCTAGTTCGTAGACCGGCGCGCCCACAGACGCGCCGGAGTAGTCTTGAGCGACTGCAGAGTTCATCCGCCGATTGCCGCGTTGCCGATGGCTGCGAACTCGTTGGTCCAAACCACTTCAAGATCGTCCAATGGTGCGGGGATTTCGCCCCCAGCGACCAGAGCGTCCTGCCATTCAGCCCAGACTTCGCCAGGATACCAACCCAGCCCGTTACTCATATCCGTCGGAATGGTTTTTGAACGCACCGCATCAAACAGAGCGGATTGGAATTCCTTGTCTTCACCTTCCTGAGGGTTGCCATCCGCCAGATGCTTGAGCACCGCGTCGCGGTTTGCGTCGTCCAGCGCAAAAGCGTGACCGCGTGCAAACGCGCGGCTCCAGCCTTCGACCAATGCGCGATCATCAGCGATTGTCGCCGCCATCGTTGCAATGCCATTGCCGAAGAAACGTCCGAATTCCGCAGGCGTGATGTCACGCACCGCCATGCCACGCTGGTTGAGGATCGCTGTGTCCGCAGTCGATGCGGAGTAGGCGTCGATCTCTCCGTTGAGGAACGCAGCCGTTGCCGGGCCGCCGTCACCAACGGTCAGGAATTCATAGTCTTCGCCTTCGGTCATGCCTGCGCCGGTCATCACGTTGCGGGCAAAGCCCACTTCGGCGCCATCCGCGGTGCCCGTGCCAATCACTTTGCCGCGCAGCCCTTCGACGCCCTGAACGTCAGAAGCTTCCTGTACGGCAATTCCGAAGTTGCTGCGTGCTGCAACGTTGTAGATGTGGACAGCTTCAACGCCGCGTGAGCGTGCCGCGATTATGGGGCCGGGTCCGGGGCGGCCGAAATGCGCCTGCCCTGCGGAAAG
>JBGCDG010000061.1:0-9097 GCA_045105195.1 Roseobacter sp. | reverse complement strand
GCAAACCGTCATATCGGGGCGGGCGGCACGGCAGCGATCAAGCTGCAGATCCACGTCTTGTCCTTCGGAGATCACGGGGCCTTTGGCCAGCATGTCCAGATCAGGGCCAACGATGCCTTTGTGCACAAAGGGGGAGCCGACCTCGATGGCGTCCATACCGCACTCGCGGGTGAGAAAGCGCGCAAGTGGGATTTCCAACTGGCTGTCGGGGAAGAAAAAGACCGACCGACCCCGCAGAGCCTCGGAGGCTTGCGCGATGGCCTTGCGGGCACGCGCGCGCGGCGCCCCTGTCACCCGGGCAAAGGTCTCCGCGTCTACGCCGAACTCTTCGGCAATGGCACGCAGCCAGGCGGTGGTGCCTTCTTCGCCGAAAGGGAATGGGGCGGGCAGGTGCCGGGCACCGCGTCGCTCCAAAGCGGCATGGGTGTCACCCAGGAACGGCTGCGTCAGGGCAAAGACGGTATTGTCGCCCAGCCCCAGATCGTTGTCGGCGCGTGGGGCAGGTAGCACTTTAATCGGGCCGATCCCCATCGCTTCCAGCAAGGAGACCGCCTGCTCTTCGACCACATCTGGCAGCGCCCCTACGAGCAGCAACTGCCGCGCATCGGTCTTGGGCAGCACGGGCACCATGGAAGCAAGACAGGCGTCTTCGCCTTGGGTGAATGTCGTCTCGATACCGGAGCCAGAGAAATTCAGCACCCGGACGGAAGGCGCGTAGCGTTCGGTCATGCGTTCCGCAGCGCGGGTGAGATCAAGTTTGATAACCTCGGAGGGGCAGGAGCCCACGAGGAACAATTGTTTGATGTCGGTGCGGCGGGCAAGCAATTGATCGACCACCTTGTCGAGTTCTTCTTGCGCATCCGCGAGACCGGCCAGATCGGTTTCTTCTAGAATTGCTGTCCCGAAACGCGGTTCGGCAAAAATCATCACACCAGCCGCGGATTGCAGCAGATGCGCGCAGGTCCGGCTACCGATCACCAGAAAGAAGGCATCTTGCATCTTGCGGTGCAGCCAGATGATTCCCGTCAGGCCGCAAAACACCTCGCGTTGGCCGCGCTGCTTCAGAATCGGTTCTTCGCGGCAGCCGCCGCCCGTGGGGATGCGTGGCAGTTCGGTCATGCGGGCACCTCTGATGGCGTCATGGAAGCGGCGGCGGCCTGCAGGCGCGCGGCGCGCAGCTTAAGCACGAATTGCACGGCATTGATGACGTAGGCTGCGTAGGCCGCAAGGGCCAGGATCATCAGAGACACGGGGTTAAGTGCGCTGCTGAAAAGCGCCCAGACATATGCTGTATGCAGTGCGATGACAGCAAAGGAGAAGACGTCTTCCCAAAAGAAAGCTGGTGCGAAAAGGTATTGACCAAAAACAATTTTTTCCCAGATCGCACCTGTGACCATGATGGTGTAAAGCAGCAGTGTCTTAAGCAAGATGGACCCGGTCGCGACGGCGTAGCCTTCGCCGCTCCAGAGGTAGCGCAACACAAGCAGGAGCGAGACGAGAAACACGGCAAACTGCACAGGTGCGAGAACGCCCTGGATTGTGGTCCAGATCGTGGCATCCCGACGTGCGCGTTCCTCGGCCGTGTAGAGGCCGGGCGGAACCGATTGTCGTGCCGTTTGTCCATTCATCAGGGGGGTCGCCTCTCTCACCATCTGCCATGAAAGTAGCGATGTTTTTCAAAAAGTGTCAACCAAAACTTACACTCATGAAAAGCCTGATTTACATCGCTGGTTGAGTTGAAAAGACTGAAAACAGGGCTTGTATTCATAATTTGCTATAGTTTGAGGTGCCAGAATCGTGAAAACCCTCTTTGGAAGGAACGCATACTGTCAATTTAGTTTGACATTTGGCTGTCAAGGGTAGAGCCTTTTGCGCAGATCGACTCTGCGGTCGCCCTCGCAGCCGCGTTCCAAGGAGAAGAGTCGCTTTGGGAAGAACCATGTCGACGGATGAGCAAATTGACCCGCGTGGTATCCAACGCAATCGACCGGAGCATGTAGACGCGCTTGCATCTACTGTTATCTCCGTGTTGCGTGACCGCCAGGCTGTGTCCCATGAGGGATTGCGCCAGTTTGTGCTGGATCACCTTATGCGTGCTGTCCTAAGCAAAAGCGCGTTCTTGCCCGATGCGCTGCTGGTTGAATTGCGCGGTTATCGTTTGACAGTAGACGCTATCATTGATCTCTATGTCCCGGCGGTCGCCCGACAGCTTGGGCAGATGTGGGTAGACGACAGCATTAGCTTTGCAGACGTCACCATTGGCAGCATGCGGCTGCAGTCGCTGATTTCCGAAGCCTCGGCCGTCAGTGTCATCGATATAAAGCCGGGCGGCACGTTGTTGCACGCGCTTGTGCTGGTGCCGCAGGGAGAACAGCATTTCCTTGGGGCCAGCGTTGTTGCCGGTCAGTTGCGCCGAATGGGCTGCGAAGTGGACATGTCATTTGATGAAGACATGGGCACTCTGACCGCCAGGCTGATGCATGGCGTGCCCGACTTGATACTGATGAGTTGTGCCCGCCGGGAGACCCTTAGATCTATCACCAATACAGTGCAGGTGATCCGCAACGCCGTATCCGAGCCGCCAGTTTTAGCGGTCGGTGGTGCTCTCAAATTGAACAGTGAAGCCGTGCTAGAGAAAACGGGTGTTGATATCGTGACAAGTAACGCCGGGGAGGCGGTTGCATTCTGTGGACGACGCAGACGGCCTGCGCCACCGCTATGACAACGGGCGGAAGTAGTTTCTGGTCCAGCGGTTCTGTCCCGCTGATCGAGCCGGAGTTTCTGAGCAGCATTGTCGCCGCAGCGTCGGATATTGCACTGGTTGTTTCGGCCGAAGGCATCGTTCTGTCGGTTGTGGTGAATTCCCACAGCGACTCCTTTGGCAACTTGAACCACTGGGAAGGTCGCGCAGTTACTGACTTCCTGACCCGCGAATCCGTGCCGAAATTCGAAGCGGCCCATAAAGTCTATCTGGCCGGTGAAGTTCCGAAAAAGCAGCTCGAGCTTAACCATAGTGACAATGCGGTTTGGCAATACCCGGTACGCTACACATTCCACCGCTTTGGGCACGAGAATGCCGCTTTGCTGCTTGGTCGGGATTTACGCCCTATTGCGGAAACGCAGCAACAGCTGGTCCAGGCGCAGATCGCGCTAGAGCAAGGCTACGAGGCGCGGCGTGAATTTGATGCGCGGTATCGCGTGTTACTGAGCAACAGTGCGCAGGCCATTACATTCGTTTCTGTTCAGTCGGGTCGGGTCGAAGATGCCAATGATGCTGCGGCGACGCTGTTGGGGCTCAGTGTCGAGGCGCTGCGCGGCAGTTCCTTTGCGCAGCATTTCTCGGACCGTGCCAATGTTGAGCTGACCGAGGCGTTGATGAACGCTACAATGACCGAGGATGAGGGCCGAGTTACTGTGATCGCGACGCGGACCGATGCGCGCGTGTTGTTGCACCCGGTGATTTTCCGCGCAGGGGGCCAGCGTATTCTGATGTGTCGTCTGATGAGCGAGACCGGCAAGGCCGCCGCCCTCGACACAGCCTCGGAACATGCGCTGCAACTCTTTAGGTCGGGCAGTGATGCGATGCTGTTTATGTCACCCAAGGGGGTCATAATCTCGGTGAACGAAGGATATCTTGATCTCGTCGGTGCTGCGCATTTGTCAGATGTGGTCGGGCGTAGTCTGGGTGATTTTCTGGGGCGCGGTCAGATCGACCTGTCGGTGTTGACAGAGCAGCCGCAACGGTCAGGACACATGCGGATCTATGCAACGCGCCTGATCAATGATCTTGGCAATCGGCTGTCAGTTGAAATTTCTGCCACGCATCTGGTCGATAGCGATGTGCCTGCGATCGGCTGCATCTTCCGCGATGTAAGTCGAGCGGAGAGCGCGCGTGCGGCGGTTGGAAGCGGATCAATGTCGCATGTGCCGGCGGAACCTGCGCGCAATGTGATGGATCTTGTAGGTTCTGCCTCGCTCAAGGATATCGTGGCCGAAACCACGGATGTGGTTGAGAAGATGTGTATTGAGACAGCCGTTGAGCTGACCAAAAACAACCGTGTCGCCGCAGCCGAGATGCTGGGGCTGTCGCGCCAAAGCCTTTATGTGAAGCTGCGTAAATACGGGTTGCTGAGCAAAAACGGCTAAATCGGCGGCTTTCAGGCTCTTGCACCGACTCAAAGTGTCAGCCATAGTTGACACATGTCTGTCACGGAAATCATACATTCGCGTCGGTTCCCTGAACCTGCGGCCGCGCTGCGGCTGATCAAACCCATCACCTGGTTTCCGCCAATGTGGGCCTATCTCTGCGGTGTGGTCTCTTCGGGCGTGACGCCTTCCGGCCAGTGGATACTGATTTTGCTGGGCGTCATCCTTGCTGGACCCATTGTCTGCGGCATGAGCCAGGCGGCAAACGATTGGTGTGATCGCCACGTAGACGCCATAAACGAACCTGACCGCCCGATCCCGTCAGGACGCATTCCGGGCCGTTGGGGCCTGTGGATAGCGCTTGCGATGTCTGCGCTTTCTCTTTTCGTCGGCTGGCAACTGGGGCCCTGGGGATTTGGCGCTACCGTGATCGGTGTGCTGGCCGCCTGGGCTTATTCTGCCGAACCGGTGCGTTTGAAACGTTCGGGTTGGTGGGGACCGGGGCTTGTCGGTTTAAGCTATGAAAGCTTGCCTTGGTTCACGGGTGCGGCTGTGCTGAGCGCAGGTGCCCCACGCGGCGAGGTTATTCTTGTTGCGCTGCTTTATGGTGTTGGTGCGCACGGCATTATGACACTCAATGATTTCAAAGCGTTGGAAGGCGACCGGGTGACAGGTGTGAACTCCCTTCCTGTCACCCTGGGACCGCGACGTGCGGCACAAGTCGCCTGTCTGGTGATGACGGTGCCGCAGGTCGTCGTCGCGGGTTTGCTGCTTTTCTGGGACAAACCGCTTCATGCACTTGGCATTTGCGCGGTTCTGGCCCTCCAGTTCTGGGCGATGAGCGTGATGTTCAAGGACCCTAAAGCAAAAGCACCTTGGTACAACGGTACGGGCGTTCTGCTGTACATCAGCGGCATGATGGTGACCGCCGTCGCGTTGCGAGGGTTGAGCTGATGCTGGGTTGGTTCGGAATTGCGCGACTTGGGCTTGTACAAATGTCCCTCGGTGCAATCGTAGTTCTTACGACAGCGACGATGAACCGGGTGATGGTGGTCGAGCTTGCAATGCCCGCGATCCTACCGGGACTGCTGGTATCACTCTATTATGGCACGCAATTTCTACGCCCCCGTTTCGGGCACAGTGCTGATCAGGGGGGGCGGCGTACGCCGTGGATCCTGGGCGGTGTGGCGTTGCTTGCTGCTGGTGCGTTGGGCGCGTCTTTGTCCGTCGGGTTGATGGAGAACGTCGCCTGGATGGGCATCGCTGCTGCGGTGCCGTCGTTTTTGCTGATCGGCCTTGGGATCGGGGCGGCGGGTACGAACCTGCTGGCGCTGCTCTCCACACGGGTCAGCGCTGAACGTCAGGCGCCTGCGGGTAGTCTCGTGTGGATCATGATGATTTTCGGCCTCGCCGCCACAGGGATTACCGCTGGCCTTTTGCTGGATCCTTACAGCCACGCGCGGCTCTTTAGTGTCACTTTAGGCGTTTGCACGGTTGCCATGGTGCTGAGCACCCTCGGTGTCTGGGGGCAGGAACGTGGCGAAAAACGGACAGTGGCGCCTAGGCAAGGCGACTTTCGCGGCGTGCTGTCAGAGCTATGGGTCGATCCGCGTGTGCGGGTCTTTACCATCTTCGTCTTCGCCTCGATGCTGGCCTACAATCTGCAAGACCTGATCCTAGAACCCTTCGCGGGTCATGTGTTCGGCATGACTGTAGGTGAAAGCACCAAGCTTGGCGGCATGCACCACGGGGGTGCGCTGATGGGTATGCTGGCCGTGCTGCTGGGCGGTACGGTGCTGTCGCGCTGGTGTGTCGTGCCAACACGCGTTTGGGTTGTAGGTGGATGCGTGCTTTCGGGTATTTCGCTCATGGGGTTGGCCTATGGCGGCACGCAGGCTGCGACCTGGCCGCTGGGGGCCAATATATTCATGCTCGGCCTGGCCAATGGCGCTTTTGCTGTGGCGGCGATTGGCGCGATGATGGGCCTCGCTCGCGAAGGTGGTGGTGGACGCGAAGGTCTGCGCATGGGGCTCTTTGGAGCCGCACAGGCGATCGCTTTCGGTTTGGGGTCCTTTGCAGGCACGGCCATGGTCGATGTCATGCGTCTGCTGACGCCCCAGGACGCGCTGGCCTATGGCAGTGTGTTTGCCTTTGAAGGACTTGTTTTCTTGATCGCAGCGGCGCTCGCCCTGCGGCTGACTTCACCCACGCGGGACGCCGAAGCGGTTCCCGTCATGATGCCGGGAGAGTGAATTATGTATGATGTCGTCGTTGTCGGAGGCGGACCAAGTGGTGCGACCGCCGCGTTGGATCTTGTCCAGTCTGGTCACAAGGTTGCGTTGCTGGACCGCGAAGGACGGATCAAACCGTGTGGCGGGGCCATCCCGCCTGCCTTAATGAAAGACTTCCACATCACCGAAGACCAGCTGCTGGCCAAGGTGAACACGGCGCGGATGATCTCGCCCACGGGCCGCTCGGTGGATATCCCGATCGAGAATGGTTTTGTCGGCATGGTCGACCGCAAGGACTTTGACCCGTTTTTACGCGCCCGCGCAGCAGAGGCTGGTGCCGAATACTTCACGGGCACATTTGTTCGAATTGAGCGGCCCGAGGGCACGCCTGTTGTCATCTACCGCGACAAGGCCACGCAGGAGGAACGCGAACTGGCCTGCAAGCTGGTCATCGGCGCAGATGGCGCGAAATCCCGCGTTGGTTTGGCCGAGGTCAAGGACGCGGACAAGGTGCCGCTGGTCTTTGCCTATCACGAGATCATCAAGGCCCCGCCCAAGACTGATATTTATGATCCCACGCGATGCGATGTGATCTATGATGGGGCGATCTCGCCGGATTTCTACGGTTGGGTTTTCCCGCATGGGGACAGTGCCAGCGTTGGTATGGGAACGGAAATCTCTTCGGTGAACCTCAAGGATGCAACAGCTGCGTTGCGCCAAGCGTCGGGCCTTGAAGGCTGCGAAACATTGCGCCGCGAGGGCGCACCCATCCCGCTGCGTCCGCTCGATCGCTGGGACAATGGGAAGGATGTTTTGCTGGCAGGGGATGCCGCAGGTGTTGTGGCTCCAAGCTCGGGCGAGGGTATCTACTATGCGATGGTCGGCGGCCGGGTGGCAGCGACGGCCTGTGCCGCGACGCTTGCCTCGGGTCGCGTCAAGGATCTGAAACTGGCGCGACAACTCTTCATGAAAGAGCACAAGATGGTCTTTCGCGTGCTGGGGTCCATGCAGAACGCCTATTACCGCAGTGATGAACGGCGCGAACGGTTTGTCTCGCTCTGCCACGATGTCGATGTGCAGCGGCTTACTTTTGAAGCTTACATGAACAAAAAACTGGTCCGGGCCAATCCTCTGGCGCACCTCCGGATCGGGCTGAAAAACCTTGCACATCTGACGGGCATTGTGGCAACGACACGCGTATGACCATCATGATCCCGACCTGGGTGAACGGCGAACTGACACCAGTGGAAAAACTGGAGGCCCACGTGAAGGGCCTGCGCCACAAGGCTGTGTCGGTGTTCGTGCTGAAAGGGGACGCGGTGCTGATGCAGCAACGCGCGATGGGAAAATACCATACTCCGGGTCTTTGGACGAACACTTGTTGTACGCACCCGACTTGGGATGAAGCACCGCTTGATTGTGCCCAGCGACGTCTGGACGAGGAACTCGGCATCAGGGGGCTTTCGCCTCTACACCGCCATCATCTGGAATACCGTGCGGACGTGGGCGGTGGCCTGATCGAACATGAGGTGGTCGATGTCTATGTCGCCGAAGCAGATGACGACATGCCACTGGCGCCAAACCCGGATGAAGTGATGGCGGTGAATTGGATGCGTTTCAGCGCGCTTCTGGACGCTGTTGCCAACACACCGGAAAAGTTCACGCCCTGGCTGCGCATTTATCTGCGTGACCATGCTGATACGATTTTTGGCGCGCTGGCCGAGTCTGCATTACGCTGACGTCGCAAAAAGAACTTGCCCTAACGGTCTTTACCGCCAGCATTTGATCGCGCTGCCTGCTCGCATGAACCCGGTCGATCTGGTTCGCAGGTTTTAAACGACCCGCTGCGCGACCTTACCGCGTGGCTGACGTATGTTCGATCGCCCTCGATCACTGTGCGGGATCGCAAGTCCGTTTCGCGTCCGTTCACGAAGATCGTGCTGTATGTTTCGTTTGCCACGGATGCGCAGCCCGCCATCAGGACCAATGCTGTGCCCAAGAGTATCTTGCGTGTCATCAAAATCTCCTCTCTGTGGCATTGAGGTATACGGTCAATGCCAAGTTGCAATGCCATAATGCCCGTTTCTTGGCGATGTCGTGGTTATTGATCGGTGCAATCGCGCCTTTGGGCTGTCTCGGGGTGTCTGGAACCGTAAAATGGGGTCCTGTGTCCTGGAAAAATGCGCGCAATCGGGGCGCGCAGGCTGGTCAAACGCATGCGGATTTGGTTGACTGGATCTTGCATTCATAAACCCATCTGCACGCTGAGCTCCGGCATAAAGGTGAGATGCAAGCCACAGGAGCATTTTCATGCTGAAAAACGACCAACTGGACCAATGGGACCGGGAAAACTTCTTTCACCCTTCAACCCACCTGGCGGATTTTGCCCGGGGTGATCTGCCCCAGCGTATCGTCACCGGCGGTGAGGGGTGCTACATCGAAGATCGGGACGGCACCCGCTTGCTGGACGCTTTCGCGGGACTTTACTGTGTGAACGTCGGCTACGGACGGTCAGAGATCGCCGAGGCGATGGCGGAACAGGCTCGCACGCTGGCCTATTATCATTCCTACGTGGGGCATGGTACCGAAGCGTCCATCACACTGGCAAAAATGGTGCTGGACCGTGCGCCAGATCATATGTCGAAGGTGTATTTCGGCCTATCTGGTTCGGATGCGAACGAGACCAACATCAAGCTGATCTGGTACTACAATAATATCCT
>JBGCDG010000060.1:0-4649 GCA_045105195.1 Roseobacter sp. | reverse complement strand
CCCGCAAGTTCGAGATAGCTGCTGGCGCCTTGAGCCACTGCGTCCCCCTGCCCGATCAGCTTCAGGATCGCTTCGGACCAGATCATTGGCGGCAAAGCAATAAGCCCAAACCCAAGGCTTAACCAAAGACCCATGCGCGTGGCGCGTCGCAGACCGATCTCATCCCCTTCCGCCGCAAAAGAAGCCACCATGGGCATAATGGCCCAGGCAAACCCCGATCCAAAGATAAATAAAACGAAAAAATAGGTGGACCCCAAGGTGACCGCAGCAAGGGCCTCCACGCTGTACCAACCCAGCATTACGGTATCCGTAATTCCGATTGCCACCTGCGCCAGATGTCCACCGATCAGAGGTAGTCCAAGCGTCAGTATCGCCCGAATATGCTGAGGATATGACACCGCTTTTTGCATAGAATGGGCTTACGCCTCTCGAGAAGCGAATGATAGTCCGGCAATCATACCTACAAGACTTTTTGCCAAGCGGCGCACATGGTATACACCTTTAACGAGAATCCAGTACAGCGTTTGAGAAGAAGGAAATCGGCAATTATTCCCCTATAATTTCTTGAAAATCGGCAAAAACCTGCCACTGTAAAGATGCCTATACATCACGGGCAAAATTTGGAGCGCGAAAATGAAGAAACTGACCCGACAAGCCGCAATGGCTGCTTTGTTGGTGACACCTGCGTTCGCGAATCCAATCGACCAGATACGTCCTGATGCGCCGCAACTCGCCGAATACGGCACTTTGCCCGTCGGTGTGCGCACCCTGTCCATATCCATTCCCGACCAGATCGACGTCACGGCCATAAAAGACGACACGAACCCTAGATATGACCGGCCCCTGACGCTGGAAGTCTGGTACCCTGCGGCGCAGAGTGCAGACACGCGCGGTGCGTATACCGCCAATCTGCGCGACGGCGTAACGCAAGTAACCTTGACAGGCCGAGCGATCCGCGATGCCGCAGTAGCTGAAGGCACAGCCTATCCGCTCGTCGTCCTGAGCCACGGCTATCCTGGCAACCGGTATCTGATGTCCCCGCTGGCTGAAAATCTGGCGTCAAAGGGATTTGTCACGGTCTCGATCGATCACACGGACAGCACCTACGCAGACCAAACCACTTTTGGTTCAACCTTGCTGAACCGACCTTTGGACATCGCCGCCGTCATCGATCACATGGCAGCTCAGACCGGGCCTTTGAGCGGCATCGTCAATAGCGATGTTGTTGGTATCATAGGATATTCCATGGGCGGCTACGGCGCACTTGTGTTTGGCGGCGCGGGCGTCACGCAAGAGGCAACGGAATTCAACTGGGGCGTGCCCAACGGGCTGCTGTCGCGTTATCTTGCAGGCTCTGAAAGCCATGAAGCGCTGTTTGATCCGCGCGTGCGTGCGGTGATCGCGATTGGCCCGTGGGGGCGCAACGCAGGCCTCTGGGATGCCTGGGGATTGTCTGGCTTGCGGGTGCCCACGCTCTTTATGGCTGGCAGCGCGGATGATGTTTCAGTGTATGAAGCAATCCGCACGATTTTCGACGAGGCAACAGGGGTCGATCGACACTTGCTGACCTTTATCAACGGCAACCATAACACCGCCGCCCCAATGCCTGCGCCACGCGAAGCTTGGGCTACGTCGGAAGATCTCGATTTCAGCCCGTTTGATCATTACGCAGATCCCGTATGGGATACTGTAAGGATGAACAACATTGCGCAGCATTTCTCGACGGCCTTCTTTGGCTTGCATCTCAAGGGAGACGTGGGCAAACGACCGTTTCTGGAGCTCATTCCAAATGGTGAAGATGGCGTCATAGCATTGGATGAAGAGGCCAAACCGACAGAAGACCATACCTATTGGGTCGGGTTCGCGCCGCGCACAGCACGGGGTCTACGGTTCGAAACCAAGCGCGAAGGGGAATAACGTGTTCAGCGTAACACGGGCGGCTATCCCCCTTTCTAAAGAGACCCCCTAAACTGATCGGGGAGATCGCGTGAAATCCATTTTTTGGTTGATCAGATCTTCCTTGCTGCCCAACCAACAGTAAGCAAGCAATGCCGGATCTCGACTGCTGACGGTGATCCTGTGCAGATGTTCGGGTGGATTGAAAATCATCGAACCCGGCACATAGACCCCTTGGTGGTTTTCTGAAACGGACCCCGAAAGGCACACGTAGCTTTCGGTAATCCCCCGGTGCGCATGCGCCGGATACGTGCAGTCGGGCGCGAAAAGTACAAGGCCAAGAATGACCTCAGTCGTCTGCACCGGTCCAGCCGGGCCAGCAATTTCGGCGTAAGCGTATTTTGTCGCAAGACCACGCGGCACTTTCTCATATCCATATTGCCAGGACAGCAGACCTGATACCGCCTCTACCGAACGCAGCAGATACTTCATTCGGTCATCCAGGCCCTGATCGATGGCCCGACGCAAATGGGCCGTCACCGGTTTGTCCGCTCTTTCTTGCAGAACGACAGGCGCATTCGATTTGATTACCCGGTTTATGGCCTCGCGGGACTGTCTTTGGTGACTGCGGATGCGATCACTGCCCCCCGCTGGGAGATAGCGGTAAAGATCATAGAATTCGCGCAGCAAGTAAGCCCAGTCGGGCAAGCTCGACAGACGCTGAGACTGCATTGGCACCGACTCGTTCATGGGTTTCTCCGCTTGTATGTGCGCAGCCTCTGCACGGCCCGATGGCTGGCGTCAAAAACAAAATCTAAACGGCACCATAATCGTGCTATTTTGCTCAGGTTTGTGGCAATCCCGCTCTCCCTTTGCCTCCCTTGCACCCTTCCCCCGCACCCGCCGCTCTGCCATACTGCGCGCAATGAGACCAAAGAGGCCGAGCACCCATGGCAAATGATCTGCTGTCCAAGACAGAAACTCAAGACTACGACGCGTCTTCCATCGAAGTGCTGGAGGGTCTCGAACCCGTTCGCAAACGCCCCGGCATGTACATCGGTGGCACCGATGAGCGTGCCTTGCACCACCTTGTCGCCGAGGTGTTGGACAACTCGATGGACGAAGCCGTGGCTGGCCATGCCAACCGGATCGAGGTAGAGCTTCACGAAGATTACGCAGTGACCGTCCGTGACAATGGCCGGGGCATTCCGATCGACCCACACCCAAAATTTCCTGACAAATCCGCGCTTGAGGTGATCCTTTGTACGCTCCACGCTGGTGGTAAGTTTTCCGGCAAGGCCTATGAAACATCGGGAGGCTTGCACGGCGTGGGTGCCTCGGTGGTCAACGCGCTGAGCGACAGTATGGTCGTACAGGTCGCGCGCGACAGGCAAGTGTTTGAACAACGGTTCTCCCGCGGAATACCACTGGGTCCGGTCGAAAAAGTAGGTGCCGCCCCGAACCGGCGCGGCACAACCGTAACTTTTCACGCGGACCCGGAAATCTTTGGTTCCCACCGTTTCAAACCAGCGCGGTTGTTCAATTCAATCCGCTCCAAGGCCTATCTGTTCTCCGGCGTTGAAATCCGTTGGAAATCGGCCATCGCAGACGGCGATACCCCGCAAGAAGCCAGCTTTCACTTCCCCGGTGGCCTGTCTGATTATCTCAAGGAAACTCTTGGAACAGCAACTACTTACGCCGAACAGCCCTTTGCGGGCACTGTTGATTTCAGAGAGAAATTCGGCGAGGCAGGCAAGGTCGAATGGGCGATCAACTGGACGCCATCACGCGATGGCTTCCTGCAATCCTATTGCAACACTGTGCCGACGCCCGAAGGCGGCACACATGTGGCCGGTTTTTGGGCGGCGATCCTTAAGGGCATCAAGGCATACGGCGAACTTACAAACAACCGTAAGGCCAGCCAGATCACGCGCGAAGATCTGATGTCCGGTGGTTGCGCTCTTGTGTCGTGCTTTATCGCGGAGCCAGCATTTGTGGGCCAGACCAAGGACCGTCTTTCGTCCGAAATTGCCCAAAAGATGACCGAAGGGGCCGTGCGCGACCACTTTGACAACTGGCTGGCGGCCGATACGAAATCAGCCGGTGCAATCCTCGATTTTCTGGTGCTGCGGGCCGAAGAACGCCTGCGCCGCCGTCAGGAAAAAGAAACTGCGCGCAAGTCTGCCACGAAAAAACTGCGCCTGCCCGGTAAGTTGACTGATTGCACCTCGAAAGAGCGCGCCGGCACGGAGCTTTTCATCGTGGAGGGCGATTCTGCAGGCGGTTCCGGCAAGGGCGCGCGCAACCGCAACACGCAGGCGCTGTTGCCGCTCAAGGGCAAGATCCTTAATGTGCTGGGCGCGGCCTCTTCAAAACTCGGCACCAATGCCGAAATCTCTGACCTGTGTGAAGCGCTCGGTTGTGGCATGGGCACCAAGTTTAACCTTGATGATCTACGCTACGACAAGATCATCATTATGACCGACGCGGATGTGGACGGCGCGCATATCGCGGCCCTGCTGATGACATTTTTCTTCACCCAGATGCGGCCGTTGATCGACGCGGGGCACTTGTATCTGGCCTGCCCGCCTTTGTTCCGGCTGACACAAGGGGCCAAGCGCGTTTACTGTCTGGACGAGCCGGAAAAAGACCTGTGGCTGGAGAAGGGCCTCGGCGGCAAAGGCAAGATTGACGTGTCACGGTTCAAAGGATTGGGCGAGATGGACGCCAAAGACCTCAAAGAGACCACCATG